>NZ_JABUMR010000007.1:0-760120 GCF_013336725.1 Myxococcus sp. CA040A | reverse complement strand
AGACTCGCCGTGCCCTCGCGCAACTCGGCGGGCGCATCGTGCTCCACTTCCTTCCGCCTTACTGCCCCGAGGGCAACCGCATCGAGCGGGTATGGCTGGACCTGCACGCCAATGTCACCCGCAATCACCGCTGCCGAACCATGGCCCGGCTCATGGTGCGGGTGCATGCCTACCTCGCTGCTCGCAACGCCCAACGCTCTGCCAGTCCATCCCTGCGCCGAGCCGACCTCAGGCGTGCCGTCTGAGGCCGTTCGAGAATCACGAACTCTGGTTTAGCCTGTGCTTTGGAACTGCCTTGTCTGCGAGAGGAAGTCCCGCAGCCGGGGTGAGGGGGGCAGCAACTGCACGCCGATGCCCGCTGAGACGCCCCAGGTGCGGGCATGCGCGGAGTCGACGTGCCGCACCACTTCGCCCTCACAGGCGAACTCCTCGCCGGCCAGCCGCAGCGTCAGCTCCAGCCGGGTGAAGAGAGGAGGGAAGGGCTCCGAGCAGCTCAGGAAGAGGCCGCCCTTGCCCAGCTCCAGGCCGTGGACGTCCACGCCCTCGGGATGGCGAATCCACACGTCCCAGGACCAGGGCTCGGCGGCCTTGTCTCCATGGGGCAGGGATTCACCGAGCAGCGAGGCGCCGTGTCGTGCCCGGGGCTGGGGCGTGCACAGGGAGTCCGCGGAGTGTTCCGACAGGCAGAGCGCGCAGTGCATGGTCGCCTCGAGCAGACACCAGGAGGTACTGACTCCGCGGGGGCGGAGGGCTCTCCCGTTGCTCTATAAACCGTGCGGACGTCCACGTGCCGACGGCCCCCAGCGCGCCACGCGGGTCCAGGTGCTTGCGATGATGGCTGGCGCACAGACCCGGCGGGACGGCTGCCCCGCACGGGTGGGTGTGCCCGTCTTCAGCCCTTCGCCTTCCCCTTGAACGGCGCCGCGTCGATGCGCACGCCGATGTACGACGGGAAGCGCGGCACGCCGTCGTTGGACAGCTCCTGGTAGCGGAAGGTGATGAGCGTGCCGATGGCCGGAGGTGCTTCGCGCTCGGCGTCCGACAGGCCGGTGCCCACACTGAAGCGCTTGCCGTTGCGCAGCTCCACCTCCAGCGCGCCCAGCCGGCCCTTGTGGCGGCCCGCGCCCGCGACGTGGCCAATGACGACGGCCTCGTCGTCCTTGAAGCTCTTCACCTTCAGCAGCGTGTGCGAGCGACCGACTTCATAGCGGGAGCCCGGCTTGCGCAGCATCAGCCCCTCGCCGCCCAGGCCCTCCACGCGCTCCAGCTCCGAGCGCAGATGCGGAGTCCCCTGACAGCGCTCGTGCGAATGCCACTGCGCATACGCGGGCTTCGCGTCATCCAGCCACTTGCGACAGTGCTCCAGCCGCTGCTCGAACGCGGCGTCGAAGCTCGGCGCGTCGAACACGACGAAGAGCAGCTCCTTCCAGTCCTTGCTCTTGTCCTGCCGGCGCACCACGCTCACCGTGCGCTGGAAGCGCTTGCGCCCACCGAACAGCTCTCCGTCCAGCGGGAAGTCCGGCAGCCCCGCGGTGAACCAGTCCGGCGCGAAGAACTCGTTGCCCAGGCGCGACCAGAAGCGCTTGCCGTCCCAGTACGCGCGCACGCCGTCGAGCTTCTCGCTCATCCACCAGTCCGTGAGGTCCACGTCGTTCTCCCACGGGTGGGCGAGCAACAGCGGCGGGGCCTTCTCGTCGTCCGCCTCGCCCTCGGCATCGCCGGCGGGGGCCTTCGCGCGCGTGGCCTTGACGGGAGGCGTGGAGGTGCCACCGGTGCGGGCGTCCTCGGCGGCGTCACCGCGCACGCGGCGCAGGTGCTTGCAGGTGCGTCGCTCGATGGCGATGGACTGGTTGCGCCACGCGGGGCAGGAGCACGAGTAGACGCCTCCCGTGTTCTTGAGGATGTAGGGCTTGGAACCCGAGCCCTGGACTTCCACCTGCTCGCCGTCCGCGATTTCCGCCAAGTGCCGACCCCTCCGTGCCGCGTCCTTCGCGGCGATGAAGGGAAGAGTACCCCCAAGGTCTGACATCCCCAAGGCGTGCGGAGCCTCGGGGGGCGTGCTCGGACAACCTGTCTCGGCCCACGTCGTGTTCCTCCCAGACGCGCCCGCGTCCTCATGGGACGCGGAGTGGCGCGAACAGGGGGCATTCCCAGACAGTCGCCACTCCGCACCGAGCAATCCCAGTCATTGGTATGTGGTTTGCTGGTGGTTCCTCCAATCGCGCGTCATGGAGGACTGCCCGCATGTACAAACCCTCGCCGCCCACGGTGGTTAACTGCGGCTCGTCCAAATGCCCGTACATGGCACCGGTGAATCCGTCGGCCCAGTGTGTCTTCTGCACGCGCTACTACTGCATGACGCACAAGCCGAAGACGTGCCCCTCCTGCCATGTCTTCATCTGTACCGGTTGCTATAGCCGTTCTCCGCCCCCGTGTTGTGTCTGGGCGAAGAGCCAGTCCTCTCCCTTCTCCTTCCCGTCGTTCTCCGGAGGCTCCTCGTCGTTCTCCGGGGGCTACCCGTCGTTCTCCGGGGGCTACCCGTCGTTCTCCGGGGGCTACCCGTCGTTCTCCGGAGGCCCTCCGTCGTTCTCTGGAGGTCCCCCGTCGTTCTCTGGAGGTCCCCCGTCGTTCTCCGGAGGCTACCCGTCGTTCTCTGGAGGCCCCCCGTCGTTCTCCGGCTACTCCAGCCCGCCGAGCATCACCACCGACTCCATCGAGAATGACATCACGGGGCAGGACCAGTGGCCGACGTTCAGGGACTACAACGAAGGAGACCCCTTCGCCTTCTGGAGCAGCACCGGGTTCCCGGGGCTGAACGTGAAGTTCCTCATTGAAGTGTCGGGGATGCTCTTCGAGGCCCATGTGAAGTGGGAAAACCGTCCGTGGTATTCGGACGAGCCCAAGAGCATGAGCTTGAAGGTGGCGGTCCGGGGCTCGAGGTCGGACATGTGCCGGGAGTCGCTCGCCAACGTCACGAGCGGCTCGCACCGCTATCTCTGGGGTCATCTGCTCGCACGGGCCCGGAAGATGCTCGCCAATCATCGTGCAGGGGAGTTGATGACGGAGTTCGGCCTCACGAACAGAGTGACCACTGCCTTGGTCCGGACGCTCTTGCGCGCCGGGAGGATGAGCGACCTCTTCGCTCTGTACCTCTGCACCTCGCTGCCGTTGACGGCATGGGAGCAGGGGGCCTGGTCCCTGATGCTTGACGTGCTCACGCGCTGACGCTCTTCGCCAACGGTCCGCCAGCAACCCTTTCGCGTCGCCACGAGAGCGTACGCCATCCGCGAGCGTCGCTCCGAGGCGTCACTTCGGGGCGCCTGTGTCGTGGGGCCTCCACCGGTGTCCCGTCCATGCTCGACGCCAGGGCCGCGGCGGCTCGCGCATCAAGCGGAGGGCCGAGTCCCGGCGCATCACTCCCGGGGCTGTGCGTCCACGTCCTCAAGCGCGAGCACCAAGGCGGCTCATACGGTTGCGACTCTTCAAGCCATCGTGGTGCGGTGGGCACTTGCCGAGGATGGGAGTGGCGCTCTGTCGGGAGGCGTCGCAACCTGTCTGGAGGTCCACGATTCGAGGAGGCCGCACCGGATGGTCGTCATCATCATGGGAGTGTCGGGCGCGGGGAAGACGACGGTGGGGCAGGCCCTGGCGCGGAGCCTGGGCTGGCGCTTCCTGGACGCGGATGACCTGCACCCCCGGTCCAACGTGGCGAAGATGGCGGCCGGAGTCCCCCTGACGGACGAGGACCGAGCGCCCTGGCTCGCCGTGGTGCGCGGCCAGCTCCAGGCGGCCATGGAGCGTGACGAGGACCTGGTGCTCGCCTCGTCCGCCCTCAAGCGCGCCTACCGGGACCAACTGGAAGTGGACCCCGCGCGTACGCGGTGGGTGTACCTGAATGCTCCGCGCGAGGTGCTGGCGGGCCGGCTCGCGAAGCGGCATGGGCACTTCATGCCGCCGTCGTTGCTGGACAGCCAGCTCGCCACGCTGGAGGTGCCCACGCAGGCGCTGGAGGTGGATGTCTCGCCGCCCCCTCCGGAGGTGGTGGCTCGCATCCGCGAGGCCCTGAAGCTCTGAGCTTGGAAGGGCCCCGTGCGGGCCACGACTCGGGGTCCGTCTGTCTTTGCCATGTGACATCGGTCCAATAGATAAGTTCCCGGCTTCGCCCGTGCTCGGCCCGGGCTCTTGCGCCCGGAACCGAAGTCGGCGTGGAACGCGGCATGTCAGACCGCTCCTCTAAATAATCATCCGGATGCAGATGCATATCGGGTTGCAAGAGCGCCGTCCCGCATCTCGCGGGGCGCCGTGCCCGACTTCTGGGGGATACATTCCGATGTCGAGACTTCCGGGGATGAAACATGTTTCACGTGGCTGGGCGGGTGTGGTGCTGGGCGTGCTCGTCGGGAGCGCGAGTGGTTGTGGCGGCGAGGTCGACGCCGATGCTTCGAGCGAGGTCATCCGGCAGGAGCGAGCCTTCCCGGGTCGCACGGGTGAAGTGCGCCGAGCGAACTTCCAGGTCGCCGGAGGACCGCGAGCGCTCGCCTACGAGCGCATCGACGGCGAGCGTGTCTTCCAGGGGGACATCCTCCTGCCGCCCGAGGTCCCGGCCAGAGAACTCTCCGCGCTATCGGTGGAGGCGCAGGGCGCGGTGTCCACGCGCGCGATGACGCGCTGGCCGGGCGGCGTGGTGCCCTACACGGTGGACGCGGCCTTGCCGAACATCGGGCGCGTCACGGCGGCCCTGGCTCAGTGGGAGGCCCTCACTCCCATCCGGTTCGTGCCACGCACGACCCAGTCGGACTACGTCACCTTCCGGCCGGGCACGGGCTGCTCGTCACACGTCGGTCGCATCGGAGGGCAGCAGTTCGTGACGCTCGCGCCGGGCTGCACCACGGGGAGCACGCTCCACGAGGTGGGGCACACGCTGGGACTGTGGCACGAGCAGGCGCGCACGGACCGGGACAGGAACGTCGTCATCCACTTCGAGAACATCGAGGCAGGGTATGCCCACGCCTTCGAGACCTTCGCGCAGGAGGGCGCGGCCGGACGCAACCTGGGGCCCTATGGGTTGGACTCCCTGATGCACTACGCGCCGGAGGCCTTCTCCGCGAATGACTCGCCGACCATCACCCGGTTGGACGGCTCGTTCTTCACCGCGAACCGCACCGCGCCGACTCTGGCCGACGCCTGCGCCGTGAAGCGCCTGCATGGCTACGGGCGCCACTCGGACGTGAATGGAGATGGCTACGCGGACCTCGTCGTCGGCGCGCCGGACGAGGACGTGGGCCTGGGGTTGGACCAGGGGGCGGTGAGCGTCGTGCTGGGCTCGGTGACGGGGCTGGGGACCGCGGGCCTGTGGTTGCATCGCGACGTGTCGGGCGTGGAGGACACGGCGGGTTTCGCCGACCACTTCGGCGCCGCGGTGGCGGTGGGTGATTTCAATGGCGACTGCTTCGCGGACGTGGCCGTCGGCGTGCCCGAGGACGACGTGAATGGGATTGTCGATGCGGGTTCGGTCCACGTCTTCCTGGGGTCGGCGCAGGGCGTGGACTTGTCCACGGACAAGGTGCTGCACCAGAACAGCGCGAGCGTGCCCGACAGCGCCGAGGCGTTCGACGGCTTCGGCGCCGTGCTGGCGGTGGGGGACTTCAATGGCGACGGGTATGACGACCTGGCCGTGGGTGTTCCCGCCGAGGACTATGGCTCATCGGCGCTCGACTCCGGGCTGGTGACGGTGTTGTTCGGCTCCGTCTCCGGGCTCACCGGAACGGGCGCGCAGAGCTGGAGTCAGGCGGCGGCGCACGTGCTCGAAGTCACGGAGACGGGAGACCGCTTCGGCTCCGCGCTGGCCGCGGGTGACTTCAACGGAGACGGCTTCGACGAGCTGGCCGTGGGTGTGCCCTCCGAGGACGTGGGCACCGTCGCGAACGTGGGCGCGGTGAACGTGCTGTCCGGCTCCATTGATGGCCTGACGAGCACGGGCAACCAATTGTGGACTCCGGGAAGCGACGGGGTGCCCGGTGTGGCGAGCGAGGGGGTGCTCTTCGGTGCCGCGCTGGCGGCGGGGGACTTCAATGGCGATGGTCGGAGTGAGCTGGCCATCGCGGCTCCGGGTCAGACGGTGGGCTTCATGGCGGGGGCGGGCGCGGTGACGGTGCTGCGCGGCGGAAGCGCGGGGCTCCAGTCCACGGGGGCCCTCGCCTGGAGCCAGGATTCGGCCGGTATCTCGGACGTGGCCGAGCAAGGTGATGCCCTGGGCTCCGCGCTGGTGGCCGAGGACTTCGATGGAGATGGCCATGTGGACCTCGCCATCGGCGTGGCCTCGGAGAGCGTGGGGGCTGTCGTCGGCGCGGGTATCGTGCACGTGTTGCACGGCGCGCCGGGTGGGCTATCCACTGCGCGTGAGCAGCGCTGGTCTCAAGTGGGCTCCACCGTGGAGGAGGGCGCGGAGCTCCAGGATGCGTTCGGCTCCCGGCTGTCCTCGGGGGACTATGACGGGGATGGCTTCGTGGACCTGGCGGTGGGCGTGCCGTACGAGGACGTGGGGAGCGCGACCGACTCGGGCGCGGTGCAGGTGCTGTACAGCGCGGGTGTCACGGGCCTGTCGCGCGTGGGCGAGCAGCTCTGGTCCCAGGCGCCGTCGGAGCAGACGGACTCGGTGGAGACGGGAGACCGCTTCGGCGAGGGACTCTAGGCCTTCCGGCGCAGGGGCTTTCTCCGTGCCCCCTTGGACTGGTTCTCCCCGGAGGACAGCCGCTCGGGGATGCGCGCGACCAGGATGTCGATGGCCGCGCGCACCTTCGACGGCAGGTGCTTGTTCTGGGGCCACACGGCGAAGATTTCATTGCCGTGGCGGCCCTCCGTCTCCAGCAGCGTCACGAGCTCGCCCTTGTGCACCCGCTCGGCGACGAGCCAGCACGGAAGCCACGCGAGCCCGGCGCCCTGGACGGCGGCATCGGCGATGGCCTCCAGGTCATCGAAGCGCAGGCTGCCCTGGACGGGGATGACCCGCTCTCCGCCCTGGCCGTCCGGAAAACGCCAGGGCTTGCTGATGCCCTGTCGCCCGTAATTGATGGCCTCGTGGTTCGCGAGGTCCGCGAGCGTCTTCGGTCGGCCATGCCGGGCGACGTAGCGAGGCGAGGCGCAGACCACCATCATCTGCGCGCCGAGTCTGCGCGCGGTGAGGCCCGCGTGGTCCGCGAGGGGCGCGACGCGGATGGCCAGGTCGAAGCCCTCCTCGATGAGGTCCACCACGCGGTCGCTGAAGCACAGCTCCAGCTCGAGGCCTGGATGCTGGCGCGTCAGCTCCCAGAGCAGGGGCGCGGCGCAGTGCCGACCGAACAGCACGGACGCGGCCACGCGCAGGCGGCCCGTGGGTGCGCGGCGGCCGGAGTCCAGCGCGGCCTCCGCCGCTTCCAGCTCCGCCAGCGCGCGGACACAGCGCTCGTAGAAGACCTGTCCGTCCTCGGTGAGGCTCTGCCTGCGCGTGGTGCGCTGGAACAGGCGGGTGCCCAGTCGCTCCTCCAGCCGGGCGATGCTCTTTCCGACGGCGGAGCGGGACAGGCCCAGCCGCTCGGCCGCGAGCGCGAAGCCACCAGCCTCGGCGGCCTGGACGAAGGTGAGCACTCCACTGAGTCGGTCCGTCACGGTGTGGTTCCCATTGGTGAATTCCTGTCCCCAGTGAGGCGCCGAAGTCTCGTCACTGGCGACGTCTTCGCGTCCGTATATCCCCCACGCCTCTCGATGGCACGGCAACGGAGCGAAACGATGGATGGCGTGATGAAGCGGTGGGAGCTGCGGCGGCCTGGCCGCGCGAACCTGGAGCTGGCGAGCGTGGCGATTCCCACGCCGGCCGCGGGCGAGGCCCTGGTCCGAGTCTCCGCGGTGTCGCTGAACTACCGCGAGAAGTTGTTCCTCGACGGGGCTGGCTATTCGGATGTGCCGTGGCCCTTCGTGCCCACCTCCGACATGGTCGGCGAGGTGGTGGCCACGGGTGGCGGTGTCACCCGGTTCAAGGTGGGGGAGCGGGTGCTCGCCGCGTTCAACGCGGACTGGGTGGATGGACCCGTGCCGCGCGTGAATGGCTCGGTGCGCAGCCTGGGAGGGAGTCTGCCGGGGGTGTTGTCCGAGTATGTGGCGATGCCGGAGAGCTGGCTTGTCGCCGCGCCCCGGACACTGGATGACGTGCGCGCCAGCACGCTGCCGTGCGCGGGGCTCACCGCGTGGACGGCGCTCGTGGAGCTGGGCGGGGTGCGGCCCGGGCAGACGGTGGTGACCCAGGGCACGGGCGGCGTGTCGCTGTTCGCCGTGCAGCTCGCCTCGGCGCTGGGAGCGCGGGTCATCGTCACGTCGGGGGATGAGGAGAAGCTTGCGCGCGCGAAGAAGCTGGGCGCGGCCCACGGCATCCACCGGCGCCAGACGCCGGACTGGGAGAAGGCGGTGGTGGAGCTGATGGGCGGGCGCGGCGCGGACCACATCCTGGAGATGGTGGGCGGCGACAACCTGGCGCGCTCGGTCAGCGCGCTGGCGCCCGGTGGACGCGTCACGCTCATCGGCGTGCTGGACGGCTTCGACATGCGCTTCCCGGTGGTGCCGTTGTTCCAGACCCAGGGCGTCATCCAGGGCGTGCTGGTGGGGAACCGACGCGGCCTGGAGAACTTCGTGCGCGCGGTGGACGCGCTGCGCCTGGAGCCGGTCGTCGACGCGACGTATGCGCTGCGCGAGTTCCCGAAGGCGCTCGAGCACCTGGACCGGGGGCCCTTCGGCAAGGTGGTGGTGCGCGTCCGCGAGTGAGCGCGAAGGCGAGCGTCCTCCGGCGCGCTACCGGAACGCGGGCCAGGTGAAGGAAGGGGTTCCCGCCCAGCGCTCCACGAGTCGTTCCTCCAGGGCGGCGAGGGTGCGTGAGAGGGCGGGGACCAGGCTCGTGGGCTCGCGCAGGACGCGGGAGCGCGCGAGGTGGCGCAGCAGGGCGGCGCGCTCGGAGTAGCCCGGTGCCCAATCCCTGTCTCGCTCCAGCGCCTTGGGCGACAGCCACTGGAACATGTTCACCGTGCGCGCCGTGGCGACCAGGGCGCGCGCGTGGGTGTACGTGGCGTCCGTCTGGGCCGCCTCGCAGACGGGGGCCAGGGTGATGCGATAGGTGAGGTCCGCGCGAGTGACGAGCTCGTCGGGCAGCGGCACCACGATGAGCCACATGAGCGCGTCGTACAGCGCGTGGCGCATGCCGCAGTACTCGAAGTCGAGCAGGCGCGGGCCGCTGGTGGTGAAGAGGGTGTTGCCCGGGGCCATGTCACCGTGGGTGAGCGCGAGGAAGGGGCCGGGCTCGGCCAGCTCACGCGCCAGTTGCTCCACGTCCTCCTGGGTGCCGGCGGCCACGGTGGTGCCGACGGCGTTCGTCCAGCGATGCAGCCGGTCCGCGTGCTCCACCAGATAGCGCGCGTTGTCGATGCGCACGCGCAGGGGGCGTGGGTTCAGCGCGTGGCGGAGCAGGTCGAAGTCACCTTGCAGGCCCCGGGTGCGCGCGTGGAGCTGGCCCGTGAGTCGGGCCACGGCGAGCAGTCCTCCGGTGGCGGCGCTTGCGTCCACTGAGTTGAAGAGGTCTTCCAGGCTGGGGCCGGTGCCCAGGTCCTGGAGGACGAGGAGGCGGGAGTGGATGTCGCCCGCGATGAGGCCCGGGGCGGTGGTGAGGTTGTGGCGGCCGAGCAGCTCCAGCCCCGCCCACTCGTCCAGGCCGAGCACGGGGTCCGCGTGGAAGTGCTTGAGGATGACGGTGGGCACATCGCCGCCGCGCACGCGGGCGCGCACGACATGGCAGCGGGACTCGGTGCGGAGGACCTGGGGCTCGGCCAGGAGCACGGGTCGTCCCCAGGCGGCGGAGAGGGAGCGTGCGCCGTCGGCGAGCAGTTGCTCCAGGTCCAGGGCGCTCAGGGGAGCCGCTCCACGGTGGCTCCCGCGCGTTCCAACAGTTCGCGGTACCACGTGAAGGCGCGCGCGGTGCGGTCACCCAGGCCCCTGGCGCCCCAGAGGACTGTGAGGGTGCGGCGGGTGTCGGCGTTCGTCTTGGTGCGCTGGGCGTCCTTCACGGCATTGGCGCAGGGGCCCTCGGCGTCGAAGAGGCACAGCAGGCCCGCCAGGTCGATGCTCTGGCCGGAGGCATTGAAGACGTACTGGGAGCCCTCGGGGGCGATGCCCACGCGGAAGGGCGCGGTGGCCCGGTCCAGGTCGACGACGCTGATGGGCAGGCCGCTGTGCAGGGACACGGCGTTGCAGAGGTCCACGGCGGTGTTGATGGAGCCGAGCGTGCCTTCCGTCGCGGCGCGCACCAGGTACTCGGAGGCGGGCTTGCCGCGGCCTGTGGGCTTGTAGCCGCGGTGGCGGAGCATGTCGCGCACGGCGCCTCGCACGGCGTCGTCGCTGGAGAGTGGCGCGGCCGCATCCGATTTCAGCAACGCCACCAGCCACTCCGGCGAGGGCAGCGAGCCCAGCGGTGCGGGGAACGTGGTGGTGAAGGCGAGGGTGTCCAGGGACGGATGCGGTTCGACGGTCAGCACGGCCGGGCACTCTACGCCACACGGCGCGCCCGTGCTGGCGGTGGTGCGCGCAAACGGCCGTGATGCCGCCTACGCCACAGGGCGAGGCGTTGCACGGGAACGGGCGCGAGTTCGCGAGCCTTCCGTGTCGCGACGCCCATGGGGAAGCGGACTGGCGCGGTGCCAGTTTCGCGGTGCGAGTCGTTCCAGACCGCTCGGAGCCGAACCGGTGCGGTGGAAGTGTCGTCCTCGCGCCAGAGTGAAAGGCTCGCTTCGAGTCCGCGAGCAGCCCCGAGGGTGCGTGCTACGGTCGCGCCTTCCGAGCTTGGGTGCCCGCTCGTGTTCCACGATGCGCGGCCAGGAGGAGCAATCGATGGCAGACGCGAACCAGCGGACGATGCGGGCGGCGCGCTTCGATACGGCCACGCGGACGTTGACGGTGACGGAGGTCCCCGTGCCCCAGCCGCGTCCGGGCGAGGTGCGGGTGCGAGTGAAGGCGTGCGGCATCTGCTTGTCGGATGCGCATCTGCTCGACGGCTCGCTCCGCTCTCCGCTGCCCGTGGTGACACCGGGCCATGAGTCCTCGGGTGTCATCGACGAGGTGGGCGTGGGCGTGCCGCGCTGGAAGGAGGGGCAGCGCGTCGCGATGGCCGGTGGCAAGCCCTGCGGTCGCTGCCCGAAGTGCTCCAATGGCCAGCCGCAGGAGTGCCTCGACTTTCAAATCATGGGCTTCCACTACGACGGCGCGTGGGCCGAGTACGTCGTGGTGCCGTACTTCGTGCTGTCCTCGATTCCGGACCACCTGCCCTTCGAACAGGCGGCCATCCTCGCGGACGCGGTGGCCACGCCGTACGCGGGACTGGTGGAGAGCGCGAAGTTGCGGCCCGCGCAGTCGGTGGGCCTGTGGGGCATCGGTGGGCTTGGCGTCCACGCGGTGCAGATTGCCCGGATGATGGGGGCGACGCCCATCATCGCGTTCGACACGAACGAGGCCGCGCGCAACCGCGCGCTGGAGTTCGGCGCGGACGTGGCGTTGGACCCGCGCTCTCCGGACGTGCGTGCGCAGATTCTCCAGCACACGAATGGGCTGGGGTTGGATGTGGCGGTGGACCTGGTGGGCGCGAACTCGGTGCTGGCGCAGGCGGCGTTGAGCCTCGGGCGCTACGGGCGCGCGGTGATGGTGGGCCTGTCGCCGGAGCCCATCCAGTTGGGCGCCGGGGTCAACTTCGGCCTGCGCTCCCAGGCGCTGGTCGGACACCTGGGCTACGAGAAAAAGCACCTGGACCAGCTCGTGACGCTGGTGAGCACCAAGCGTCTGGACGTCTCGCGCTCCGTGACGGCGACGATGCCGCTGGAGGACGTGGCGAAGGGCGTGGAGCGGCTGGTGAAGAAGGAAGGCAATCCCATCCGCCTCGTCATCACGCCCTGAGGCACGGCAGGGGACCAGGCGGCCGGGCACCCAGGACGGTGTATCCGGCTCCCGGTAGCCGAGCGGATCCGCTCACGGCGGAATGGCGCCTGGGGGGCTGACGGGTCCATGTAGGTCTCCCTCCCGGCTCCAGGGCGAACGCCCCCCTGGTGGGCCGCCCCCGGGCATGGGAAGCGGAGGTCGAGGGTTCGGAACAATCCTCCTTCGGCGTCCCCCATGGCATAAGGGCGCCGCGCCCGCCTTCCGGGCACCCCCTACGCACATGATTCGTCTCGACAACATCAGCAAGCAGCACGGCCAGCAGATTCTCTTCATCGAGGCTTCGGCCGCTCTCCACAAGGGGGAGAAGGTCGGCCTCGTCGGGCCCAACGGGGCCGGCAAGACGACGCTGTTCCGGATGATTACCGACCAGGAACACCCCGACGAAGGCCAGGTGGCCGTCGACCGTGGTGTCACCATCGGCTACTTCAACCAGGACGTCGGCGAGATGTCCGGCCGCAGCGCCGTGTCCGAGGTCATGGATGGCGCGGGCCCGGTGAGCACGGTCGCCGCGGAGATGAAGGCGCTCGAAGCGGACATGGCCGACCCGGACAAGGCCGACGACATGGAGAAGCTCGTCGAGCGCTACGGCCTGGTGCAGGCGCGCTTCGAGGAGCTGGGTGGCTACGCGCTGGAGGGCCGCGCGCGGGAGATTCTCGCGGGCCTGGGCTTCAGCGAGGAGATGATGGACGGCGACGTCGGCGCGCTGTCCGGTGGTTGGAAGATGCGCGTGGCGCTGGCGCGCATCCTGCTCATGCGTCCGGACGCGATGCTGCTCGACGAGCCGAGCAACCATCTGGACCTGGAGAGCCTCATCTGGCTGGAGGGATTCCTCAAGGGGTACGAGGGCGCGCTCCTGATGACGTCGCACGACCGCGAGTTCCTCAACCGCATCGTCACCAAGATGGTGGAAATCGACGGCGGCTCGCTGACGACGTACTCGGGCAACTACGACTTCTACGAGCAGCAGCGCGCGCAGAACGAGAAGCAGCAGCAGGCGCAGTACGAGCGCCAGCAGGCCATGCTCGCCAAGGAGCTGAAGTTCATCGAGCGCTTCAAGGCCCGCGCCTCGCACGCCGCGCAGGTGCAGAGCCGCGTGAAGAAGCTGGAGAAGATTGAGAAGGTAGAGCCGCCCAAGCGCCGCACGACGGTGCTGTTCGAGTTCCAGCCGGCGCCGCGCTCGGGCGACGACGTGGTGAACCTGAAGGCGGTGCACAAGGCCTACGGCTCCCGGCGCATCTATGACGGCATGGACTTCCTCGTGCGCCGAGGCGAGCGCTGGTGCGTCATGGGCGTCAACGGCGCGGGCAAGTCCACGCTGTTGAAGCTGGTGGTGGGCTCGACGACGCCGGACACGGGCGCGGTGACGGTGGGTGGCAGCGTGAAGCTGGGGTACTTCGCCCAGCACGCCATGGACCTCCTGAACGGTGAGCGCACGGTGTTCGAGTCACTGGAGGACGCGTTCCCCCGCGCGGGGCAGGGCTCGCTGCGCGCACTGGCCGGGTGCTTCGGCTTCTCCGGTGACGAGGTGGAGAAGAAGTGCCGCGTGCTGTCGGGTGGTGAGAAGGCGCGTCTGGTGATGGCGAAGATGCTCTTCGACCCGCCCAACTTCCTGGTGCTGGACGAGCCCACCAACCATCTGGACATGGCGACGAAGGAGATGCTGATTACAGCGCTGGCCCGCTACGAGGGGACCATGCTCTTCGTCTCGCACGACCGTCACTTCCTGGGCGCGCTGTCCAACCGCGTGCTGGAGCTGACGCCGGACGGCATCCACCAGTACGGCGGTGGCTACACCGAGTACGTGGCTCGCACCGGCCACGAAGCTCCGGGTCTTCGCAGCTGAGGTGACGGCGGGGCCGCCTACTCGAACAGGCGGCTCGCCAGGCGCGCGAGCTTCCGGGCCTTGCCGGTGTACGGCGGGAAGAACAGGTTCGCCAGGGACGTGCGTCCCTGGCGCAGCACCGCGCGCTCGTGGCTGAAGGTCTTGAAGCCCGTCTCGCCGTGGTACGCGCCCAGGCCGCTCGCGCCCACGCCTCCGAAGGGCAGGTTCGGGTTCACGTTGTGCAACACCACCGCGTTGATGCACGTCCCGCCCGCGCTCGTCTCCTGGAGCAGCCGCTCCACCACCGCCTCGTCATGGCTGAAGACGTAGAGCGCCAGCGGCTTGCCGCCCGCGCGCACGTGCGTCACCACCTCGTCGAGCGACTCGAAGCGCAGCACCGGCAACACCGGCCCGAAGATTTCCTCCTCCATCAACGGCGCATCCGGTGCCACGTCCGCGACCACCGTCGGCGCGATGAAGCGCGTCTCCGCGTCCACGCCGCCGCCGACAACCACTCGCGCTCCCGCCGCCACCGTGCGGTCCAGCAACCCGCGCACCCGCGCGAAGGCGCCGTCATCCACCATGCGGCAGAGGTCGGAGCTCGCGCGCCGCGCTTCCTCGGAGCGCCCGTAGAAGCGCTCCAGCGCCGCCTTCAGGGCCGCGAGGAAAGCCTCTTCCTTCGACGCATGAACCCAGACGTGGTCCGGGGCGATGCACGTCTGCCCGCCGTTGAGGAACTTGCCCCAGGCCACCCGCTCCGCCGCGGCTTCGATATCCGCTGACGCATCCACGATGGCCGGCGACTTGCCGCCCAGCTCCAGCGTCACGCTGGCCAGGTGCTTCGCCGCGGCCTCCATCACCCGCCGCCCCACGCGCGGCCCTCCGGTGAAGAAGAAGTGGTCGAACGGCAGCCGCAAGAGCGCCTCGCCCACCTCCGCGCCACCCTCCACCAGCGCCACCTCGTCCTCGGGGAACGTGTCGCGCACCAGCTCCGCCAGGAAGCGCGATGTGTTCGGCGTCTTGTCGCTGGGCTTGCACATGACGGTGTTGCCCGCCGCCACCGCGCCCACCAGCGGCATCAACAGCAGGTTGAATGGGTAGTTCCACGGCGCCATCACCAGCACCACGCCGCGCGCCTCGTGACGCACGTGGCTGGTCGTCCCGGTGAGCACCAGCGGCGTCGTCACCTTGCGCGGCTTCATCCACGCCTTGAGGTGCTTGCGCACGTGCTCCAGCTCCATCAGCACCGGGAGGATTTCCGTCGCCTCCACCTCCGCGGGCGGCTTGCGGAAGTCCGCGTGGATGGCGTCGGCGAGCGCCTGCCTCCGCTCGACGATGAGCGCCTTGAGCTTCTCCAGCTTCGCCAGCCGCTCGCCGGGGCCTCGCCGCGCCACGTCCCAGCGCCGGGCCCGCAGGCGGTCGAACGCCTCCTGCATGCCCCGGGGAATCAGCTCCTCCTCCTGCTTCACCACGCGCATCCCGGCTCCTCTGGCTGTGTGGGGCCTACTCCAACAGCCGGCTGGCGCGGGAGGCCCACTCCTGCGCCTTTCCGCGGTACGGCGGGAAGAACACCGCCGCCAGCGACTTCATCCATTGAACCGACACGGCGCGCTCGTGACTGAAGGTCCGGAAGCCGTAGACGCCGTGGTAGTGCCCCAGGCCGCTCATTCCCACCCCGCCGAAGGGCAGGTTCGGGTTCGCCACGTGGATGAGGACGTTGTTCACCACCGCCCCTCCGGAGGTCGTGTTGCGGAACACGTCCTCGATGGCCCGCTTGTCCTGGCTGAAGACGTAGAGCGCCAGCGGCTTCTCCCCACCCTGGATGTGCGCGTACACCTCGTCGCGCGAGCGGTACGTCATCACCGGCAACACCGGCCCGAAGATTTCCCCCTCCATGATGGCCATGTCCGCCGTCACGCCCGTCAGCACGGTGGGCGCCAGGTAGCGCGAGGGCCCGTCCGCCACCCCGCCCACCTCGACCTTGGCTCCCGCCGCCACCGTCCGGTCGACCAGGTCCTTCACCCGCCGCCACGCCGTCGCGTCCACCAGGCGCGAGAAGTCCGCGCTCGCCTGCCGCTCCGGCTCGGTGGCGCCGTAGAAGCGGGCGATGACCGCCTTGAGTTCGTCAATGAAGGCCTGCTGGCGGGACTCGTGAACGAACACGTAGTCCGGCGCGACACAGGTCTGTCCGCCGTTGATGAACTTGCCCCACGCGAGCCGCTCGGCCGCGGCCCGCACGTCCGCCGTCTCGTCGACGATGGCCGGTGACTTGCCACCCAGTTCCAGCGTCACGCTGGCCAGGTGCTTCGCCGCGGCCTCCATCACCTTGCGGCCGATGCGCGGGTTGCCCGTGAAGAAGAAGTGGTCGAACGGCAGCTCCAGGAGCGCCTCCGCCGTCTCCGCGCCGCCCTCGAACAGCGCGACCTCGTTCTCCGGGAAGACGTCGCGCACCAGCCGCGAGAGGAAGCGCGCGGTGTGCGGCGTCTTCTCGCTGGGCTTGCAGATGACGGTGTTGCCCGCGGCGATGGCGGCGATGAGCGGCGCCATCAGGAGCTGGAAGGGATAGTTCCAGGGGGCCAGCACCAGCACCACGCCGCGCGCCTCGTAGCGCACGTGCGCGGAGGAGCCCGCGAGCAGCATCGGCGTGCCCACCCGCGTGGGCTTCATCCACGACGACAGGTGCTTCACCGTGTGGTTCAGCTCCTCCAGCGTCGGGTGGATTTCCGTCAGCTCCACCTCCAGCGCGGGCTTGCGGAAGTCCTGGTGGATGGCCTCCGCCAGCTCATCGCGGCGGGCGATGATGGCCTCGCGCAGGCGCTTGAGCCGGGCGACGCGCTCGGCCGTGGTGGTGCGGGACATCACCCAGCGATTCGCGCGCTGGGCCTGGAAGGCGGCCTGGATGCGCGCGAGGTCCGCGGAGGGCTTCGACTCGGTGGCGACGGGGACGAGCTCCAGCATGGTTGGCTCCTGGGGTGTGGTGACGTGCTTCAGCGGGACTCGAGCCCGCGCAAGAGGGTGGTGAGGGCCGCCGTCAGCTCGGCGGTGAAGTCGATTCGCAAGGGGGCCATGTGCGGCGACGCCAGGACTTCGCGCGCCACGGGCGCCACGTCCGCCATCTGCCGCAGGCCCGTCACCAGCGCGTGCAGATGCACGAGCACCCGGGGGCCTTCACCCGGCTTTAGGAAGTCCAGCCGCGCCTCCAGCAGCGCGCCGATGTGCAGCATGGCCTGCAGCAGCCGCTCCTTGAACCGGCGCGCCTGCTCCACGGACACGTTCTGCTCCAGCACCGTCTGCAGCATCGCCAGCAGCCGCGTGAGCGAAGTCTCAGCCTCCAACGACTGGGCCACCGAGCGGGCCAACCAGGGGCCCGTCCACGGCGCGTCCGACTGACACAGCCGCGCATCCAGTCGGGCGAACCAGGAGAAGAGCAGGTCCTCCAGCAGCGCCAGGAACAGCGCCTCCTTGGTCGGGAAGTAGAGGAACACCGTCCCCTTGGCCAGGCCGGCCCGCTCCGCCACGTCCGCCATCTTCACCTCCGCGTAGGAGGTGGCCGCGTAGAGCGCCAGCGCTTCATCCAGGAGCAGCCGACGTCTCGCTTCCTTGTCCTCGTCCTTGCGCGCCCGCTGAGGCGCCGCCCGCTCCCCCTTCACCCCCGGATTGCTGACCATGGGTCATTGCTAGGTGACCCCAGGTCAGTCGTCAAGTGACTGGGGGTCAGTTTCCAGCGGCGGACAATGGGCTCCGACTGGAGGGCGGTAGGTATGTGTGTGAGGATGGCCTTCATGCGTCCCATCCAGGCGGAACTGCTGTCCGGCAGTGAGCTGTATCGGGAGGTGGTGCTGGAGAAGCTGCTCCACGCGCGCGAGTCGGTGTGGATTGCGACGGCGAACGTGAAGGCGATGTACGTGGAGTCGAAGGGGCGCTTCGTTCCGTTGGTGGAGGTGTTGGATGGGCTGTCGGCGCGAGGGCTGTCGCTGCGGCTCTTGCACGCGGAGCTGCCGAGCCGTCCGTTCCGCGCGGCCTTCGACGAGCGGGCCCGGCTGGTGGCGGGGGGACTGGAGCTGAAGGTCTGCCCGCGCGTGCACTTCAAGGCGGTCGTCGTGGACGGGGCGTGGGCGTACCTGGGGAGCGCCAACCTCACGGGCGCGGGCCTGGGCGCGAAGGGCGACGCGGTGCGCAATTTCGAACTGGGGTTCGTGACGGAGGACTTCGACGTCATCGACCGGGTGACGGCGCTCTACGAGGCGGTGTGGAGCGGGGCCGAATGCAGGGGGTGCAAGCTGCGCGCGGTGTGCCCGGATCCAATAATCCCCGCACCCGTGGGGAGGGGGGAGATGCGAAGCTCGCGCGGCGCCGTGCAGCTTGGAAAGGCTCGCCGGCTCAAGCGACACACCTCGGAGTCCCGACGACGATGATGAAGCTCTATTTCGCTCAGCACACGCGCGCCACCCGCCCCCGCTGGTTGCTCGAGGAGCTGGGCGTGCCCTACGAGCTGGTGCCGGTGGACCTGCTCCAGCGAGAGCACAAGAGCCCCGAGTACCTGCGCGTCCATCCCATGGGCTCCATGCCCGCGCTGGAGGATGACGGACACGCGGTCTTCGAGTCGGCCGCGATTCTCCTGCACGTCGCCGACAAGTTCCCGGACAAGGGCTTCGCTCCGGCGCTCGGTACCGTGGAGCGCGCCGAGTACTACCAGTGGATGATGTTCTGCATGGCCACCATGGAGCCGCCCCTGTCCGCGTACTCCGCGCACAGCCGCTTCCTGCCGGAGCACGAGCGCGTGCCCGCCGAGGCCGACCGGGGCAAGAAGCGCTTCACGGACATCGCCCGCATGTTGGAGGAGAAGCTCAAGGGGCGGCCGTTCCTGGTGGGCGAGCGCTTCACCGCGGCGGACGTGGTGATGGCATCCATCCTCAACTGGGGTGGGGGCATGGGGCTCTTGGAGGACTTCCCCGCCCTGCGCGCCTATGTGGAGCGGCAGATGGCCCGTCCCGCCGCGCAGCGCGCCCAGCAGTAGGACGGCTCCGTGCATCTACCCGTCGTACCCAGTCCCTCGGCCTCCGAGCTCGAAACCCATCTGCGGCTCAAGCGCAGGGGCTTCATCGTCTCCGCGGGCGTCCTGCTGCTCTCGCTGACCACGCATCCGCTGCTGTTCGGGGGCTTCGTCCCCGAGGTGGCGTTGATCCACGTGGGCTGGGCCGCCCTCCTCGTCGCGTGTGCCCTGGCGGCGGGCTCGCGCTGGCTGCCGTCCCAGCGGGCCAGCACCGTGGGCGGCGTCTTCAGCCTGGCCGCGCTCGCGCTGGACATCCACTTCACCGGAGGCCTGGCGAGTCCGCTGTTCCCGCTGCTGTTCGCGATGCCGCTCATCATCGCCGTCTTCACGCCGGGCGATTTGGTGACGGTGTGGGCGTCCATCGTCCTGACGCTGGTGGGCGTGGTGCTGGCGTCGTGGCTGTCGGGTGGCTCGGAGCGACAGCTCATTGGCCAGGTGACGGTCTTCCTCTTCATGGCCTGGATTTCGGTCTTCAGCGGGAAGCTGTTTCAACGCATGCGCGACGCGGAGCGCGAGGCCGTGCGGGAGCGGCTGGCGGTGCTGGAGCGGCTGGCGCGCAGTGAGCGACTGAGGGCGGAAGCGGAGGTCAGTCGCGCGGAGACGGAGCGGCTGGCGCTGGTGGGGCGACTGGCGGCGGGCGTGGCGCACGAGGTGAACAACCCGCTGGCCTACGTGAAGTCCAACCTGGGCTACCTGGGTGACGTCGTCGAGGAGCCGACGCCGGACCTGGAGGAGATGCGGCGCGTGCTGGAGGAGACGCAGCAGGGGGTGCTGCGCATCCAGCAGATTGTCACCGACCTGCGCCGTTTCTCCCGGGACTCGGTGGACACGGAGGAGGCGTGCGGCGTGGTCGATGCGCTGGACGAGGCGGAGCGGCTCGCGTCGGTGCGGCTGCGGAGCCTGGGGCAGGTGGTGCGGGAGCTGTCGCCGGAGCTGAGCCGCGTGCGGCTGGGGCAGCGACACCTGGTGCAGGTGGTGTTGAACCTGCTGCTCAACGCGGCGGACGCGGTGGACTCCGCGCAGCCTCCGCGCGTCGCGCGCATCGTCCTGCGAGCCCGCGCTGAAGCTGGAGGTGTGCGGCTGGAGGTGGAGGACAACGGGCCGGGCATTCCGGAGGCCGCGTTGTCGCGCCTCTTCGAGCCCTTCTTCACCACCAAGGCCCCCGGCAAGGGCACCGGCCTGGGGCTGGCCCTGTGTCGCGAGTACCTGGCCCGCGTCGGCGGCACGCTGTCGGTGGCGAACCGTCCGGAGGGCGGCGCGTGCTTCACGCTGCACCTGCCGTCGGCGCCCCCGACTCCGGAGCACCGTCCAAGTCCGAGCTGAGCGTGCTCCTCGGCGCGGTTACTCGCCCGAGGGTGTGGTCCCGCGCGGAGGGGATGTTCGACCGAGACCGAGCTGAGCGCGCTCCTCGGCGCGGCTACTCGCCCGAGGGTGTGGTCCCACGCGGAGGGGATGTTTGACCGGACCCGAGCTGAGCGGGCTCCTCGGCGCGGCGACTCGCCCGAGGGTGTGGTCCCACGCGGAGGGGATGTTCGACCGGACCCGAGCTGAGCGGGCTCCTCAGCGCGGCGATGTGTCCGAGGGTGTGGTCCCTCGCGGAGGGGATGTTCGACCGAGACCGAGCTGAGCGCGCTCCTCGGCGCGGCTACTCGCCCGAGGAGCCGTCGCGGCGGGGCTCCGGTGCGGCGACGGCGGACTCGAGCGCTGGGCTCGCCTCGGCGGACGTCTTGCCCTGCTGCCGCTCGCGCCACGAACTGGGGGAGTCTCCCACCAGCTTGCGGAACAGGCTGCTGAAGTGCTGCAGCGACGCGCAACCCACCTCCACCGCGACAGCGGTGAGCTTCATGTCCGTCTCCAGCAGGAGCGCCTGCGCCATGCGCACCTGCACGGCGTTGAGCTCCGCCTGGAAGGAGGTCCCGGCCTCCTTCAGCCGGCGCTGGAGCGTGCGCTCGGACATGCCCATCTCCCGGGCCACATCCGATAGGTTGATGTCCGGCAACTTGCCGCGCATCGCCTGGTGCAGTTCGCGCAAGAGCGGCGATTGGCCGGTGGCCTCCGCCACCAGATCATTCAGCTTGGACAACAGCGGCGCGGCCCGCCCCTCCGGCTGGCCCAACCACGCGAGCGCGTTCGCCGGGTCGGTGAACACCTTGCTGGGATAGGCGCCTGTCAGCAGCGTGTAGAAGCCGCCCACCACCGCGCCCGCCACGCCCTCCGGACGCACCAGGGCCTGCCGCTGCACGGACGTGCTGAAGGACTTCTCACGCGCTTGCATGTACTTCACCAGCACCGCGAAGGCCGCCGGGTCCGCCGCCTCCAGCCGGCGCGCGTCCACCAGCGACGCATGCGGCGCCGCGGGGGCCAGCTCCACGTCGAGCACATGCACCAGCCGGCGCACATGGCTCTCCGAGGGGCGCCCCCAGAGAATGAAGCCGCACAGGTCCGCCGAGGCGTACCAGTGCAGGAAGCCTTCCCCGACTAGGTAACGGCCGTGGGGGTCCCTGAAGTAATCGTCGACGCCGTCTGCCGATCGCACGGCTCGGCAGAATAGCGCTTCGCCACCTTGGCCACCCAGAAGGGATTGATGGGGGACAGGGAAGTCACCAGCTCCGGCCTGACCAGCGAGGCACCCGCCAGCTCCTGGGTCGTCCCCGGCAGCTCCCGCCAGGGCACCTGGGGCTTCACATGGTGGGCCTGGTGATAACCCGCATTGAAAAAGAACAGGTTGTACAGACGGGAGGTTGACGTGGTGCCCAGGGCCCCCCGCTGGGTGGAGTCCGTCTCGAAGTGGGCCGCCAGGTTGAGCCAGTGGATGCAGACCTGCCCCACCAGCAACACCCCCCACCACGCCAGCCCCAGGGCCGGCCGCCAGAGGATGACCGCCAGGATGCCCCCGTCCACGACGAGGAAGTCGAGGACGAGCTCCGTGCGTTGGTTGCGCTTCTTGGCCCACCGCCAGACGTTGGCCACCGCCTCGAACGGCCAGAACCACGGCGTCAGCGCCGAGCGCAGGCAATAACGCAGGGCGCCTTCACCCGGCCGCCGCTGGCCCCAGTCCCCCGGGCCGTCGTTGTACCGGTGATGGTTGAAGTGGTGGATGTAGTAGCCCCGGTAGGGGAACCCGCACGCCAGGCCCAGCGTCCGGGACACGACCCAGTTCACCAGCCGGGGGCGCGCCATGGACACGTGCATGTGGTTGTGCAGGACGGCGTAGTTCCAGAACAGCACCGCCCAGCCGACGGCGCACATGCCCACGCGACCCCAGAGGCCCAGGTGGTCCCAGCTCAACAGGAAGGAAGGGAACCACACCCACCACAGCGCGTGTACCGCGAGCTGCGGCAAGTCGAGAGCGGGGGCGGGGGAGGGGCGAGTCATGAAGCCCGAAGGTAGGCTCGCGCCTGCCTCGCCGCTTCATTCCATGCGCCAAGCGCTTGCGAAAACGCGCAACCTTCAGCGTCGTCCCCCTCAATCCGTTTCAACCCGGGTCCACCCCGCCCCGGTGCTGATTCCGCCCGCGTTCGCTGTCTTCCACGGATGCGGAATGGAAGCAGCGTATCGCGGGCGTGCTGCGGGTGCTCACGTCTCGAGTGCGTTGGCGACCTGTCCCAACAGCCGCAGCCGGGGCGCATCCAGCTTGCGCACGGTGCGCAAGAGGCGGCGCACCTCGGGACGCTCGCGGTACTCCGGAGGATCCTCGGCGAGCGTGGGCGCGCCTTCCACGCCAGACATGCCGAGCAGCACGTCCGACGAGCAGTTGAGAACCAGACACAGCTTCCTCAGCGTGCGGACGCTGGGGAGCATGTGACCGCGCTCCAGCCGCCCGTACACCTCGGTGGCGATTCCCACTCGCTCGGCCACGTCGGCCTGGGTGAGTTCCAGCCGCTGCCGCGCCGCGCGAACTGCATTTCCAATGATGGTGGCCAATCGTTGTTCCATGGCGTGCGGAAACCTGTCGAAAAGAGGGCTTCTCCCCCCGCGCCTTGGCGGAGAGGTACCGGAGAGAAGTGACTGCGAGTTCCTTGCCTCGTGGAACACAGACTACGGGTGGGGTCTGACATTCAGGTGCATCCGGAAGGGCGTGCGAAAGCGCTTGAAACCGGAGGCGTTTCGGAGCCTGTCGGGACACGTGTCCGAGGCCGCTCGCGGAGGGCTCTGGAAGTGGGGTGCGACGCGCTCGGAAGTCACCCCGCGGGCGGTGGACGCGGAAGTCGTCGGATGCCGCGGGAGGCCGAAAAATCGGCCCGCGGGAGATCAGCGCGCGATGCATGTGGATCAGCGCGGCGCGCGTGCGGGCGGCGCTTCACGCGGAGCGCTTTCCGGATGCGTCCGGCTCACCGTGGGCGTCGCTCCGGAGCGACGTCCAGTGCTCAACGTCACCCGACCCATGGCCGCACTCACGGTGCAGGTGTTCAGCGGGCCTGGCGCGTCCGTCGGCGAGCGATGAAAAGACGGTGTTCACCTCCGAGGCCGAAAAATCGGCCTGCGCGGCGTTGTCAATGGAGAGGCCGGGAGTTCACGGAAAAGCCCTGGTGTTTCCGTGGTTTACGAAGGTGGGACGTCTGACGTAGGGTGGGTGCCCCCCCGGTGGGTCGGGGGTGCACCGCGCTGCCTCGCGGGGAGGGCCGTTGAGGTCGTGAGCGACGAGCGTCCGGACGCGCTGCTCAAGAGCGCACTCGAGAAAATTGTCTACTTCGAGGCGCGCGCGGAGCAGTTGCTCAGCGAGCTGGGCTCGACGCGCGAGGAGATGGAGCACCTCAAGCGTGAGCTGACGGAGACGCATCAGCGGGAGCTGGAGCTGCGCCGTGAGGTGGCGGAGCTGGAGGTCCGCGCCGGGCGGTTCCAGGCGGAGCGCGAGGAGTCCGTGCGGCTCACGCAGGCGCTGCGGGGCGAGCGCGACCAGCTCATGGACCGGTTGCTGAACGCCAGTCGGTTGCGCACGTCGACGAAGGACGGCGACGACGAGGACGACGACCTGGGGTTCGACCTGGCGTCGTTCATCTCCCAGCTTCGCAGCGAGGCGCTGCTGCGCGGAGAGTCGGACCGCGTGGCCTCGACGCTCGTCAAGGTGCCCATGCGCGGGCCCGCCGTGCCGCTCTCCGAGGCCTCCGCCAAGGCACAGGCTGTCGCTGCCGCCGCTCCGAGCGCGCCGGCGCGGCCCGCGTTGCTGGAGCCCTTGCTGGAGGGGCTGTCTCCGGTGGCTCGCGAGGCCCAGCGCTTCCTCCATGCGGGGCGGCTCGGCGTCAGCCCGGCGCAGTTGGCGGAGTTGTCCGGACAGCGCGTGGGAGCCCCGACGGACGAGTCGCTGTTCGGGTTCTCCGTGCGCGAGCTGTCGGCGCCGGACGCCGCCGCGCGGATTCGTGCCGCCGAGCGACTGAAGGCGCTGTCCCAGCCGGCCGCTGCTCCGGCGCTGGCCAGTGCGCTGCACGCGGAGACGGACTCGGCGGCGCAGGTGGCGTTGCTCCAGGCGTTCGCGGCGCTGTGCCGGGAAGAGGGCGCGCAGGTGGTGTCGCCGCTGTTGTCCTCGCCGGTGCCGGAGGTGCGCATCGCGGCGCTCAAGGCGCTGTTGACGCTGGCGCCTCGGGACGCGGCGCCGCATCTGGCGCAGGCGATGAAGGACCCGGACCGCTCCGTGCGTCGCAGGGCCTCGTTGCTGGCGCTGGGGTTGGAGGGTGAGACGGCGCGGCGGCTGGGCGAGGAAGCCATCCACGACGCGGACTCGGAGGTGCGCTCGCTGGCGGCGCTCGCGCTGGGCGCTGGGAGCGGAGAGAACGCTCGCACGCTGTTGCTGGAGGCGCTGGGTGACCGCGAGCCGCGCGTGCGCAAGGCGGCGGCGCAGAGCCTGTCGCGCATCCTGGGCCACGACGTGTCCGCGGTGGTGTCGCTCGATGATACCCACCGGCGCCGCGAGATTCGCCGGCTGGCGACGCTGCCCGTCAAGCCCGTGCGCGCCCGACTGGAGGATGCGGCTCGCCCGATGGTCGCGCGGACCCTGGTTGTTCCGGCGCAGGTGGCGGCTTCCGCGCAGGTGACCTCCGCGGGCGTGGCTCCCGCTGGCGCCGCACACGGGATGGCCTTCGTGGGCGCGGTGCAGGGCGCGGGTGCCTCCGCCGCTTCGCCGCAGGCCGTGGGCGCCCGGCAGGTCGCGGGTTCCTCCTCTTCGCCGCAGGCCGTGGTCGCGGTGGGCGCCCGGCAGGCCGCGGGTTCCGCCGCTTCGCCGCAGGCCGTGGTCTCGGCAGGCGCGCGACAGGTCTCCGCACCGGCCTTCGTGGGGCAGGGGGGCGCTCCGATGCATGCCGGTGGGCCTCCGCCTTCCGCGCCGCTGTCCCCCACCGCGCAGTCGGGTCAGCGCGCTCCGGGACAGTCGGCGGCGGGTACGCCCATGCAGCCGATGGCCCCGCCTGTCGCGGCGCCTCAGGCCGCCCGGCCCGTGGGTTCACCTCGACTTTCCCCCGTGCAGGCGGCATTGGTGGCCATGGGGGCTCCCGCGCCCGTGCCCGCCGCCGCTCCCGCGCCGCGCGCCGCGGAAGCGCGTCCCCCCTCGGGCCGCTCGGGTGCTTCTCCCGTCGAGGCCCTGTGTGCGCAGATGCTGATGGAGGTCCGCGTGGCGGTGCGCGGACGCTCGCTCGCCGAGCTGACGACCGCCCTGGGGGCCCCCGTGGAACTCGCCCAGGAAGCACTCACCCTGCTATCAGCCCGAGGCTCCGTGGTCCGAAGGGGACACAAATACTTCGCCGCTTGAGGCAAGGTATCCGTCCCGTACGTCTTTCGAAGGGTCGTTCATGGAAGCGCCGACATACAGCTCGAAGCAGGTGGCCGAGGTGCTCGGCGTGTCTCCGAAGGCCATTCCGGAGGACGCGAGGAAGGACGTGTACACCCCGGACGACGTCTGGGACCTGCGCACCACCCTCAACCGCTTCCCGGACAAGATTGGCCACCGCCGGCAGCTGTTCCTGAACTTCAAGGGCGGCACCGGCAAGACGTCCCTGTCCACCTCGTACGCGTGGCGCATCGCCGAGCTGGGCTACTCGGTCCTCCTCATCGACCTGGACAGCCAGGGCCACGCCACCAAGTGCCTGGGCTACGAGGGCGAGGAGTTCGAGAAGACGCTGCTCGACGTGCTGGTGCGCAAGACGCCCCTGGTCCAGGTCATCCAGAAGTCCTCCCTGCCCAACCTGGACTTCGTCCCGTCCAACCTCAGCATGTCCACCATGGACCTCTCGCTGATGCCCATGGCCGGCCGCGAGTTCAAGCTGCGCAACGCCCTCAAGGACGTGGAGGCCCAGTACGACGTCGTCGTCTTCGACGCGCCCCCGTCCTTCGGCCTGCTCAACCTCAACGCGCTGATGGCGGCGAACGACTTGTTCGTCCCCGTGCTCGCGGACTTCCTCTCCTTCCACGGCCTCAAGCTGCTGTTCGAAACGGTGCAGAGCCTGGAGGAGGATTTGAACCACGTGCTCGACCACGTCTTCATCGTGGTCAACTCCTTCAACGCCACCTTCAAGCTGGCGAAGGAAGCGCTGGAAGCGCTCCAGACGCACTACCCGGAGTTCCTGCTGCCGACCATCATCCGGCAATGCACCAAGTTCGCGCAGGCCTCCAGCGAGGGGCGCCCCGTCTTCGTCGCGGACCCCACGTCGAAGGGCGCCAACGACATCCAGGCCATGATTGACAACGTCCTGCCGCGACTGGTCGCCGCGGCCGCCGCCGCCCCGAAGAAGGGCACCCAGCAGGCCGGCTGAGATTCGCCATGAAGAAAGCCTTCGAACAGAACGTGTCTCGCGCCAAGCCGCGCCTCCGCTTGGGCGCGTTCACCGGCGTCGCCGACCCGGGCGAGTCCGCTCCCTCCGAGCAGGAGCCCGCCGCCTCGGCCCCGCCCGAGCCTCCTTCCGCGGACCTGTCCGCCGAGGTCCGCGCCCGCATCGAGCGGGCCCGCGCCCCGCGCCCCACCGCCGCCGAGGCGATGGAGGTGGCGCTGGGCTCGCAGGAGGCGCCGCGCGCCCGGGAGCCGGTGTTCACCTCGCAGGTCTCCGAGCCCGTCACCTATGCGTCTCCGGAGCCGGAGTCGGCGCGCTTCGAGGACGAATCAGGCGAGGTGCCTGTCACCTTCGCGGCTCCTCCCGCCGTTGCGTTCCACCTGGACGGCTTCGCGGCCGGGCACTCTCAGGAGGCCCACTCCATGACGCAGGGCTCGTCACACGCTTCGCTCCCCCATGTCACCGCGATGGTCGCCGAGCCGGTGGCCCGCGTCGAAGCCCCGCCCCAGGAGATGGAGGTGCAGACGCCCGCGCCTCCGCGTGAGGAGCCGGTGGATGACTCCGAAGCGCGTCGCGAGCGACTGAAGGCACGCCTCAAGGCGGTGCGCGAGAATCCGCGTCCGGAGCCGCTCCCCGCCACGGTGGCCGAGGCGGGTCAGCGCGCGGTGGAGCGCATCACCCACCTCCAGGCGGAGCTGGTGAAGGTGAAGGCCGCCAACCTCTCGCTCACGCAGGAGCTGGAAGTGGCGCGCCGTCAGGCGGAGAAGGCCACCGAGGAAGCCCGGCTGCGCATGGACGAGGCGCGCCGGCTGTCTTCCGAGATGGAAGGCCGCGTGAAGCTGCTGGCGGACCTGGAGCGGGAGCTGGCCGCGCTGGAAGGTGAGCGCGACGAGGCGCTCTTGTCCCTCCAGGAGAACCGTCAGGCGCTCCAGGCCTCCGCGAAGGAGCACGAGGCGCTCGAGGAGGCGGTGTCTCGCGGCAAGCAGGCCCTGGTGGACAGCCTCGCCGAGGAGGAGCGGCTCGCTGGTGAGCTGGAGTCCGCCAAGGACGAGTCGACCTCGCTGCGCCGGGCCGTGGAAGCGCTCCAGGGCGAGCGGGACGTGCTGGCCCAGCAGGTGGCCTCGCTCACCGCCGAGCGGGCCGAGCTGCTCGAGGCGCGCAAGGCCCTGGAGTCCGTGCACCGCGCGCTGAGCCAGGCCGTCGCGCGCTGAAGTCGCTTTACTCGGGGCGCCCCCTTTCGGGCGCCCCAAGCGGCTCCCTACTTCCCGTCCTTCGCCACGCCGCGCGAAGGGCTCTTCAGGGCGGCGACCAGCTCCGGCTTGAGCGGCGGGCTGCGCAGTCCCTGCAACGACAGCTCCGCGAACTCCCCCTGCGAGGGCTTGAGCCCGTTGAGGAATGCGACCAGTCGCTTCTCGCGGTCCGCCTTGTTCGGGTGCCGTGAGCCCAGGCGCGAGCCATCCGTCGTCTTGCGCAGCAGCACGATGTACTCGTCCGGGTCATAGCCGGCGGAGAGCATCATCTTCGCGGCGAGCAGGTCCGCCTCGTACTCCTGCTCCTTGTCGTTCCCGCTCTCCGCGAACTCGATGACCTTCTCCGTCAGGCTGCCGAGCAGCGCCGAGTCGCCGTCCAGGTCCAGGTTGCCGCCGCTGTCCGTCGAGGCGATGAGCCCCCCGGAGCCTGGGATGCCGGCCTCCATCGTGACGGCCGTCTTGCAGAGGCTCACCTTGGCGGCGTTGTACTGCTTGATGGAGTGCTTGAGCACGACGTGGGCAATCTCGTGCGCGAGCACGCCCGCCAGTTGGCTCTCGTTGCCCAGCTCCGACAGCAGCTTCCGGGTGACGAAGACGTAGGCACCGGGCGTGGACACGGCGTTGAAGTTCTTGTCGTCGTTGAGCACGCCGAACGTCCACTCCAACGTGGGCCTCGCGGACTGCGCACCCAGGTTCTTCCCCACGACGTTGAGGTACTCGTGGAGGTCGTGCACCCCGGTGCCCTTCGCGCCGTCCGTCGGGGCCATCAACCCGCCACCCCCCTGCACCCAGTGGATGGCCATGGCACTGCCGATGGCGTACTCCTCCGTCACGGTGGGCTCCACGTCCAGCTTCTCGCAGGAGGCGCGTTCCTTCTTCGCCGCCGCCGAGTCGTTCACCACCGTCCCCGCCTTCTGGGCGACCTGCGCCCACGTCACCCCCTTGCACGACGAGGCCAGGAGGCCCAGGCCCGCCAGCGCCACCGTCCGCCAATGCGCGAGCATCACGTGCCCCCCTTCGACTTGCTCTTCGCAGCGCCCGACTTCGCCGTGGCCTCGGCGCCCACGACGGGGAACAGCCCCGCGTCCTTCACGTGCTTCGCGATGTCCGCGGTGGAGACGTCCTTGGCCTTCTTCTCCAGGCTCTGCAGTTGCGCCACCGCCTGCTTGTGGTCGCCGCCCTTCTTGTTGCCGTACTCGACGGCGCCGGGGCTGAGTGCCTTCACCGCGGCGCCGCTGGCGACGAAGCCCGCGGGGTTCACCTGGCGCTTGCCCTTGTCCTCCACGACGAGCTCCATGTTGGGCGCGGTGGTGGACAGGTTCGACTGGAAGACGAAGCCCTTCTTCCCCGCCGCCGTCTTCACCTTGTGCCACTGCTTGTTCTTCGGGTCCGCGCCCTCCCACTTCACCTGCTCACCCGGCTGGAGGATGACCACCGCGTTCGCCGTGGGCGAAGGGCTCTCCATCACCCGTGTGTTCTTCGCCTTCACGTACAGCGAGCCCCCCACCGCCACCGCCGACGCGAGGCTCGGAAGGCCCAGGGCCAGCAGTGCCAGCATCAGGGCCACCCCGGCCGCGCTCGTTCTCATCGTCATCGCTCCGACTCCTTTCCCGCTCACTTGTCCAGGCTCGCCACGCCGTCGAAATCCGGCGGCGGCGCCTTCGCATACTTGTGACAACGCTCCAGCAACGCCTTCGTCGGTCCGTCGTCTGGGTCCTCTGTCCCCAGCTCCTCCAGCATCGACACGGCCTCGTCGAAGCGAGCCTCGCGATACACGGCCAGCGCCGCGTGGTAGCGCTCCACCGTCGCCCGCTTGCGCGCATCCAGGCCGCCCTTGAGCGAGAGCAGCTCGTACACGGTGACGGCCTCCGTCTTCCCGGCCACCCGCACGCGGTCCAGCTCGCGCACCTCGATGTGCTCGCGCGCCAGTTCGTACGTGCGCGGGCCAATCATGATGACGGAGCCATACGCCTTGTTGGCGCCCTCCAGCCGCGCGGCCAGGTTCATCCCGTCGCCGATGGCCGTGTAGCTGAAGAGCTGCTCGCTGCCGAAGTTGCCCACGAAGTTCACCGCCGAGTTGACGCCGATGCGCGTGTAGACATCCGGCAGGCCCTTGGCGCTGAACTCCTCGCGCATCCGGTCCACCTCCGCCTTGGCCGCGAGCGCTCCCCGGCACGCGCGCACCGCATGGTCGTCCTGGCGCATGGGCGCGCCGAACAGACACACCACGGCGTCACCGATGTACTTGTCCAGGCACCCGCCCTCCTTCAACAGCACGCCACTCACCCGCGTCAGGTACGTGTTGAGGATGCGCACCAGGCTGCGCGGGTCCTCCTTGAAGCGTTCGCTGAAGGTGGAGAAGCCTCGGATGTCGCTGAAGAAGGCGCTGATTTCGACGTTCTCTCCGTCGAGCCTCGGCAGCTTGCGCTCCGAAATCATCTGCTCCACGAGCTTGGGCTCCATGAAGCGGCTGAACGCGGCGCGAACGAACTCCGTCTCCCGGTTGGCCACCAGGTGGTTGAACGCCACCGCCGTGACACTGGCCAAAAGGCCCGCCATGGAAGGCAGCGCCGTCAGCACGTGCGTGCCCGAGGACAGGAAGCGCCCCGTCACCAGGGACATGCCCAGCAGCAGCGCCACCGGCCACAGGATTTCCAGCGGCGTCCAGCGCGTCGTCATCAGCAACACGACGGAGACCAGCGCCACCAGCAGCGTGAGCGTCAGGTCCACCGCCAACGGCGTCCGGGTGATGAAGCGGCCGTTGCCGAGCAGCGTCTCCAACACCGCCGCCTGCTTCATGACGCCGGGCACCTCCGCCTGGAAGGATGTGGCCTTGATGTCGCTGAGTCCCAGCGCCGTGCCGCCGATGACCACCACCTTGCCCCGGAACGCCTCCGACGGAAGCTTCGAGGGCTGGCCCTTGTCCCGGTGCACCCAGCCGTCGAGCACGTCCAGCAGGGGCACCGTGTGGAAGCGCTCGTGCAGCTCGCCCCCGCCGTAATCAATCGCCGCGCCACCGTCCGTGTCCACGGCGTAGGTCCGACTGCCCAGTCGCAGCTTGCGCCCGGACAGCGTCACCTCGCTGACGCCCAGCAGGCCCGCGGCCACTCGCACCGGCAGCGTCGGGTACGCGTTGACGCCGTCCGTGTACGCGAAGCGCGTGCGGCGCATGAAGCCGTCGGGGTCCGTCTCCGTGTCCACCAACCCGAAGCCATCCACCGCGCCCACGAGCACGGGGATGGGAGGCACGGGATGGCGCAGGGCGTGGGCGTGATTCCCGGCGGTCGACTCGGCCGTCTCACCATCGACGTCCCGACCATCCAGGGTCGCCAGGGTGAAGCCCCGCGTGCGCACGGGGAAGGCGAGGGCGCGCGCCATCTGCTCGGGCGTGACGGAGGCGACGGCGCTGTCCTTCGGCGCGTCCGCGAACCCGGCGCCCCCCTCTTCGGGGAAGGCTTCTCCGCCGCCCTCGTCCGGGAACGTCTCCTCTGCGCGCTCGGGCGGCAGCGCCTCCCGGGGAAGCGCCTCCTCGGTGGACGCCACGGGGGCGGCCGGGAGGGGCGCGAGCGGGGAGGCGGGGACCTGGTCGAAGTCCGCGCGCGGCAATGGCTGCGCGTTGGCGTTGGTGGAGACGCCCAGGAAGAACGGGATGCGTGTGTCGCGCAGCATCTGGGCGAAGGCCAGGTCCGTGGACTCGTCGGAGGAGCGCTCGTCCATCACCGCGTCGAACACGACGGCGCGCGCGCCCTCCGCCTCCAACTGCTCCACCACGCGGGCCCACAGGTTGCGGCTGTAGGGCCAGCTGCCGAAGTTGAGCGCATAGCGCTCGTTGGCGCGGATGCCGTCCAGCGTCGACTGGTCGATGACCACCACCGACACATGGGGAGACTTCCCGCGCCCGTCGGTGAACGTGGTGAGCGCCTGGTCGTATGCGCCGCGCTCCAGGTCGTCCAGCCAGCCGCCGCGCCACGCCAGCGCCGCCAGCGCGGTGGACAACACCGCCACGCCCAGCATCAACCGCCAGTGGTTGCGCCAGCGCAGCCGGATGATTTTCCAGGTCTCTCCCGCCACGGCCCCCTCTTGCGATGTGCGTGGGTCGTCACACTAACCCAGCACGCACTCGCGTCAGGCATCTCCCCGGCCGGAAGGACGCTGATAAAATCACGAATACATTGAATTCACATCCATGTGACGAGCGCACATGACGAGCCCACGAGTGCTCGCCCGGCGTCGGACGCACGCGCGCCCGGCTTATTCGCGCCGGTCTTCATGCACGGGCCCAGGTGAGGGCCTTGGGCCCGTCGGGAGCGCGCGGCGTCCGTCAGAAGGATGAGCCCGGCTCCTGGAGGAAGCGCGTCTCCTCGGGCGTGGACGGACGGCCCAGCGCATCATTGCGGTGCGGGAAGCGGCCGAAGCGCGCGATGACATCCAGGTGGCGCTTCGCGTAGTCGAGCGGTTCGTGGCTGCCGGAATGATGCAGCGTCAGCATCTCGAAGAGGGAGACCGACAGCCGCTGGTCGTAGAGCTCCTCGCTGTGTTCGAAGGGCAGGTAGATGAACCAGCGCCACACGGAGGGCAGCGTGAGGTCCAGGCCCCGCGCCAGCGCGTGACGCGCCACCGAGCGCGCCATGGCATCCGTGGCGAACGCGCGCGGCGTGCCCCGGAAGATGTTGCGGGGGAGCTGGTCCAGGAGCAGCACCAGGGCCAGGCTGCTGCGGGGTTCATTCCGCCAGGCGCTCAGCTCCCCGGCCGCCGCGCGCTCGTGGGCGTCCAGGAAGCGGTCCCGGCACTCCGCGTCGAAGGCCGCGTCGCGCCGGAACCACGCGGCGCGAGGACGAATGCAGGCCGGGTTGCGAGCCGGGTCCGCCGGTTGACCGAACCAGAAGTCGAGCACTTCCTCCGCGCTCACCATGTCGTTCCTCCCCAAAGGCTCGATAGAGCGCCCACCCGCCAACAGTCAACAGGGGTGGCAGGCGATGCGGGCCATCACCACCTTGCACCGAACACTGGCGCGCATCGCGCGTGGGAGAACGTCCAATGCACACCCCGTGGGAGCCCTCGACGCGAACCGTTCCGGGGCCGGTGAAGCGTGCCGCCCTCAACCCCACGCTGCGCACCGAGTCCGTCATCGCGCTGGGCGCCTTTGGCGCGCTCACGCTGGGCGCGGCGGTCCTGGGGGCACGACACAGCTCCGCCGACACCCGCTGGTACCGACACCTGCGCAAGCCTCCCTTCCAGCCCTCGCCCAAGGCCTTCGCGCCCGTGTGGACGGCGCTCTATGCCCTCATCGCCATCTCCGGCTGGCGGGTGTGGACGGCGCCCGCGGGGCCCTCTCGCTCCCGGGCGCTGGGATGGTGGGGGGTGCAACTGGGCCTGAATGCCGCGTGGTCCTGGCTCTTCTTCGGTCGGCATCAGCCCCGACAGGCCCTGGCGGACAACGTGGCCCTGCTGGGCAGCATCGGTGCCTACATCGCCGCCACGCGCGAGGTGGACCGGCCCGCCGCGTGGCTGGTGGCGCCGTATCTTGCGTGGGTGGGCTTCGCCAACGTCCTCAATGGCGAAATCGTCCGGCGCAATCCCCAGGCGGGGGCCTGAAGCCCGTCCGCTTGGAGGGCCCCGATGGGGGCGGATGAATTCGCCCGGAAATTCCTTCGGGAAGATGGCGAGGGGGCGGCGTTGAGTGGGGCAAGCCGCCATGGATGCCTTCGCCCTGCAAATACCCGTCGCACTCCCCCGCCGAGCACGGTCTCAGGGCTTGACGGGCACGGACAGGACGGTCCAGCCTGCACCCCACGTGGAAAGCAGGCCCCTCTCAACGCCGACCCTGGACAGCCGCTGGTTCGCGGCCTTCGCCCGGGAGCACGAGGCGGCGTTGCACGCCACGGCGCTCCGACTGTGCGGAAACGCGACGGACGCCAGGGACCTGGTCCAGGACACCTTCGAGCGCGGGCTGCGCAACCTGGCCCGCTACCGCCCCGGCACGGACGGGCGCGCGTGGCTCTTCACCATCCTCCATCACCTCTTCATCGACCGGTGTCGTTCCCGGACGCGTGAGCGCCGCTCGGATGTGTCGGCGGAGGAGCTGGAGGAGCGCATCGCCGCGCCGGAGCCCGAGGCCGCGCCCGCGTGGGCCGCCATTGGCCCCGAGCAATTGAGCGAGGCCCTGGAGCGCATCCCCGAGGAGTTCTCCACGGTGTACCGCCTCCATGCGTTGGAGGGGCGCCCCTACCAGGAAATCGCGGAGCGCCTGGGGATTCCCAAGGCCACCGTGGGCACGCGCCTCATCCGTGCGCGCCGCAAGCTGAAGGAGCTGTTGATGCCCGGTGGCACCGGCAAGGCGGAGACGCCATGAGCGCTCCGGAGCCCATGGACATCCACGACCAGGTGCATGCCTTCGCGGACGGCGAGCTGTCCGTGGAAGAGGCCGATGCGTTCCGCGAGCACCTGGGCACGTGCGAGACGTGTCAGGCGGACCTGGACGACATCCTCCAGCTCCAGGCGCTCGGGGGGCAGCTGGCGCAAGTGGACGCGAAGGCGGCCGTGAGTGGAGCCGTGGCGCCTGCGTCCCGTGTGGAGGCCGCGCCCGTGAGGGCCTTCCGTCCCGCGTGGAGCCGCCGTCGCAACTGGGTGGCCGCCGCCGCGCTGTCCGGCTCGCTGGCCGCCGTCTTCGCGGTGGTGGTGCTGCGCACCCGGAACACGGGGAGCGATGAGACGCAGTTACTCGCCCTGGCGCCCACGCGCTCGCTGGAGGCTCGACTGAGCTGGGCGGGCGCGAGCGCGCATCGGCCCTATGGCGTGCTGCGCTCCGGTGACGAGCGCCCCCGGGAGCTGGTGCCCCTCCAGATGTTGGCGAAGCTGGAAGCCGAAGGCGACCTGCAGGGCCTGGCGGTGGGACACCTGCTGCGCGGCGAGCGCGAGCAGGCGGCGGACTACCTGCAACGCGCGTCCTCGTCACCGGACGTGGACAGCGACAGGGCGGTGGTGGCGCTGACGAAGGGCGAGCTGGAGTCGGCCCTCATCCTCCTGGACGGCGTCCTGGAGAAGCACCCCCAGCACGCGCAGGCGCTGTGGAACCGCGCGCTGGTGCTGCACGAGCTGGGGCTGGATGCGCTGGCGGCGGAGGCCTTCGACGCGGTGGCGCTGCTCGGTGAGGCGGGCTGGGCGCAGGAGGCGAAGGAGCGCGCGGCGGTGTTGCGGCGTCAGCTCGACGGGCGACGGGGCGCGTGGGAGTCCGCGCAGCAGGCCGGCAGGGTGCTGGCTTTGGAAGGCACTCCCTTCCCCGACGAGGTGGCGCGCGCGGTGCCGGGCACGGCGCGCAACTGGTTCAACATCGCGGTGTGGACGGCCCCGTCCGCCGAGCACGTGAAGGCCCTGCTGCCGCTCGCGCGGGTGCTGGATGCGCACTACGGCGGAGAGACGATGGCGCGCTACGCCGAGCGCGTGGCCACCCTCGACTTCCAGCGCCGAGCGCCGCTGGCCGACCGGTTCCGCGACGTGCTGCTGGGGAAGTTCGATGGCGCGAAGCTGGCGCCGCTCGCGAAGGAGTTCGCCGGGTCCCCGCACCAGGACATCCTCCTGGGGTTGCTGCCCCTGGCGGGTGGCTTGCCGGCGCACCTGGACGTGTATGAGCAGGCGGCGAAGTCGCTCGGCGATGCGTGGCTGACGCTCAACGTGGAGCGCGAGCGCGCCCTGGCCGAGTATGCCCGGGGCGACCTGGCCGGCGCCGAGGCTCGGCTCCTGCGCGCGGTGTCGGCGTGCGAGAGCGCGAAGGCGGATTACCGCTGCGGTCAGCTCGAGCACCTGCTGGCGCACATCTACAAGGACGAGCACCGGCTGGTGGAGTCGCGCGAGCACGCCCTGGCGGGCCTCCAGTGGGCGCGCCAGTCGCAGGAGTGGAAGCTCCAGGCGGACCTGCTGCTGGTGCTGGGCGACCTGGCGCGCTTCCGCAACGCCTTCGCCCTGACGCGTGCCTATCTGGGCGAGCAGGCCCTGCGTGACAGGAGCTGTTCTGCCCGGCGACATGTCCACGAGAGCCTGGCGTCCCTGCATGTCTTCGCGCTCCAGCCGAAAGCCGCGCGCGAGGAGCTCCAGAAGGCGCCGAGCTGCGATGTGCCTTTCTTCCTCAACGGCGGCCTCGTGCTGGCGGACCTCACTCGCCTGGACCCGAAGCCCGGGGACGTGGAGCAGGTGCGCGAGGGTCTGAAGAAGCTGGACGCCGCGGGCTGGCTGCGTCCGGGCGAGAAGGTCATCGCCACGCACATCGAGGGGCGCGCCGTCATCGGCTCGGACCGCGAGGCGGGCCGCGCGCTCCTGCGAAAGGCCATCGACGAGGGCGCGCGCCTGGGCTCGCAGGACCCGGTGGCCGCCAAGGCCCGCGCCTACAGCTATTCGTCCCTCATCCTGGATGCGGGCTCCACCGGCGACTGGGCGGGCGCGCTGACCCTCTTCGCGGAAGAGACGGGCGTCGCCGCTCCCACCCGCTGCGCGCTGGGCGTGGAGGTGCATGACGAGCGCACCCTGGTCGCCGCGCGAGGCCCCGCGGGCGAGCTGCTCGGTCATCAGGATGCGAGCCGCCGCTCGCCCGACTTCGACGTCGCCGCGCTGGTGCCTCCGGCGATGGCCTCCGCGCTGAAGCCCTGCGAGCACGTGCATGTGTTCGCGCGGTATCCGGTCCACGGTCAGGCGGGCCTGCTGCCGCCGGAGCTCGCCTGGAGCTACGACACGGGCCGGAAGCCCACGGCGCCTGGCGTGTCCGCGCCGCGCCCGCTGGTGGTCTACGACGTGGATGCCCCCGCCTCGCTGGGCCTGCCCCGGCTGCGCAGCTGGGAGCTGTCGGGGGGGCCGTCTCCGCGCCGCGTGGAGCTGACGGGCGCGGCCGCCACGCCGTCGCGCCTGCTGGCCGAGCTGGTCGAGGCCACCGAGGTGGAGATTCACGCGCACGGCCTGGTGAACCTGGGCGTGTCGGATGCATCGCTGCTGGTGATGGCGCCCGAGGCCGGTGGCCGCTACGCGCTCACCGCGGGCGAGGTGCGCAAGCAGAAGCTCAAGGGCGCGCCGGTGGTGTTGCTCGGCGCCTGCCAGGCCGCGAGGACGGCGCCGTATCTCCACGCGCCATGGAGCCTCCCGGTGGCCTTCGCGGAGGCGGGCGCGCGCGCCGTCATCGCCTCACCCATCGACATCCCGGACGCCGAAGCCGGGCCCTTCTTCGCGCGGGTCATGGAGCGAATCCGCGCCGGCGCCAGCGCCGCCACCGCGCTCCGGGATGAACGCCTGCGCGAGCTGTCCGCGCGGCCCGACAGCTGGGTGAAGACAGTCGTCGTCTTCGAATAGCCCGGCCCTCACCGCTTCACTTCACCACCGCCACACCAACACAGGCGACCTCGGCTCCCCAGGGCCGTGGACGCTCGACGTGTCACTTCACACCGAGGAACACACCATGAAGAATCTCCGCTCCGCGCTGCTCTGCATCCTCTCGCTGTCCACCGCCGCCTGCGGTGGCGACCCCTCCGACGTGTCGGCCTCCGAGGACCTCGCGGCCCTGGGCTCCACCGAGCAGCACGCGCTCCCCGTGCCTCCGCCGCTGTCCAACTACTGCCCGGGCACCATCCCCGGGACGCCGTACGCCATCCCCACCGCGCCCACGCCCCTGTCGAGCATCCCCACCGGCACGCCGCTGTATCCCCACAGCCCCTACCTGCTCAGCGCGCACACCGTCATCGTCACGGACCCGAGCAACTCGGGCGCCTTCTACGCGTTCGGTTTCGACGTGCGCGCCCACCGCATCATCTTCTGGGTGTCCGGCACCAACTCGGAGATTCGCCGGTTCAACACCCAGCTCGCCACGGACCTCACCGTGCAGGAGACGTCCAGCGGCGTGGACATGGGCTTCACCTGGGGCACCAGCGGCCAGATTGGTGGCCCCCTCATCCCCCTGCCCGGTGTCCACGAGGGCGCGTGGAAGGTCGCGTACAACAACTGGTACCACCTCGACGCGTACCTGGTCAGCCCGCCCACGGGCCCTCTCGGCCTGGCTCAGTGACGCAGCTTCGAGGCGGGAGGCGGATTGAAGGCCAGCACGCCCGCGATGTAGCGCGCCTGCACCTCCGTGGTGCAGCGGACCTCCTGGATGCGCCCGCCCACCTTCACCCGCACGAGCCAACCGTCATTGTCGCGAGTCCAAGCAGCCGTTTCCGTCGTCATGTGCCTGCTCCTCTCGGGTTCATCCTCTGGCTCTCGGTAGAGCAGCCCGCGTGCCAGCGCCTGGGGCCCGCGAATCCAGGCGATTGGCGCCCTGGGATGCGAAGGGATGGACAGGCGGGCCTGTAGTTCTTTCGGATGCGAGGGTGGCGGAGCTTCAGTGAACGTGCCGGTCCGGCTGGGTGGCGGGCGGGTGGGCGGAGGTTCCACTGAGCAGGGGCAGGGCGACGTGGAAGGTGGACCCCTGGCCCACCTGGCTCTCCACCCAGATTCGACCGCCGTGGCGCTCGACGATGTCGCGGCTGATGTACAGGCCCAGGCCCAACCCCCCATACGAGCGGGAGGAGACGTTGCGGGCTCGGAAGTAGCGCTCGAAGAGCATCCGCTGCTGGTCCTCGGGGATGCCGATGCCCGGGTCCTTCACCGACAGCAGCGCCAGCTCTCCATGCGTCTCCAACGTCACCTGGATGACGCCGCCGTCGGGGCTGTACTTGAAGGCGTTCTCCACGAGGTTGGAGATGACCTGCTCCAACCGGTACGGGTCCGCGAACACCTGCACGGCGTTCTCGGGCCGCTGGTAGCGCAGCTCGTGGCCACCGCGCTGCGCGTCCATGGCCTGGAGGACATGCTCCACCAGGCTGTCCATCCGCGTGGCCTGCGGGTGCAGCGCGAGCCGGCCGGCCTCGATGCGCGAGGCATCCAGCAGGTCATTGATGAGCCCTGTCATCCTCAAGAGGTGCTGGCGCGCATGGCGCAGGAGGGTGGGGTCCACGCTCTCTCCCCGCTCCAGCCTCCGCTCCAGGGTGGCCAGCCGGAGGCTCAGCGGGGTGAGGGGTGTCTTCAGCTCGTGCGAGGCGATGGACAGGAAGTCGTCGCGCACGCGGATGGCTTGCTGGGCCTCGTGATACAGCCGCTCGCGCTCTTCCTCGGCGAGCTTGCGTTGGGTGATGTCCTCCACCAGCACGCCCACGCCCAGCGTCCGCCCATCGGGTGCGCGCACCGGATAGCAGCTGCCCGCCAGCAGCCGCCGTGGGCCGGGAACGCCCATCACCTTCGTGTCCACTTCCTCCTCCACCACGGGCTCGCCCGTTTCGAGCACCCGTCGCAGCATCTCCTCGACAGCGGGCCCGCCCGGGCCCAGCACCTGATGGGGGTCCTTTCCCAGGTGTTCCTCGGCGGGCCTGCCGTTGATGCGCGCCAGTCGCTCGTTGACGCGCACGTAGCGCAGCCGCGCGTCCACGAAGCCCAGGCCCACGGGCGCGCTGTCGAAGAGCATGGTGAGCAGCGCCAGGCTCTCGTCGCGCTCCCGCTCCGCGAACCGCCGCTGGGAGACGTCCTCGACGATGCCCACCCCGCCCTCGACGGCGCCCGCGTCGTTGTAGCAAGGCGCGAAGCGCACGTGGACGGGCGTCACCTTGTGGCCGGTGACGGAGACGTAGTCGCCCTCGTAGTCCGCGCTCCGGCCCGCGAGCGTCTCGCGCACGCAGCGCATCATCCCCTCGTCGCGCAGCGACAGGAGGTTCAGTCCCACGATGATGCGCTTGGTGGCGCCGAGGATGGTGACGAAGCGCTCGTTGCAGGCGGTGATGACGGGTGAGGTGTCGTAGTGGAAGATGCCCAATGGCGCGTTCTCCACCACCAGCCGGTAGAGGTCTTCCCCCCGGGCCCGCGTTTCGACGAGCCTCGCCGCCCCTGCGTGGCGAGGGTGCTCCAGCGGCTCGCGCAAGGTGTCGATGACCTCGTGCAGGCGTCGGAGGCTGAGGACGATGCGCTCGTCGTCACCCTGGCCCGACGTGCCCACGGTGAGCTCCACCAGGATTTCCACGCCGTCGCGACGGCTCGCGAAGACCCGGGTGGGGCGACCTTCCAGGGCGTCCCTGCGCGACAGCAGGTAGCGCACCAGGCTCTGGCCTTCATGGCGCCGCATGCGCTCCGGGAAGAGTCGGGAGACGGGCTGCCCCTGGAGGTCCTCGCGCTTCCAGGCGAACAGGCGCTCGGCCGCGCGGTTGAGGAAGCAGACCTGCTCGTTCGCGTCGCAGGCGACCAGCGGGTCGACGGCGGCATCCAGCCAGGCGCTGAGCTCGGCGTTGGCTCCGGCCATGTTCTCCCCTGGGCCCCGCGTCGGCCGGCCCTTGGCGACCGCTGGCACCCACGACGTGACTCGCGAGGGATTTCCGTCCCCTTGCCTACAGGTAGCCATCAGGGCCGTCTGCCGCGTCGGCCCACGTTCCTGGGCTGCACGGGCCCGGCACGTTCGTGTGCTGGGCGGCCGGACGCGCGGAGGTGCCTAGCGTCGGCGGCCGCTGGCTCCGGGCTTGCCTGCCTTCTTGCGCGCTGGAGCCTGCTTGCTCCGGGCCTTCGGGGCCTTCTTCTTCGCGCTCTTCGGCGACGAGGGCAGCGGCGCGGGGCTCGCGGGCGAGAGCACCTCGAGCCGCTCCCGCAGCGCGCGCGTCACGTCCTTCAGCGCGTCCACCTCCTCGCGCAGCGAAGCCAGCTCCCGCGCCTGGGGCTCACCCTCGCGCAGCGAGCGCACCGTCTCCCGGGCGGCGCGCCGGGCGCGGGCATCACTCATGGGAGTGCTCTCCAGGGCGGAGACGATGCGCCGGTCTCCGAGCGTCCGCGCGGCCTCGAAGACGCCCATCTGCACGCGGAACATCGAATCCCGGAGCAGCTCCGTGAGCAGGTCCACGGCCTCGCGCTGTCGGCCCGCGACTTCCGCCAGCTTCGCCACGGCCTGGGTGGCGGCGCGGCGCAGGAAGGCGGGCTGACCGTACGCGGTGCGCGCCTCCACCAGCGGGAAGGCGGCGGGGTCCTGCGACTCGGCGAGCCCGTCCATGGCGCCCACGGCGATGACGTCCTGGAAGGACGCGCGCGTGGCGGCCGTCTCCAGCACCGTCAGCGCGTCCGCGGCGCGCAGCTTGCCGTAGCTGCGCGCGGCCTCTGCCTCCACGAAGTAGCTGGTGTCTCCGGATTGCAGGAGGGCGCGGAGGAGCGCGATGACCTCCGCGTCGCGGCGGAACTCGCCCAGCGCGGCGACCACGGCGCGGCGCACGCGAGGGTGCTCGGCGCGCAGGGCCAGGAGCAGGCGCGCGCGGGCCTCGGGTGTGCGGATGCGGCCCAGGGCCCTGGCGCTCGCGGCGCGGGTGCCCCAGAACAGGCGCGTGTCGGTGAGGGCGGTGCCCAGCGCCTCCACGGCGCGGAAGCCTCCGTCCCGGCCCAGGGCGTGCGCGGCCTCGGTGCGAGCGCGCGACTCCGGCGCGGCGCGCAGCTCCTCCAGCCAGAGGCCCACGGACTTGTCGACCTCCAGCGTGCCAAGCACATCGCGACGCGGGTCCACTCGCACCTGCGTGGGCGCGGTGGGGCAGGGCAGGTGGAAGAAGTGCTCCGCGTCCGTCACCTCCAGCCGGTGCGAGGTGTCCTGGCCGTCGGTGGTGACGAGGACGTCCAGCGGCAGGCGGAACAGGGGCGTGCCGGAGTCGGTGCGCTGCGTCTGCCGCACCTTGAGGCGCAGGCGGCGGTCCTCGGCCTCGTAGCGCACCTCCACCTTGAGCTCCGGGTGGCCGGGCGCGAAGACGTACTGGTCGAAGAAGGCGTCCAGGTTGTGGCCGGTGGCCTGCTCGAAGGCGCGCGACAGGTCCACCGTCTCCACCGAGCCATGGCGGTGGCGGGAGACGTAGTGGCGCAGACCCTGGAAGAACAGGGCATCACCCAGGCGGCGGCGCAGCTCGTGGAGGACCAGGCCGCCTTTCTCATAAAGGTGCCGGTCGAAGACATCGAGAGGCGCGTGGAAGCGGCGCGAGACGATGGGGCGCGCGTAGCGCTCCTTCACCTCGCCCAGGTACGCGTCCAGGTCCGCGAGGCGGTGCTGGTCGGCCTCGTCCTGACCGTCGGCGCGCTCCTTCCACAACACCTCGAACCAGGTGGCGAAGCCCTCGTTGAGCCAGCCGTGGGGCCAGTCGCGGCAGGTGAGCAGGTCGCCGAACCACTGGTGCGCCAGCTCATGGGAGATGAGGGGCTCCGCGTTGTAGTCGGCGTGGGCGCGCGCGTCGTGGAGGACGGAGTCGGTGAGGCTGGTGGCGGTGGTGTTCTCCATGCCGCCGAAGATGAATTCGGTGAGGAACACCTGCGCGTAGCCGCTCCAGGGGTAGGGCTCGCCGGTGGCCTCCTGGAACACGCGAATCATCTCCGGGGTGCGGCGCACACAGCGCAGCGCGTCCTCGCGCCGGCCGCGCGGGAAGAGGTAGCGCAGCGGCACGGTGCCCGACGTGTCGGTGAGCTCCTCGAAGTCGCCCACGGCGAGCGTGACGAGGTAGGGCGCGTGCGGCTGCTCCATCCGGTAGTGCTGGGTGCGGCGGCCGTCCTGGACGTTGTCACTCACGAGCACGCCGTTGGACAGCGCGGTGAGGCCCTCGGGGAAGGTGGCGATGAGCTCCGAGGTGGCCTTCTGCGCGGGCGTGTCCAGACAGGGGAACCAGCAGCGCGCGTCGGTGTCCTGATTCTGCGTCCACGCCTGACGGGGCCGGTCCGGATAGGCGGCCTCGGGTCCCCAGAAGTACAGGCCCCGGCGCGGACGGGCGGCGTAGTGGACGGCGACCTCCGCGGCGTGACCGGGCTCCAGGGGCGAGGGCAGGTCCACGCGGACGTGTGTCCCGGAGTTGGAGAAGTGGGCGGGGCGCCCGTCGACGAGGACGCGCGAGACGTCCAGGTCCACGGCGTCGAACGTGAGGGTGGACAGCGAGCGGACGGCGGAGACGCGGGTGGTGCAGACGCCCGTGACGCGGCCTTGCTCGAAGTCGAGCTCCAACTCGATGCGGACGTGCTCGGCGCGGACGGGCCGCTCCGCGGCGTAGTGCTCGGTGGCGCCAGGCAGGCCAAAGGCGCGGGACTGAGGGAGGGCGGGCTCGGAGGAGTGACGGTGGCAGCAGCGCATAAGCAGGGAGGACTCTTTCCCAAGCGCGAGCCACCGTCGAGACGATGTTTCGCCGCACTGTCTCTCCCTGCACCCTCGCGCGGGGGCACCGGACGTATCATCTGCCGGGTGGGGGCGCTTCGGACTACGTTGTCCACCGTGCAGTTCGTCCTCTTCTTCTCCGACAAGCAGGTGCGCGAGCAGCTCTTCGCCCATGTGGATGGGACGCGAGGGTTGTTGCTCGTGACCGGGGTGCGTCATGGGCCGGCCATGCGCTCGCCAGAGGCACGCGAGCCCTTCGCCACCCTGGAGTTCCTCCACGGCCGCGTGCTGACGCAGGTGCTGGTGGCGGACGAGGGCACCGCGGACGGCATGTGGAGGGACCCGCTGGGGGATTTGGGCGACCGGCTCTACCCGGAGAGTCGGGACGACGCGTACGCCGTCACCAGCGGCTACCTCCTGCTGGAGGACGGACGGCCGCGCAAGGTGGTGCGCAAGCACGGCCTGCCCGCCAGCGACCTGTGGTTCCTGGAGGACGCGCTCAGCCAGCTCACCTCCCGAGTCCCCGCGCCGGACCCGGCGAGGAAGCCCGGCACGAAGCGGCCGGAGCGCGCGCCCAGGTCCCCTCGTCGCCCGGCGAGCACCGGCGCCTCGGAGGCGTCAGGGCCCCCGCCGGACGATGAAGGCTGGCGCCGCCGCGCGGGTGGCGAGGGCTCGCGCGTTCCAGGAGGGAGCCGGCGCGTCAGACCCGAGCAGGCCGCCGCCTCGGAGTCGTCGAGGCCCTGGGATGATGCATCGGGCCAGGACACGCGGGAGACTCATGCGGCGGACTCGGAGGCGACTCCGCCGCGAGGCACCCGCGCACCACTCCGCATGCCCGCGCGGAAGGACGCCTGGGCGGTGCTGGGGCTCGCGCGAGACATGTCGCTGGACGAGGCGCGCAAGGCGTTTCGCGCGCTCATCGCCGGCTACCACCCGGACAAGGTGGCGCACCTGGCGCCCGAGTTCCAGGAGCTGGCGGAGCGCCGCACGCGCGAAATCCTGGAGGCGTGGGTAGAGGTGGAGGGCGAGCTCAAGTCGGGGACGTGAGCGGGTGGCTGTCTCAGCCCACGTCGGGCACGGGCGCGCCGGGCAGGGCGAGGATGGCGGGCGCGGACTCCAGCGCGAAGCGCGCGACGATGGGCATGTGGTCCGACAGCCCGTGGAAGCGGCTCTTGAAGTCCCCGAAGGGGCTGGTCTCCTGGGTGTCGAGCCAGCGCACGCCGCCGCCGGAGAACATGTGGTCCAGGTGCATGCGCATGTGCATGAAGCCGGCGGTGGGGAAGCCCCGCGACACGTTCGGGTCAATCTGCCCGACGGCGGCCTGGGCGCAGGTGAAGCGCACGTCGCCCGTGAGGTAGCGGAACACGGGCGTGGCCGGCGGCGAGTTGAAGTCCCCGCAGACGACGAACGGCTCTTGCGCGGAGAGGATGCCCACGAAGTCCGCCAGCTTGCGCGCCTCGTGGAGCTGGTTCACGCCGCAGCCCATCTTGTCCTTGGTGGACCAGAACTCCCGCGCGAAGGGCGTGGGCAGGCTCAGGTGCGTGTTGAAGACGTGGAAGGGGCGGTTGTCCTCGCGCCGCAACAGTCGCATGTGCGCGCAGATGCGGCTCTGCTTGCGGTCCTTCAGGCGCTGGACGTGGTGGTGGGTGATGGCCTGGGGCGCGTCCACGTTGTGCTTGTCCACCTGGAGGGTGCGCTTGTTGACGAGCACCGCGAGTCCCGTGGTGTAGAGCGACACCTCGCCCAGCTTGTAGTGGTGGGCGCGGAAGTAGAACGCCTCGTAGGGCATCTCCCGACCCTGGGCGGTGAAGGTCTCCTCCATGCGCCCCATGAAGGCCATCAACTGCGTCTCGCCGGGCAGCTTGGGCCGGTGGGCGATGGTGCTGCGCAAGGACGTCGTCTCCACTTCCTGGAGACAGACGACGTCGGGCAGCGGGTCCAACGACGCCAGCGCGGCGGCCACGCGGCGCTTGGGGCCCACGGTGCTCGCGAGGCCCCGGAGCATGTGGCCGAAATAGCGGACGTTGTACGTGACGATACGCAACGAGGAGTCGGGCATACGAGGTCCGTGCCCGTCCCGGGCACAGGCAGAAGGTACTCACATCCCGGGCGTCGCGCCCTCTCTTCCTTGTCGGTCGGCCTCCCGTCAAACAGTCGACGCTGGCCCGCGCTCGCCGTGCAGCCGCCGCCGTGCTTTCCTTCCCCCGAGGATGGAGGCGCCCGCCTGACCGACGGGGTGGCGGGCGTCCCGCGCGCGAAGGGCCGGCACGGGGCATTCCTCGAGGGAGACACAGCGATGTTCAAGGTCGCGAGGAAGTGGGGCTTGCCGCTGATGCTGGTGATGACCGGCTGCGGCAAGTTCGAGCAGGAGCAGTACGACGTGACGTTGGACGAAGCCCAGGCGCAGGCCGTCCCCTATGCGTGCGTCGACAAGACGGACAAGGAGGCCCAGCCGATTCCGGGCACCGGCGGACCCTCGGGGCTCGCCCTCCAGCAGCGCTGGATTGTGCGCGCCGAGGAGTATGGCGCCACGAGCCTGGAGGTGCCCGACGTCGCCTTCACGCTGCACCGGGGCGACCAGGCCATCGTCGACAAGGATGACGCCCCGGACGTCCTCGGCGGGACGACCTCCGACAGCGGGCCGTTCCAATACGTCCACCTCCGCAGCGTGCCCGGGGTGGGCGCGGGCACGCCGTCGGTGAGCTACGTGCTGCGCTTCTACATCGCCAACGACTCGCTGGAGGACGACACCATCGAGGGCTTCATCGACGCGCGCGCCACGTCATACGAGGGCGCCGGAACCGACACGGTGGACCTGGAGGAGTGCACCGCCAAGGTCCGCTTCACCGGTCGCCGCGTGAAGTAGGTCCCCAGCGCCGCGCGTGCCGTCATGGCGCGCGCTTCACCCGCACCACGGTGTCCAGCAGGTGCTCCAGGGCCTGCTGGGGCTCCTGGCTCAGCCCCGAGTGCACCGGCCCCGTCTGGAGGATGGTGCTGCGCGGGGCCACCAGCCAGTGCCAGCGGTCCTTCTGGGGGAGCTGGCCGATGGGGCCCGCGTGTTTGCCACCCTCGCAGACGCGGCGGAAGCTCTCCAGGTGGCAGCGCACCGTGTCCACGTCCACATCGGGCGCGAGCGCCTTCAAGCGCGCCTCGTCCAGCTCCACGCGGGCGCCGAGGAAGCGCTGCGTGGTGCAGAAGAGGACGACGCCCACGTTGATGAACTCCTCGCGCTCCACGCGGGGGACGACGCGGATGATGGCGTAATCAAACGAGCTGTGCGCGGGCACGTGCCGCCTCCTCGATGAAGGCCGGCAGGGCCTCGATGCGCTTGAGCAACCAGGTGACGTAGCCCGCGCGGTGCGCGTCCACGCTGGGGAAGGGGGACTCGGCGGCTTGCAGCCAGCCCTCCGGGATTCCGGCGACGGTGGCCTCCACCCGCTCGCGCGTGAGGTGGGCCTTCAGCGTGTCCTGGGCCTGGGGCAGGGCGTTTGCCCAGGGCAGGAGCACGTGGTCCTTGATGGGCGCGAAGCGGCTCTGGCTGCGCTCCTCCCAGTCCTCCCACGCGTGGTGGAAGTAGAGCGAGGCGCCATGGTCGATGAGCCACAGCTCCCGGTGCCAGCACAGGAGGTTGGGGTTCTTCGGCGTGCGGTCCACGTTGGTGATGAAGGCGTCGAACGCGACGAGGGCGGAGGCCACGGCCGGGTCTGGCGTCGGGCCCGCCACCGGGTCGAAAGTCACCGAGCCCGGCAGGTAGTCCAGCGCCAGGTTCAGCCCCGCGCTCGCCTTGAGCAAGTCCCGAATCTCGCTGTCCGGCTCGTTGCGGCCCAGCGCCGGGTCCAGCTCCACCAGCACCATCTCCGGCACCCGCAGGCCCGCCGCCTTCGCCAGCTCCGCGGCGATGAACTCCGCGATGAGCGCCTTGGCGCCCTGTCCGGCACCCCGGAACTTCACGACGTACAGCCCCGCGTCGTCCGCCTCGACGATGGCGGGCAACGAGCCCCCCTCGCGCAGGGGCGTCACATAACGCGTGGCGACGATGGTCCTCGGCATCCTCCGCTCCCGTCCTCACTCGGCCCGGCTTCCACACGGGGCCCGAGGGCCGCGCTCTACCACGCCCCCTCGCCCCACGAGGGCTTCACCGGCAGTGGAAAAAGCAGTCCCGAGGAAACTGCCCCGGATGAGGTGCGACAATGGGTGACAGGCCGTTCGATTCCGATCCCCCACGGAGCCCATCATGACCGTCACCCGCAAGCCCACGTCGCTCCCGTCGCCCGTCACCCGTACCCAGGAGTCCACCCGTCCGGAGGCTCCCGCGACGACCGAGTCCCGCGTGGTGGCCCGGCCCGGCAAGAACGGCACCGACGGCTTCGACTCCGGTAAGACGGCCCGTCCCAGCAACTTCGTGGACCGCCCCACGGGCCAGCGTCCGGACCCGAGCGCCCCGGTGCTGCCGGCCACGGCCTTCGCCTTCGGCCCTGGCAAGGTCTCCATCGCCGGCCGCGACGCGTCCACGCCCGTCACGCTGACGGCCTCCGCCACGCCGAACGCGGCGGTGAAGGACCTCCAGACGGTGACGTCCACGGTCAGCTTCGACCAGGACGTGGCGCTGGATTCGCTGAAGCTGAACCTGGACCTGCCGCACACCTACCGCGGCGACCTGGTGGTGAAGCTGACCAGCCCCTCCGGCAAGACGGCGACGGTGTCGGACCGCCAGGGTGGCAACGCGGACGACGTGAAGGGCACGTTCGACCTGAGCACCGCCTTCAAGGGCGAGTCGGCCAAGGGCACCTGGACGCTGTCCGTGGAGGACAAGGCGCGCGCGGACACGGGCACGCTGAAGAGCTGGGGCCTGGAGGCCGCTGGCAAGACGGCGGGCCCGGTGGACCCCAAGCCGCCCAAGCCCACGGGTGAGCCGATTGTCGCGGTGTTCGACGGCGGCGTGGACTTCAAGCACGCGGACCTGGACAGCGCCATGTGGACCAACCCGGGCGAGGTCGCCGGCGACGGAATCGACAACGACGGCAACGGCGTGAAGGACGACATCCACGGCTTCAACGTCGGCTTCAACAGCGGCGACGTGATGAAGGGCCAGGGGACGGACCACGGCACGCACGTGGCCGGCATCATCGCCGCCGAGGACAATGGCCAGGGCAACACGGGCATCGCCGCGGGCAAAGCGAAGGTGATGAGCATCGGCGGCCTGTATGACGGGGCGGACCTGCTCACCAACTTCGAGCGCGGCGTGGACTACGTGGTCAACATGAAGCAGAACCACGGCGCCAACATCCGCGCCCTCAACGCCAGCTTCGGTGACGAGTACCGCGACGCGGCCTCGCAGGCCCGCTGGACGGCGGCGGTGCAGAAGCTGGCGGACGCGGACATCCTGCTCGTCGCGGCCACGGCCAACGGCAATGGCAGCAACATGAACAACGTGGCGGACATGCCCGCCAACCTGAACCTGCCCAACGTCCTCACCGTGGCGTCCATGGACAGGAACAACGACAAGCTGGCGCGCTTCTCCTCGCACGGCGACAAGGTGGTGGAGCTGGCCGCCGTGGGCGAGGACGTGCTGAGCACCGTGCCCGGCGGCGACTGGGAGAAGATGAGCGGCACCTCCATGGCCACCCCGACGGTGGCGGCCGCCGCGGCCCTGATGTTCGCCGCGAACCCCGACCTGACGGCCGCCCAGGTGCGTGATTTGCTGGTGAAGACGGTGGAGGTCGACCCGGACCTCAAGGGCAAGGTGAGCACCAGCGGCAAGCTGGACATCGCCGCCGCCGTGAAGGCCGCCAAGGAGTTCGTCGCCACGCCGCCCACGACGGTCGCGGAGCGCTGAGTCCCCGCACGACTCGCTCGAGAGGGTGAGTCCCAGGTCCCCGGTCGCCGCCAGCTTCGCGGCCCGGGGACTTTTTTTGGGCTCGATTTGATTGCGCGCAATTTAATTGAGCCCTAATCATAGGCCATGGCGTAGGACGCGGTGCCCGTCGGAGACGGGGTGGCCCTGTTGTTGGGGGTTGAACGGAGCAGGCCTGAGGTTGTGGTGAAGGGGCTCCCGCCGTCGCGTGTCGCCGCTATCTGAGTCCACCGTTTCGCTTTTACGAACCCGAGCTGGAATTCCAGGAGAGAGAACCATGGCCCCCGTCACGATTTCGCCGCTGTACACCGCCCACGCCACCGCTCACGGAGGCCGCAACGGGAAGGTCCAGTCGTCGGACAAGGTCATCGACCTGCCGCTGGCGATGCCCAAGGAGCTGGGCGGGGCGGGTGGCGCGGTCACCAACCCCGAGCAGCTCTTCGCGGCGGGCTACTCCGCCTGCTTCGAGAGCGCGCTGCGGCTGGTGGCGGGCAAGGGCGGCAAGAAGCTGGGGCCCGAGGTGGGCATCACGGCGAACGTCACCATCGGCAAGACGCCGGACGGCGGCTTCGGGTTGGCGGTGGAGCTCCAGGGCATCCTCCCGGGCATTCCCCGCGACGAGGCGGAGAAGCTGATGCACGCGGCCCACGAGGTGTGCCCGTACTCGCGCGCCACGCGCGGCAACATCGACGTGAAGCTCTCCGTCGCGGAGTAGTGGACGGCCCCGTGTCGCCGCGGCGCGTGGGTGCCCCGTGTCGCGGCGGTACACGGGCACAACGTGTCTGCACGTGAGTGCACCGTGTCACGGCGGCGCGTGAGTGCCCCGTGTCGCGGCGACGCGTGAGTGTTCCGTGTCGAGGCGCGCGGGTGATCCATCGTGGCGCGGGGATGCTCCATTCCGGTGCGTGAGTGCTCCATCCTGGCGCGGGGCCTGAGCGCCTCCGTGTCGTGGCGGACACGATGTGCACCGTGGGACTCGCGGGGTTTCCCCTAGTGCTGGCCAGGCGCTCGCGTGCTGGTGACACGCGCGTGCGTCGCGTCCCGACGCGCCCCCTCGGAGAGGGCCTCGTGGCGTGCCCTGCGGAGGCCCTCTGGCATGCCCCTTGAAGTCGGGTGGTATCGAAGGGGGGAAGTCAGCATGCGTGAGCGTCAGCTCATTCCGATGGAAGTAGCGGGTGTGGCGGTCTCGGGAGCAGCGCGGATGTTGCTGGAGGAGCCCGACATCGAGGAGTTCTTCGGGTGGTTGCGACCGGAGGCGGGAGGAAATCCTCCCGGCCGGTGGAGCGCGGCGGAGGGCACCCGGCTGTTCGCGGTGGCGGAGCGGGGCTCGGGCATCATCGGGCTCGCGGCGCTCACGAACATCCGTCGCGAGGAGCGCTACGCACGGGTGAGCTGCGCCATCGCGCCGGAGTATCGCCGGGAGGGCGTGGGGCACTGGACGATGACGGAGCTCATCCGTCAGGGCGTGCGACTGGACGGACTGCGCCACCTGGAGACCTGCGTGCGCGGGGGAAGGGGGACGTCGCTCCAGCTCATGGAGTCCCTGGGCTTCCGCGCGCTGGAGGTGCCGGGCTTTCCGCCCATGGACGCACGGCCCGGTGGCTACGTGTACCTGCGTCTGGATTTGCCCGTCGAGTCCCGGGAGCAGCTCCTGGTGATGCCCACGCGCAATCTTTGCGCGTGAAGACAGATGGGAGATGAAGGTTGGCGTCGGGCTGGGGGACTCGAATCCAGAAGCGGGCCTGGTCCCTTGGTGCGCTGACGGCGCCGTGGCTCCTTTCCTTCCTGGGCGGGTCTCTGTTTTTGGGTGTCATTGGCGTGGAATGATCCAGTCACAGCGCCTTCGGTGGTTGGACTTGTCGGGGCAAGGCGCAGTGTCCGGAGCGGCGGAAGTGAATGCGGGTGCACTTCAATGCACTGCAAGTCATATGCGGGCAAGGTGGCAGGCGGAAATGGGGATGACTTCCTGACCGACGGAAAATACCCCGTGCTCAGGAGCGACCCTGGCACGGAGTGGATGAGCATGGGTTGGGATGGTGTCATTCACATCTGTCTGCCCCACCCGACGACGTCCCAACCGCGGACGTGGCCTTGAGGCTCGGTCTGTTCGCGGTATCGAGCGGATGGCTATGAAGCAGCGGTTTCTGAATGGCGTGGCTCGGGTGGAGCGCCCGAGTCGCGCGTCAATAGTGTTCAGTGATTGACGTCTGGGCATGGCGACAACTACCTTGGTTGCCTTGCATCAGGCCGGGCGATGAGCCCGTCCTCCGAGGCGGAGTTCATCGTGAGTTTCTTGAAATGGATCAAGGCATGCCCAGCGTGGGCATGCCTCGGGTTGCTGACCTCTCTGGCGTGTAGCAATCCGGCCCCGGAGCCGTCCGCGGGGAACTCCGTGTTGTCTGAGCACCGTCCGACGCTGGCCGCCGCGGCCACGAAGGAGGTGGGCGAGGAGTGCCCGTCTCACGGGGCCTCGGAGTGCCGCTCGGGGCTGTGTCTGCATACGGAGGCAGACCCGGAAGAGGGCTACTTCTGTAGCTCGGAGTGCCAGACGGATGCGCAGTGTCCGGCGCAGTGGAAGTGCACGCAGGTGCACCCCAGCGCCGCGTCGCGGGTCTGTATCCCCTCGGCCGAGTGGAAGGCCCGTCGGCTGAGCGCGCGCGACTGACCTGGGTTGTCTCCCATCTTGATTTTCAATCTTCCCGTGAAGGGATGTCCCATGCATTGGGCCGTAAGAGTCTTGTCGTGTGTGTTGTTGCTGGCGCCTGTGTGGAGTGCCCGGGCCGAGCCGGCGTGTACTGCCCCGAGCTCGAAGTCCTGTACGAATGAAGGAGGCTGTAAGGGCACCCAACATTGCATGGGAGAGCCAGGAGACCCGGGAGGAGGGGAGTGGGGCGAGTGCATTCCAAACAACCAGCCCCAGACGTGCAGTGAGTGCGGCACGGGAGGGACGGCTGTCTGCGTGGATGGAGTCCTGGGCCCGTGCAGGCCCGTGACGGCGCAGTCGCTGGATGCGTGCGGCAACAACTGTGACGATGACCGGAGTGGAGAGGCGGACGAGGGCTGCGCCGGAAGCGGCACGTTCGACTACTGCGAGCGCAATCCGACGGGTGGTGGTTACACGCGTTGGACGTGCGGCTGCGGCGACGGGCTGAACGTCGGTTACTGCCTGGGCTCGGGAGATTCGCAGGCCAGTTGCAGCAACCCGGAAGGATGTCTGAAGGCGCCGGCCTTCGGTACGAGCGGCAGCTCACAGGCGGGAGGCAACTTCCAGTGCTGCGTGTCCAATCTGCCGTGCGGTGGAGAAGGATATGTGCCGGGAGCGCTGCACTGCACCTCGTGGGACACGCCGAACTTCGAGTGCACGCCGGGCGCCTCGTGTGACGACAGCAACGCCTGTGGCAACACGTGCGCGGGCATTGCGCCGCAGGTTGACCGGACGTCGGGCGTGCGGGTGGGAAGCGGCGGCTACTGCGCGGCGGGGCCCGTGTGCCGACATGCACAAGGTGGCTTCGGCCCCTCGTCGGGTGGCGGGGTTAGGGGAATGCTGGACAACGACTGGACTCAGACTGTCTACGAGGTCTGCGGAATCGCCACGATGGATGGCCAGTCGACGATGACGTGCATCAATGTGCCCGTCCGGACGGATCCGCCTCCGACGCTGCCTTCGAGGCCTGATGGTCCTCCGGGCGGTGGAGGAGGAGGTGGTGGTGGTGACGGGGATGATGGTGAAGGTGACCCTGATGTGAAGGACCCGGAGCCGAAGACCTGTGGTCCCGATGGGAGCGCGGTGGTGGGAGCGGGTGTCTCCGGCATGTCCGTGCCGCGCGTGAGCCTGGGAGATTTGACGACGCGCTACACGGCGGCGGATGTGGGGTTGCACGGTGAGTTGGGTGGCTTCAACTTCGTGCGCCACTACGTGTCGACGGACAAGTTCTGGACGTACCTGTCGATGCTGGGCTTCAGCGGGGATGACTTCGTGCCGAAGCCGTTCGGCTCCAGCCCCAGCCGTCAGCACTCAGCGCGCTGGTGGCACAGCCTCTACAGCTTCGTGAATGTGAAGGGGAACGTGCCGGGAGTGAGCACGTGGGTGGTGCGCGACACGGACGGTGAGGTGCTGGAGTTCTTCGCTTGTGGCGGCGGAGGCACTGCGTGCTTCGCGAAGCCGCGCCAGGTCGCGCGGTATTCGAACGCGAGCCTGTACTGGTCCGGCAGCCACTTCGTGCTCATCAAGCCGGGGCAGGGCCGCTTCGTGTACGCGGCGACGTGGGCGGCGCCAACCAAGCCCAATCGGCGCTATTTCCTGTCACGCATCGAAGAGGACCGGCTGGCGGGGACGCCGCGTGTGAGGCTGTCGCTGGCGTACGCGCCGCTGACTGTCGCCGACGGCAGCACCACGTTGACCTGCCCGGGACAGAGCACCCACGGCAATGGAGCGCCGTACCTGTCGACGGTGACGACGGAGGAGGGAGCGAAGCTGCGGTTGTACTACCGCGCGGTGAAGGGAGCCTTCTTCGCGCCCAGCAAGGAGTGCGTGCTGGACCGGGTGGCGTTGCTGAAGAACCCGAACTCGACCGACTCGGTGCTCAGCCAGGAGGAGGTGGTCGTCGCGAAGTACTACTACCACAGCCCCCTGGGAGACGGCGTGGAGCAGGCGGGCCTGCTGACGCGGATTGAGTACCCGGAGACGGGGGACGTGGTCGACATCATGGACACGACGGCGGACGGGACGACGTCCGCGGCGTGGAATGTCGCGGTGAACCAGTCGGCGGTGGTGTCGCACCAGTACCAGTCGGGCAAGGTGTCTGGGATGAGCAGCGGGACGGCGTCGGCCACGTCGATGAGCACGGGCTCGGGTGACTGCTCGGGGCCGTCACCGATGGGTGGCGGCTCCACGTGTGTGCCTCCGGCGGCGGTGCCTCCGGCGGTGAGCGCGGGAGACTCGGCGGGCAGCACGGTGCAGTTCCGCCGCGACCTGCTGTCCTACGAGAGTCCGTACTCGCCGGCCAGCCTGCTGAGCTACTACCAGGACGTCTGTATTTCGGGCAGTGGCAATTGCACGAGCGTCGCCCAGGGATACGTGGACTATGACTACTCGGAGCCCGCCAACGGCTCGCTCGTCCTCCGGTACGTGCGCCACAAGAGCGGAGCCTACAGCTTCAACAACATGACCTTCGCCAGCGCGGGCTCTGCCTCTGTTCCAGGAGTCATCAGCCCCGTGCAGCAGGTGGTCCAGAGCAGTGGCAAGGACTACCTCGGCAATGGTGGCCTCACGGGGCCGACGACGGACTTCGTCTACGCGAGCTTCCCCGTCGGAGCCACGTCCACGCCCTGGAAGCCGGTGCGGCAGACCGTTACGAGCGAAGCCTCGGTCCTCCAGTCTGGCGGACAGGCCTTCATCCGCACGACGTATGACGAGGTGACGCGGTTCAAGAAGTCCGTCATCCGCTCGGGCTACACGCAGACCTTCAACGGCACGAGCGGAACGTGGACGGACTCCGTGGAGCAGCACATGGGCGTCTTCTACTTCAACCACCACCGGTGCTCGGGTGGCACGGACACGGGGGGCTCGGTGGTCAAGGAGGTACACGGCCCTTGTGTCGTGAGCAGCTCCACGGCGACGGACTGCTCGGGCAGTGACTACCCCATCACCCAGTACACCTACTACGGGCCTCCGGGCGCGGAGAACAGCAACCGCGCCAACCGACTGATGAAGGTGTCTCGCTACTCGTACCACGCGAGCGGGTATTGCTCACCTTATCCACCGGAGGAGACGGTGTACTCCGCCTACGACGCGCGAGGCAATGCGACACAGATCACCTCACCGAACGGTGATGTCACCTCGCTGCAGTACCAGGGTGGGCGTCTGACGGCCATGACGAGCCAGGGACTGACGTCGACGCTGTTGTATGACGGAGCGCAGCTGCGAGCCGTGCAGTTGCCGACGGGCAACTACTCCGTCTACTGCTACCGCACGGGCACGACGCCGGGGGCTGGCTGCGCGGGAGGCCAGAAGACGACCCAGCTCCAGTGGGTGGCCATCGCGGCGGATGCGCTGGGCGTGGACTGGAGTGAGATGTCCATCAAGACGTACTGGCCCAACGGGTTGCTGAAGACGGAGGAGGCCCGCACACGGCGGGCCGGCGTGGAGGAGAGCCGGAGGAAGACGACGTTCCATCCGGACCCGCACCAGCGGCCCACCTTCTCTCGCCAGGGCGTGGGTGCGGGCAGCTTCTCCTCGGTGAAGGCATTCGACCTGAACGACAATCTCATCGCGGTGGGCAAGCCGCTCAACGAGGCACCTGACTTCTGCCGTGAGACAGGCTCGATGCCCGCCTTGTCCGTGTTGTGCACCACGCTGGGGTACGACAGCTCGGACCGGCTCATCCGGGCCTCCGAGAGCTTCCCGGGCGGTCTGCAGCAGCACTCCACTTTCGCCTACGACGCGCAGCAGAACATCTCGGGAGTGCGGACGGGCTGCTCGAGCGCGGTAGATGGCTGTGGGCTGCTGACTTCCTACCAGTACGACGACTTTGGCAATCTGGTGAAGGTGAAGTTCCCCCATGCGGATGGGTTCGTTCGTCAGGCCTATGACGCCCGAGGCTTCGTGGTCGTGAAGCAGACCCCGACGATGTCCGCGCAAGGCGAGTGGCTCGAGTACAGCCATGACTTGCTGAATCGACCCCGCGGGGCGTTCCGCCGGCGTGGTGGCACCACCCCTCTCACCGAGGCGCTCTACTGGCTGGGTTATGACAGCGACGGCTCCCTGGTGTCCGGCTGCGGCGGTGGGGAGCTCAACTCGATGGGCCTGCTGCGCTACCGGGATGATTCCTTCGGACGCACCTGGTACCGCTACGACACCGGGGGGCGCCTGGTGAGCGAGCACCGGCAGCGGCAAGGCGACTCGGGTTGCACCCCTGAGATGGAGACCCGCTACACCTACGACAGTCTGGGGCGCTTGTCGGGCCTCATCCACCCGTATGGGCGTGAAGTCTCGTACATCTACGGAACGGGCGCGCGTGCACACCAGGTCCTGCACATCGACGTCGAGATATTCACGAACACGGGAAGCGAGACGCGGCGCCTGGTGAGCGACATCGTCTGGGAGCCGTTCGGTGGTCTGCGCGGCTATCAGCTCAACCCGCTCTCGGGCACATCGAGGGCGGTGGAGTACGCACTCGGTGATGATGGGCACCTTCCTCCGGCCAACTGTGGGGTGGGTTTCCCCTCGTCGTTGGGCTCGGACCTGACGGGGCGGTTGCGCTCGCTTCGGGTGTCGTCGGGGGCCTTCACGCCCGGCACCGGCGGCGGTGACATCTACAAGCGGACGTACACGTGGAAGGCAGACCAGGTGGCGCGCACGGACACGTGTTTGTTGGGCGCGACGACGGCCAGGACGGAGCTGTTCGACTATGACCGTGCCCTGCGGCTCACCTCCGCCACGCGCCCCTCGGGCAACAGCGATGCGACGGGAGGGACCTTCTACGCACAAGCCTACGGATATGACCGGAGCGGGAACCGGACCTCGTTCGCGCCTTCGGGGCTGTCCTCGGACCTGCTGGTCTACGGCACTGGAGACGCTGGCGCCCGACTGCTGTCGACGACCCCCAGCAATGATGCGTTCCAGCGATTGGGATACACCTACGACGCGGATGGCCGGGTCGTGCGCAAGCAGGTGGGGCACTACGTCTCCAACCAGCCGGCGCATGTCCTGGAGCTGGGCTACAGCTCCTTCGATGAGGCGGAGGAGCATGGCTCCGCGCGAGACACCGTTTTCCGTGCGGTGACGGTGAATGGAGCCACGTACAACTACTTCTACGACGCATTGGGGCGTCGGCGGGCGAAGGTCAATCCCTTCGGCCAGCGCGATGAGTTCTTCCATGGCACCAGTCATGAGTTGCTGGTGGACCAGGGTTGGAGCGACGTCGTCTCCTCGAGCTTCCGAGTCACGGACGACTACGTGTGGCTGGCGGGCCGGCCGGTGGTGTTGCTGCGTGGGAAGTTGGATGCGAACGACCCGGTCCGCCAGCCCGACAGCACGGCGGACTGCCGTCGCAATGGCGAGACGGCGGCGTGCGGGGTGTACTTCCCCGTCACGGACCACATTGGCAAGCCGGTGCTGATGTTGGACAAGGCCGGCAAGGTGGCGGGCGCCGCGGACTATGACCCCTTTGGCCACGTCAATCGCTCCGCGTCGAGGGATGGCACGGCGCACCCGTATGCCTATGACGACTCCGAATCGTTCTCGGGCTTCTCGCAGCAGGCGGAGAACAGTCAGGTGCAGCTGCGGCTGCGCGCGCTGTTCCAGTTCATCGATACGCGTGATGACGTGAACGGGGTGGACGAGGTCGAACTGGTGGACACGGACACCAGCACGGTGCTGGCCCGGTATAAGGGCGCGGAGCTGGGGCGCGTGGTGACACCGTGGCTGCAGCCCTCCGCGGGCCGGATGACCCTCTTCTTTACCGCGGAGCCGCAGGGAGGGTCGACGAGCTCGTTCTCGGGCGTCGCGGTGGAAGGCTATGAGTACCAGCGGTTCCAGGTGGGGGCTCAGCCGTTCTGGACGCCGATGCGCTTCCCCGGCCAGTACCACGATGAGGAGACCGACCTCTTCGAGAACTGGAACCGGAACTACGACCCGAGCATCGGCAGGTATCTCCAGCCGGAGCCGATTCTCCAGGACCCAGGCTACAGCCGAGAGATGGCCGAGAAGGGGTATGGCGTGCCCGCGTACGCGTACGCGGCAAACAACCCTCTGTACTGGTCCGACCCGACCGGGCTCGCGTTTGATGAGACTTGCTGGGCGGCATGCATCGACGAGGTCAATCCCCTGGAGAACAATCCCCTGATGTGTGGGGACTCAGATTCGTCGACGGGAAATGATGGCTCCGACTTCCCATGGGGCTCGGCAATCTCGCTCGCGGCGGGACCGTACTGGAAGCCGTTTGGTTATCAGGCCGGCGCTTCGCACTTCACCTCTCCCTGGCGGCTCATGAACATCGCGTCTCGAAGTGTTTCCGGGCGCCCCGTGTTCCCGGGTCCCGCGACGAAGCTGATGGGGCGTGCCAGTGTCATGTGGATTGTCGCCGCGGGCATTACGTCATGGGGCGTCATTGGCGCCTGTGCCGCTGAATGCTCGGGACGATAGGGAGCCTCATGGCAAGCACCGCTCATGTGGATGTCGTCGCCCGCCGCAGGATTGCCGGTCTGCTTCGGGGGTTCATCGAGGGACAGCTCTCCAACATGGAGCTGGATAGGGACTACCCGGGGCAATCCCTGGACCCAGCCGTGCATGAGGTCTATCGGCGCACCTTCCGGTTCCAGGACGACTTCCGCGAGTATCGGACCACGGGGCAGTTCGCGCTCCCTGACGAGCAGAGGGACCTTCTGGGTCGCTGCGCTCTCTTCATGGAAACCGAACTGCCCTACGAGTGGCCGTTGCCCCTTCAGTCCGTGGCCTCGTGGTTCTCTTCGCTCTTTCGGCGGAGTCCACGTGGGACCGTCAGGCGCTCTCGTGGCGAGCGCTCGGCGTGGCCATTCTTCCGGCAAGCGGACCTTGATGCCGCCAGAGGGACACCTCCAGCGGCGCGGGGAGGTGATTGATGCCGACCGATGGATTGAGCTCAACGGTCGGCACAAAAGGCGGTCAGGCCGTATGAGCTAGAACCGCTTCACCTCGGTGAGCACCTGTCGTGAATACCGTGTCACCGCGCCGAATCGAGCCATCGATTCGGCGCGCAGGTGCTTCGCCGCGTCGCTCGCCGTGTAGCGCTGGAAGTCCGCTTCACTGGCCAGCTCGAAGTGACACACGTACCGGGCCCACCCATCCTTCGCGGGCTCGGTGTCGCGCCACTTGCGGCAGCCGAGGAACCCGGGCTCCCGCAGCACCTCGGGGACATGCGTCCCCTCGTGCCACGGGTTCCACGCGTCCTCGGCGCCGGGCTCCACTTCGATGACCACCGTGTAGAGCGCGAGCACTGTCACGGCTGCCACGCGCCCCAGTCCACCAGCTTCCGACCACCCATCGACTCACGCTTGCCCTTGGGCGTGACGCGGTAGAGGAAGTCGGAGAGCGGCGAGAAGCGCGCCTCGTGCGCCAGCCCGCTCAGCGTCTTGTCCCACGGGTCCGCGGCGAACATCCGCGAGCCCACCTGCTTCAACCCTTCCGCGCCCTCCGCCGAGTCGAGCTGGAGCACCGCCAGCTTCTTCGTCCCCACCGTCAGCGTCTCGCGCACCGGCGGCGCCGCGTTGTGAATCGCGGGCGGCCACTGCTTCGGGTCCAACGCATCCCAGAGGAAGGACAACAGCGCCTCCTCCAGCGGCACCGCGCCCGCCTGCGCGAAGTCCTTGCACGGCTCGCCACCACTGCCCGCCGGCGCCAGGCCCTCCGAGCGCAACACGAAGCCGCGCTCGGCGCCCAGGCACGTGCGCAGCACCGACTTCGTGCCCTCCGACTCCGCCTCGAAGTCGAACCACGTCCCCGGCCCCAGCGGCGACTCGCGCTCCGGCACCTTGCCCGCATCCCCCGTGCCCTGCTTCACCTCCACCAGCGTGAGCTGATGGCTGCCCGGCACGCGGAAGCCCGCAAGCGTGGTGCTCGCGTCCAGCAACCCGTTCGTCAGGTACAGCGGCCCCGCGTCCACCGCGTACAGCCGGTTCTCCAGCGGACCGTCCACCGGGCGATTGTCACGCAGGTAACGTTTCGCCTCCCACGTGCGGCCCGCGGCAGTGGGCTGCTCGGCGCTCTGCGTGCCCTCGCGCTCCGCTTCCAACGTCCGCGTGGTGTCCGTGCGCATCGGAAACGTCAGCACGCGCGAGAGCTTCGGCTGCTCCAAGGGCTTGCCCGAGTCGCTGGTGAAGCCGAGCGTCAACCACACCCACGCGCCCTCCACCGCCGCCACTTCCAACGTCACCTTCCCCGCCGCCGCGGCGCCATTCGCATCCCCCGGCTGGCCTCGAATCCCGGAGAACGCATAGACGACCTTGTCGCCCACGCGGGCCCGCTGCCAGGGGGAGTTTCCCTTCTGGGGCGCGGGTGACTCCGGGGTGGCCGCCTCCGTGGGGCCCTCCGCGGCGCCGCCTTGCGTCACGGGCACGCCGTCAGTGGGACTCACGGCGCGCGGCTTCGTGCTCTCACAGCCTGCGCCGAGCGCCAGCGCCGCGCACACCAGCGCGGAACGGGACAGGAAGGTTGCGGTGGGCTTTCGCATTCGGGCGTCACCTCGCGGGGCCTGAGCGCGGCATTGCGCGACCCCTGGGCGGGCTTGATACACCGGAGCGCAGGCTGTCCCCAACTTCCTGGAGTTCCATCACTCATGGCCACGAACCTGCCCATCCGTCGTGTCGTCCTCTACAAGCATGGCGTCGGCTACTTCGAGCGCCGGGGCGGAGTGACGGGCAGCGACACGCTGCACCTGGACTTCAAGGCGCGCGACATGAACGACGTGCTGAAGTCGCTGACGGTGTTGGACTTGTCGGGCGGCTCGGTGTCCGCGGTGAGCTACGACTCCACCAAGCCGCTGGAGCAGCTGCTCTCGGAGGCCACCATCCGGATTCCGGAGGACGGCAGCCTCACGGCGCTGCTCGGTCAAATCAAGGGCGCGCGCGTGCGGGCGCGCGTCGGGGGCGGTCAGGTGGAGGGCGCCATCATCGGCCTGGAGTCGCTCGCGGTGGCGGCCGGGGAGACGAGCGTCGTGCGGCCCTTCCTCACGCTGCTGGTGGGCGGCTCGCTGCGCACGTTCGACGTGCTCGACATCGCGGAGCTGGAGTTCCTCGATGAGGCGGTGCGCAAGGATTTGGAGTTCTACCTGGCCACGGTGTTGTCCTCGTACAAGAAGGACAGCAAGCGCATGTCCATCCTCACCTCCGGCGAGGGCGAGCGGGAGGTCTTCGTCAGCTACGTGCTGGAAGCGCCGGTGTGGAAGACGAGCTACCGCATCCTCCTGGACGAGGGCGAGCCGCCGCTGCTCCAGGGCTGGGCGCTGGTGGACAACACGGGAGACGAGGACTGGGTGGACGTGTCGCTGGCGCTCGTCGCGGGCCTGCCGGTGTCCTTCGTGCACGACCTCTACAACCCCCGCTACATGAAGCGGCCGGTGGTGGAGGTGCAGACGGAGGCCGCCGCCGCGCCGGTGATTCCCGAGGAGAGCTTCGGCGGCTCGATGGACATGATGGAGAGCGAGGCCATGCCGATGATGGCCGCGCCCGCCGCCGCCCCGGGCCGCTCCAAGAAGATGATGCGCAAGGAGGCGAGCTTCGTGGGAGGCCCGGGCGGCGGTGGTGGCCCCCGGCTGCGCGAGGTGCTGGAGCAGAGCAACCCGGTGACGACGCTGACGAAGGAGGTGGGGGACCTCTTCGAGTACGGCGTGGACCGCCCGGTGACGGTGCACCGCAACCAGAGCGCGCTGGTGCCCATCCTCCACAAGCCCTTCGAGGGTCGCCGGGTGCTCCTCTACAACCGCACGACGCGCGAGAAGAACCCCATGGCCTGCATCGAGCTGAAGAACACCACGGGCCTGACGCTGGAGGGCGGGCCGGTGACGGTGACGGAGGACGAGCGGTACGTGGGCGAGGCGATGCTCGACACCATGAAGCCGCAGGACACGCGCTTCGTGCCGTACGCGGTGGAGCTGGGCTGCGTCGTCTCCGTGGAGGACCGCACGGAGGACGGGCCGGTGTTCCGCGCGGTGGTGAGCCGGGGCACGCTGGTGGTGGAGTACTTCCACGTGCGGCGCACGAAGTACCTGGTGCGCAACAAGGCGCAGCGGCCGCAGGTCCTCTTCGTGGAGCACCCGCGCTCGGGCTGGGAGTTGGAGAAGGACATGCCCGCGCCCGCGGAGACGACGGACGGCTTCTGGCGCTTCAAGCGGGACCTGGCGCCGGGCTCACAGGACGAACTGGTGGTGTCCGAGCGCACGCGCGGCCACCGGCAGTACTCCATCTCCAGCGCGGGGCCGGACGAGGTGGCCTTCTTCCTGTCGCAGCGCTACGTGGACGCGAAGATGGCGGACGCGCTGCGCGAGGTGATTGCCATCCGCGAGCGCGTGGCGGCGCTGACGCGCGACGAACAGCAGCTCACCGCGGAGCGCGCCCAGCTCTTCAAGGACCAGGAGCGCATCCGCGCCAACATCGAGTCGCTCAAGAGCGGCGTGTCCCAGCGTGAGCTGGCCGAGCGCTTCGTGGCCAAGCTCAACGAGCAGGAGGACCGGCTCGAGGCCATCACCCGCGAGCTGGAGCGACTGGCGAAGGAGCGGCAGGTGGCTCAGGAAGAGCTCAACCGCCGCGTCCAGTCGCTCAGCTCGGAGGCGGCCTTCTAGGCGGGGCTCACTTCTCCGCCGCGCGATAGACTTCGTCGCCGCCCACGACGGTCAGGCGCACCTGGGCGCCTGGCAGCTCGGCGACGGGCGCGTCCACCGGGTCCACCGACAGCGCGACGAAGTCCGCGTCCATGCCGGGCTGCAGCCGCCCCCGCCGCGCCTCCGCGAAGGAGGCGTAGGCCGCGCCCACGGTGAAGCCCTCCAGGGCCTCCTCGCCGCTCAGCCGCTGGTCCGCGTACCAGCCGCCCTCGGGCGTGCCGCGCGCGTCCTGCCGCGTGCGCGCCGCGTAGAGACCCGCGAGCACCTCCGGCCGCTCCACCGGGAAGTCACTGCCCAGCGCCAGCACCGCGCCGGAGGCCTTCAGGCGCTGCCACGCGTAGGCGCCTCGAATCCGCTCGGCGCCCACGCGGGCCTCCGCCCAGGGCATGTCGCTGGTGGCGTGCGTGGGCTGCACGCTGGCCAGGAAGCCGCCGCGCCCCAGCCGGTCGATGTCCTCCGGGCGCATCACCTGCGCGTGCTCCACGCGATGGCGACCGTCGCGCGTGCCCGTGGCCTCGGCCGCGCGCAACAGCGTGTCCAGCACCAGCGTGTTGGCGCGGTCTCCAATCGCATGCGTGCACACCTGGAAGCCGCCCGCCATGAAGGACCTCACGCGCCGCTCGTACTCCTCCGGCGTCATCATCAGGAGTCCCCGGTGCCCGGGCTCGTCGCTGTAGTCCTGGTGCAGCGCCGCGCCACGGCTGCCCAGCGCGCCGTCCAGGACGAGCTTCACCGCGCGCAGCGTGAGGCGCTCGCCCTGGTAGGGGCCCTCGCGCAGGTACGTCTCGCGGTCCGCGGACTGCCCGTCCGCCATGGCGTAGACGCGCAGGGGCAGCTTGCGCTCCTTGTCCCAGCGCTGGAGCAGGCGGAAGGTGCGCAGGTCCATGCCCGCGTCGTGGACCCCCGTGAGGCCCGCTCGCGCGGCCCGGGAGAGCGCCGCGGTGAGCTGCGCGGCCAGCTCCGCCTCCGTGAGCGAGGGCAGCACGGCGTAGACAAGGCCCATGGCGTTGTCCACGAGGATGCCGGTGGCCTCACCGTCCGCGCCGCGCAGAATCCGTCCGCCCTCCGGGTCCTTCGTGTCGCGGGTGACGCCCGCGCGCCGCAACGCCTCGCTGTTGACCCACGCCGCGTGTCCGTCGATGCGCGCCAGCATCACCGGCACGTCGGGGTGCTTCGCATCCAAATCCTGCCGCGTGGGGAAGGCCTTCTCCGTCCAGTCGTTCTGGTCCCATCCCTGGCCGACGAGCCACTCGCCCTGGAACGAGGTGCTCGGCGCCGAGGCGACGCGCGCCAGGGCCTCCGCCTTGGACGTCGCGCCCAGCAGGCTCACCGTCGCCTCCCACTGGCCCAACGCGGACAGGTGGCCGTGTGAGTCCGTCAGGCCCGGCACCACCGTGGCATCGCCCAGGTCCACCACGCGCGCGCCCGCGCCCGCCGCGGCGAGCACCTCATCCCGCGTGCCCGTGGCCAGCACCTTGCCCTCGCGCACCGCGAGCGCCTCCACCACCGGCCGCGCCGCGTCCAGGGTGCGGATGCGCCGCGCCACGTACACCGACGTGCCCGTGGCTTCCGCACCCGGCGTGTTGCGCGTGCAGCCGCTCGAGGCCGAGAGAAGGACCACCGCACCGAGGAGTCCGCCGAGTCGTCGCAGCATCTTTCGCGCACCTGCCTGGGAGACCGCCCCGAGCGTGGGACGGGCGCGCGACACTCTGGCGCACCCGCACCGCACGGGCCAGCATCCGGCGCGTGACGCGCCGCGGCCCGGGCCCACGGAGAATCCCACCGACTGGCTCCGGGCGGCCCCTTCACTCCAGGAGGGACCAGGCGACTGCTCCAGGTGTCGGGCTCGGGCGCGCCCACCCTCCGTCGCACCGCACGCGGAGCGAGGGCAGGCGGCGAAAAGATGGTTGCGCCACGCAAGCTTCCTGGCCGGGGGGCTTGACGTCAGGGAGGGGGACTTGGCGACGAGCCGGGGCGTGAGGGATGTTGCGGCGTCTCACGTTCCCTGGAGTCGTCATGAACCTGAACCTGTCCAAGTCCCGGCTCGGGCCCACCGCGCTGCTGGTCGTCGCCGCCCTCTGTCTGACCACCGCCGCGGGTTGCGCCGGCCGCCGTCGCGAAGCCTTCCTGCACGACAAGACGCGGACCCACGTGTACCGCAAGCCCATGGCCGAGGTGTGGCCTCAGGCGCTGGCCCTCCTCAAGGAGAAGGGCTACTCGCTGCGCGTGGGCGCGCAGGGCTTCGAGGCGACGTCTGAGTGGCTGATGCACGGCGCCCCCTCGTCGCTGGGCACCACGCAGGTGCGCTACCACGTCAAGGGGACCGAGCGTGGCCCCGGCCAGTGCGCCATCGAGTTCCACAAGCAGCTGGCCACGGAGACCAAGAGCGCCAGCTCCGGAGGCCGTTCCCAGGAGCTGAATGACCCGGGCGTCCGCGCCGACGGCGGCAACATCAACCGCGACGCGGAGATGGAGTGGGAGCTGCTCCAGAAGGTGGACGCCGAGTCCGCCGCCGCGCTGCGCGCCGAAGCAGACAAGGTCCAGTAACGCTATCCCCGACAGGAGCCGCCGCTGACGCGCGCTACTCGTCGCGCAGCGGCAGCTCCAGGGTGAGGCCGTCGTACGCCACTTCCAGGGGCCCCTTGAACTCCTCCCGCGCCTGGTTGAGGAGCTTCGCGGGGTCCGTGTCGTGGCGGCTGGACAGGTGGGTGAGAATCAGTCGCCGCGCTCCCGCCTCGCGCGCCACCCAGGCCGCCTCCCGGGCCGTGGAGTGATGCGTCTCCTGGGCCCGCTCCTGCTCGTCATCGGAGAAGGTGGACTCGTGGATGAGCAGGTCGGCGTCCTTCGACGCGTTCACCACGGCGGCGCACGGCCGGGTGTCTCCGGAGATGACCACCCGGCGTCCGGCGCGCGGAGGGCCCAGCACGTCCTCCGGCTTCACCGTCCGCCCGTCCTCCAGCGTCACGGCCTCGCCCTTCTGGAGCTTGCCGAAGCTGGGGCCCGGGGGCACGCCCAACTCGCGCGCCTTCTCCACGTTGAAGCGCCCCGGCCGGCCATCCTCCACCAGTGCGTACGCCAGCGCGTTGATGCGGTGGTCCACGCCCACCACGTGCAGCGCGTAGCCGTCGCGGCGGATGACGTCGCCGTCCTTCACCTCGTGGATTTCGATGGGGAAGGACATGGCCTCCACGCCCAGGTGCACCGCCTGGTGCAGGAGGCGCCGCGCGGGGGGCGGGCCGTACAGGTGGATGGCGTGCTCGCGCCCCATCATCCCCAGCGTGCGCAGGAAGCCGATGATTCCCAGGTAGTGGTCGGCGTGGAAGTGCGTGAAGAAGACCGCGTCCACCGTGAAGCCGGTGCCAAAGCGCACCATCTGCCGCTGGCTGCCCTCGCCGCAGTCGAACAGGAGCAGGTCCGTGTCCGCCTTCACCGCGAGCCCGGAGAGGTTGCGGTGAAGCGTGGGCTGCGCGGCGGAGGTGCCGAGGAACGTGAGCTTGAGGAGGGACATGCCGGCACTTCCCACGCGAAGAGAGTCTCCCGCGCCACACCCACGGCGCGAGGCGCCATTTAGCAGGGTTTGGACCCTCCCGTGCTATGAGGCCGCGCTCCCAGACACCGCCATGCCTGAATCCCTGACGTTCGCTCCCACCCCCGACCCTCGCCGCGTGCGCGCTCCGGATGGACGCGTGCTCACCGTTCCGGAGGGCTGGGCCCTGCTGCCCCCCGGTGACGCCGGCCTCACCCGCCGTGTGAAGGCCGCCGGCCCCACCTGGACGGTGGTGGAGAAGGTGGGCCGCAAGCTCTTCTCCCGGGGCGTGTGGGCCCCCGAACCCCACATCCACCAGGCCCGCGCCGCGCTGGACTCCGAGCGCGCCACGCCCGCCTACGCGAAGAAGCTGGCCGCCGGCCGCGAGCGCCGCGCCCGCGAGCAGGAGCAGTACGAGGTCGACTTCGCCAACGCCGTGCTGCGCTTCCTCGCCTTCTCTCCCGCGTGGCTGCCCCATGCGAAGCGCCTGGCCGTGCTCGTCGCCGCGCATGCCACGCCCGTGGGCAGCGGCACCGTGGCCCGCACGGAGCGCATCCCCGTGGAGCGCCGCGCGGAGGCCGCCGTCATCGCGTGGATGCGGCACCAGACGACCAGCTACGACAACCTGAAGATTGCCCGCGTGAAGGGCGCGCGGCGCGAGGTGCGGCGCGAGCTGGCGGAAATCTCCCGCGCCGTCCTGGACCTGCACCGCCGTGACGTGCCCCACGGGCCCACGGCGTGTCCGCTCTGCACCGCCCTGATGAATGTGGGTGGTGGTGCGCGGCAGGGCTGACCCGGGCGCTGGGGCTGGAATACCGACGGGTTTCTGACCCGCCGTTCAGTCAAGTTGCGCCATTAATGACCGCCGGGTTAGTAACGGGTCCGCCATGCCGAGACCCGCTGACCCTCATGCGAGGGAAGCCCTGATGACCGCGGCCCGAGCGGAGCTTGCCCGCAAGGGGCTGCGCGGGGCGCGAATCGAGGACATCACCGCCGCGTGTGGGCTCTCCAAGGGCGCCTTCTATCTGCACTTCCCCTCGAAGGAGGCGCTGTTCGCGGAGGTGCTGGCCCTGTTCGAGTCACACCTGACCGAGGTGAACACGCGGCGGATGGTGGAGGTGGAGCGCCACTTCCGTGAGCAGGGCGTGATGGGGCCGCGCGACAGGCTGGAGCGCAGCGCGCGTTATCAACAGTTCTGCGAGCTGGAGGCGGCCTTCGATTTGGAGTCGCTCGAGCTGATGTGGTCCTACCGGGACGTCGTCTCGGTGCTCCTCAGCGGCAGTCAGGGCACGCCCTTCGAGTCGCTCCTGTGGCGCATGACGGACGCGCAGGTGGAGCGCGTGGCGGGAGACTTCCGGCGGTTGCAGGAGGCGGGCGCGGCGGACCAGGAGATGGACGCGAAGCTGTTCGCCTCCGTCATCGTCGGCGCGTACGTGCTCCTGTCCCAGCGCATGGTGCACCTGCCGGAGAAGCCGGACCTGTCCGCCTGGGCGTACACGCTCCAGCGCCTGTGCGAGGGCGGCACGCTGCCCCGCTTCGATTCGCCCGTGCCCGTGTCCGAGCCTGTTGTCTCCCGGGCCAAGCGCCCCACGACTTCCCAGCGCCGGCCTCCCGCCCGCGCGAAGACCCGCCACACCCCGAGGAAACGCCCGTGAACCCCACCTGGAAACCTTCCGCCCCGCGCGCGCTCGCGGCGTTGGGTGTCGTCGTCACGGCGCTGTCGCTGCCCGCTTGTAGCAAGGCGGATGCTTCCTCCACGCCGGCCGCTGTCGCGAAGACGGACGCGGCGGCGCCCACGGTGAAGCTGGTCGCCACGCGCACGGTGCGAGCCGCGCCCCGCGAAGAGGTGACGGGCACGCTGTTCCCCGCGCAGGCGCTCCAGGTGGGCTTCGAGGTGGGAGGCCGGCTCGCCGCCGTGAAGCTGGGCAAGGGCGCGGCGGTGAAGAAGGGCGACGTGCTGGGGCAGCTCGACGTGGAAATCGTCGATGCGCAGGTGGCGCAGGCGCAGGCGGCGGTGGCCGCCGCGGAGGCCGGTTCGACGATGGCGTCCGACGTGGCCTCTCGCAACGAGGCGCTCCAGAAGGAGGGCGGGGTGAGCGACTTGCAGAACCGCTCCACCTCCGCGACGGCGGCGCAGGCTCGGGCGCAGTTGCTGGCGGCGCAGGCGCAGCTGGCGCAGGCGCGAGCGGCGCGGCGGCGGCATGACCTGCGCGCGCCCTTCTCGGGCACGCTCATCGACGCGCCCGAGCAGACCGGCGCCACGGTGGGGCCGGGCACGCCGCTGTTCAATCTGGAGAACCTGGACACGCTGCTGCTCAAGACGACGGTGTCGGAGTCGCTGCGCTCGCGGCTGAAGCCCGGCGCGAAGGTGCGGGTGGAGTCGATTGGGAGCGCGGGGGTGTTCACCGAGGACGCGACGGTGCGCACCATCCTCCCTTCCGCGGACCCGGCCACGCGCCGGGTGCCGGTGGAGCTGTCGGTGCCCAACGCGGATGGCCGCTTCGTGGCGCACACGCTGGCGCGCGCGGTGCTGCTGTTGGGCGAGGACCAGGACGCGCGGGTGTTGCCGGGCACGGCGCTGTCGTCCTCCAACGGGGACCATGTCTTCGTGGTGGGGAGCGGCGGCGAGGTGAGCCGTGTGGACGTGCAGGTGCTGGAGCGGCGTGAGCGCGAGGTGGTGGTGCTGGCCCGCTCGCCGCTCGAGTCCGTCATCGACCACCCCACGCCGGGCCTGTCACAGGGCTCGCGCGTCACCGTGAAGTAAGGGGAGGGCGTCCATGTTCCTCAGCGACGTCTCCATTCGCCGGCCGGTGTTCACGGCCATGTTGTCGCTCTGCCTCATCGTCCTCGGACTGATGGGCCTGGGGCGCCTGGGCACGGACCTGTATCCGGACGTGTCCTTCCCCGTCGTCGTCGTCACCACCGTCTACAAGGGCGCGGGTCCGGGTGAAATCGAGACCCAGGTCGTCAAGCCCGTGGAAGACGCCGTCGCGGGCATCAGCGGCGTGGACAAGATTCACTCCTGGAGCCGGGAGAACCTGGGCACGGTGGTGGTGCAGTTCACCCTGTCCACCAACGTGGACCGCGCGGTGCAGGAGGTGCGCGACAAGATTGCCGGCATCGCGAACAAGCTGCCGCAGACGGCGGACGCGCCGGTGGTGGGCCGCGTGGACCTCTCCGCGACGCCCATCCTCACATACGCCGTGTCGGCGGACATGCCGTCGCAGTCGCTGCGCCGGCTCATCGACGACCGAATCAAGCCCGCGCTCGCGCAGCTCGAAGGCGCGGCCGAGGTGCGCATCACCGGTGGCGACACGCGCGAGATTCAAATCGACGTGGACCTGGACAAGGCGCGCTCGGCGGGGGTGTCGCCGCTGGACATCGCTCAGCGCGTGGGCGCGGAGAACCTGGACCTGCCGGCGGGGCGACTGGCGCTGGGCGCGAGCGAGCTGACGGTGCGTTCGCTGGGGCAGTTCCGCGACGTGGACGAGATTCGCGCGTTGCCCGTGGCGCGCAGCCGGACGGGTTCGCAGGTGCGGCTGGATGAAATCGCCACGGTGACGGACGGCGTGGCGGAGCGGCGCACGGTGGCGCGGCTCAACAGCCAGGACGCGGTCATCCTGGAGGTGGTGAAGCAGCCGGGCTCGAACACGGTGGCGGTGAGCGACGCGGTGAAGCAGGTGCTCAGGGACATGGCGCCGGAGGTGGGGCAGGGCTTCACGGCCACGCTGCTCATCGACCAGTCGGAGCTCATCCGGGAGAACGCGCACGAGGTGTGGATTGCGCTCGTCTTCGGCGGGGCGATGGCGGTGCTCATCATCCTGATGTTCCTGTTGGACGGGCGCGGCACGTTCATCTCCTCGCTGGCGCTGCCCACGTCCGTCATCGGCACGTTCTTCGTGATGTATCTGCTGGACTACACGCTGAACCAGATGACGCTCCTGGGGTTGTCCCTGGCCATCGGTCTGCTCATCGACGACGCGGTGGTGGTGCGCGAGGCGATTACGCACCGGCTGGAGAAGGGCGAAGACCCGATGAGCGCGGCGGCCAACGGCACCAACGACGTGGGGCTCGCGGTGCTGGCGACGACGCTGTCACTGGTGGCGGTGTTTGTCCCGGTGGCCTTCATGCCCGGAATCGTGGGGCAGTTCTTCAAGCAGTTCGGCATCACCATCTCCGCGGCGGTGCTCGTCTCGCTGTTCATCTCCTTCACGCTGGACCCGATGTTGTCGGCGCGGCTGGCGAAGAAGCGGGTGCCAGGAGCGGTCCACAAGGAGAACGCGGTGGCGTCGGGGTTGCGGCGCTTCCTGGACGGCACGGAGCGCGTCTACGCGCGCATCCTGGGCTGGGTGCTGGCGCACAAGTGGGCGACGGCGGGAATCACGGTGGTGGTGCTGGTGCTGTCCTTCGGAGCGGCGAGCCGGCTGGGCGCGGAGTTCATCTCGCCGGAGGACCGCTCGCAGTTCCTGGTGGATCTGCAACTGCCGGACTCCGCGAGCCTGTCGGAGACGGAGGCGCGCACGGCGGAGGCGGAGGCGTTTCTGCGCAAGTTGCCGGAAGTCACGGCCATCTATTCCATCGTCGGCACCAACGGCGATGTGAACAAGGCGCGCATGCGCGTGCTGACGGTGGGCAAGGGGCAGCGCACCAAGGGCATCCCGGTGCTGAAGGACGAGGCGCGCGCGCTGTTGACGCCGCTGGTGGCGACGCGGGTGAACCTGAGCGACCCGCCGACGATTGAGGGCCTGGGCGACTACTACCCCATCATGGTGCGCATCACCGGGCCGGACCTGTCGCGCGTCAATCAGGAGGCGGAGCGCGTCGCGGACATCCTTCGCGGGCTGAAGGGTACGGAGGACGTGCGGGTGGAGGCGAACCCGCCGAAGCCGGAGCTCCAGGTGCGCATCGACCGGGCGCGCGCGAGCGACGCGGACATCAACGCGGCGGGGCTGGCGACGCAGCTGCGGCTGGCCATCAGCGGCGACGTGGTGGCGAAGCTGCGCGAGGGGACGAACGAGACGGACATCCGTGTGCGGTTGGCGGAGCGGGACAGGAGCACGCCGGAGCGGGTGCGGCAGCTGGAGGTGTACACGCCGCGCGGGTTGAGGCCGGTGTCGGACCTGGCGCAGGTGGAGCTGCGGGACGGGCCGAGCGTCATCGAGCACGAGAATCGGGAGCGGCAGATTGCCGTGTACTCGCAGCTCGCGAAGGGCGCGGCGCTGGGCGACATCGCGAAGGCGTTGAGGGAGCAGGTGGCGGTGGCGCCGCTGCCTCCCGGCTATGCCATTGTCTACGACGGGCAGATGAAGAGCCTGGATGAGCAGAACGAGGCCTTCAGCCTGGCGTTCGGTCTGGCGTTCGTCTTCATCTACATGGTGCTGGCGAGCCAGTTCGAGTCCTTCAAGCACCCCTTCACCATCATGGCGTCGCTGCCGCTGGCGCTGGTGGGCGCGCTGCTGGGGTTGGTGGTGACGGGTTACCACCTGTCGATGGGCGCGATGATTGGCGTCATCCTGTTGATGGGATTGGTGACGAAGAACGCGATTCTGCTCATCGACGGTGCGTTGCAGCACCTGCGTGAGGGGGACTCGGTGGACGTGGCGATGATGAAGGCGGGGCCCCGGCGGCTGCGTCCGATTCTGATGACGAGCGCGGCGATGGCGATTGGCATGGTGCCGACGGCGGTGGGCTCGGGGACGGGCTCGGAGTTCCGCGCGCCGATGGCCATCTCGGTGATTGGTGGCGTCATCACCTCGACGTTCCTGACGCTGCTGGTGGTGCCGGTGGTGTTCGCGGCGATGGAGAAGGTCGGCTTCTGGAGGACCACGAAGGCGGAGGCGCCCGTGCCCGAAGAGGCCCCGGTATCACCCGGGCCCAGCCCGGCCGCGTGACGACAGCGCCGGGCCCGAGCGTGGGTGTCTCGGGCCCGGTGTCCGGCTCAGTCCTTGAGGCCCGCGAACTTGCGCGCCTCGGCGAGCGCGCTGGAGTCAGGGAACAGCGTACGGGCGAGGGTGGCCGTGGTCGCGGCGCCCTCGGTCTTCCCCTGCTCCCCGAGGGACTCGATGAGGCCGGCCCAGGCTTCTTCGAGGACATTCAACGCTCGGGTGGCGGCCTCTCGGTAGAGGGCCTCCGCCTCCAGGGGGGCGTCGCGGACGACGCTCTTGAAGCGAGCCAGTCCGATGAGCGCCTCGGGCGTTCTGTCCGAGGCGTCGACGGCGCCCAGGAGCAACTGCTCGACCTCCGCGAAGAAGGTGGCGGGGTCCGCGAGGTCTTCCTTCCCCCAGAGCAGAGCCCGGCTGGAGAGCAGCAGCCCTGGCACATGGGCGGGGCATTGGGTTCGCAAGCGTTCGAGCAGTCGCAATTGCTCCTCGCTGCCCCATTCCAGGCGCTTCGCCTCCGACAGTAGCTCCAGCAGTTCGTGGGGGCTCGGGTGCATGAGGGCTCACAGCTTCTGAAGCAATCGGGAGTTGTCCTTCGCCACATCTTTCAAGAGCTTCAGCGCGGTCTGAAGCTCCTTCTTCGTTCCGATGCTGAAGTTCTCCGCGTCATACATCTTCTGGAGCTCATGCCGCGTGAAGTCCTTGAGCCGGGAAGGGAAGCTCGGCACGCGCTGCAGCCGGGCAGGTATCTCTCCCAGCTTCATGGAGAGGTCGGCAATCTGTCGGCGAAATGCCGTCGCCGCGGCCTGCTCGATGAGTCCCGACGAGGTGGACTCGGCCACGAGCGCTTCGGCTTGCGCGAACTGGCCATCCGAAATCAGGTGGGTGATTCGCGCTTCCGCGCTGTTGCGGCCGAAGCCGCCACCGCTGCCCTCATCGACGTGAGCGCAGGAGAGCAGGCCGCATCCGATGAGGACGAGCGCGAGAGCCCAGCTCCTTCTTCGTGCCCGCGAAGTCATGCGGACGAGGGTACTTGCAGGCTTCGGTGCGGCCCAGGTCATGGGCCGACACCTGTCTGCTCGTGAGCGCTCGAAACCTCAGCCGCCCGTGTACACGGGGGTCATCGCGTCGATGATGCCGTGCATGAGGCTCTGGCCTTCAGGGGTGTCCGGGCACAGTCCACCCCAGACGAGCGTGAGGCGGTCGGCCACCGGGCGCCAGTACATGCGGCCTCGCATGGCCACCGGCTCGTAGCTCTCCCGGCCGCCCGCGAGGTAGTCCTCCTCCGGCATGCCGAACACCGCGTAGTAGCTCAGGTCCGGCGCGTCCGCGTCCTCCGTGCGGTGCAGCCCGCTGGGAATCACACAGGCCACGTCCGCGCTGTGCCACGCACCCTGCCGGCCCGTTGTCACCTCGCGGACCTCGAAGCACATCCGTGACGCCGGACACCCCAACTCCCCCGCCGTCAGGAAGTTGTAGTCCAGCCGCGGAATCTCCAGCATCTCCTCCACGTCCGGCCGCCCGTCACTCCGGAAACCCCACGGATTGCCGTCGCGCTTGTACGAACGCACCCCGTACGCGCCGTAGAAGACGTTGTACCAGGGGCTGTGCGGATTGAAGTAGTCCGAGCACCCCGCGCCATCCGGGAAGTCCGCGATGGTGAACGCCACCAACAAGTCGAACAGCCGCTTGTTGTCGAACGCCAGGAACGGCTCGCGCGCCACCGCCCCTATCGAACCCCGGATGCGTGGCACCGGCGTCGCGATACCCACCTCCTCCAGGAAGTTCGTCTTGCCCGGCAACGGCGTTGCATTCATGGCCATGACGGCCAGTTCTCGTTGTAAACCCATGGAATTCCGTACCCCGCTGCCACAGCTTATGGGACCGGAGTACACTGGTGAACATGCCGGAGAAGCTCGTCTTCGAGCACACCTTCGAAGGCCTCTTCGTTCGCGGGCTCGCGGGACGTGTCACGCCGGCCTTGAGGGAACGGCTGCGGGAAGTCGGCCTGGACCTGGAGGGCAAGCTCCAGCCCGCCTACGGCTTCGACACCTGGTGCTCCGCCGTCCGTGTCACCGCCCACGAACTGCACCCCGAGGAGCCGCCCGAGGTTGGCTACGCCCTGCTCGGCGAGCGCATGGTGGACGGCTACCGTGAGACAATCATGGGCCGCGCCCTCTTCAGCGTCATCCAACTGCTGGGCCCCCGACGCGGCGTGGGCCGGGCGCGGCAGATGTTCCGCTCCGGCAACAACTACACCGAGGCCCGCGTCGACGACGTCACCTCCCAGGAGGTCGACGTCTGGATGAACGAGGCGGGCCCCATCCGCTACTTCACCCAGGGCGCCCTGCGCGCGGGCCTGCGCGCCACCGGCGCCGTCCAGCCGCTCGTCACCGTGCGCGACTTCACCGCCCAGGACGTCACCTACCGCTGCACCTGGCGCGATGGGCTCGACCCCTGAGCCGGGCCTGCTCGCGGTGGACCTGGGGCTGCGCTCGGGCCTGGCCCTCTACGGCCGCGACGGCCGCCTGCGCAACTACCGCTCCCAGAACTTCGGCAGCCAGTCGCGCCTGAAGCGCGCCGTGCCCTCCGTGCTCGCGGGCACCGGACCCCTGGCCTTCCTGGTGCTCGAAGGCGGCGGGCCGGTGGCCGACGTCTGGGAGAAAGAGGCCCTGCGCCGCGCGCTGCCCGTGCTGCGCGTCTCCGCCGAGGACTGGCGAGAGCGGCTGCTCTACGCACGCGAGCAGCGCAGCGGTGGCCAGGCCAAGGACGCCGCGGATGGCCTTGCCCGCAGGGTCATCGACTGGTCCCATGCCTCGAGGCCCACCTCGCTTCGCCATGACGCCGCGGAGGCCATCCTCCTGGGCCTGTGGGGCGTCCTCGAAGTGGGCTGGCTGCCCCAGGTGCCCGCCGAGGTGCGGGCGCGATAGGCCCCGCACCCCCCGGGAGGCGGCGAGCGGACACGGGCTCCTGGTATGACAGCCAGATGCCCTGGACCTGGAGCCGTCGATGAAGCGTTGGGTGGATGCGCTCGCGCGCACGGGCTACCGGGGCGCGTACGCGCTGGCGCGGGTGTACTGGCTCGTGCGCCACCCCCGGACGCAGGGCGTCTTCGTGGGCGTCTGGCACGAGGGGCGCGTGCTGCTCCTCCAGAACTCCTACAAGCACCCGCTCAGCATGCCGGGCGGCGGCATGGACGCGCACGAGTCCCCCGCCGAGGCTGGCGCGCGCGAGCTGCACGAAGAAGTGGGCGTGCGCGTGGACCCCGCGTCGCTGCGGCCCGCCTTCGAAACCGTGGGCACCTCCGAGAACAAGGAGGACCATGTCCGCTTCCTGGAGCTGGACGTGGACTCCGAGCCCTCGCTCACCATCGATGACCGGGAGGTCACCTGGGCGGCGTTCATCGACCTGGACACCGCCTTGAGACTTCCTGTCTCCCCGCTGGTGCGGGCATACCTGGAGCATGCGCGTCCGCGCCGGAAGTGAGTCACCTCCGTGAGCGGTTGTCCCGGTGCAGGGCTATCGCCAGACGGCGCGAGCCGCGCGGTCGAAACAGGCTGTGAAGACAACCGCGCGCGACAAGACAAGGCGTCGAGGAGGGGGTCGCGCGCGGGTAGAACGAGACGTCAGCGAGCGTGCGCGGCGGCCTGCTCGTTCACCAGGAAGTGGCGGGTGCGGGCCTTGGTGAGCTGCCGCTCCGCCTCCTCCAGGGACACACAATCCACGGTGATGTCGTCGTTGGGCGCGGCCTCGGAAGCCACTCGCGCCGTCTGCAACCGGGCGATGGTGGAATCCGACACATGCGCGCACATGAGACAGCCTCGCTGACGACCGTAGGCCACCACCTCTCCGAAAATCGTGGCGGACTCCGGCTCCAGCGCCTTCAACCCCCGCATATCCGCCAGCACCAGGTGCCGGCCTCCCGCATACGCATCCGTCGCGGCCCGATAGGCCGTGGCGAAATCCTTCATCTCATTGGGTCGGACAAAGCCCTTCAGACGAACGGTGACCGTGCGACGGTTCGTATCGTTGGTGACCTCGAACATGGGCCCTCCCTCCTAGGGAGAGCAAACAATAACAAACATCGAGGCCCGCTCGAAACCACCCCCAGCAACTCTGTCCGCCCTGGAATAGTCGAAAGGAATTGTGTCGAGACAGACCCGGTACGCCGGAACATTGCCGCCACCCCACAGCGCGTTCCACGCCAACGCGAATGCTCCACGCCGGATGTGCAGTCGAGTCCGGGATGACTCAGGCGCGCTGACTGCTCTCACCGGTGAGGACGGCCGAGCCGATGAGATGCGCCAGCCGCAGCGCCTCTGGGACGCGGCCCTTGTCCGTCACCAGCGCGAGCGCGTCCGCGACGAAGGAGGGCTCCGCGCCCCGCACCTGGAAGGTGAAGCCGCCCACCTGATGGATGTCGCCCGCACGTCGCAGCCGGGCCCAGCGCGCGTCGGCCCGGGGCAGGCGCCGCAGCGCGCGCTCCACCGCGTCCAGGTCCGGAGGCCGCCGCATCACCGCCACGCAGGGCTTGCCCAGGCGCGCCGCCAGCTCCGGCAGGTCCACGACGTTGAAGCCCCCGAAGGCGATTCCGTCCAGCAGCACCAGGTGCAGCTGCGGGAGGAACTTGCCGCCTTCCAGGAGCCGGCACACCTCGCGCGTGGCGTTCCAGCCGTCGCGCCGCACGCGTCCCCAGACGAGCCCCTCGAAGCGCGTGCCCGCGCACACCACGCCCGCGAGCTGAACCGCGGAGCCCGCGCGGCGAGCGAAGGGCGCATCGTCGAAGCCGATGACTCGGGGGAAGCGGGGCAGGCGCATGGCCTGGCAGCCTCGCAAAGCGCGCGGGACTTGAGGACAGCAAAAGGAAGAAGCCCGACCCCGCGCACGCGGAAGCCGGGCTTCAGGGAACACCGTGTCGGAACGCTTCAGGCGGCGCGCACGTTCTGCGCCTGCAGGCCCTTGGGGCCGCGGCCGACCTCGAACTCCACCTTCTGGCCTTCCTGCAGCGTGCGGAAGCCATCCATGTTGATGGCCGTGTGGTGGACGAACACGTCCTCACCGCCACCGTCCTGCACGATGAAACCAAAGCCCTTCGCATCGTTGAACCACTTCACGGTACCAGTTGCCATGTATCGCGTTCTCTCGGGTGGTGCGGCGCGCCGCGGTTATCGGCCTTTGAGAAACTAGAGGCCGTAAGGCGGGACGTAGTTTGCCCGGGCCGACCGTCCGAGTGGAAGCCCCCTTGGCCGCTTGCCAGCAGCCACTCCTACTTCCAGGGGATGGACAGGCGCCGCGCGCGCCTGGGGATGCGTGCCTACCGTCATGGAAGCCCCTGGCTTCCCTTGGAAAGGAGCGTCCCATGGCCGTGCCGACCCCTCCGAATCCCACCCTTCCCCCGGTGTCCGCCCCGCCTCACCGGGAGCCGGGGCCCCGCCGGATGGCGCGGCACGTGGCGGACAAGAGCGCCCGGGCGGGCATCCTCTCCCGGCCCCTCTTCGAGCGGCTCCCCCTGCGCCGGTGGGTGCCCTCCGAAGTCCACACCCTGCTGGACTACCGGGGAGGCGTGGCGGCGATGGTGTCGGGGCAGTTGTCCAGGGACAGCCGGGCGCGCCGGGCGGGGAGGGTGCTGGGGGCGTCGGCCATTGGCGTGTCCCTGTTCACCGACGCCCGGCTGAGTCTGGCCAGGCTCATCCCCATCGAAGCGCACGAAATCTTCGACTACGTCCACGGCACGGCGGCGGTCCTGGCGCCCTTCGTGCTGGGGTATGCCCGGAAGCACCCCGTCGTCGCCACGGTGCACGTGCTCCTGGGGCTGTCGTCGCTGGCGGTGGCGCTGGTGACGGACTACCGCTGCCAGACGGGCATGCACCTGGGCGGGGAGCTGCGCACGGACCCGGAAGGCATTGGCGCATGAAAGCGAAGCGGCGGGGCCCCGTGAGGGCACCCCGCCGCTTCAATCACTTCAGGCGTGTGAGTGGACGGCTCAGGCCGTCTTCACGGCGGCCTGGGGCTTCGCGTCGGAGGACGACGCGCCGCTGTTGCCGCTGACGCTCTGGATGCGCATCTTGTAGAAGCTGCGGTAGACGAACACCGTCGACAGGGCGAAGAACACCACGGAGAAGATGCGGGTGAGACTGCCCTGGCCCGCGGCCTCCAGCTCCACCGCCAGCTCCACGGCGAGCAGGCCGAAGAGGGTGGTGAACTTGATGACCGGGTTGAGCGCCACGGAGGACGTGTCCTTGAACGGGTCGCCGACGGTGTCACCGACGACGCAGGCCGCGTGCAGCTCCGTGCCCTTGGCCTTCAGCTCCACTTCCACCAGCTTCTTCGCGTTGTCCCAGGCGCCACCGGCGTTGGCCATGAAGACGGCCTGGTAGAGGCCGAAGATGGCGATGGAGATGAGGTAGCCCACGAAGAAGTACGGCTCCAGGCAGGCGAACGCGAGCGTGCTGAAGAAGATGGCCAGGAAGATGTTGATCATCCCCTTCTGCGCGTACTGGGTGCAGATTTCGACGACCTTCTTGGAGTCGGCCACGCTGGCCTTCTCCACGCCCTCCAGCTTGATGTTGGCCTTGATGAACTCCACCGCGCGGTAGGCGCCGGTGGACACCGCCTGCATGGACGCGCCGGAGAACCAGTAGATGATGGCGCCGCCGGTGATGAGGCCCAGGAGGAACGGGGCGTGCAGCAGCGAGAGGAACTGCGTCTTCTCGGTGTTGAGCTGGCCGTTGGTGATGCCGACGAGCAGCACGATGATGGAGAAAATCATCGTGGTGGCGCCGACGACGGCCGTGCCGATGAGCACCGGCTTGGCGGTGGCCTTGAAGGTGTTGCCCGCGCCGTCGTTCTCCTCGAGGAACTGCTTGCCCTTCTCGAAGTCGAGGTCGAAGCCGAAGTCGCGCTTCACCTCCGCCTTCACGTCGGGGACGTTCTCGATGAGGGACAGCTCGTAGACGCTCTGTGCGTTGTCCGTCACCGGGCCGTAGGAGTCCACGGCGATGGTGACCGGGCCCATGCCCAAGAAGCCGAAGGCGACGAGGCCGAAGGCGAACACGGGGGCTGCAATCATCAACTGGCCCACGTCCGCGCCGGGCACGCCGGAGCCGCTGAACCAGAACGCCAGGCCCATCAGGCCGGCGATGATGAGACCCATCCAGTACGCGGAGAAGTTACCCGCGACCAGACCGGAGATGACGTTCAGGGACGCGCCACCCTCGCGGCTGGCCGTGACGACCTCGCGAACGTGACGGCTCTCCGTGGAGGTGAAGACCTTGATGGCCTCCGGGATGATGGCGCCCGCCAGCGTGCCGCAGCTGATGATGAGCGACAGCTTCCACCACAGCGTCGGGTCGCCGTTCAGGGTGGGGATGAGCAGGTAGCTGACCAGGAAGGTCAGCGCCACGGAGATGAGCGACGTCACCCACACCAGCGCGGTGAGCGGGTGCTCGAAGTTCATGTGGTCCGCGTTCTTGTACTTGGCGGACTGGTACAGGTTGTTCAGGCCGTAGGCGGCCAGCGACGCGAGCACCATCACGATGCGCATCACGAAAATCCAGACCAGCAGCTCGACGCGGAAGCCCTCGCCCACGGCCAGCAGGATGAAGGTGATGAGCGCCACGCCCGTCACGCCGTAGGTCTCGAAGCCGTCCGCCGAGGGGCCCACGCTGTCGCCGGCGTTGTCGCCGGTGCAGTCCGCGATGACGCCCGGGTTGCGCGCGTCGTCTTCCTTGATTTTGAAGACAATCTTCATCAGGTCGGACCCGATGTCGGCGATCTTCGTGAAGATGCCGCCGGCGATGCGCAGCGCGGAGGCGCCCAGCGACTCGCCGATGGCGAAGCCGATGAAGCACGCGCCCGCGAAGTCCGCCGGGATGAAGAGCAGGATGGCGAGCATCAGCAACAGCTCGGTGCTGATGAGCACCATGCCGATGGACATACCCGCCTGCAGCGGAATGGCGTACGTGGGGTAGGGCTTGCCTCGCAAGCTGGCGAAGGCGGTGCGGCTGTTGGCGAACGTGTTGACGCGGATGCCGAACCACGCGACGCCACACGAGCCGGCGATGCCCACGAGGCTCGCCACCAGGATGATGACCACGCGGTCCACGCCCATGTGACGCAGGAACCCGAAGTAACCCACCATCACCACGGCGATGAGCGCCCACAGCACGGCGATGAACTTCAACTGCGTCATCAGGTACGTCTTGCACGTCTCATAGATGAGCTCGGAAATCTCGAGCATCGCCCGGTGCACGGGCAGATTCTTGAGCGAGGCGTACTGCATGAAACCGAACACCAGTCCGATAACGCAGACCGCGATGCCGGAGAGCAACAGTTGGTGCCCGTTGATGCTGCCGCCAAAGAATGACTTGGAGGCGAAGTCGGGGAGAACGAGGTCCGCCTCACTGGCGTGGGCGGCGCTGGCGGCGAACACCGTCAGCAGCCCGAGGGCTTTGACGGCGACACCGGTGACGCCCCTACGCAGGGCGTCCATCCGTGGAACAGTGCGTGTCATGGGGGTGCAACTCCTCACAGAGGCTCGTCCAAAGCGCGGCCCACAACGCCGCGCCCCGGAGTGAACAGGGAGTGGTGTCGAGGGGTTGGCCGCCTGCGAGCGAAGTTGCCGCGCGCCGACGCTTCAGCACAGCCTCGCCCTTCAGGGTGCAACGTCACACGCCTGAAGGCGGGCTCGCGAATAGCATGGACAGGCGCTGAAAGTCGAATTGCGGGGTGTGATTGTCCGCAACCTGATCCAACGGTGGGGGGAGCTGGGAGCCCCGCAACCCGTCAGGTGGTGTGTGTATGTCAGGGCTTCAGACGGAAGAGAATGCCATCCTGGGGATGCGGGTAAGGGGTTCCCGCAGGTTGGGCGCGCCGCAGCGCGACAGCGACCAGGGTATTGCCAGATCCATCCACTGACACCGAGCGGGCTGTCGGGGGGAGGGGACTGGAGAAGCCTCGCACCCAAAGGGAGTCTCCCTTTTCAGGCAGGAGGCGGGCGACATAGAGGCCGGCAGGAGAAGGCGCCCGGCCCAAATCCAGTCCTCCGTCATGGGTGCCGGTGAGCGTGAGCTGTCCCGCGTCATCCGTGGCGAGCGCCGTGGCGGTGGCGGCGAAGGAGCGCGCCCAGCGCTCTTGGCCTTCCGCGTTGAAGGCCGCCACGAAGCCGTGATGGGCGCCCGCGTCATGAGGTTTGTTCTGAAAGTAGAAGCGGGTGGAGAAGGAGCCCGCGACGAAGACGCGGTCCGGGCCGACCGCCAGCGCGGAGACAGCTCCGGTGGCGCCTCGGAAGTCCCGGCTCCACGCGTGGGTGCCATCCGGATGAAGCTTGAGGACGAAGGGCGTGCGTTGGCGCACGGTGAGGAACGAGCCTCCGCCGAAGCACACCGCGCCCGCGTAGGCGCCACCCATATAGATGCCGCCGAAGGCGTCCACCGCCGTCGCGCGCGCCGTCAGCAGGCCCTGTGTCCCCGCGGACCAGACGCGGCTCCAGCGCGTGTGGGTGTCCGCGCCCAGCCGCACCACGAAGGCGCCCCGCTCGCCATCGGGCGGCTCGCGCACGGCGTCGCCGAAGTCCCGCGCCCCGGAGAAGTCTCCCACCACCACCACGCCCGCGTCGTCCCGGGCGATGGCGTGCACGGTGAGCGTGCCCTCACCCGCGAAGCCCTTCACGTGTTCGACGGCGCCCTCGGCCGACAGGCGCGCGACGAAGGGCCCGTCCGGCAGGCGCGTGGTGCCCCACTGGGAGCCCGCGGAGGCGCCGCCCAGCCAGACCTTGCCCTGGGTGTCGATGACGAGTCCGCCCACGCGCGCGTTGGACGTGCCCTCACCTGGTACGAGCCCATGCGCCCAGCGCAGGGCCCCGTCCGGGGAGAAGCGCGCCACCATCATGTGAGCTCTGGATGCACTCCGGTTGAAAGGCAGGGGGCCGCCCCCCACGTCCAAAGGCTCTCGGTATGTCGCCGCGACGAGGACGTCCCCGTTGGGGGCCGTCACCGCGTGTGGCGCCTCGCTGTCCCCGTTCGCCAACGGGCGCGACCACGCCATGACCCCCTCGCCCTCGTTTGTTCCTTCCGCCGCCGCCGCCACCCTCAAGCCCGGAGCACGTGGAGCCGCCAGGGCTTGCTCCCCGCACGCCGCGAGGAGAGGACCCATCAGACACACCACGCTCACCCAACGCCACCCGACCATGCCCGCCCCGACCTCTCCCGCCCCCGACCCCCGACGACCCCCTGCCCTTCAACCGCGGGGACGCTTCTGCAAGGTGATTGCCAGCAGTCCTTCCGAAAGGCGCTTCCCTCTGGGCGCGAGAGGGACCCCGGCCTGGGGGACGAGAAAGGTGTTCGTTCTCCTGAAAAAATCCCTGTCCACCAGCCAACGCTGGAGGAAAAACGACGCGCCCGGCCGGAAGGCAGACAGGCCTGTAGTGCTTCGAGCAGGCAGGTGGGCGTGGCGCGTGGCCCTCATCTGTCCTGGGGATGACAGGCGTCGTGAGGGACTCGGTTTCATCCCGGCGCGTGGACAAGGCGGGTGACGGGGCGGATGCGAACATCACGATTCGATGAAAAACACGAACATGCAACGGATTGGGTTTTACGTGTCGGCGCTGGCGTGACGTGACGCTGGCCAAGATTTGACAGAGTTGAGTCAGTGATTGTCTGTCCATTCGGGCACCTTGCGTTGCGTTGAATCCAGCACAGCAGCCAAGGAGCCGTCCATGAACAGCATGAAGTGGGTGATGTCCGCCACGGTGGTTGCCATGTCGGTCGTGGGTTGTGGAGGTCAGTCCGGCGCGGGGGCTCAGACTGCCCAAGCGGTGGAGCAGAAGGCGTCGCTGGCCATTCCGAACTTCTATGGTTCGGACACGCTGAAGGAGGCCCTCATCGCGGCCAATATCGTCGCGGGCTCCGAGCTGAGCATCGAGGGCAAGGGGTCCGGCGTCGGCGAGGCCTGCCTGCGCAACGGAGTCGGCTCCAGCGGCTTCTGCAGCTCGGGGGCGCAGACGCTGGCCCCCATGTCGCGTGACTTCGCGGCGCCGAAGACGGCGTCGGGTGCGGCCTGTGTGAGCGGCACGGCGACGGGCGCCTGCTGCCCTGGCGAGCGCAGCAACATCATCGCCCTGGACGCGGTGAGCGCGTTCGTGAAGTCCACCCGCTTCGCCGCCTTGCCGGGCAACGGTCTCACCACGGAGGAGCTGCGTCGCATCTTCTTCGCCACCGACAGCGCGGGCGTCGCCATCGCCAATGCGTGCCCGACCAACTGGACCGCGTTTGGCCAGCCGTCCGCCACCATCGTCAAGTACCGCCGCGATGACCTCTCTGGCACCACCGACACGTTCAAGTCGCTGCTCAAGGGCGGCACCTTCTGCCCTGGCATCACCGTCATCGTCGACGGCTCCGCCTCCAACCCCAGCCCCTGCACGTCCTCGGACAGCGCCACCACCTGCATCGGCAAGCTGGCGGAGAACGACAACAACGCCATCGGCTACGCCGGCGACTCGGCCACCCGGCTCGGCAATGCCAGGCTCTGGCTGAAGGCCGTGGCTCCCATCACCCCGACGACCAGCACCTATATCGAGCCCAGCGAAGTCAACGTGCGCAAGCTGCTCCAGTCTGGCGCGACGGATGTCTATCCGCTCTCCCGCCGCATCTTCCTGAACGAGAACGTCAACCGCGCCAGGTCGTTCGAGGAGGCCGTCCTCTACGAGTGGATCTACAGCCCCACGGGTGCGGAAGAGTTCGAGGAGATCCTGACCCAGCAGGGCTTCATCGCGTGTGCACCTGAAGAGAACTTCACGCCGCTGGCCTGCGGCGGCGATGGCCTGGGCCGTGGCGCGGGGCTCTGCTCCGGTCCGTGATGTGAAGTCACGCTTCGACAACCGTTGTCACTGAATGCTTCGGGCCGGAGGGCACCTGTCTGCCTCTCCGGCCCGTCTCTCGTGGAGGGAAGACCCTCCGCGCCCACCTGTGCCAGACGAAAGCCCCATCCACCATGCGCTCTCAGCTTCGCGTCCTGTTCCGCTCCTCCCTGTTGTTGCTCTCCACCTCCTGGCTCGGCGCTCCCGCGCTGGCGTCGGACCTCCACGCGGCACCCTGGGTGTGCCGCGATTCCCGTGGTGCCGTGGGCGACGTCGAGGAGATTGCCCTGCCCGCCGGTGCGGGCCCGCTGAGCATCGCCCTGGGGCCCGACCTGGCGCTCTGGTACACGCAGGCTGGCTCCGGAAAGATTGGCCGTTCCACTCGCGCGGGCATCACCTCCGAGTTCGCCCTGCCCACCACCGGCGCGGGCGTGCAGCAGATCGCCGCTGGCTTCGATGGCAACCTCTGGTTCACGGAGCTGGCCGCCAACCAGATTGGCCGCATCACCCCGGCCGGCGTGGTGACGGAGTTCCCGCTGCCCAACCGGGGCGCCAGCCCGGCTGGTATCGCCGCGGGCCTGGACGGTAACGTCTGGTTCACGGAGGTCATTGGCAACCGCATCGGTCGCATCACCCCCTCGGGTGAAATCACCGGGTTCGCCCTGCCCACCGCCGCCGCCCAGCCGCGCGCCATCACCCAGGGCTTCGATGGAAATCTGTGGTTCGTCGAGCAGGCGGCCAACAAGGTCGGCTCCATCTCCTTCGAGGGCGTCATCACCGAGTTCGCCCTGCTCACCGAGCGCTCCTCGCCGTCCGCCATCGTCGCGGGCCTGGATGGCAATCTCTGGTTCACCCAGCAGGCCGCCAACCAGATTGGCCGCATCACCCCGGACGGCGTGGTGACGGAGTTCCCGCTGCCCACCGCCGGAAGCCAGCCGAACGCCATCGCCCTGGGGCCGGATGGCCAGCTCTGGTTCACCCAGCTCGCGGGCAACCGCATTGGCCGCATCACCTACGCGGGTGCCATCACCGAGTTCGCCCTGCCCACGCCCGGCAGCCGCCCGTCTGGCATCGTCATCGCGCCTCCGGGCAACTGGTGCCTGGACGCGCATGTCTGGTTCACCGAGCGCGGCGGCCACAAGCTCGGGAAGCTGCGCGCCATCGCCGTCCCCTGACGTTCCGGGGCGTGACGATTCCGAGACAGACATGCTTCCGGGTGTGCGGGGTGGTGTCTGATTTTGTTGCAAGGACTTGTCATTCCCTGTCGGAACCCACGGCTAGGGTGCACCCATCCTGGCAGGTCCTTCGTGTCTGCCATGACTCGGAGGGCCTGGGGGCGACCACGGTGCATCCAAGGGGATGCGGGAGGGACATCAACATGGGGATGACTCGGATGGGGACTGCCCCAGGCCGCGTGCTGGTGGTGTGTCTGTCGTTCTTCCCCGCCTTGCTGGCATGTACGTCGGAGCCGGCGGGCGTGGTGGAGGTGCCCGTGGTGGTGCCTCCCTTCCAGCGCGGCTGCACCCCGGCGCGCTCCAGCGAGAAGATTCCCCTGCGGCGGGCCGCCACCCGGGCGCCGGTGACGGAGAACTTCGACAACCTGCTGGCGCGCGTGGGAACGCAGTGTGCCTCCTGTCATCTGCCTCCGAACATCCAAGGAGGCTTCCAGTACACGGCGGACCTGGAGGGCCTCAAGCGCGACGGCGCGCGGATGGCCCTGAAAGCCTCTCAAGGAGAGATGCCGCCCAGGGCCTCGCCCCAGCAGCTCAAGGAGGCGGTGGAGCTGTCCTGCGCGCTCAATGCCTGGCTTGCCCGGGGCTCGCCGACAGGCACGTTCCCCGTCGTGTGCGAGGCCAGCTCGGAGGGCGGCGTCACGGTGGCGCGGGAGGTGGGCGACTCGATGACGGACGTGGGCCACTGCATTCCGCAGGTCGCCAAGGACCACCCGCTGGGGAGCGACCCGGAGAAGGACACCTTCTTCGCCGGACTCACGAAGCTGCCCCGCTTCTTGTCGGAGACCGACAGCGACATCATGACGTTCGACGCGGACACGCTTGCCAACCACGGCACCGTGGCCTTTGCGCCCACCTATCCGCTCTTCTCCGACAACGCCAAGAAGCTGCGACTGGTCCACGTGCCACAAGGACAGTCCATCCGGTACGACGAGCAGACACAGAAGTTCCACATCCCGCCCAATACGCGCTTCTACAAGACGTTCTTCAAGTCGGTGACGGACCTCCAGGGTCAGCGGCGCTACCGGAAGATGGAGACGCGGCTCATCATCGTCCGCGAGCCCTGGAACCAATCCCTCTTCGGCACGTACCTCTGGAACGAGGACGAGACGGTGGCGGAGCTTCATGACCTGCGCTACCGCGACAACGAGCCCTTCTCCGACCGCGTGCTCGTCTACAAGGCGTATGAGATTGGCGGCGCCACACGCAACTACGCGATTCCCGGCGCCCACCGATGCATCCAGTGCCACTCCGGCTCCGAGGCCCAGAACTTCATATTGGGCTTCACCCCCCTGCAGCTCAACCGCCGGGCCCCTGGCGAGGCCGGGGTGGATGCGAAGGCGCTGATTGACGAGGACGAGCTGAATCAGATGGACCGGCTGGTGCGCTACGGCGTCATCACCGGCGTACCCGCCTACCGCCAGTTGGAGGCGCTGGAGACATCCCTGCCCCGGCTGGAGCGCTTCGCCGAGGCGGCGCAGGCGGAGGCCCCTTCACCAGAGGCCCACAAGGCCACGCTGGAGCTGCAGGGCTACTTCGTCGGCAACTGCGGCCAGTGCCACAACCCCAACGGCTTCGCGGTGCGGAGCAACCCCGCCATCGCCTCGCTGGACTTCTCCGCGGGCGGCGTCCTCTTCGGCTGGAAGCCGTGCGGCGTGAAGGAGAGCAACGGCCAGCGTGTCTATGTGGACTGCGAGGTGAAGGACTACTCGCAGGACCTGCTCTTGCGCACGCCCTCCAGCACGCTCTATCAGCGCGTGGCTCGGGACACGGATGCTCGCGTCATCCACATGCCCACCAACGTGCCGGGCAAGGACTGTCGGGCCTCGCTGCTGGTGGCGCGCTACATCGCGGCGCTGGACTGGCCCGCCGACAAGCTCCTGCCCCCCGCCCAGCAAGCCGAGGCCCGCCAGGCGCGCCTGCGTCAGGCGGACACCGTCGTGGCTGGCGCGTGTACGGACCCCTCGGACGTGCAGTGGATTGCCGAGGACTTCACCGACAAGGTCCCCTACGAGCCGCGCAATCCCGCCTGGAAGGACGCCATCGGACAGGGAGAGTTCGAGTACCTCACCCGATACGCCATCACCGAGCGGCACGAGCAACTCGCCAGGAAGCTCTTCCCCACCAACTGGTGGTTGCCCAAGCGCACCTGCCGCTTCCCGCAGCGCGACAGTCCTCCGGCGGGGCATGACCCCTGGAATGACTCGCGCGACAAGTGGATGGTGAATGCGCTGGGCAATCCCCGGGCGCCCTGGGGCGAGCTCTACTACACGACGCCGGGCGCGACGGCCTTCCAGGGCATCTGCTCCAACTGCCACGGCCGCGTGGGAGATGGACAGACGGGCGCGGCGAAGGTGCTGGTGGCGCTCAATGGCGGTCGGGTGGCCAACCTCGTCGCCGGCCTGTTCGGCTCCAGGGATGGCGTCTCCCACCTGACGCGGTTCGACAGCATCAACCCGCACGGGGGCGCGCGCTACCTGGCGTACATGGCCTCCGGTGGGACGGCGGTCCAGTTCACTCCGGAATTCATGAGCGCGTGGATCAAATACGGAGAGGTGGACATCGACTTCTCCCCGCGCACGTCGGACTGGAGCAAGTGGGGCGCGAACATGCTGGGCGCCGGGCGCGGTGCCTGTGACCTCATCCGCACGGGCAACTTCGGCACGGCCTCCGCCGAGCCTCCGAGCGGCAACCGCAACGCCATTGGCGGCGTGCGCATGTGGGAAGAGGTCTGCTCGCTCGACAACCCGCTGACGGACGCGGTCCGGGCGGGTCAGGAGCCCGCGCTGGGTGAGTGGCTTCAGCGCGCGCAGTTCAACGTGGGGGTGATGGCGTACTTCTACCTGCGCGATGAGCTGTCCAAGGGACCGGGCGCCATCTACCCCCTGCGGACCGAGTGTGAGCGACAGGTGGCGCCATGAGTCGCGCCGTCCCTGTGAGTCCTTCAGCGAGTCGATTCCTCCGGAGCGTCAACGTGAAGAGAAACGTCCTGGGTTCGTGGCTGTTGATGGTGGGACTCGCCCTCGGGGTGGGCGTCACCGGTTGTGGAGACGATGACGAGGGGCCGCCGGACTCCGGGAATGTCGACTCGGGATACGACGCCGGGCGGGACAGTGGAACCCCTCCGGGGGATGCGGGCTGTGACGGAGGGCAGGGTGGTTGCGACGGCGGCCATCCCCCCGTGGATGGCGGAGAGGACGGAGGTCCCACGCCGACGGATGGTGGAGAGGACGGGGGGCCCACTCCAACGGATGGTGGCGAGGACGCGGGCCCTCCCGATTTCCGAGCGCACGTGCGCTTCATCAATGCCTTCGTCGGATTGAAGAACAACCCCACCGACGTGGCGGATCGGCCGTGGGAGCCCTTCCACGTCACCCTGCGCGTGGGCGACGCGGAGCCCTTCCCGGTGGTGAAGGCAGGCGCGGCGGCCGTGTCGGAGTTCCAGGAGGTCATCCTGACGGGGCCCACCCAGAGCGTGCGCGTGGTGGCTCGGGACGCGGAAGGCACGTTGGAGGCCCCGGACCTCGCGGCCCTCGCGGAAGTCACCCTGGCGGATGACGAGTGGGTGACCGTCGTCGGTGCCGGCTCGCTGCTCCAGGTCGGGCAGGAGCGCCCGGACAAGCCCAGGCTCGTGGTGCTCAGGGACCATGCGTTGACCCTCTCCGCGCAGCCAGGGAATGTGCACGTGCGCTTCATGTCCGCGGACCGGGTCCTCTCGGCCTCGGCCAGGCGCCGCCTCGCGAACGAGGCGGGCGAACCCTACGAGAACAACAGCGTGGATGCGTACTCGGCGGATGTCGTCGAGCAAGGCGTTCTGGTCCCCGTCGACACGAAGCGCGTGGCTGTCATTGGAACCTCGCCCATCTTCGCGCCCGCCCAGAGCGGCTGGCTGTTCTACTCCCTGGCGGACGGGACGCTGACGGAGGGCAAGGCGTACTACGCCATCAACACCGGCGAGGACCGACGCACCCTCTCGGACGAAGGGGCTCCCGCGTTGTTGTTCGTGACCGCGAAGGAGAACACGGTCGCGCGCTTCCAGCGTGGCCCGCTCGTGTACTTGTTCAACGGCCTGCTGCCAGCCACCGTCGGAGGGACGACGCCGCAGCTCCAGGCCATCCGCGGCTCGTCGAACATCGCGACCGCCATGGCCTACGGCGCCGCGCCAAAGGTGGCGGACCTGCCGGTGTCGACGACGGGCTTCTCGCTGCGCTTCACGGTGAATGGCCAGCCCGGGCAAGGGGTGCTGGAGGGCGCGGCCACAGGTCCCCTGGAGGCGGGTCGTCGCTACCTGGGCGTGCTGTGTGGCCGGGTGGAGGGCTCGCCCACGCTCACTGTCGTCAGGGATGAGTTCTCGGCGGAGGGCGCGCAGTCACCGTTCCTGCGCTTCATCCACTGCTCGGCCAGTTCGCCCACGCCGCTCACCTTCGGCTCCTATTCGTTCCAGGCCGACGGCTCCAGCCGGGAGGTCTTCACTCCGCTCTTCACGGGGGCGACCTTCGCCACGGCCACGCAGCCCGTCACGGGCGCGGCGTTCTCTCCGCCCGTGTCCACGACGACGCCGGTCTACACCTGGCTCGGCCTGAGGACCGCGGATGCGACGCCCATCGAGCGCACCATCCGGGGCCGCGTGCTGGGCACGCCCACCTTCCTCGTCCTCATCGGAGAGTGGGAGAACACCCTCACGTACCGCGCCATCAACACCCGCGTGAATGCCTGGAGCCCGTCCGCGCCGAACGACCCGAGTTTCAGTCCGCTGCCGGCGCCATGAGCCGGAATGCCTGACGCTGAAAACACCGACGCCCGCTCGGGGCCTGTCCTGGCCACCGGCGGGCGTCGCGTGTTTCTGGAAGCCCGGTGACGGGCCTTCCGGAGACTAGTTCACCTTGACCTGCAGCTCCTTGAGGACCTGGTCGCCGCGCATCACCGTCACGGTCCAGGTGCCGGGCTTGTTCAGTCGCACGCCCGTCCACTGCCGCGCGCGCCAGCCGTCGCCCTTGAGCTTCACGTCCTTCGTCTCGCGCACCACGGCGCCCTGCTTGGTCTGCACCATGACGTCCTCGTACGAGTCGCCCTGGGGCACCAGGTAGGCCTGCCACAGCATCACGGTGGTGTTCGCCTTGATGCCCTCGGCGCCGACCTCGGCGATGCACTCGTACTTGTTGGGGCCGTCCTTGGCCACCTCCGTACAGAGCTTGGCCTCCACCAGCACAGGACCTTGCTTCTGGCCGTTGTAGAAGTAGTTCCAGGTGTCACGCACCGCGTCGGCGCTCGGCGCCTTCGCGGGCTCCTTGGCCGGAGCCTCCGGCGCCGCGTCCTGCGCCAAGGCCAGCGACGACATCCCCAGCACCGCGCACACCATGCTCCGCGTCAGAAGCTTCTTCATGTTTCGGGGTCCCCTCGTTCGGTGAGTTCGAGCCGGCCTTCCCCGGCCGGCCTGGGCCCTGTGTAGCACGAAAGGCGAGGCCCTCGCCCAGCCTCACCCGAGCAGGAAGAAGGCCAGCGTCACCAGCGGCAGGTACACGAGGAAGGCCACCAGCAGGAAGCCGAGGATGTCCTTGAACTCGAGCCGCGCGACGGCCAGCAGCGGCAGCGCCCAGAAGGGCTGGATGAGGTCGGTGGCCATGTCGCCCCACGCATACGCGAGGACCACCTTCTCCGGCGCGACGCCCAGTCGACTGGCCGCGTCGAGGAGGTAGGGCGCCTCGATGGCCCACTTGGAGCCGCCCGAGGGGACGAAGTAGTTCACCACGCCGCTGTACAGATAGACGACGGCGGGGAACGTCTCCTTCGTGGACAGCGACACGAACAATTCGCCGATGCGGTCCGTGAGGCCCGTGGCCTTGAAGATGCCGTAGATGCCCGCGTAGAGCGGGAACTGGAGGACGATGCCGTGCAGCACGCTCCCGGCCTCCTCCGCCGCCTTGATGAGCCGCGCGGGGGTGCCGTGCAGCAGCACCGCGAGCACCAGGAAGGTGAAGTTCACCACGTTGAGGTTGAGCGCGCGCCAGCCGCCGTTCAGCCACAGGTAGCGGGAAAGCCACAGCAGGCCCAGCACGCCGAAGATGACGTTGAGCAGCCGCGCGTGGTCCAGCCAGATGGCCAGGCTCTTCTCCGCGGGGCGCTCGGGCGGGACGAAGTCTCCGAGCTTCTCCAGCACGGCGGGGTCCACGCGCACCACGTGCTCGGGCTTGGGGTGCAGCGCCCACGCGAGCAGCGTGAGGCCGGCGACGACGGACACGGTGAGCACCACGTTGAACGTGGAGAAGAGGGTCCGGTCGATGGGGATGAGGCCGATGCTCTTCTCCAGGAAGTGGCCCGGCGTGGCCACCAACAGCGGCGCGGAGGCGGACAGGCCCGCGTGCCACGTCGCGCCCAGGCCGAAGTACGCGCACGCGACGAGCAGTCGGTAGTCCACGTCCGGCCTGCGCCGCGCGACGTAGCGCACCAGCATGGCGCTGGCGACCAGGGACAGGCCCCAGTTGATGTACGCCAGCGCCATGGAGACGAAGGCCATCAACGCCACGGCGCCGCGCGGCGTGCGCGCCAGTCCGGAGACCTTCTCCAGGAGCGCGCGCACGGGCGTGGTGAGCGCCAGCAGGTAGCCGGTGAACATCACCAGCGCCATCTGCATGGAGAAGGTGAGCAGCTCCCAGAAGCCGCCGCCCCAGGCGTCGAGCACCTTGGGGGCGGGCGCGTCCGCCCAGCCCATGGCGAGCCCCATGGTGAGCAGGCTCAGCAGGACGGCGATGGAGAAGGCGCTGGGCACGAAGCGCGCGGAGAAGCGACCGAGGGCTTCGGCGATGCGGACGAGGGTCTCCACGCGGGCGGGCGCTCCTGGACGGTGTGCCCCTCGTTCTATGGCATCCCCGCACGCCGCGACCACTGTTGTCCGCGCGGCGCCTGACTCACCGCGCTACGGCTCGCCGCTGCCGCCGTACGCCTGGGTCTGCGCGTCGAGCTGCTCCCACGTGGCCTGGGCCTGCTCCTGTTCCGTGATGTTCGCGTCCACCTGGTCCCCAGCATCCCGAGCCTTGGCGCGTGCCTCCTCGAGATTCCGCGCGAGTTCATCGCCATCCACCTGCTGTGCTCGGACGTCTCCGGTGCGCTGGAGGGTGAGGAAGCGGGTCTGCGCCAGCTCCGCGTTCGCGACATCGAGCTCGCGCTCCCGCACCTGCACCACCGACTCGCGCGTGGTGACGGTCTTCTCATTCAGGGCCGTCTCCGCCTTCGCTGCGGCGAGCTCCGTGTTGGCCTGCGCCAGGTCGTTCTGCGCCAGGTCGATGGCGTCCGCCTGCCCCGTCTCCTGGGCCGCCGACAGCGCATCCACCGAGGCCTGCTGACGAGCCTCCGCGGCCTGCTCGCGCCCCTGCGCCACCTGCAGGTCTCGCTTGCCGTCCTCCACGGACACGTTCGCCCGCTCCTGTTGTTCCTCCGCCGTGCTCACGACGAGCTGCGCCTGACGCACGTCATCCATCTGGTCGGGAGGCACCCTCGCCATCCAGGAGTCCTCCACCTTCGCGGTCTCCACCTTCTTGTGGGAGTGGCTGGAGCTACAGCCACCTCCCAGCCCGAGAATGAGGGCCGCGGCGACTCCTCCCAGGACTCTTCGTCTGCTCACCTGTCTCATGATGACCCCTCCGATTCCACGTGGCCTCTCGTTGACGGTAGGCACGTCCGCGAGTGATGCCAGACACTCCTCGCGCATTGGCACGCGGCGGGAGAGCGGGCGCTTTCGGGGTCACCTGTTCCCTGGAGTGGTGCTCCCCCCGGAATGGAATGAGGCGGAGAGCGACGAGTAGCGCCCCGGCGCGATGGGTGGATGCGCGAGCACGGAGGGCCACAGGCCGCTCACGCAGAGGAGGGCGACCAACGTCAGCATCGTCCAGCGCTCGCGGGGCAGGAGGTCCTCGGTGCAAGCAGGCGTGCTGGGGACTCGGCGTGGGCCCAGGAAGGCGCGCTGGAAGGCTCGCAGGAACGTGATGGCATTGAGCGCGAGCGCCGGCAGCAGCGGCAGCGCGAGCAGGGGATGTGCTCCGAGCGTGCCTCGAAGGAGGAGGTCCTCGCTCACGAAGCCGAGCGTGCCCGGGAAGCCCAGGGCGGCGAGGCCGAGCAGCAGGAAGACCGTGGCCATGCGTGGCGCTCGGACCGTGAGCCCGCTGCGTGGGTCCAGGTTCGTGGTGCCCGTGCGCGCCTCGATGGCGCGGACGACGAGCTCCAGGCCCGTGAAGGTGAGGCCCATGGACAGACATTGGAGCCAGGCCCCGGGGAGCCCGGTGGGACCACCCAGCGTCACGCCCGCGAGCAGCAGGCCGGACTGACTCACGAGGAGGAAGGCCAACATGCGGCGCAGGTCTGTCTGGACGAGCGCGAGCAGCGCGCCGTAGAGCGCGGCGCCGGCTCCCAGGCTTCCCAGCGCGGGAGCCACGGTGGCCCACTCCTCGGGCAGGAGCGGTCGGATGACTTGTGTCAGCAACTGGAGGCTCGCGGCGAGGTTCATCCAGAGGACGCCGACGCAGAGGGGGCCTCGGGTCATCAGGACGGGCAGCCAGGAATGGAAGGGCACCACCGCCAGTCGCGCGCAGACGCTCACGAGGAGCAGCGTGCAGAGTCCCATGCGCCAGCCGTGAGGGAGGTCTCTGACGAGCGAGTCTCGCGGTGTCGCTACTCCCGTGTGCCAGCTCAGCAGCCCCACCAGCGCCACGGCCAGCATGAGGGGCAGGGTTCCTGCGAGCAGGTACGCGCGGACCGGGCGCCAGGCTCGTCCTTCGCGAGCGAGCTGTGCCGCCAGAGGTGCCGCCATGGCGAGGAAGAAGCCGAGTCGGAGCGGCAGGTCGCGTGCACAGAAGAAGCCCAGGGTGGCGCTCTCGGTGATGAGCAGTGCGGTGAGCAACCGCTGGCCGGAGGAGTGGCGGGGACTCGCGACGATGGTGACGAGGGTGAGCAGCGCGGTGAGTGGCAGCGCGAGCGCGCCCGCATCGTCCACGCCAAGGCGCCAGGTCACGCCGAGCCAGGGCGCCGTGACTCCGGAGGCAGGTGTCTCGCTTCCCGCGATGAGCAGCGCCGCGATGGCGAGCCCCAGGGTGAGGGCCGCGGTGCCCGTGGCGGTGATGCGGGCCAACGTGTGTTGACGCGGCACTGTGAGCAACAAGACGCCCACGAGAGGGAGTGACACCAGGAGGGTCAGGAGAATCGTCGGGCTCATGCGGCCCCCGGGGTGGGATTGCTCGATGCGGACTCGGTGGGACGCGACGCGGGTTGGACGGGAACCGGGCGTGGTGCTCCGGCATCGAGCATGTCCATCCAGCGGCGCTCTGCTTCATCCAACCGGTGCCCCAGGCGCAGCACGGGCTTCACCAGCCAGCGTTCCGTCAGGACCTCGAGCGCGAATCGCTCCAGTGCGAAGCGGTAGAGCCTCGTGGGTAGCCACCTGTGGACCGTGACGATGGAGGGTGCCCGTGTGTCTCGGAGCGCCGCGCGCCGTGCCTGGACATCCCTCAGGGCGGAAGGTGCTCGGAGGAGTTGAAGACAGCGCAAACAGGCATGTGCCACCAGATGGAACAGCGCGAGCGTGTACAGCCCGAGGCCCACCTCCGCGAACATCAATCCCACCTGCGTCAGCACGCCATACGCCAACGCGCTCTTCACATCTGTCTGCACCCGCCACACCAGGGTGGCGTGAAGGGCCGTGAGCAATCCGACCAGCACCAGCGCTCCCCTGGCCAGGGGTGCCTGCTCCAGCAGCGGTGCCGCGCGCAGCAGCAGATATGGGCCCGCGTGCACGGAGAGCGCTCCGTAGAACAGCGCGCTGGACGGCGTAGGGCCCTCCATGGCCCGAGGCAGCCAGCCACTGAAGGGGAACTGCGCCGACTTCCCCATGGCCGCCAGCACCAGACACAGGCTCAGCGTCGTCGACGGAATCGCGGAGAGGTGAGTCCACTCGGTCGTGCCCGCGAGGTGATGCAGCCACACCAGCCCCGCCAGCAAGCCCACGTCACAGAGTCGGTAGGTTCCAAAGGCCCGGAGCCCCGCGCTCAGTGGCGCGGCCCGTTCATGGAAGAAGCCGATGAGCAGCGCCGACGCGAGCCCCACCCACTCCCAGCCCACGAACAACATGTCGAGGCTGCCGCCTTCCACCAGCAACAACATCCCCGACGAGAACATCGCCAGCAGCAGGAAGAACCGCGCGAAGCCCGGCTCTCGATGCAGGTAGCTCACCGAGAAGCGGCCGATGAGCAGGGTCAGGGTGCTCGTCAGCAGCATCATCGTCGCCGACAACCGGTCAATGTGGAGTGTCATCTCGAAGCTCGACTCACCCGAGGAGAACCACGGGCCCAGGCTCACCTGCACGTCCCCGGGTTGGGAGCGCCAGTGGAGGACCGTGGCCACCGCACACGCCAGTGACAGCCACAGCGCCCCCAGTACCCAGCGCGCCATCCAGCGTTCGCTGGGAGCGCGGTGGAGCAGCATCACCGCTCCAAGGATGAAGAAGGCGAGCAGGGGACTCAGCGGCACCGCCGCCGCGAGCCAGTCCACGGGAAGCTCAGGGAGCGGCATGACGGTCTTCTCCGAAGGAGCGCGGCGCGAGAATGAGGGCAGGGGGCAGGAAGTCGCGGTGGCCTCGGTACCAGTGGGGCGAGGAGGCCACCTCCGGCAACGATGTCTCCGGTGTCGCGAGCCACTGGAACCCGGAGGGCGTGAAGCGATGCTGCGCGCCCGTCATCGGGTCCACGCTCACGAGCTGCACCCACTGATGATGGATGAGCTCGCGGAGCGCGGGCTGTCGCGCGAGGATGGCCGACAGCACCGAGGTGCTCGCCTCGACAACGAGGAGCAATCGCATCGGCTCGTGGATTTCAATCATCTGCCGAGGCAACCCCGTGCGCAGGTCACTCTCTGTGCCGTCCATCACTCCGAGCAGGCCCGTGAGGTTGTGGGGCAGCTTGGTGCCGCAGCCGTAGCGCTCGTTGTCGACGCAGGAGAAGTAGTACTCCAGGCTGATGCCCGCGCCGACGGGGCCCGCCGCCAGGAGGATGCGCTCGACGATTTCGCCGCTCGCGTCCCGCGTCGGGTCGTAGGAGATGAGGAACGCCCTCCGGTCCAGGAACAGACCTCGCGTGAGCGCTCGACGGCCCACGATGCAGGACGCGATGGTGACATGCCCCAGCTCGGGCCGGGGCTGACCCAAGTCCTCCGCGCGAGCCTCGACATGCCGGAGCGCCGCGGAGGTAGACAGGCCGAGGGGCGCGGACTCAAAGCGCCGACAGCGCTCCTGGGCTGACAATGCGCGGGCACGGTCCAACGCGGCACGCAGCGCGGACAGTTCACAATGGAGGGCGTCGGGGAGGGCCTCGGTGTCGTGGAGGCACACTTCATCGGTGGTGGTGTTGTGCAGCCCTCCGATGAACCAGGTGGTGTCCGGGATGTGAAGGCCGCGCTCCCGGAGCCTCGCGCGGACCTCCGGACGGTTGGCCATCTCCGCGAAGAGTCGTGCGTTCGGTCCTCCGTGCCGACCGCCACACGCGCCGCAGTCATAGGCCGCCTGATGGGGATTGTTGACGCTCGCCGCCCCATGGCCGAGCACCACCACCAACGGCGCGAAGTCCTTCACCAGTCCCAGGCTCTCCAGCGACGCGGCCACGCGCGCCGCCTTCTCGTCGAGGGTGAAGCCCAGGGGCTTGAGCGTGGGTGAGGGACGGTGGGTGGTTGGCTCGCGCAGGCTCGTGAGTCGAGTGGGCGGCCTGGGAAGGAGTGTCGCGGAGAAGGTCCTCCGCAGCCTGCCCAGTGCGCGTGGAAAGAGGAGCTGCCAGGGCAGGAGCAGCGCGGACAGCAGGCCGAGCAGCGGCACGAGCAACCAGGAGACCTCCAGGGCGTGGGTGCCCTGCTGCAACGTCTGGTCGAGGCGTGCCCACAGCCCTCGTCTCCTGACTCGGATTTCCGCGAGGGGTTGGTGCTCCGGTCGCGCTTGTTCTTCCACGACATGTGCCGGGGTGACGACCACCGGGCACAGCGCGACGTGGCCCACGTCGTCCAGTCCCCGGTAGTCGAAGGCCACACCGAAGAAGCCCGCGATGCCGAAGGTCTCGTGTCGCGCGTCCAGTTCCTCGAAGTGGCGGCGAAAGGACTCCTCGCGGTCGTCCATGCAGAACATCACCTGGAAGCGCGCTGCCGTCACCGTGCGCTCGGACTCCGGGCGGAGGCGGTTGCGCGCGAGACCTCGACAGACCTCTCTTCGGTAGTGATGCTCGTACGCCGCTTGCCACACGCGTTGGCGCGCGCTGGCGTCGAAGGCTTCCAGCCACGTGAGCAGCTCGTGTCGGGCTCGGAGGGGAAGCTCGGCCACGTCCATCGCGGACAGGCCCATGAGCTGAGCCCACTGGAAGAGTCGCCAGCTTCCCTCCAATGTCGAGCGCGCTGAAACCCGCGTGGACTCGATGGTGCGTCTCGCGGCCTCCGCCAGTCCCGACAGGGGACCTGTGTAGTCGAGTCGCTGCCTCGCCACCTCGCGCAGTGCATGTCGTTCCAGGGTGAGCCGCACCGCGACGAAGTCCATCAGTCGCGCGGGTGGTGCTCCACTGGGGCGGTCCCCGGGGTGGTGCTCCAGTCGATGAAACATCCCCGCCCAGCCCGGCAGCGCGAGCAGCACGCGGACGAGATAGGGCTCCCAGTCGGCTTCGGGAACACCCAGCGCGTCGAGTGCCTCCAGTACGGCATCCTCTGGCGCGAGTGACGGTTCGTCTTCCAGTCCCTCCAGCCAGTCCGGTGCGGCGCCAAGCCCGTCGCACGTCATTGACCTCCATGCCGCGTGGAAGCCGTGCTCCCGGCTTGGCAGGTTCCAGTGCGAGACGCCTTCGTCCAGGAAGGCCGCGCAGGCACGGATGAGCAGGGGATGAAGCAGGTCGTTCACATCCTCGCCCGTGGCCTCGCACAGCAACTCGCGGTGGCTGCGCACGTCCGTCATCGGAGGCTTGTCGTGTCCCTTGGTCGTCAGCAGCGGCGTGCGGCAACTGGACCAGAGGGCACTCACCGCGAAGGGCTCGGGATTGGTCTCCATGCGCTCACGGAGTGAGCCCAGGCTCCCATCACCTCCGAAGGCCGAGGCCAACGCCGAAGTGACACAGGACGCCTCCGCGCTCAGCCAGTCTTCCCTCGTGAACGAGGTCTCTCCGTCGAGCAGGGCGGAGACCCGGTCGACATATGCGCTCGCACGGGCTGCGGGGATGCCCAGCAGTCGCAGCGCCACGTCCACGGGAAGAGGACGGGGGACGTGGCTCGCCACCGCGCGAACGGTGGACTCCACGTCGGGACCGAGCAGCGCGCACGCCAGCTCCGTCATCGTCCAGCCTCGTCCCACCCGGTCCATCCAGATGCGCAGCCCCTGGGCTGAGCGCTCCAGCAGCGCGTGACGCGTCGTCGGAGAGAGGTCCGCTCGAAGGCGGTACGCGGCGGAGTGCTCCTCCAGCTTCCAGCGCAGTGACGCCTCCGACTCCACTTCCACGGGGTGGAGCAGGGCGAGCCGCATCAGCTCCATGGGGGCGCGTGGCGGCAAGCCGCCCAGCACCGATTGCGCGTCCCGTAAAAGTCTCGACGCAGATGCGCGTGCGTCTCGCCGCGCGGCCGGTGCCAGGCCTGGCTCGAGGGTGAAGTGGACAGCCTGTCCTGTTGGGGCCGCGACCGCCTGCGCCGAGCATGGCTCGTCGGTGAAGAAGGCACTCCATTTCGTTGAGTCCGCGAACCGCGCTGCCCACTCGGCGGGAGCCGCGTCCTGCGCCGTGAATGCGGCGCTCTGTCTCTCCGCATCGGCGGAGAAGGGAGCGGGTGGCACGCGGTACTCGGGCTCCGCGAGCACTGCGCGCAAGTCCTCGTCGGTGATGCGGCCTCGCCGGTACAGCTCGAGAAAGCGCGCCTCGGACAGATATCCCTCCGCGCCGAACGTCTTGCTCGCGGTGGCCACCGCCTCGTGGAACGGGAGGTGTTGATACGCGTGCAGCGTGTTGTGGTGCACGAACACGCCGATGGGACCCTGGGCGGGAAGGACGTGGCTGGCGCCGGCCAACGCGGCGCGCAGCCTTGAACCCCGGTCCTCCGGGGACGGGGACGAAGTGGGACAGGGAGCGTGGCTCATGGTGTCCCCTCAGGGCGTGAGCCCCAGGTTGCCGCTCGGCGCCTTCTTCCGCGCGGACAGCGGATGCGAGGACATTCCCCGGTGTTGCTCCAACCCGAGCACTCGAAGCTGTCGCCCCTCCCGCGACAGCTCCGCCTCCAGCTCGTGCAGCCGCTGCATCACCGTGTGGTCCACGAGGCGGGCTTCCGTCAGGTCCACCTCGATGATCCGGACGAGAGCGTGCCGGTTCAGAAGCTTCTTGAACGTCAGGAAGTTGGTGAACACCGCCGCGCTCCGCACCCGCAGCACCACCTGGTCCGCGCCCACCTGCTCCTGGATGTCGGGGCGGAAGAGCTCCCTCGGTGAAGCCCCGTTGAGCAGATGCACGCCCGCCTTCAGGACGATGCCCGAGGCCACGCCCACCAGCAGGTCCGTGGCCAGCGTGACGATGAGCGTGAAGCAGAAGATGAGCACCTGCTCCGCGCCAATCCGGTACGCCTTCACCAGCTCACCCGGCGACGCGAGTCGGACGCCCGTGAAGATGAGCATCCCCGCGAGCGCGGCCAGCGGAATGCGGTGGATGAGTCCCGGCGCGAAGGCCACGAACCCCCACAGGAACACGCCGTGGAAGAAGTTCGACAGCCGGCTCCTCGCGCCGTAGCCCAGGTTGGCGGAGCTGCGCACCACCTCTGAAATCATCGGCAGCCCGCCCAGCAACCCCGCCACCAGGTTGCCCAGGCCCGTGGCCAACAAGTCCTTGTCCAAATCCGAGCGGCGCTGCTCCGGGGCCAGCAGGTCCACCGCCTTCACCGTCAACAGCGACTCCACGCTGCCCACCAACGCGAACATCACCACGTACTTGAGCCCCAGCACGCTCGGCACGGTGGAGAAGTCCGGGAAGGTGATGGCCGCGAGCAGGTTGCTCGGCAGGTTCACCAGATGGCCTGGCCCCACCGAGAAGACCGCATGGGAGAAGGTGAACGTGTGTGCGTGCTCCAGGTCGAACCCGAGCGCCAGCGGTACAGCGACGGCCAGCACCAGCAGGGGCGCCGGCACCCGCTTGAGCCACGCCACCCGCTGGGAGAGCGCCGCATGGCCGAACAGCAACAGGAGGCTGAGCCCTCCGATGAGTGCAATCTCCGGGTTCAGCCGCGCCACGCTGCTCGGCACCTCCGCCAACAACCCCAGGGGCGTCCGCGCCACGGGTGACACCCCGAGCAGCACGTGGACCTGTCTTGCGCAGATGGTGACGCCGATGGCCGCGAGCATCCCGTGCACCACCGCCGAGGGAAACAGGTCCCCCAGCCTCCCCGCGCGCAGCACCGCGAAGAGCACCTGGAGGCACGCGGCCACCACGATGGTCGCCAGCGCGCGACGGTAGCCGAGCACCGCGTCCCCTCCGCCCAGCTCCGTCACCGCCCCGAGCGCGATGACGATGAGCCCCGCGGCCGGGCCCTTGATGGTCAGCCGCGCGCTGCCCACCCACGTCGACAGCACTCCGCCCACCACCGCCGTGAGGATGCCCGCCACGGGCGGAAAGCCGCTCGCCATCGCGATACCCAGACACAAGGGCAACGCGAGCAGGAAGACGAGGAAGCCCGCGACGAAGTCCTGCTTCCAGGAAGCCTGCCCCGGGGTTCCATGAGAATGACTGACATTGGACTGCGAGCCTCGCATGACGTCACGGCCTCCCGTGTACACGGGCGGACATCGCCTCCCAGCGCGAGCCCAGCCCCCTCGACAGCGAGAGATGGAACGAGACGCGCTCCGGTTCCCGGACTTGCTTTACTTCGCGTTTTTACGGCTGATGCGGGACGCGCTCTTTATGAGCAGGTCATCACCCGTCTGGGATGTCTTGGTTTCTTGGGGGATGGGTTCGTGGGCGGTGTCGTGTCTGGATTGAAAATGAAACAGAGTGAGTCGCCCGCGGAGCTCGGTGCGCGAGAGCGATTCGAGGTCGTGGTGGAGCCGCTGTTGCCCCGGCTCCATCGCTTCTGCCTGGCCTTGTGTCGCAGCCGGCAGGAGGCGGAGGACCTGCTCCAGGACTCGCTGGTGCGGGCCTTCCTGAACTGGGATTCGCGAGACTCGGGTTCGTGGCTGGGCTGGTTGTGTGGCATCGCGCGACACCAGTTCCTGGAGAACCGGCGCACGCAGGCGCGGCGGCGTTCGCTGTTGGACTCGGTGCTGGAAGGGGCCTCGTCGGTGCTGGGCTCGCTCTTCGAGGGCGGAACCGAGCAGCCGGACCCGGAGGCACGGCTGTGCGGCGCCGAGGAGGCGGAGCTGGTGCTGGCGTGTCTGCACGCGCTGCCTGAGAAGTTCCGGCTGGTGGTGCTGCTGTGTGACGTGGAGGACCTGGACTACGAGGAGGTGGCGCGGGTGCTCGCGCTGCCCCTGGGCACGGTGAAGAGTCGACACTCTCGGGGCCGGGCGCGGCTGGGCGTGTTGTTCACGGAGTCCTCCAGCCGTCAGGCTCAGACTGTCAGCGAGGGAGGCCGTCCATGAGCACCGAGGATGAGGGCGGGCCACCGCCACTTCCCGAGAAGGTCCGCGCGGCGCTGGAGGCGCTTCGGGGCGAGAAGCCCTCGCCCCACCTGCGGGCCCGGCTCCAGGCCGCGCTCATCCGGGCCGAGCACTCCCGTGGGCGCGAGCCAACGCAGACACCTACCCCAAGAGCCCTGTCGCACCATCCCGCCGCGCGCGTGCTGGTGGGCGCGGCGCTGGCGGGCGCGCTGGCCCTGCTGCTGCTCGCGCGAGGGGATGAGAGTGGACCCTTGAGCCCTGAACTCCTGCCCGCGAGGGAGGTCGCCTTTCGACTTCCAGGCGATGGAGCCGGCTGGCTGGAGTTGCCCTGGGCCCACGGCGTCCACTCCGGAGAGCCCGCCACCGTCTGGCTCGAGACGCCGCCCCCGCTGGATTTCCATCCCCGGCTGCGAGATGCGCCCTCGCTCGCGAAGGTGGACTGCGACGAGGCCCGCTGCGTGCACGAGTTCACCGCGCGGACCGGAGCCGCCGCCACGCCCCTGCGCGTGCGCATCGACAAGCCGGGCCGCTACGAGTTCCGGGTGTCGCACGCCTCGGATGTGCGACACGTCCAGGAGCACTTCGTGGTGGTCGCCGACCAGGCCGGTCCCCCCTGAACCCACCCCTGTAACCAATCCAGGGGCGCGGACGCCGGGTTTTGCGGTATGAGCCCGTCCATGTCTCCTTCCGAGCAAGCGCCGCGGCAGGACGCGCGCGTGACCACTGGCGTGCCCGGCCTCGACGGCGTGCTGGGTGGTGGCCTCGTCACCTCGGGTGTCTACATCGTCGTCGGTGAGCCCGGGGCGGGCAAGACGCTCTTCGCCAACCAGCTCTGCTACCACCAGGGACGTGGAGGGGCGCGGTGCCTCTACGTCACGCTGCTGGCCGAGTCGCACGCTCGCATGCTCGCCAACATGCGCGACATGGCGTTCTTCGACTCCGCGCTGCTGCCGGAGAGTGTCTATTACGTCAGCGGCTTCCGCACGCTGGAGGAGCAGGGCCTGCCCGGCCTGCTGGAGTTGCTGCGGCGCGAGGTGCGCAACCACAACACCAGCATCCTGGTGTTGGACGGTCTGGTGCAGGCGCAGGAGGCGGCCGGCAGCAGTCGCGACTTCAAGAAGTTCATCCACGAGCTGCAGGTGTCCGCGGGCCTGTCCCGCTTCACCGCGCTGATGCTCACCAGCTCCAACGGCCCCACCGTCCATCCGGAATACACCATGGTGGACGGCATCCTGGAGTTGCGCGAGCGCACCCTGGGCGTGCGCTCGTGGCGAGAGCTCCAGGTGCGCAAGTTCCGGGGGGGCGCCACCCTGAGCGGCGTGCACACCTTCCGCATCTCCAATGATGGGTTGGAGGTCTTCCCCCGGCTGGAGGCGCGCATGCGGCGCACCCCGCCGCCGGACCCGGGGAGCGAGCGGGTGCATTTCGGCATCCCGTCGATGGATGCGCTCTTCCCGGGCGGGCTGGCCAAGGGCTCCACGTCGCTGATGCTCGGGCCTCCCGGCAGTGGCAAGACGCTGATGGGAAGCAGCTTGCTCGCCGAGGGGCTGAAGCGGGGTGAGCGCTGTTTGTACATGGGCTTCTATGAGTCGCCCGAACGGCTGCTCCACAAGGCGGCTGCCGCCGGCATGGACATGGGTGGGGCGGTCAAGGACGGGAGGATGCACATCCTCTGGCAACCCCCCGCGGAATCCATCCTGGATGTGCTGGCGGACCAACTCTTGAGCGCGGTGCGGCGGCACCAGGTGTCGCGGGTGTTCGTGGATGGGTTGAGCGCGATGAGCCAGGCCTCCCCGGATGGCTCGCGGATGAGTTCGTTCTTCGCGGCGCTCACCCAGGAGCTGCGCCTGTCGTGCGCGACGACCATCTTCAGCCTGGAGACGCCCCGCCTCTTCGGGCCCGCGCTCGACATGCCGCTGGAAGTCGGCCCCTCCGCCGTGGCGGAGAACCTCTTCTTCCTGAGGCACGTGGAGCTGGAGGGGCGACTTCGCCGCCTGCTGAGCATCTTCAAGCTGAGGGACACCGAGTACGACCCCTCCATCCGGGAGTTCATCATCTCCCGACAAGGAATCGAGGTACTGCCTCCCTTCGACGTTGCCCTGGACACCCTGTTGACGGGCCTTGCCCGACACCGGACCGGTGGCCATCCCTGATTCGTGAGGAGTGAAGCCCGCCCGTATGGAGACGGTCCTGGTGGTGGATGACGAGCAAGGCATCCTGGAAGCCCTCGCGGACCTCCTGAGGGAGGAGGGCTACCGTGTGCTGACGGCCTCTCATGGCCGTGAGGCGCTGGAGCGGATGAGCGAGCTGCGTCCGGACCTGGTCCTCACCGATTGGATGATGCCGGTGCTGGACGGCCCCGCCCTCATCGAGCGCATCCGCGCGGAACCGAACTGGGCCGGTGTGTCGCTCTTGTGCATGAGCGCGGTGGACGTGGGAGCGTTGCGGGCCCAGTACCCGGGCATTCCCTTCCTCCAGAAGCCCTTCGACATTCCCGCGCTGATGAAGCAGGTCCGCAAGGCCCTGGACGGCAAGCGCGCTCTCTCCGGCTGACGCGAACGCCGCCGACAGGCCCCATGTTCTATCTGCTCAAGCTCGGTCCCGTGCCGCTCTCTCAAGGGAGCACGCAGGTCTATCTGCGCATCACCGAGACTGGCGAGCCGTCCCAGCCCGTCTTCGAGCAGGACGACACCTCGGGCCTGCGGGTGTTGCTGGAGGGACTGGAGGACCTGGGCGGGGTGCGGTGTGAGCCCCAGCTCGCGGAGGCGGGCGCGGTGTTGGGCGTGGCGGTGGCGGAGCCTCCCCCGGCGGCCCTCTCGTCGCGCGCGGCCATCGCCACGTTCCTGGCGTGGGGACAGCGAGGGTTGTCCGCGCTGGGCTCGGACAAGGCGCTGCTCTTCGTCCAGGCGGCGACCGAGTACTGGGATGCGCGGCCGTGGACGCACTGGGACGACAGCCAGCCCTTCGAGGTGGCGGTCTCAGGGCCGCTGACGCACACCTTCGAGGGGTGCGTCTTCAACATGGACGACGGCCGGGCGGGGCTGGCGCTGTACTTCAAGCCGGGCGCGCTCCAGATGTTGATGGAGATGCAGGCGCGGGGGCAGGCCGATGCCGCGCAGGAGCTGCCCGCCATCGCCGTCACGCTGGACACGTCGCCGGCCTATGCCGTGGAGGCGCTGGCCTCCGCGGGCCGGGTGCCCCGCTTGCCCATGCCGCTGAAGACGGGGCCTGAGGGCGTGGGCGTGCCGTCCTCGGTGGAGGCGCTGCTGCTGGTGGCCGCGCTGCGGGCCGTGGCGCGGCTGTCTCCCGAGCAGCAGGAAGTCTTGAGCAGCGTGGTGGCGGGGGATGCGCGCATGGAGGTCCACGTCCGGGCCCCGGCGCCCCGGCTGCGTCACTAAGCTCGCGGGCTCTGGCGGAGTCGTTCCGCATTTCACACGGCGTCATTGGGTCCGTGGGGCAAGTGTCGGCTGGCTCACGAAGCGAAGCCGCAGTGTCGAGTGCCTGTCAGCCGGCCCTCCCGAGGGGACTATCCCCGCCCGGAGAGTCGCGGGAGAACGGAGCCCTTCCGAAACATTCCGTTCCCGACAGCCGAGGGGGCTGTGCTCGCGGGAACGCGCTGGGGCTCTCAATGACTGTGAAGAAGGGTGTCTCTCGTCGCGCCGCGCCTCCGCCGCCGTCGCGCTCCGTGGAGGACGACTCCGACACACTGGACTCGCGCCAGCTCCTGCGTGTGCTGACCGCCGTGCGCAAGGGGGACTTCTCCGTGCGCATGCCCGTGGACAAGGTGGGCAACGCCGGCAAGGTGGCCGACTCGCTCAACGAAATCATCGAGCTCAACGAGCGCATGGCGCATGAGTTCGAGCGCATTGGCAGCGGGGTGGGCAAGGAGGGCCGCATCACCCAGCGTGCCAACGTGGCGAGCGCGGTGGGCTCCTGGGCGGATTGCGTGGAGTCGGTGAACACGCTGGTGGCGGACCTGGTCCAGCCCACCACGGAGATGGGCCGCGTCATCGGCGCGGTGGCCAAGGGCGACCTGTCCCAGACGATGGCGCTGGAGGTGGATGGTCGTCCCCTCAAGGGCGAGTTCCTGCGCACTGCCCGCCTGGTGAACGGGATGGTGGAGCAACTGGGCGCGTTCGCCTCGGAAGTGACGCGCGTGGCGCGCGAGGTTGGCACGGAAGGAAAGCTCGGTGGACAGGCCCGGGTGAAGGGCGTTGCCGGCACGTGGAAGGACCTCACGGACAACGTGAACTCCATGGCCTCCAACCTCACGTCCCAGGTGCGAAACATCGCCGAGGTGACGACGGCGGTGGCCAAGGGCGACCTCTCCAAGAAAATCACCGTGGACGTGCGCGGTGAGATTCTGGAGCTGAAGAACACCATCAACACGATGGTGGATCAGCTCTCGTCCTTCGCCTCGGAAGTGACGCGCGTGGCGCGTGAAGTCGGTACGGAAGGAAAGCTCGGCGGCCAGGCCGTGGTGAAGGGCGTGGGCGGCACGTGGAAGGACCTCACGGACAACGTGAACTCCATGGCGTCCAACCTGACGTCGCAGGTGCGCAACATCGCCGAGGTGACGACGGCGGTGGCGAATGGAGACCTGTCCAAGAAAATCACGGTGGATGTGCGCGGCGAGATTCTGGAGCTGAAGAACACCATCAACACGATGGTGGATCAGCTCAACTCGTTCGCCTCCGAGGTGACGCGCGTCGCGCGCGAGGTCGGCACGGAAGGCAAGCTGGGCGGTCAGGCCGTGGTGAAGGGCGTCGCCGGCACGTGGAAGGACCTCACGGACAACGTGAACTCCATGGCGTCCAATCTGACGTCGCAGGTGCGCAACATCGCCGAGGTGACGACGGCGGTGGCCAATGGAGACCTCTCCAAGAAAATCACCGTGGACGTGCAGGGGGAAATCCTGGAGCTGAAGAACACCATCAACACGATGGTGGACCAGCTCAACTCCTTCGCCTCGGAAGTGACGCGCGTGGCGCGTGAGGTCGGCACCGAGGGCAAGCTGGGTGGACAGGCCGTGGTGCGCGGCGTGGGTGGCACATGGAAGGACCTCACGGACAACGTGAACTCCATGGCCTCCAACCTCACCGCGCAGGTGCGCAACATCGCGGACGTGACGACGGCTGTCGCCAAGGGCGACCTGTCGAAGAAAATCACCGTGGATGCGCGCGGCGAGGTGCTGGAGTTGAAGAACACCATCAACACGATGGTGGACCAGCTCTCGTCGTTCGCCTCGGAGGTGACGCGCGTCGCGAAGGAGGTCGGCACCGAGGGGAAGCTGGGTGGACAGGCCGTGGTGCGTGGTGTCGGTGGGACGTGGAAGGACCTCACCGACAACGTGAACTCGATGGCGTCCAACCTCACGTCGCAGGTGCGCAACATCGCCGAAGTGACGATGGCGGTGGCCCGCGGAGACCTGTCGAAGAAAATCACCGTCGACGTGCGCGGCGAGATTCTGGAATTGAAGAACACCATCAACACGATGGTGGACCAGCTCAACTCGTTCGCGTCCGAGGTGACTCGCGTGGCGCGCGAGGTCGGCACGGAAGGAAAGCTGGGCGGACAGGCCGTGGTGCGCGGCGTCGGCGGTACGTGGAAGGACCTCACCGACAACGTGAACTCCATGGCGTCCAACCTGACGGCTCAGGTGCGCAACATCGCCGAGGTGACGACGGCGGTGGCGAATGGAGACCTGTCCAAGAAAATCACGGTGGATGTGCGCGGCGAGATTCTGGAGCTGAAGAACACCATCAACACGATGGTGGACCAGCTCAACTCGTTCGCGTCCGAGGTGACGCGCGTGGCGCGCGAGGTCGGCACCGAGGGCAAGCTGGGTGGCCAGGCCATCGTGAAGGGCGTGGCCGGCACATGGAAGGACCTCACGGACAACGTGAACTCCATGGCGTCCAACCTCACCGCGCAGGTGCGCAATATCGCCGAGGTGACGACGGCGGTGGCTCGCGGTGACCTCTCCAAGAAAATCACCGTGGACGTGCAGGGGGAAATCCTGGAGCTGAAGAACACCATCAACACGATGGTGGACCAGCTCTCGTCCTTCGCCTCGGAGGTGACTCGCGTCGCGCGCGAGGTCGGCACGGAAGGAAAGCTGGGCGGACAGGCGGAGGTGAAGGGTGTCGCCGGTACGTGGAAGGACCTCACGGACAACGTGAACTCCATGGCGTCCAATCTCACCACGCAGGTGCGCGGCATCGCCAAGGTGGTGACGGCGGTCGCCAACGGTGACTTGAAGCGCAAGCTCGTCGTGGACGCGAAGGGGGAAATCGCCGAGCTGGCGGACACCATCAACGGCATGATTGACACGCTGGCGGTGTTCGCGGACCAGGTGACGACGGTGGCCCGCGAGGTGGGCATCGAAGGGAAGCTGGGCGGACAGGCGCGCGTGCCCGGCACGGCCGGCATCTGGCGCGACCTCACCGACAACGTGAATCAGCTCGCCGCGAACCTGACGACGCAGGTGCGCGCCATCGCCGAGGTGGCCACGGCGGTGACGAAGGGCGACCTCACACGGTTCATCACCGTGTCCGCGCAGGGCGAAGTGGCCGCCCTGAAGGACAACATCAACGAGATGATCCGCAACCTGAAGGACACCACGCGGAAGAATACGGAGCAGGACTGGCTGAAGACGAACCTGGCCAAGTTCACCCGCGTCCTCCAGGGGCAGCGGGATTTGCTCACGGTGTCCAAGGTCATCCTGTCGGAGCTGGCGCCGCTGGTGGACGCGCAGCACGGCGTCTTCTACATCTCCGACCGCGCCGAGGCCGGAGAGCAGATTCTCAAGCTCCTGGCGTCCTACGCGTACCGGGAGCGCAAGGGGCTCTCCAATTCCTTCAGGCTGGGCGAGGGGCTGGTCGGCCAGTGCGCGCTGGAGAAGGAACCCATCCTCCTGTCGGACGTGCCGGATACATACATCCGCATCTCCTCCGGCCTGGGTGAAGAAATTCCGCGCAACATCGTCGTGCTGCCGGTGCTCTTCGAAGGGGAAATCAAGGCCGTCATCGAGCTGGCCTCGTTCCACCGCTTCAGCGACGTGCACCTGGGCTTCCTGGAGCAGCTCACGGAGTCCATCGGCATCGTCCTCAACACCATCGCCGCGAACATGCGCACGGAGGCGCTGCTCAAGCAGTCGCAGGCGCTCACCGACGAATTGCGCAAGCAGCAGGAGGAGCTGACGGAGACGAACAAGCGCCTGGAACAGCAGGCCACGTCACTCCAGCAGTCCGAGGAGCTGCTCAAGCGTCAGCAGGAGGAGCTGCGCCGCACCAACGAGGAGCTTCAGGAGAAGGCGAAGCTGCTCTCCGAGCAGAAGACGGAGGTGGAGCGGAAGAACGGCGAAGTCGAGCAGGCCAAGCGCGCGCTCGAGGAGAAGGCGGAGCAGCTCAGCCTGACGTCCAAGTACAAGTCGGAGTTCCTGGCGAACATGAGCCACGAGCTGCGCACGCCGCTCAACTCGCTGCTCATCCTCAGCCAGACGCTCAGCGACAACGTGGAGGGCAACCTCACGGGGCGGCAGGTGGAGTTCGCCCGGACGATTCACGCCTCCGGTGCGGACCTCTTGGAACTCATCAACGACATCCTCGACCTGTCGAAGATTGAGTCCGGCACCATGACGGTGGACGTGGGCCCGCTGCGCTTCAGCGACCTGCGCGAGTTCGTGGACCGCACCTTCCGGCAGGTGGCGGACAAGAAGGGCCTCCAGTTCGACATCGACCTGACGCCGGGCATGGCGGGCGAGGTGGAGACGGACGCCAAGCGGCTCCAGCAGGTGCTCAAGAACCTCCTGTCCAACGCCTTCAAGTTCACCGAGTCCGGCTCCGTGTCGCTCGACATCGGCATGGCGCGGGGTGGCTGGACGGCGGACCACCCGGTGCTTTCCACCGCGCCCTCGGTGGTGTCCTTCTCCGTGCGAGACACGGGCATCGGCATCCCCAAGGACAAGCACCACATCATCTTCGAGGCGTTCCAGCAGGCCGACGGCTCCACCGCGCGCAAGTACGGCGGCACCGGCCTGGGCCTGTCCATCAGCCGTGAAATCGCGAGGCTGCTCGGCGGCGAAATCCGACTGGAGAGCGAGCCGGGCCAGGGCAGCGTCTTCACCCTGTACCTGCCGCTCGACTTCGTCGCGGACCGGCCGGGACAGGACACCTCCCGGACCGTCCCCGTGGCCGCCGCCCTGGCCCACACGGCCTCCCTGGTGCCGCCGCTCCACATCGAGGAAGTGGCGCCCCCCGTCTCGTTGGCGTCGCTGGGCATCGACGACGACCGGGGCTCCATCCAGCCCGGTGACAAGGTGCTGCTCGCGGTGACCCACGCCGCCGAGCACGCGGCGCGGCTGCGCGCGGCCGCGCAGGGGGCGGGCTTCAAGGTGCTCGTCTCCACGGAGGTGGAGGGCGCGCTGGACGCCGTGCGCAACGCGCGGCCGGTGGCGGTGGCGGTGGACCTGGACCTGCCGGAGATGGCGGGCTGGGTGGTGCTGGACAGGCTCAAGCACGACGCGGGCACCCGCGCGCTGCCCGTGTACACGGTGTCCGACGAGGACCACCGCGAGCGCTCGCTCAACCTGGGCGCCATCGGCCACCTGCGCGCGGCGGCGGACCCGGATGCCGCAGCCGCGGCGCTGGCCTCCCTGCGCGACTTCGTGGAGCGCAAGGGCCGGGGCCTGCTCATCGTCGAGGACGACGCCGTCCACCGACAGACGCTGCTGGAGCTCTTGGGCAGCGAGGACGTGCAGACGGTGGCGGTGGGCACAGCGGCGGACGCGCTGGCCGCGCTGGCGGAGCGCAGGTTCGACTGCATGGTGTTGGACCTGGGCCTGCCGGACCTGCCCGGCACGGAGCTCATCCGCCGCGTGCGCGAGGTGCATGGCGCGGGGGGACCGCCCATCATCGTCTACACGGGCCGCGAGCTGTCGCGCGCGCAGGAGACGGAGCTGCGCCGCGTGGCGGAGGCCATCGTCGTCAAGGACGCGCAGAGCCCCGAGCGCCTCTTGGAGGAGACGAGCCTGTTCCTGCACCGCTCGCCCGCCAACCTGTCGGAGTCCAAGCGCCGGATGCTGGAGAAGGCGCGCGAGAGAGACCCGTTGCTGGTCAACCGCAAGGTGCTGGTGGTGGACGACGACGTGCGCAACATCTTCGCCCTCAACACCGTGTTGGAGCGCTACGGCATGAAGGTGGCCTTCGCGGAGAGCGCGCGCGAGGGGCTGGGACTCTTGGAGAAGGACGCGGACATCGAGCTGGTGTTGATGGACGTGATGATGCCGGAGATGGATGGCTATCAGGCCATGCGCGCCATCCGCCGCATGGAGCGCGTGGCGCACCTGCCGATTCTCGCCCTCACCGCGAAGGCGATGAAGGGGGACCGGGAGAAGTGCCTGGAGGCGGGCGCGTCCGACTACATCACCAAGCCGGTGGATATCGAAAAGCTGCTCAGCCTGCTGCGCGTCTGGCTGCACGCGCCGCGAGGCGCCCAGGCGCGTGGCTCGCGCACGGAGGTCTCCGGGTGAGCGCGGGCGCCTCGGTCGCGGCGCTGGAGGCCCTGGAGGCGGACCTGCTCCTGGAGGGCGTGGCCCGACACTGGGGCTTCGATTTGCGCAGCCACTCCCGGCCGCAATTGCTGCGGCGGCTGCGGCGCCACCTGCGCGAGGAGCGCCTGGAGTCCTTCTCCGCGCTCCAGGCCCGCGTGCTGCACGACGGCGAGGCGCTGGAGGGGTTGCTGCGCGCGCTCTCCAGCACGCCGCCCGGGCTCTTCTCGGACGCGGCCTTCTTCCGAGACTTCCGCACGCGCGTGGTGCCCGTGCTGCGCACCTGGCCGTCCGTGCGCGTCTGGCACGCGGGCTGCGGCACCGGTGAGGACACCTATGCCCTGGCCATCCTCCTGCACGAAGAGGGCCTGTGGAGCCGCTGCCGGCTCTATGCGTCCGATGCCAGCGAGGGACTGCTGGCGGATGCTCGCACCGGCGTGCTGCCGCTGCCCGGCGAGGACGACGCGCGCCGCCACGCGGAGTCGGGTGGGCGGGGCTCGCTGTCCGACTCCTACACCCGCGACGGCAACTGGGCGCTGCTCCACCCCAGGCTGCGCGACGGCATCTTCTTCACCCAGCACAACCTGACCATCGACGGCTCGTTCAACGAGTTCCACGTCATCGTGTGTCGGGACACGCTGCTGTCCTTCAATCGCGCCCTGCACAACCGGGTGCACACGCGGCTGTATGAGAGCCTCGCCCGCTTCGGCTTCCTGTGTCTGGGACGCAAGGAGTCGCTGGCGCGCACTCCACACGTCGCCGCCTACGAGGAGCTGGAAGGCAGCGGTCGCATCTTCCGGAGGGTGTCATGAGCGTGGGGTTGCTGGTGGTGGGGGCGCCCCGGAGCGCGGGGGCGGACGTGGAGACGCTGCTCTCCCAGTTGCCGGCGCAGCTGCCAGCGCCCGTCGTCATTGTCCTGCACCGGGGGCCGCATGACGTGCTGGCCGCGCCGCTGGCGCGCCGCTGCGCGCTGCCCGTGGTGGAGCCGGATGACAAGGAGGACCTGGTGCCGGGGCGCGTGTACCTGGCGCCCTGGGGCTACCACCTGCTGGTGGACCGGGGCTGCGTGGCGCTGTCCGTGGAGTCGCCGGAGCACGGCTGTCGTCCCGCCATCGACGCCCTCTTCGAGTCCGCGGCGGACAGCTACGGCGCCGCGGCCGCGGGGCTGCTCTTCTCCGGCCACGACGACGGACAGGAGGGCTTGAGCTTCCTGAGGGGCCGGGGCGGACGCGTGGCGGTGGTGATGGGCGAGTCCGACGGCGGCGAGGGACAGGAGGGCGAGGTGGAGCGCCTGTCTCTCTCCGAGGTGGGAGGGTGGCTGACGCGACTGGCCTATGTGCCGCGCGGCCGGGTGCAGCCATGAGCGCCGCGCCCTCGCGCGAGCGCGGCCCCGTGTTCTCCATGGAGCCCGTCCACATCCTCCTGGTGGACGACCAGCCGGAGGGGCTGCTGGCGCTGGAGGCGACGCTGGCCCCGCTGGGGCAGAAGCTGGTCTCCGCGCGAAGTGGCCGCGAGGCGCTGCGCCACCTGCTCACCCAGGACTTCGCCGCCATCCTCCTGGATGTCGTCATGCCGGGAATGGACGGCTTCGAGACGGCGAGTCTCATCCGCGAGCGCGAGCGCAGCCGCAACACGCCCATCCTCTTCCTCACCGCCCTGTCGCGCGGCCAGCTCCCGGAGCTGCGCGCGTACGCGGTGGGCGCGGTGGACTACCTGCTCAAGCCCTACGAGCCGGAAATCCTCCGCTCCAAGGTGGGCGTCTTCGTGGACCTGTTCCGCAAGACGGAGCTGGTGCGGCGTCAGGCGGAGGCGCTGCGCGAGACGCAGCGGCGCGAGCACGAGGGCGAATTGGCGGAGGCCCACCGGCGCATGGAGGCGGAGCGGACCCGGACGCGCGAGGAGCACCTGCGCCGGGAGATGGAGTCGCACCGCAACCAGCAGCGTTGGCTGGAAGCCGTGCTCGCCGCGCTGCCCACGGCCCTGGCCCTGGTGGAGCCGGGCAGCGGCCACACCCTGCTGGCCAACCGGGCCGCCCAGGGACTGGCCGGCGGATGTCTGGCGTATCGCGAAGCGCCGGGCCTGCATGAAGGCGTCATCGTCCGGGGACGCGATGGCGACCCCTTGCCCCAGGATGCGCAGCCGCTGATGCGCGCGGCCCGGGGCGAGGCACTCCACGGGCTTCACGTGGACTGGGAGCTGGGTGGGCAGCGGGGCTCGGTGCGCGCCTACAGCACGCTGTTGCCGAAGATGTACGGGCATCCGGAGACGGTGCTGCTCGCGCTCCTCGACGTGACGGGCCCCAGCGCCACACAGCAGCTCGTCGAGGGCCTGCGACACCTGGTGCCCCCCGTCTCCACGCCGACGGAGCAGGAGGCCGGACAGGGCCCGCTCCCCACGATGCGGAGCGACCAGCCGAAGGACCTCCCCGCGACCGAAGCTGAACACCCCCATGCGGGAAAAGGTTGACGCACAAAATAACGGGAGCATGTTGGCTTCGTGAGCGACGCCGGACTACCCCCGCGGGTCCAGCGCTTCATCACGACGCATATCGACTCGCTGGAGAAGCTGGAGGTGCTTCTCTTGCTCCGTGCCCAGCCTGGACGGGAGTGGACCGCGTCATCGGTGAGCCTGGAGCTGCGCATCACAGAACCCTCCGCGGCCGCGAGGCTGGCGGACCTCACCGCGAGCAGGTTGCTGGTGAGCGACGGCGGAGCCGTGCCCGTCTATCGTTTCAGTCCCGAGAGTTCCGAAGACGTGCAGGCGGTGACGGAGCTGGCGGCGGTGTACGGTGCGCGGCGGGTGACGGTCATCTCCTTCATCTTCTCCCGGCCGTTGGACAAGGTCCGGGGCTTCGCGGAAGCCTTCGTGCTCAAGAAGGACAAGGACGGCGACCATGGCTGAGGCGGTCTACATCCTCTGTGCCTTGACCAGCGTGGCGTGCGCGGTGCTATTGCTGCGCGCCTGGAAGAGCAGCCAGTCCCGACTGCTCTTGTGGAGCGGGCTGTGCTTCGTGGGCATGGCGGTCAGCAACGTGCTGCTCTTCGTGGACCTGGTGATTCTGCCGACCACCATCGACCTGTACATGCCGCGCCTGCTGGCCACGTTGGCCAGTGTCTCCATCCTGTTGTTCGGCCTCATCTGGGACGCCTCGTGAGGTAGCTCGCCCATGCTCAGGTCCATGCTCAACGGTGCGACGGCGATGGGGTGGCTGGCGTGCGCCTTGTTCTTCCTGCGCTTCTGGAAGCAGTCGCACGAGCGCCTGTTCGGCTTCTTCGCGGTGGCCTTCGCGCTGCTGGGCGCGAACTCGGCGGTGTCGTCGCTGATGGACTCGTTGGACGAGCGCCGCTACTACCTCTACGTGGCGCGGCTTGTCGCCTTCCTCATCATCCTCTACGCCATCTGGGACAAGAATCGCGCGAGTCGACGCGGGTGATGTCGCGGGCCTCACGCTCGCGTCGCGTTCAGTGGTGAGGGGAGGGGTGGGTGGTTTTCCTGCTCGCACAGGAGAACCCGCACATGCGTCTGAGTCGCCGTGGCTTCCTTCGTCTTTCCGCGCTCGGAAGTGGAGCGCTCGCCTGGGGCCCCTCGTTCTGGAAGGAGGCCTATGCGGCGCCGGCCCAGTCGGGGCCCAGTCCCTACGGGGCGATGTCCGGGAGCGCGGACGTCAACGGCCTGCGACTGCCCGCGGGCTTCACCTCGCGCATCATCGCCCGCTCGGGCCAGACGGTCGGCAACACGGGCTACGTGTGGCACACCGCGCCGGACGGTGGTGCCTGCTTCGCGCGGCCGGACGGCGGCTGGGTGTACGTGTCCAACAGCGAGGGACTCCCCGGGGGCGCCAGCGCGCTGCGCTTCAGCGGAGGCGGGAGCGTGGTGGCGGCGTACCGCATCCTGTCCGGCACGCGGATGAACTGCGCGGGAGGGCCGACGCCCTGGGGCACGTGGCTGTCGTGCGAGGAGCACAGCGGCGGGCGCGTCTGGGAGTGCAACCCGGCCAAGGCCTCGCAGGGCGTGGTGCGCGGCGCGCTCGGCACGTTCCCCCATGAGGCGGTGGCGGTGGACCCGGACGGTGGACGGCTCTACCTGACGGAGGACCAACCGAATGGGCGCCTGTACCGCTTCACTCCGTCCGCGTGGCCGGTGCTGGCGGCGGGCACGCTGGAGGCGGCCCGGGTGACGGGGGATGCGCTGACGGGAACGGCGACGGTGAGCTGGGTGGCCTGCGCCGCGAACAAGCCGGCGTCGCTCCAGCCGGAGGTGGCGGCGCGGACGACGGTGTTCAACGGCGGCGAGGGCTGCTGGTACGACGGCGGCGTCATCTACGTCACCACCAAGGGCGACAACCGCGTGTGGGCGCACACGCCGGCCACGGGGAAGCTGGAGGTCATCTACGCCGCGTCCCTGTATCCGGGCTCGCCGTTGAGGGGCGTGGACAACGTGGTGGTGTCGCGCTCGGGGGATTTGTTCGTGGCGGAGGACGGCGACAACCGGGAAATCTGTCTCATCACCCCGGGGCCCCAGCGCATCGTCGCCAGCTTCCTGCGGGTGCTGGGCCACGCGGGCTCGGAGCTCACGGGCCCGGCCTTCAGCCCGGATGGACGCAGGCTGTACTTCAGCTCGCAGCGCGGGGCGACGAACTCCAGCAACGCGGGCGTGACGTTCGAGGTCTCCGGTCCCTTCCGCTGAACCTTCCCGCGCCGAGCGCCTTGACGACGTGAGGGGCGCTCTTGCACAACCGGAGGCATGTCCGCGAATCCGCTTCCCCGCTTCACGCCCCGCCGCGCGCTGGGCCGCACCGGCTTCGTCGCCACGGCGGTGGGCATCGGTGACATCGCCGACCGCTCGGCGCCCCGGGAGTCGCTCGTCGCCACGCTGCGCCGCGCGCTGGACGCGGGGCTGAACGTCATCGACACCGCGCCCAACTACGAGGAGGGGTTGAGCGAGGAGGTGGTGGGCGAGGCCCTGCGCGGCCGGCGCGAGGGCGTCTTCCTCATCGACAAGGTGGACGTGCTCGACGCCCCGGTGGCGCCGCAGGTGGAGGCCAGCTTGCGGAGGCTGGGCCACGCGGCGGTGGACCTGTTCGCCTTCCACGCCGTATCGGAGCTGGCCGCGTGGGAGCAGCTGGCCGCGCCGGGCGGCGGCCTGGAGCAACTGGGCCGGTGCGTGAGCGCGGGGCAGGCGCGCTTCCGGGGCATCTCCAGTCACCACCCGGACGTGCTGCGCGCGGCGGTGAACTCCGGGCTGTGCGACGTGGTGATGTTTCCGCTGGGGCCCTTCGTGGACCTTCGCTACGTGCGGGACGTGCTGCCGTTGGCGCGCTCGCGCGGCGTGGGCGTGGTGTCGTTCAAGACGTTCGGCGCGGGCAAGCTCCTGGGCGACACGGAGGGCTATGGCCGACCGCTGGAGGCCCGGCCGCGCGGCAAGGTGGGCTCTGGCGGACGCGAGGACCGCGACGTGCCCGTGCTGCCGCACCTGAGCGTGGAGGAGTGCGTGCACTACACGCTGACGTTGGACCCGGACGTCATGCTGATGGGGATGAGCCACCCCAACGAACAGGACGCGGCGCTCGGCGCGGTCCACTCGGCGCGGCCCCTGTCCGTGGAGGAGCTGACCGACGTGCGCGAACGCGCGAAGGCGGCCATCGATGGGAAGGGCGCCGTGTGGTGGAACCCGTCGATGGCGTCCGACGTGGGTTGAGTCAGCGACCTCCCGGCCCGAGTCATTCCGTACGCGCCGCGCGCGGGGCCCTTCACTCGAAAGGCACTCAACGTCCCGCGGGTCCGACACTGGACAGTCTCCCCGTCCGCGGAGACGGGCGGCATTGTTGCCGCGTCCGGGACGCTTTTAGCTCGGGGTCTGATGTCGCGCGGCGCTTCTCTTCCATCGTGGTCCACCTGCATGCCCGCCGAGCCGATTTCTCCTCCTGAAGCCTCTCTCGATGTCGCCGGGAAACCCCGGCCCACCCCGGCGCCGCCGGAGCCCGAGCACGGGGTGGAGGCGGCCTCGTCCGAGGCGGCGCGCCTGGCCTTCCTGTCGCGCGCGGGCGAGCTGTTGGGCGCGTCGCTGGAGTGGCGCACGGTGCTGCACCGGCTGGCGGAGCTGGCGGTGCCGGTGCTCGCGGACTGGTGCGCGGTGGATGTCATCGCGGAGGACGGGAGCGTGGAGCGGGTGGCCGCGGCGCACCGTGAGCCGGAGAAGACGGCGCTGGTGCACGAGTTGTCCCGACTGCGGCCCGTGGACCTGGTGTCACCCGGTGGCATCTCCGAGGCGCTGCGCACCGGGCGTCCGGTGGTGATGCCGGTGGTGACGGAGGAGATGCTCCCGGCGATGGTGCGAGAGCCCGCGCAGCTGGATGTGGTGCGTCGCCTGGGAATCCGGGCGGGGCTCGTGCTGCCGTTGCTGGCGCGGGGCCGGGTGCTGGGCGCCGTGTCGCTGGTGCGAGGCGACGAGCAGGTGTCCTTCGATGCGCCGGAGCTGGAGGTGGCGATGGAGCTGGCCCGCCGCGCCAGCCTGTCCATGGACAACGCGCTCCTGTACGAGGAGGCGCGCACGGCCCAGTCCTTCTCCGCGCGGCTGCAGACGGTGACGGCGGCGCTGTCCCGCGCGGCCACCGCCGAGGACGTGGCGCGGGTGATGGTGCGCGACGGGCTGGAGGCCTCGGGAGCGGCGCGGGTCGCCATCGCGGAGCTGAGTGCCGACGGGTGCCTGCGCGTGCTGGGCTCCGTCGGTTATTCACAGGCGTGGATGGAGGGCCTGGATGGTCAGCGTGTCGCGGGCCTGCCCGTGCTCGCGCGCGCGGCGGAGCAGCGCGAGGCGCAGTGGTTCTCCCGACTGGAGGAGCTGCTCCCCTCGGCGGGTCTCGTGGAGAGCGACGTGGCGGCGCTGGGCGAGGGCTCGCGCGCGTTCCTCCCGCTGCTGACCGAGCGGGGCATCCTGGGCTTCGTGGCGCTGGCGTGGGGTGAGCCGCGCATGTTCCCTCCGTTGGAGCGCGCGTTCCTGGACGCGCTGGCCCACCAGTGCTCGCAGGCGCTGGAGCGCGCGGCGCTGTACGGGACGCTGCGCGAGCGGGGCGAGCGACTGCATCACGCGCTTCAGATGGGCAAGGAGGCCGAGGAGCGGCTGTTCTTCCTGCTGGAGGCGAGCCGCGCGCTGGCGGAGCACCTGGACGACGTGGAGTGGACGCTGGAGCACGTGGCCCGCGTGGCCGCCAGCAGCGTGGCGTCCAGCTGCCTGGTGGAGCTGGTGGGGCCGGACGGCACCCTGCGGTGCGTGGCGTCCGCGCACCAGGAGCCGTCGCGGGACGCGTCCGTGCTCTCGGTGCTGGGCGGCGAGGGCGCGCTGTCCCTGTCGCGCGAGTGCTTCCAGTCGGGCGAGCCGCGCTTCGTGCCGGACGTGGACGCGGCCCTGTGCGAGCGACTGGCGGAGCGCTCCGAGCAGCAGCGCGCGCTGTTGGAAGCCCTGAGGCCCGCGTCGCTGCTGGTGGTGCCGGTGCGCACGCGCGGGCGCACGCTGGGCGTCATCACGCTGGGCACGTCGCCGCCGCAGCGGCCCCTGGCCATGTCGGACGTGTCGATGATGGAGGAGCTGGCGCGGCGCGTGGCGGTGGCGCTGGAGAACGCGTCGCTGTACCGCGACGCGCAGGCGGCGGTGCGGCTGCGTGACGAGTTCCTGTCGGTGGCGAGCCACGAGCTGAAGACGCCGTTGACGAGCCTCAAGCTCCAGCACGGCCTCATCGACCGCGCGCTCGGCCCGGACTCGCGCGAGAAGGTGGCGCCCCGGCTCTCCACGGCGATGCGACAGGTGCAGCGGCTGGCCACGCTGGTGGACCACCTGCTCGACGTGAGCCGGGTGTCGCTGGGACGGCTGGCGCTGGAGCCCACGGAGGTGGACCTGGGGCAGGCGGTGCGCGACGCGGTGGAGCGGATGGAAGAGGTGTTCGCGGTGGCGGGGTGCTCGGTGCGGGTGGATATCCCGGAGCCGCTCCAGGGCCGGTGGGACTCGCTGCGGTTGGACCAGGTGCTGGTGAACCTCCTGACCAATGCGGCCAAGTACGGCGCGGGCAGGCCCGTGCAGGTGACCGCGGCGGAGGCCGGCGACGGGGTGGTGCGGCTGTCGGTGCGGGACGAGGGCATCGGCATCTCGGAGACGGACCTGCCGCGGCTGTTCGGTCGCTTCGAGCGCGCGGTGAGCGACCGGCACTATGGAGGGCTGGGTCTGGGGCTCTACATCAGCCGGCAGATTGTGGAGGCGATGGGCGGTCGCATCGAGGTGGAGAGCCGCGAGGGCGTGGGCTCCGTCTTCACCGTCCACCTGCCTCGCGCAGCAGGGTGAGGGCGCGCTCCAGCACCTCGTCGCGTCCGGCGCGCAGTCCGCGCACGGTGGGGTGGACCTCCACGTCCGGGCGCAGTCCCACGCCCTGCACCGTGCGGCCGTCGGGGGTCTCGAAGCGCTGACCGGTGAAGAGGACACAGACGTTGCCGGGCAGGCAGACGTTGGTGGTGTCGCCCACGGCGCCCGCCGTGGCGCTGCCCACCAGCCGCGCGCCGGACGCGGCCTGAATCATCATCGCCGTGTATTCGCCCTGGCTCAGCGTCCGCGCGTCGATGAGCACGACGACGCGGCCCGCGTAGCGAGGCCCGTCACCAGAGGGCAGGGTGGCGGGGAAGCGCACCTCGCGGGCCTCTCCCGCTTCCACCAGCGGGCGGGCGATGAGCGCGGACGCGGTGGCGCCTCGCGTGTTGAGGCGCGGGGCCAGCGCCCACGCGCTCCCCGGCGGATAGCCGCGCAAATCGAACACGAGGGCGCGCGTGTCCTTCATCGCCTCGAACATGCCGGGCACCGAGTCGGCGCGCAGCCGTCGCAGGTCCACGTAGCCCACGTCGCTGCCGAGCCGCTTCCACGGCGTGTCGTCCTGGACGGGGGGACGGAGGAACGGGAGGAAGTCGCGCGAGCGAGGCAGCCGCGATTCCTTCATGCGTCCATCCACGCCCTGCAGCATCACCTCCACGGGTTTCCCGTCCGAGCCCGCGAGCAGCAGGCTGGCCACGCGCTCCGCCCGCGCCGCGTCGTGAGAGGCGCCGAGCAGCTCCCGGAAGCGCGCGGCGCGCGTGGCCACCGCCTCGCCGTCGATGGACACCACCTCGTCCCCCACGCCGATGCCGGCGGCGCGAGCGGCCTCGGGAACGGGCAGCTCCGACACGAGGAAGCGTCCTTCCACCGAGCGCAGGACGAGCGGCGCGGTGGCCTCGGCGAGCGAGCGCAGGGGCTGGCCCTGCTCCGCGATGAAGACGTGGCCGTCGGAGACCCGCGCGGACAGCGTGTAGAGCAAATGCGTGTACGCGCGCGCATCCTCCACCGCGCGAGCACGGCCGAGGAACTCCGGCAGCACCGCGTCCCAGTCCTTCAGGGCCTTCGGGTCCGGATGGAAGAAGCGCATCACGTTCCAGAAGCGGATGACGGCGAGCAGCCGGTAGGGCTCGGAGGGATACGCCATCGCCTCGTAGGCGTCGTCCGGTCCTCCCGTGGGGAGCACCGCGTCCTTCGCCGAGACGCGCGCGGAGGCCTTCGGAGTCCCCGCGCGCAGCAGCCGGAGCGCGGCCTGGAAGGCGGGGCCGGTGTCGCCCTCGTCCGCGCTCGCGGGCACGGTGACGTCCGCGCGCAGCCCCGATGAGCCCGAGGGGAACACGAGCTCCGAGGCGCGCACCACCGCGCGCTGGCCTCCGGGCAAGAGCACCGTGCGGGTCTTCACGGCGGAGGACTCATCGAGCGCGCCCTGCGCGACGAGGCGCGTGCGTGACGAGGAGAGCAGGGCCAGCAGCAACGGCGACAGGGGCGTGCGGCCGTTGACGAGGAGGACCAGCGAGCGCTTCGGCGTCCTGGGCGCGGGCGTGAAGGTCCGCGCGAGCCGAGTCTCCACCGAGGCGCTGTAGCCGCCCGAGCTGGGCCCCAGCTGCACGGGAAAGCCGGAGTACACGCGGAAGCGCTCGGCGGGAGCCGTCACGGTGTCCGACGGAAGCGAGCGCTCCAGGAAGCCCAGCGCCAGCTCCATCCAGATGGCCTCTTCGGGACCGCTGGCGCGCAGGTCGACGACGACGCGGCGCGCGCGCTCGAGCTCAGGCCCCAGCGCCGTCATCGCCGGATACAGCGCGTTGAAGTTGGAGAAGCGCCGGTCCAGGTCCAGCACCAGCACGTCACCGGACCAGCGGGAGAGCGGGCCGGACGGCTCGCGCGGGGATGGGGGCGCGCCCGGCTCGCGCTCGACGCGGGTGAGCGGGTCCTCCAGCCGGCGCAGCATGTCGCTCACGGAGGTGGCGAGCGCCTCCGGGGTGCTCGCCGCGAGGGCGCCCGGGAGGGACTCCACGAGGGCCGCGTCCCAGTCCACCGCGCGGAAGGCGAGGGCGGGGTGCACGTACTTCACCGTGCCCCAGACGCGGCCCAGCACGGCGGCGTTCTCAAGGGCCGCATCGGGCTGCGCGCGCGGGAGGGACTGCTCCTGCGCGAATGCACGCCCCGAGACACCCAGCATCAGCGCCACCGCGAAGACACAACCCATCCAGGCCGGCATCCGCCGGACTCGCGCGCGTTCCACATCCACCTCCCGATACGGCCCCGCGCGCCAGACACCCTCTCCGTGAGAAAGGTTCCCAAGGACGCGCGGTGACATCCGGGCTCGTCCGCACACATCCTGTCCGTAACTGTCCGCGCCCCCTGGACGGCGTGGCCGCGAGCCGCGAGCGCGGGTCTCTTTTGCGTGGTGGATGTGCTCGCGGGGGCAGGCGGTTGAAGGGGCCCAAGCCCTGATTCCAGGAGTGACGCTCGAGCATGTCCCGGCGGAGGCCGTGGGGCACGAGTGCGCGAACGGACTGGCGTCTGTCTCGGATGTTTCACGCACGCGACGCTCGACACCCGTACACCCGGAACCGGAGAACGTTCATGCGAAGTCTGGATTTCATTGCGAAGCCCGCCCTGGCGGTGGCCCTGTGCACGCTGCTGGTGAGCGGGTGTGGTGGCTCGCCCCAGCCCGAAGGGGACTCCCTTCCGGGAGATCCTCAAACGGGTGGACTGGAAGGCGCGCCGGGTTCGAAGGGAAGCGGGGACACCGGTGACGGAAACGAGGGCGGCTCGGGTGGCGTGTTCAATCCGACCAAAATCGACATCTGCCACATTCCCCCGGGCAACCCGGCCAACGCGCACACGATTTCCGTGGGCGCACCGGCGTTGAATGCCCACCTCAAGCACGGCGACACGCTGGGCGCATGTGACAGTGAGCCGGACGCGGGCACGGGCGAACCTGACGCGGGCACGGGCGAACCGGACGCGGGCACGGGCGAGCCGGACGCGGGTTCCGAGTGTGTATCCGAGGAGGGCGCCTGTGGCACGGGCGCCACGTGCTGTGAAGGCCTGACCTGCTCCGAGTCGGGCTACTGCGAGCCCATGATCGGCTGAGGTCGCTTCAGGAGGCCGTCCCGCTCATCCTGGAGTGGGACGGCCCTCCCACCATGATGGCAGGGGCCCGAGCGCGTGGCCCCGCGCGGGTCGCCCTCGCGAAGCAGCAGACTCCCGGTCGAGGCCCTCCCGCGGCGCCCACGAGGCCCTGCTCGGAGGCGCTTCCCGTTTCAGTCCAGGCCGTCACCCGCGTGCGCGCCGCGCACGGTTCCTCGCGTCGCGAGCCCCAGGCTCATGTCGGCGTGAGCACCCCGCGTGGCGACCTGTAGCGGCGCGTTCCGGACGCCCGTGCACTCCCGTCACATCTTTCGACTCAAGGAACCCCACCCCATGCGTCTTCACGTGGGGGATGGGGCGCGGACTCCGGAAAGGCATGGAACGTCTTCCGGAAAACATGAGAGTGCGACAGAGAGAAATGGATTCCCCGCATCCAGGCCTCCGAAAGCGAGGCAGGCGGTAATGTTTTCAACCGAATGGCTGTAGTTTCTGCGGAGAGAGAGGGGGACAATTTCAGTCAGACGGGAGGTCTTCTCCCGCCACTGTCCGGAACCCGAAGTCCATCCAGCCTTTCCGCATGAAGATTGAGCGCCAGCACGGTTGAATCGTGGGTGGCACATGGCTCGCAGAGACACCGCGCAATAGACCCCTGTCCCAGTCGTCCCCATCCCGCTCCCCGTGTTCCTCCAGAACGCCACCTGCTCCTGCGTGCCTTCGCACTCCGACCCCAGCGAGTGCCCGACCTGGGTGCGCCCGCATCGGAACACGCCCGCGGAGGGCAACACGATGCTGTACGCGGGGACGCCTCCGCCGATGCTGGTGGAGCCCACGCCGGTGCCCGCCACGCCCACCAATTCGCTGGTGGGGCAGCAGCTGGGACACTTCAAGCTGCTGAAGGAGCTGGGCCGGGGTGGCATGGGCACGGTGATGCTGGCCGAGCACGCCCTCATCCAGAAGCGCGTCGCCATCAAGGTGCTGCACGCGCACCTGGCGCAGGACCCGGACCTCGTCGCCCGGTTCTTGTCGGAGGCGCGCACGCTGACGGTGGTGCAGCACGAGAACGTCGTCGCGCTCTACGATTTGGACGTGCGCGACGGGCGCCCCTACCTCGTCATGGAGTACCTGGAGGGGCAGAGCCTGGCGGCCTTCGCGAAGGGGCCGCTTTCGCCGTCGGTGGTGGTGGATCTGCTCTCGCAGGTGTGTGACGCGCTGGGCGCCGCGCATGCGCACGGCATCGTCCACCGCGACTTGAAGCCGGCCAACGTCTTCCTGGTGCCGGGCCTGTTGGGCCGCCAGCGCGTGAAGCTGTTGGACTTCGGCATCGCCAAGCTGCTGTCGCGTCCGGCGGGCCTGCACACCACGGAAGTGGGCGTGCTCCTGGGGACGCCGGAGTTCATGGCCCCCGAGCAGTGCGGCGACGACGTGGTGGACGCGCGCACGGACATCTACGCGGTGGGAGTGCTGGGCTACTTCCTGCTCACCGGGCGCGTGCCCTTCGCGGGCCGCACGGCGGCGGAGGTGCTCATCGGTCACCTCCAGAAGCAGCCGGTGCCGCCGCACGAGGTGCAACCCGGCGTGCCGCCCTCGTTGTCGCGCGTGCTGCTCCGCGCGCTGGCCAAGCGTCCCGCGGACCGCTTCGCCCAGGCCTCGGACCTGCGCGCGGCGCTGGCCACCGCGCTCGCGCCCGAGCCCGAGCCCGTGATTCCCGGCTTCACCGCGCGGGTGCGCATGGCGGGCACGCCGCACTCGCAAGAGCTGCGCTGTGAGTGGGTGGGCCGCGCCGGCCTCTTCCTCCACACCACCGCGTCGCCGCCGCCGCTCCTGTCCGACGTGGGCCTCCTCCTGCGGCTGCCCGGTGGTGAGCTGGCCTGCACGGGGCAGGTGGTGCGCCACGTGACGGAGGAGCAGGCGCGAGGGTGGCGCATGACGCCGGGCTTCGGCGTCCAGCTGCGCGACACGTCGCCCGCCTTCCAGGAAGCGCTGACCCGGCTGAAGTCCGGCGTGCGGTTGGAGCCACCCACGCCCCCTCCGTCCCCCATGCAGGAGGACGCGGTGGCGGAGCGGGTGCTCCAGGGCTTCAGGGCCCGCCTGGCGGGTGACCACTACGCGGTGCTGGAGGTGCCTCGCGACGCCACCCCGGAGACGCTGCGAGCCGGTACCCAGCGCGCTCGTACGGCGCTGGAGCCACTCAAGAGCCGCAACCTGTCGCTGGGCCAGCGTGCCCAGCTGGAGCGGGTGAACGAGCGGGTGACGTCCGCGCTGCACGTGCTGGGTCACGTGGAGCGGCGGGCCGAATACGACGCCAGACTGGGCAACGTGGAAGGGGTGGAGCGCTGCCTCTCCGCGGGCCTCACCGTCACCGCGTTGGAGAACTGCCGCCGCCGCTTCCTCGCGGAGAACCCCGGGCGGGATGGCCGCGCGGCGGTGCAGCGGCTGTCCGGGGACGCGCTGTCGTCGGTGGGGCGGCTCCAGGAAGCGCTCGCCGCCTACGAGCAGGCGGTGCGGATGGACCCGTTGGATTTGGAGGGCCTCAAGCGCTGGCGCTCGCTGCGGGCCCGGCTGCGCAACACGCCCACACCGCGTTAGGCGGGCGGCCGGGCGCGTGCAACGCGGAAGCGGTGTCTTGCGTCTGGGGGGTGGCTCCTCGTTAATCCAGGGGTACCCATGGCCTCCGACTCCGACGACTCGCTTCCTCCCCAGGGCCGCTTCACCCGGCTGCGCAAGTTGGCGGGCCTCTCCATGCAGGTGGGCACCGACGTGCTCATGAGCAGCGCGAAGCGCCTGGCTGGCGGCACGCCGGAATTGCTCAGCAAGAGTTCCGCGGAGAAGCTCGTCGCCACCCTGGGAGAGCTGAAGGGCGCGGCCATGAAGCTGGGCCAGGCCATCTCCATGGACCCGGACCTGCTCACGCCGGAGGTGCGGCAGGTGCTGGCGCGGCTGCAGAACCAGGCGCCCGCCATGTCCTACGACATGGTGACGCGCGTGGTGCGCCAGGAGCTGGGCGCGGCCCCCGAGGACGCCTTCCGCGAGTTCAGCCGGGAGCCCCTGGCCGCCGCGTCGCTGGGACAGGTGCACCGCGCGGTGCTGGAGGACGGCCGCGTCGTCGCCGTGAAGGTGCAGTACCCGGGCATCGCCGAGTCGCTCACCCACGACATGGAGAACCTGGGCCTCGTCGTGAAGACGGTCTCCAAGGCGTCGCGGTTGATGGACGGCTCGGCCTACTTCAACGAGTTCCGCGACGAGCTGCTGCTGGAGCTGGACTACCGCCGCGAGGCGTTACTGGCGGAGGGCTTCGCGCGCGGCGTGGCGGAGCTGAAGGACCTGTATGTCCCCCAGGTCATCGCCAGCCACAGCGCCGAGCGCGTGCTGACGCTGGAGTTGTTGGAGGGGCCCACCCTCAAGGACTGGGTGACGACGGTCGACTCCAACGACGAGCGCTTCCGCGTGTCGCGGCAGCTCATCCGCGCGACGTACGGGCCCTTCTTCGGCTCGGGCGAAATCCACGCGGACCCGCACCCGGGCAACTTCATGGTGATGCCGGACGGGCGGCTGGGGCTGTTGGACTTCGGCTCCATCAAGCGCTTCAGCCCGCGCTTCGTGGACGCCAACCGGCGCATGTTCCTGCAGTCCATGCGGCTGGAGCCCATGGACATCCTGCGGCTGAGCCAGGAGGTGGGCTTCACCGTGGAGCTGCCGGGCGAGGAGGCCGCGGACCTCATCCGCGAGGTGCTCCACATCGCCGGCAGGCCCATGCGGCTGACGCCGTACGACTACATGTCCTGCGAAATCACCCGCGACATGCGCAACCACTTCACCCGCAACGCGGCGCGCTTCCTCAAAATCAAGCCGCCGCCGGAAGCGGTGATGTTCTTCCGCTCCACGGGGGGGCTGGCGCAGAACCTGCGGCTCATCGGCGCGCGGGGTGACTTCCGCGGCGTCTTCCTGGAGATGGCGGAGCTGTTGAGTTGACCCGCGCCCGAGGCTACGGGGCCGGCGCGGCCACGACGGCGCGGCCCTTGGCGTAGATGGCGTGGAGCTTCTTCGCCAGCTCCTCGCCCTGGGTGCTCTTGGTGATGTAGCCGTCCGCGCCCGAGGCCAGCGCCAGCGCGCGCAGCTTGGACTCGTCCGAGGCGGAGAAGAGCACGAAGCGCGTCCCCGCCGGCGCCTGTCCCCTCGCCAGCGTCAGCACCTTGTCGCCGGTGAGCGCGGGGATGTTCACGTCCAGCAGCACCAGGTCCGGCAGCGTCGTGCGCACCAGGTTGGACACGCCCAGTGACGAGCGGTGCGTCCGAACATCGAAGCCAAACGCGGACAACGAGCGCTCCGCCAGGGTGAGCTGCTCCTGGTCATCATCCACCACCAGCACGCGGATCTTCATCTCCGACATGACGCCTCCCCCTTGAGAGCGCGGATTGGGTGCCGCCGCCCACCGGATATCGCCACCAGGCCGGGTGGCCTACGGATTATCACCTAGGCTCGCGTCCCTGTCGCCACCCTCCTGTCCTCCGGGGGCCCGACTTTCTCGTGCTGGCGGCAGGACGTGCCGGGGTGTCCGGGTGTGTCTCCACCCGCCCCGCTGCCTCATGGACCCGGGCCGTCTTCAGCCGGAGCGGTAGGTGGCGGGGCGCTCCCGGGAGGCCGCCTTCCTCTGGAGGGCGGGCAGGGTGATGGTGAACACGGCGCCCCCCTCCGGGCGGTTGGCGGCGGTGAGGGTGCCCTGCGCGCGCGTCACCACGTCATGGGCCATGGACAGGCCCAGGCCCGTGCCGTGCTGGCCCTTGGTGGTGAAGAAGGGCTGGAAGATGGAGAGCAGGTGCTCCTCGGGGATGCCGGTGCCCTCGTCCTCCACGGTGATGATGGAGTGCCCCATCGCCAGGCGTCCGCGCACGCGCAGGGTGCCGCCCTGGGGCATGGCGTCGCGCGCGTTGCGCAGCAGGTTGAGGAAGACGCAGCGCAGGTCCGCCGCGGAGCTCTCCACCAGCGGCAGCCGGGGCACGTCCACGTCCAACAGCAGGGTCAGCCCCTGCTTCGCGGCCCGGGACTCCAGCTCGTCGCGGGCAATCTCCACCGAGTCGCGCACCACGTCCGCCAACTGCACGGGCTCCACCGGGGACTCCGGCCGCTGGCGCGCGAAGTCACGCAGGCGCGACAGGCGGGTGGTGGCGTCGGCGACGATGCGCAAGAGCGTGTCCACGTGCGCGGGCGGCGCCGCCGCGGGGGCCGCCTGCTTGAGGTCGCTCATTTGGAGCATCTCCAACCGGAGCTTCATCGCCACCAGCAGACTGCTCAGGTCATGTGCGATGCCGGAGGCCTGCTCGCTGAGCATGCGCAGGTGCTCGCGCTCGGCCAGCGCGCGGCGCTCGCGTGCCAGCGCCTCCTCCACGTGAACCTGCTCGGTGACGTCCCGGGCGAGCACCAGCACCACGGGCGCCTCCCGGCTCACCCGACATACCCGCACCTCCATCTGCTGGTGACCTCCCGCGTAGCTGTAGCGCGCGGTGCGGGCCGTCTCTTCCACCCCGAGCGCGCGGGCCTCCGCGGCCACGACGCTGCGCAGGGTGAGCAGTGCGGGCCCTTCCTCCTGCCCGCTGTCCGTCACATGACGCCAGGGACCTCGCGCCAGTGTCAGGGATTGCCATCGCAGGTTGACCCACAGCACCACGTCCTCTCGGAGCACCGCGAGCGCTCCCGCGACACCTTCCAGGGCCCAGGAGTGTCTGGCGGGCGCCTGGGGCTCGTGCGCGAAGTCAGGGCCGTGTGTCTTCCTCACCTTTTCAGCGATGGCCGAGAGTTCATTCTCAGGCAAAGACGCGGGTGACATGATTTGAGCTGTAACCCAGGCCGTGGACAGCGGCAAGAGCGGGGGACCCACGAGTGCGGACGTCCAGCCCGCACGGGTATGGGTTGTGTGGACTGCGTGTCCAAATCCCGCTGCGCGGAGTCTGGATGTCTGACATACGGATGAAGGTCCGCCATCGATTTCGTCTTGTGAATGGAGGGCCCCAGGAACGATGGAAACTCCTCACCTTGAACGTTCCTTGAACACTCTTTGAACATCCTCTGATGAACACGGCAACTGGTGCGGTGCTCGGCGCGCTGAATCGCGAGAGCACGGACTGCATCTGGAGTGGTGATGACAACAGACATTTCCAACGAGCGAATCCGAGTGGCCCTCCTGGAAGACCAGCAGGTCTTCAGGGAGAGTCTGGTATTGGTACTGGAGAGCGCCGGGATGGACGTGGTGGCGCGCTGCGCGCAGACACCGCCTTTCCTGGCGCGGGTGCGGGAGCAGATGCCGCACGTGGCCGTGCTGGACTTACGCCTGGAGCCGCCGGACCAGGATGGAACGACCACGGGCATGACGGCGCTGCAGTGTCTGCATGACTTCTATCCGACGGTGAAGGCGCTGGTGCTGTCGAGCCACCACGAGCCCGAAGTCGTCGAGCAGTGTCTCCAGGCGGGCGCGGCGGGGTACCTCTGGAAACACAACGTGGGTTGCGCGGAGGTGGTGGAAGCGGTGACGCGCGTGGCGCGCGGCGAGCGGCTGATGCCTACGGGATTGTCCTGGGTCCCTTCCGTCCCCGGCTTCATGCCGCAGGAGGAGGTGCCCATGGGCGGCGTGGAGTTGGGGCTCCTGACGCCGCGCGAGCGGGAGGTGCTGGGCTACGTGGCCGCGGGCGCGGACAACCTCAAAATCGCCGCGTGTCTGAGCATCACCGAGCGCACGGTGAAGGCGCACATCACCAGCATCTACAAGAAGCTGGGCTCGGAGAACCGCACGCAGCTGGCGGTGCTCGCATGCCAGCTGGGTGTTCACCGCCCGGCAGGAGTCTGAGTCCCCGGGGCCGGCACTTGCAGGCAATGGGCACGTGCGCGCGGGCGTGTCAGGGTGTGAAGACCCTGGCGCTCCTCCCCCCTCCCCCCAAGCGCACGGGTCGTCGCGAGGAAGGTCCCCAGCGGGCCAGGGCAGAGCAGGACGTGGTGTCTGCCCTGGCCCGTGCTGTCGTCTCCGGGATTGGACGACGACGTCAGGGCTTCACGGCCGTCACCAGCTCGAAGGGCCCGCCGCGCAGCACGTCGACGCGCTGGAAGCCCGCGCCCTCGAGCATCTGGACGTAGAGCTCCACCTCGCGCAGCCGGCTGACGCACGAGTCCACGCCGATGAGGAAGTACGTCCAGAAGAACTGCGCGGCCAGCCGCTCGGGTGTGCGGAACTCCTCGCAGATGACGACGCGTCCCCCGGAGGGCAGCGCCTCCCACGCGGCCTTCAGCAGCGCCTGCGCCGTCTGCGCGGACCAGTCGTGCAGCACGCGGACGAACGTCATCACGTCGTAGCCGGAGGGCAGCGGCTCGGTGAGGAAGTCTCCGCCCACGAAGCCCAGCTGGGATGCGGCCAGGCCGAAGCGCTCGCGCGTGCGCTCCACCAGCGCCTGGGTGGCCGGCAGGTTGTAGACGTCCACGCGCGCGGCGGGGTGCTCGCGCGTCATCAACGCCGCGAGGCTGCCGTCACCGCCGCCCACGTCGAGCACGCGCACGCCGTCCTTCCACAGCCTCGGCGCGTGCAGGCGCAGCGACTCCAGGATGGGAGGCAGCCCCGCGGCCATGCTCGTCTCGAAGCCCTCCAACTGCTCCGGCGTGCGCAGGGGCCAGTCGAAGTCGTCGGGGGAGATGGAGTGCTGACCGCGCAGCACCTCGGGCAGCCGCCCGTGCAGCTTGTGCCAGGCGAACTTCTCGCGGTCCTTCTCCCGGCCCTGCGGCCCCACCACGGCGACGGCCGCCTCGCGCAGCCCCGGCACCGCGTGGTAGCGCGCCGACGCGAGCGCGTCCGTGTCCTGCTCGCGCGTCACCAGGCCCAGGCTCTCCAGGCAGTCCAGCAGCTTGTAGAGCCGGCCCGGCAAAAGGCCGTGCCTCGCGGAAAGCTCCGCCAGCGAGATGGGGGCGGGCCCCTCCAGCGAGTCGAGCAGACCCAGCTGGAGCGACGCCTCCACCACGTCCACCGCCTTCGCGCCGTTGTAGAGCAGGTGCAAGAGCGCGCGCGGAGAGTCCGCCACCATGCGCGGCTTCGACGTCACGATTCGCCCCGGGGCGGAGGGAAGCCCGCGTGGTGTACCGGACACACGGCGCTGGCCGGAGGCGCGGCGTAGGCCTCCAGCGCGCCCTCCATGCAGCCCTCGCGACGAGCGCCCGGCGCATGGCCTCCCTCGCGTCGCCACCCGGACGTCAGCTCCACGCGCACGTCCCAGAGCTGACGGAACAGGGGCAGCGTCATGCGCCCCGCCAGCACCTGCGTGGGCAGGCCGTCCAGCGCCTTCACCGCGCGGTCCACGCCGATGGTGCGCCGCACCAGTTGGAAGTGTGCGTGCAACCAGCCCTGGAAGGCCTCGTCCACGTCCACCAGCTGCTCGCACAGCCGCTTCAGGTCGTCCGGTCCGCCCTGGTACACGGCCAGCAACGTCCGAGCGCGTCGCGCGAGGAGCCGCTCCAGCGACTGCTCCAGCCCCTCCGCCGCCTTCCGCAGCATGTTGTAACCAGGGGACTCCTGCCCGCTGCCATTGCCCAGGCTGCGACGGATGACCTGATAGGTATCCGGCGTCATCGTCTCCAACACGGCCAGCTCCGACTTCAGGCCCTGGACGATGCGCGACACCCGCTCCAACCTCGCGGACGCCGCCCACAACGCGTCGCGGTCCAGCTCCGCCACCACCTCCACCACCTCGCGCGAGGCCAGCTTCAGCCACAGCTCCTGCGCCTGGTGCACCACCTGGAACATCAGCTCGTCATGCGAGACGCGCTGCTCCTCCGGCGCCTGCAACGCCAGGAGCTGCGGTGTCTTGAGGTACACCTCGTAGTCCAGCTCTCCGCGGCCGACCCACTTCTTCAACATCGGGTTGAAAAGGGGCTCATCCAGTTCCTGCCGCAACTTTTCCGCATAACTGTAACCATGTGGCGTGTGCATGGTGCCCTCCGAAGGGAGAGGTGGGCATTCAGAGGTGGGAGCGCGAAGGAGACGTGCCCGACTTGGGACAGCGGACGTGGCTCGCTACGACGGTGGGTACGGCGGGTGTCGCGCCCCGGGCCGTTGGGTGGCCCGGAGCACGGAAGGACAACGGCTCAGGTGGCCGGTGGCGGACGCGGCTTGAGGCGGAAGGTGCGCAGCCGGTTGGCCAGCTCCTCGCCCTGGACGCTCTTGGAGATGTAGCCGTCCGCGCCGGAGGCCAGCGCGAGCGAGCGCAGCTTCGACTCGTCCGAGGCCGAGTAGAGGATGAACTTCGTCTTCGCGGACGCGTACTGGCGCGCGAGGTTGACGACCTTGTCGCCCTTGAGGGCGGGGAAGTTGACGTCGATGAGGACGAAGTCCGGTTCGGAGGCGCTCACCAGATTCGACACGCCCAGCGCCGAGGTGTGGGTCAGCACCTCGAACCCATAGGAGCTCAGCGAGCGCTGGACGAGGTCGAGCAGGTCCGGGTCATCGTCCACCACCAGGACGCGTGCTTTTTCTTCAGCCATGGCTTCTCCCTAGATGCTTGCGGATCATCTCGAGCAACTGGTCACGATCAAGGGGCTTGGTGAGGTACGCGGTGCAGCCCGCCGCGTGTGCCTTGTCCTGATATTCCCGCCCCGCGTGAGCCGTCACCGCGATGACCGGCACGTTGGCCACGGAGGGTACCGCACGCAAGCGACGTGTTGCCTCCCAACCATCCAGCCGTGGCAGGGAGAGGTCCATCAGGATGAGGTCCGGATTGTCGCGCGTCGCGCGCTCCAGTCCATGCTCTCCGTCCTCCGCCTCGATGACCTCGAACAGTCCGCCCAGGTAGCGGCGGACGATGTCGCGATTCTGGGCACTGTCTTCTACATACAGGATGCGAGGCAGCCTGCCGGCGCTGGCGGCACGCTGGGACAACAGCAGGCCCTTGGCCTGGGCGATGACGTCCTCCAGCGCATGGCCGCCCTTCTTCACGAAGCCCGCGAAGCCGTCGCGCAAGAGCGACTCCTCCTCGTGGGTGAGCGACTTTCCGGTGAGCACGACGACGGGCACCTGGAGCTTCTCCGCGCGCAGCCGGCGCAGCACCTCGAAGCCATCCAGGTTGGGCATCATCAAATCCAGCACGACGAGCGACGGCGGTGAGACGCGCGCCTTGAGCAGCGCGTCCTCGCCGTTGCGAGCCTCGGCGGTGGAGAAGCCGGCGCGGCGCAGGTTGCGGCTGACCAGCTCGCGCGTGGCGGAGTCGTCGTCCACCACCAGCACCTCGCCCACTCCGGCGGACGTCCCCGACGGCTGGCCCAGGCAGCGCTGCACCACTTCGACCAGGCGCTCGGGCTCCACCGGCTTGACCAGGTACTCGCACGCGCCCAGCGAGAAGCCTCGGGCGCGCTGCTCCTCCACGGAGATGAGGATGACGGGGATGCTGGCCAGCGCCTGGTCACCCTTGAGCTGGCTGAGCACGGACCAGCCGTCCAGCTTGGGCAGGTGGATGTCCAGCAGGATGGCCTGGGGCTTGAGCTCCCGGGCGCGCTTGAGCGCGGCGATGCCGTCCTCGGCCACCACGACCTTGAAGCCCGCGGGCTCCAACTGGCCGGTGACGAGCTGCTGGATGAGCGGATCATCATCCACCACCAGCACGGTGCTGCCGGGCTGCGCCAGCGCGCCCACGTGCTGGGCGACCTCCGCCACGGGCACGCCGCGCTCGTGGGCCACCTGAGGCGCGCTGGTCGGCCGGTTCGCCGTGTTGGGCAGGCGCACGGTGAAGGTGGTGCCCCGGCCCAGCGTGGACACCACGTTGACGGTGCCACCGAGCACCCGCGACAGCTCGCGCACAATCGCCAGGCCCAGGCCCGTGCCGCCGACCTTGCGGGTGGTGGAGCCGTCCACCTGGCGGAACTTCTCGAAGATGAAGGGCAGCTGGTCCGCGGGGATGCCGACGCCGGTGTCCTCCACCGTCATCACGACTTCGTCGCCGGACGGCACCAGGCTCAGCGCGACCTCGCCCGTGTCGGTGAACTTGGCGGCGTTGCTCAGGAGGTTGAGCATGATCTGCCGCAGCTTCAGCGCATCGGTGCGCAGCATGCTCGCCTGGCCGTCGATGTGCGTCGTCAGGGCCACGTCCTTGCCCTTGAGGTATTCCTTCACCGTGGCCATGCACTCGTCGGCCAGCTCCTGCACGTCCACCGGCTCGGTGACGACATCCACCTTGCCCGCTTCAATCTTGGACAGGTCCAGGATGTCGTTGATGAGCGCCAGCAACGTCTTCGCGTTCGTCTTGACGACGTTCAGGTCGCGGCGGCCGTGGGCCGTCAGGCGCGAGCCCTCCTCGCGCATCAAGAGGTCGCAGTAGCCGATGATGCCGTTGAGCGGCGTGCGGATTTCGTGGCTGAAGTTGGCCAGGAACTCGCTCTTGAGGCGGGCGGCGGCCTCGGCCTCGCGGGCGCGCTCCTCCTCGTTGCGCTTGGCCACCGCCAGCTCCTGGGCCAGCCGGTCCAGGTCCTCGTTCTGCTGGCGGATGATCTCCATCTGCAGCGCGCGCTGCTGGTAGGACGCCAGCGAGCGGGCGGACACGGCGCGGGTGCGCTTGATTTCCTCCAGGCTGGCGGCGAGCTGCTTGTTCGCCGCCTCCAGCTCCGCCTTGGACGCGCGCAGCATCTCCTCGTTCTGCTTGCGCTCGGTGATGTCCTCGGTGACGCCCAGCACGTAGCGGGCCTCGCCTCCGCCATCCAGGAGCGGCAGCTTGCGCGTGGCGAAGATGCGGTCCACGCCGCCCGCGCGCGCCACCTCCTCGAAGGAGCGCATCTTCTTGGTGGCGAGGATGTCGGAGTCGATGGCGACGAACGAGTCCGCCTGCTCCTGCGGGAAGTAGTCGTGGTCCAGCTTGCCGAGCAGCCACTCCTTGGTGACGCCGAACGCGTCCGCGAAGGTCTTGTTGGCCACCACCAGCCGGCGCGTCGCCGCGTCCTTCACGAAGAGGACGAAGGGCAAAGCGTCGATGATGTTGCCCAGAATCCAGTTGGTGCGGTGCAGCTCCTCCGCGGTGGCGTCATGGCGGAGCCTGTCCCCGGCCAGGGGAAGCTCGCGGCGCAGCACGGGCGCCATCCGGTTGAAGCGGTCCTCGCTGACGTAGTCGCGAGCGCCCGCGCGGGTGCTGGCCTCCAGCGTGTCGTCGCTCCAGTCGCGCGACAGCACGACGAAGGGCAGCTCGCGCGAGTGCTGACGCCACAGCGCCTGCGCCTCCGCGAAGCCCAGGCCCGGCACTTCCGAACCGCACACGACGAGCGACCAGGAGCGCCCCAGCGCGGCCGTCAGGGCCTCGGTGCTGGTGGCGCGCTCCGTCCGGGCGACGACACCCGCGTGGCCGAGCGCCTCTTCCACGCGCTGGCACTCGCGCTCGCTCGCCACGAGCAGGAGGGTGGCGGTGTCCGTCGGAGGGACGGAGGAGGTGAGGGAGGTGGCCATGGCTCAGTTCGCCCCGAACACCAGCGTCGTCAACGTGGTGTTGATGTGGAACCCCGAGTAGATTTCGAAGTGCACGTTCATCCCAGCGGCGGTGGGTGCGGCCTTCAGGGTCTCCGCGAGTTCGGCCACGGAGTTGGTCGCATGCGCGTACCACATGCGCCCGCCGCAGTGGAACAGCAGAGCGGCCTGGGGGTTGTGTACCCGGCGGGGCATCTCCTCGGTGAAGAAGCTCCGCGTCATTCCCGCCATGTCACCCAGCTTCATCAGCTCCAGCTCGGTGCCCTCCTCCAGCAGGTTGGCGAAGAGGATGGAGCCGTCCTCCTGGGGCCTCCACGCCGCGCGGATGAAGTACTCGCGGCCCACGCGCAGCGCCGTGGGGCGCACCGCGAAGCCCCGGGGCGTGCCGAACTCCAAGTCACGCACGTCCTCCACGCCCAGGATTTCGGCGTAGCGCTTCGCGGCGGGGTGGCCGTCGATTTCGAGCGCGCGCGTGTGGCTCTCGTCCACCTTGGTGATGGTGAGCTTCTCGCCGGTGGGCACGTACCAGTGCGAGCGCAGCGCGGCCCAGGGGGCGCTGGTGCGGAACAGGGCGACGAGCACCGCGTCGGTGGCGACCTCGCCGTCCACGTGCACCAGCGCGGACTGCCTGGCCGGGTCCCGGTTGTCGTCGCTGGCGCCGCCGCCCACGAGCACCAGCGTCTGGCTGCGCTCGAGGATGCCGAGCAGCAGCTCCTCTTTTTTGTAGCGGAAGCCGTCGTCGATGACGAGGCCGACGTAGCGGCGCGGATCCAGGTCCTGCTGCCGCACGCCCAAATCCTCGCAGGCGCGTCTGATGGCCACCTGTCCCGCGGAAATCGCATCCACGGAGAGCTGGGTGCCCAGGCCCAGGCCGACCTCCAGGTCGCCGGAGAGCGCGGACAACACCACGCTGCCCTCGTGGATGCCGGTGTTGTCCAGTTCGCCCGCCGTCGTGGCGCCCACCAGCCGGGTGCCCGGCGGCAGCCGCGCGCGCACCGCGCGGTTCAGGGCGTACGGGTCCCTGTCCCGCGAGGCGAACATCGTCACCAGCACGGGCTTGATGGCGCCCAGCTGGCTCAACAGGTCCTCCGCGGCGGCTTCGGGCTCCTTCAACGTGGTGCGAGCCGTCTGCATCTTCACTTGTGCCATGAAGGACCTCCGGGGGGGACTGGCGGCGGCTAGAGGCCGGCGCGCGGGTGCTCGGTATGACAGGCGCCGGTGCACTGCTGGAAGGACTCTCTGCCTCCCCCGACGTACATGCTTTCGATGGGGCCGAACTTCGCCACGTGGCTGTCCGGGTAGCTCGTGTGGCACGACAGGCACGCGGCCTTGCTGGTGCGCTGGATGCTCTCCTTCGTCAGGTGACAGGAGGAGCACTTCTCCAGGGGCGCGTCGAAGCGGTTGGAGCGCGAGTGGATGAAGTGCGTGCGCACGAAGATGGGGCCTTCCAATTCGAAGCCCAGCGGCGAATGGCACCCGTTGCATGCGGCGCGGTTGTCGTTGCCGTGCAGCACTTCGGACAGCTCTCCGCCTTCGCTGTGGCAGCTGTTGCACGGGCCCGTCGTCAGCGTCGCCTCGGTGCGCTTCTTCGTGCCCACCTGGATTTCGATGGTGCGCGAGCCCGGCACGTCCTCGCCCAGGTACACGCGGCGGCCCTTCACCGTCACCAGGTACGTGCCCGGCGTGGCGTCGGCGGGAATCTTGTACTGCCACGTGTCCGTGTTGGGGCGGTCCCAGAGGCCCTCGCTGGGGAAGAACGCGCCGCGGAAGACGATGTTGGCGAAGGGCAGGATGGCGAACTGGGAGAAGACGCCATCGCGCGCCTCGGTGGCGACCACCTGCTCATCGACCTCCGGGTCCAGGAACGCGTCGATGTCGATGATGGAGCGGATGGGCTGGATGTTCTGTGCGGGGCCGATGATTTGCGTCATCAGCATCCGCTCCCGGTGCTTGCGGCGGTAGTACGTCGTCGTCGCATCGAAGAAGGCCCGATAGTACTGGATGCCCGCCGCGTTTCCGCCGACGGGCGCGACCTCATTGTAGGACGGCAGACTTCCCGAGGGGTGAAGCCGTTTTCCTTCCCCGTCCCGCAGGGTGACCTGGAAGGTGATTTCGGACCCGGGCGCGTAGGTGCCGTCGTGGCGCGGCGGGGTGAGGGCGGCCACGTCGATGCCGAAGCCGTACGCATAGTCCGGGTTCTGCACCTGCTCCACGGGGATGGAGTAGGGGGCGAAGGGACGCAGGCTCCAGCGCAGGCGCAGGGAGGTGGTGCCGGAGGTCAGCTTGAGGGTGCGCTGCTTGGCGTGCTCGTAGGCGTTGCGGACCTCGACGAGCGCCTCCTCCTCGAAGCTCCTGGCGCCCGTGCAGTCGTTGGGCGCGCGGCAGTCGGTCGTCGTGTGGATGGCGCGCAGGCGGCGGATGAAGAAGTCGTCGGTGCGGTCCCGGCGCTGGTGCTCGGCGCCGATGTTGAGGAGCACGGGCAGGCCGGTGAGGCGGCCGCGCGAGTCCACCGGCTCCACGGTGAAGAAGCTGGGCACGTCCATCCACGCCGCGCCCCGGTAGAAGCGGCGGCGGGTGAAGCCCGTCGGCCCGCCCAGGAGCACCGGCTCCTCGTCCACCGCGCGCACGCCCGACCAGCCCAGCCCGGCGAAGTCGCTGGTGGTGCGCAGCGTCTTCAAGTCCTTGTGGTCCGCGAGCGCCTGGACGGTGGCGCGGATATCAATCTGGCTGATGAAGAAGGTGCCGCCGGCGCGCACGCGCACCAATTCGCCCTGGCCGTTCTTCACCTCGAGCGCCAGACCCACGGGCTCGGGGGGGCGCGGGCGGCGCGAGTCGTCCCGGCCCGACAGCGCCTGGGCCTCCGACTCCAGCGCGTCCACCGCGACAGCCTCTTGCGAGTCCAGGTCCGGTCCGCCGCAGGCCACCAGCAACCCCGTCACCGCCGCCAGCAGCAACGTCTGGCTGGTCGTGGGGTAACCGAGCGGGCGGTGTGTACACGCCTCGCGCTGGGACCAGGGTGCTCCAAGTCCACCCATGGGTGAATCTCCTCGTACGTGTGGTTTCGGACGCCGCCATTGGCGCCCCGGCCAGTGGACCCTGTAGCCCTTCGTCGGGGGGACGATGTGGGCCGGGTCTCTCCCGTTTCCGGGTTTCCCCGGTTCGAGCCTTTTTAGCCGTACGAAGAATATCTGGATTGAACAGATGCCTTCAACTTCTAGGAAAATAATCCGCTGGGCTCAAACCCAGGAAGGCGTCAAGTGTCGGAATTTTCGCAATTCACTGAAGGAGTTACAGGAGGTCAGGCGCTGACTTGTAGGGGAAGGCAGGACCTGCCCTGGAGCGTCCTGGGAAGTTCAATGGTGAATTCCGCGCCTTCCCCGATTCGGCTCCGAAGGAGGATGGAGCCGCCGTGGGCTTCGACGAGCTGGTGGGCGATGTAGAGGCCCAGGCCGGTGCCGGGGTGGTGATGGCCTTCGCCGTGGACGCGCTCGAAGCGGCGGAAGAGGCGCTGCTGGTCGCCGGGGGCGATGCCGAGGCCCGCGTCCTTCACCGTGACTCGCACATGGGTGGCGTCGCCGTGGACGCTCAGGTCGATGGGCTGGCCGTGGCCGAACTTGAGGGCGTTGCTCAGGAGGTTCGTCACCACGCGGTCCAGGCGCAGCCGGTCCCACTGCCCGGAGGTGTCGTCCTCATGGATGCGCACGGTGAGGGCGCAGCCGGCGGCGGTGGCCTGCTCGGCGTGGCGCTCGGCCACTTCGCGCACCAGGGCGGCCAGGTCCATGTCCTCGCGGTCCAGCGTCATGTGGCCGGCGGACAGGCGCGACAAGTCGAGCAGGTTGTGCAGCAGCCGGCCCATGCGGCGCGCCTCGCTCTCCGCGCCGAGGAGGCCGTCCCGCATGCGGGGCTCGTGCGCGGTGACGTCCAGCATGCGCAGCCGGCGCAGCCTCAGCTGGAGCGAGCTCAAGGGGTTGCCCAGGTCATGCGCGGCCACGCCGATGAGCTCCAGCGCGCCCTGGGTCTCCGCGAGCAGGCGCGCGTTGTCCAGGGCGAGGGCGGCCCGGGCGGCCAGCTCCTCCATGAAGGCCCGGTCCACCTGGCCGTAGCGGCGAGCGCCGGTGGACAAGAGGCACAGCGCGCCCAGCACGCGCGGGCCCACCGCCAACGGCACGGTGAGGGAGGACGTCACGCCCAGCACGCGCAAGAGCTCCCCGTGCGCGGTGCTCTCCAGCGCCTGCGGCAGTCGCTCCGCGTCCACCTCTGGCAGCAGCTCCACGCGGCCCGTGCACACCACATGGTGGGGGCCCACCTCGTCGCCGTGCGGGCTGCGCAGGAGCGGCTCCCACATGCGGCTGGCCGCCTGCGCGTCCGCGCACGCCACGGCCTGGGGACGCACCTGTCCGTCCGCGGAGGGCAGGAAGAGGATGCATGCGTCGGCGACCTCGGGCACGCACAGGCGCGTGAGGGCCTCGCCCACTTCACGGGCGCCAGAGAGGGGTTGGAGGACGCGGCCCGCCTCGGCGAAGAGGGCCTGGGCGCGCTCCATGCGCCGGCGCTCGGTGATGTCGCGCGTCACCTCGGCGAAGCCCCGCAGGTGGCCGCGCGAGTCCCAGAGCGCGGTGAGCAGCGTCTCCGCCCAGAAGCGCGAGCCGTCGCGGCGCACGCGCCAGCCCTCGGACAACAGGCGCCCCTCGCGCGCGGCGCGCTCCAGGTGGGCCTGATGCACGCCCGCGGCGACCGCGTCCTCGGGGTGCAGGGGCTCCAGCGTGCCGCCGGTGACGTCCATCTCCGCCCAGCCGGTGAGGCGCTCGGCGCCGGCGTTCCACGCGGTGACGCGGCCGTTGGGGTCCAGGAAGCACAGCGCGTAGTCGGTCACCGCCTCCATCAACAGCCGCAGGCGCTGCTCGCTGTGCTCGTGCCGGGCGTGCAGCGGCGCGAGCGCGTGGTGCAGCACGAAGCCCAGCGCGCCCACGCCGGCAAGGCCCACGCAGCCGGCCAGCAGCGCCTGTCGCAGCGCGACGTGCGTGGTCTCCGTATGTGTGAGCAGTCCGTGCACCACGGACAGGAGTGTCACGAGGAGCAGCAGACCGGCGAGCATGCAGGCGGACACACCCGCCCCGACTCGCTGAGCGAACGTCCAACGTCGCATCATGTGGCACTCCCCCCCATCCCTAGCGGGAACCCGCATCAGGAAGGCGACGTCCAGCATCCCTGATGTGAGGGAGCGGGAACATTGCCCGGTTGGACAAAGTCTGAGTCGCCCCAGGGCGCTTCGTGACTCTCCCAGGGTGGAAGTTGGACCACGCGGGGACCCCTGTTTCGGGGTCGGCGCGCGTCGGACGCGACAACTGGGGGTGTTGCGTGGCGGGCGCGGGGGCCCATCAGGAATGGCCATCGCCAGGGCAGGGGGTTATGAGGCGGACCCCCTCTTTGCTCGGGTCGTCCCGCACCGCCTATGTCCCTCGTCGAAGGTCTGAAGGTCCGCTACCTCCCGCAGCCCGAATGGGGTGTGGGACACCTGCTGTCGCTCCAGGAAGAAGGCGCCAAGGCGCTCGTCGTCTTCCCCGCTCGGGAGGACGCCCCGGTGCTGGTGTCCACCAAGGGCGGCGCCCTGGTGTCGTATCCGCTGCCACCGGGTGAGCCGGTGCTGACGTACAAGGGGCGGCTGGCCCTCGTCGTGGCCGAGGAGCCGGGCGCGCGAGGCCTGCGCCGCTACGTGTTGCGCTACGCGGAGACGGGCGAGGAGGACGAGCTGCCGGAGTCGGAGGTGCGCGCGCTGCCCCCGCGCTCGGACCTCTTGTCCACGCTGCGCGAGGGCCGCGTGGGTGAGGCCCGCGCCTTCACGCTGCGCAAACAGGCCCTGGTCCTGGACGACGAGCGCCGCTGTGACGCGCTGGGCGCGCTCCTGGCCAGCCGCATCATGGTGAAGCCGCACCAGGTGGGCGTGGTGCAGCGCGTGCTGTCCGCCCGCCGGCCGCGCTTCGTGCTCGCCGACGAGGTGGGCCTGGGCAAGACGATTGAAGCGGGCATGGTGTTCAGCGCACTGCGCCTGTCGGGCCTCGTGCGTCGGTGTCTGGTGGTGGCGCCCAGCCACCTCACCGTGCAGTGGTTGGTGGAGCTGTTCCACAAGTTCAACCAGCTCTTCACGCTGATGGACTCGGACCGCTACGCGCAGTCGCTCAAGGAGGTGCCGGATGTCTCCCCGTGGGCGCGCTTCCCGCTGGTGGTGACGAGCCTGGAGCTGCTCTCCCGCAGCGAGGAGCACCGCCAGGAACTCGGCGCCGAGGGCGCGTTCTGGGACCTGGTCATCATCGACGAGGCGCACCACCTCAAGGGTGAGCGGGCCTTCGAGGCCGCGCGGGTGCTGGCGAAGAACTCCTGGGGCCTGTTGCTGCTCACCGCCACGCCCATGCAGCTGGACCCGGCCGAGTACCACGGGCTGCTCACGCTGATTGACGCGGCCACCGCGCCCAGCGTCGCGGGCTTCGAGGAGCGCCTGGCGCGCCAGGAGGAGCTGTCCACCGCGGTGCGCGCGCTGATGGAGGGCGGCAAGGGCAAGCCCGACGCGGCGGTGAAGGCGCTGGCGAAGCGCTTCCCCGAGGACGCGCGGCTCAAGACGCTCAAGGAGCCGCAAGCCCTGCTCCAGCACCTGGCGGAGACGTACAGCCTGAGCGACAGGCTGGTGCGTAACCGTCGTGCGGTGGTGGGTGGTTTCTCCACGCGCAGGCTGCATCGCCACCCGGTGACGCTGCCGGCGGAGGAGCTGAAGGTCCGCGACGCGGCGCTCGCCACGTTGGCGGCGGGCACGCTGCGGGGCGCGCCGCTGGGCAACGTGCTGCGCCGGCTGGAGTCGAGTCCCGCGGCCTTCGCGGGCGCGGTGCGGTCCAACCCGGTGTTGAAGGCGCAGTCAGAGGTGCTGAAGCTGCCCTCGCGCGACGCGAAGTTCGGCGCGTTCCTGGGGGTGCTGCGCGGCGTGTGGAAGGCGGAGCCCGCGGCCAAGGTGCTCGTCTTCACGGAGAGCCGGGACACGCTGGAGATGCTCCAGGCGGAGCTGGGGCGCGAGGGCGTGGAGGCGCTGGGCTACCACGGCGACCTGCCGCTCTTGGAGCGCGACAGGCAGGTGGCGCGCTTCCGGGGGCCGGAAGGTCCGAAGGTATTGCTGTGCACGGAAGTGGGCGGCGAGGGCCGCAACTTCCAGTTCGCGCACCACCTGGTCCACTACGATTTGCCCTGGAGCCCGGCCACGGTGGAGCAGCGCATCGGCCGGTTGGACCGCATCGGCCAGACGCACCCGGTGGAGATTCACGTCTTCGACTCGGTGGGCACGCTGGCGTCGGACGTGCTGACGCTGCTGGCGGACGCCGTCGGTGTCTTCGGCGAGACGGTGGGCGGCCTGGACGCGGTGCTGGAGGAGGTGGAGGACCGGCTCGCGGAGCTGGCGCTCCTGCCGCGCGAGGCGCGCGTGTCCTACGCCGCCGAGCTGAAGGCCAAGGTCGAATCGGCGCGCGAGCAGGTGAAGCGCGCGTATGACCCGCTTTTGGATGTGCGCAGCTTCGACCGGCCCGCGGTGGAGCGGCTGGTGAAGCGCGCGCAGGAGCGGATGGGGCTCGAACCCGACGAGGACGAGGACGGCGAGGCGCCCGGCGTGGAGGACGGCCTGTGGAGCGTCGCGCGCGACTTGGACGAGCGGCTGGAAGAAACCGTCGCGGAGCTGGCGCGGCGGGTGGGCATTGGCGTGGACATCGACGAGCAGGTGGAGGCCTTCCAGGTGGCCTTCCAGTTCGGTCACGCGCTGAAGGTGGACGGGCTGCCGGGGCTGGACGTCATGGAGGACCACACGCGGCTGGGCACCTTCTGGCGCGACACGGCGGTGGAGGCGGAGGAGCTGGAGTACTTCGCCACCGGGCACCCCCTGGTGGAGGCCCTCTTCGGCTTCCTGCGCGACGGCCCCTATGGGCGCAGCGCCTTCCGCTTCATCGAGAAGCGCGGGCCGCTGAAGGCGCGTGGGGTGGAGCTGCTCTACCACGTGCAGCTCCCGGAGCCGGAGGACACCTCCCCGGGCGCGCGCGTGCCCAGCCGTCAACTGGCGCGCTTCCTGGAGCGCACCCTGCTGCACGTGGCCGTGGTGGATGGCGGCGCGGCGGGGCCCAAGGTGGAGGACTCGCTGATCCCCGCGCTGGAGGCCGATGGCAAGTCGCTCAAGGGCGACGAGGTGTCACGCGCCTTCCCGGGCTTCGACGCCTTCGTGGACGCGGCGGTGCCGGTGGGCCAGCGGGGCGCCGAGGCGGCCCTGGCGAAGCTCACCACCTCCGCGCGCGAGGCCATTGAAGCCGAGCGGGACTCCGCCCTGGAGCGCCTCCGGCTGTCCCTGGACCATCAGGGCCTGTCCGACGATGCTCTCGCTGCCCAGCTCGGCGCCGAACACTCGCACTACGAGCGGTTGCTCCAGGCCCTGAGTGGGTCCAAGGTGACTCTCGACTCCGCCTGCGGGTTCGTCATCAATCGCTGAGAATCCTCTCGGCGGGAAAGAAGTTGTGACGCGAGGTGTCAATTTGCTGATGCAGACAGTCCCACTGTGTCGTTGACAGTGGGACTGGGTACTGACTTTGGTTACCGGTCCACTTGACCGATTCCTCAATCAACAAGATTCAGGGAATTGAGTGATGTATGGTTCCCCGCGCCACGTCACCCACATCCAAGCAATCCGGACAGGCAGCGGTGGAAGCGGCTTTGACGCTCCCGCTGGTCGTGTTCCTGGTGTTGGGGACGCTGCAGCTCTTCATGATGCTGCAGGCGCGCATCCTCGCGCAGGTGGCGGTGTACCGGGCGGTGCGGGCGGGCAGCCTCAATCACGGTGACTGCCTGCCGATGATGCACGCGGCGATGGTGACGATGCTGCCGTCCATCGTCCGCACGGACAGCCCCCAGATTCTGGCGGACGCGTTCCGGATGCGGCGGGACAACGAGTACCGGGTGATGAGCTCCTACGGGAACCTCTTCAACGGGCCCATGGTGGAGATTGTCCGCGACTCGCCGGACCCCGCGTGGGTGAACGCGCTCGCGGGCAACGAGGACCTGCTCTTCGACCAGCCCACGGACAACGACGCGGCGCTCGACAACCGCACGTTGGAGATCCGCATGGTGGCCTGGTACTACATGCGCATCCCCTTCGCGAACTGGGTGATGAGCCGGATGTTCCTGGCCCACTTCGGACTGCGAAACTACACGGCCACCAATCCGCTGATGCCGGCGCAGAAGCGCTCGGACTGGTGGAACGACGAGGCGCCGCCGCTCGGGCCGAATGACTGGCCGGGTGGCGCGCTGGACGAGCGCATGGTGACGTGGAGCAACCGGGGACACTTCGTCTTCCCCATCCAGGTCCACGCGGCGATGCGGATGATGACGCCAGTGATGGCCGACAACTTCTCGCGAGGTGCCGAATGTCCCGTTACCGGCTTCTGAAGACCTCGCGAGGGCAGGCCCTCGTGCTGTTCGCGCTGACGCTGCTCTTGCTCGCGCTGATGGTGCTGATGACGCTGGGCTTCGGCATGCGCGCCAAGGAGCGCGTCGAAATCCAGATGGCCGCGGACGCGGCGGCGTACAGCCAGGCGGTGGCGACGGCGCGCACGTTCAACGCGATTTCGGTGATGAACCGCGCGCAGGTGGCCCACATGGTGGCCATGGCCGGCACGCAGGCGCTCATCAGCCGCAGCAGCCAGGTCTACGCGGCCCACCTGGTCTGCACGCCCGTCTTCACGCCGGTGGTGTGGGAGCTGATGGACAAGGCCGCCGCCACGCAGGTGAAGGTGCTCCAGGGCAGCGCGGGCAACCTCTACCGCGCGGGGCTGAACATCTACGGCCACCTGCTGCGCGAGCACATCTCCGAGCAGCGGCTCGCGCTGCGCATCGCCCGGGGCGCGAACCCGGAGCTGGAGGCCACGCCGGATGGTTCGGGCAAGAGCTTTCAGGAACTCAACGGCGACGACGCGGTGCCCAACCACGAAGACCTGATGAACGCGGTACGACGCGGCGGTGGCGGGTGTGGCAGTGGCGCGGTGTGCGCGGTGGGCGGCAGCACGTCGGCGCACCTCAACGCCACCATGGGCAGCCTGGGTTGGACGTGGGTGCACAACCGGCCCACGGGCGGCGCGGGGTTTGGCACGGGCGGGGCCGCGCGGTCCGCGGCCTTCCGGCGCTACAGCGCGTCGGCGGAGATGGACCCTTCGACGTACACCACCGTGTCGGGCCGCAACTCCTCGGGGCATGACCATGCGACCGCCATCCTGCCCACGCGGTGTGCCAGCAACCCGCCCCCCATTCCGGTGCCGGTGACGGATGCGTGGGTGATGTCCGACGAGCAGCAGACGCCCGAGGACCAGCACGTGTATGGCCTGCGCCTGCCGCCCGGTCAGGCGCCGGAGGCCGGCGAGCCGCTGTTCGAGCGGCACACGCTGGGCGCCTGCGTTTCCTGCCCGGGCATCTGGCCGTTCGCCATGGGTTACAACGTGGACTCGCTGCAGCGGGGCGCGGGCAACCACTATGGGCAGCCGAAGCTGTACTCGGTGCTGCACCGTGACTACGGCAGCGATGCGCGGCGGCGGAGCCCGGACCCGTGGAACCTCTTCTTCCGGTTCAAGTTCTCCGCGGAGAACACGACGGAGTTCGACAACGCCATTCCGCTGGGGCGCTCGCGTCCCACGGGGCGTGAGAGCGTGCAGCGCAACCAGGTCGCGTTGTCGGCGGGCATCGTCTACTACCACCGGCCGCGCGCGGCGGGGCAGGGGGGGGGATGGCGTGAGCCGCCGAACTTCCTCAACCCGTTCTGGCGCGCCACGTTGGTGAGTCCGGAGGGCTCCACGGATGACAGGCCTGCGGCGAGCCTGGAAGCGGCGGGCTTCGCCGAGCACGGGCGGGTGTTGAGGGAGCTGGAGCAGGCGGGGTATCGCGGCGGCAGCCGGCGGGGAGCGGGGTACTGACATGCGCTCGCGAGCGGCACGAGGACAGTCCCTCATCGAGACGTCGCTGGGGTTGATGGTGTTCATCACCATCCTCCTGTTCGGCATCTACTTCGCGGAGGTGGGGGCGCTGACGTTGAAGGTGCAGGAGGCCGCGAACTTCGCGATGTGGAACGCGACGGGCCGTGTGATGCACGACCCGGAGGACCGCGAGTGGCAGCGCCCCTCGGCGGTGACGGGGGCCCTGGCGGAGGCGAACGGCCGCTATGTGGACTACGACGGCCGCAGCCGTATGGATGGCGCGGGTGGAGTGCCGCTCCAGTTGGCGATAGCGCGCGCGCAGCCCATCCGGGTGGACTGTGAAGCGGAGCTGCCCGACGGGGTGCCCACGCTGAGGCCGGCGGATGCACAGGGGCCGCTGGCGTCCATGCGGGTGTTGTCGCAGGGGATGCGGTGCACGGCGTCCACGCAGCTTCGCGCCGAGCGCATCGGTCGCTTCATGGAGCCGAGCTTCTTCCAGGCGTCGCAGCGGCGCGCGGCGGCGACCTTCCGGGTGTGCGCGGCGGGGCGTGCGACGGGTGGCGAGTGCCGGGGACGGTTTGGCTTGTTCCTGGATGACTGGGGCCTGTCGACGGTGGATGAGGGACGGGCCTGTCCGCTGAGCATGAACAGTGGGGCGGTCTGCGGCAATCGGGACTACTACCTCTGGGCGGAGCGTGTGTACCGGACGAATGGTGGAGGCGGTGGGGCGGGGTCGGCGCTCGCGGCGCTGGTGGGCTCGGAGTCGGTGAACGAGGACCAGTTCTTCATGAGCTTCCGGGGCGAGGAGGACCGCTACCAGGAGAACATCGGTGGGACGCACGCGGGTGGCCAGTCGGTCTGGGAGACGACGCCCTTCAGTGCGCCGAACCTGAATCGCCCGTACAACGTGGCCCGGCAGAACCGGTGGCTGGGCGGAGTGCGGGTGCGGTGAGGTCCGTGTTCGCCGCGCTGGTGCTGCTGAGCGTGGCCGCCGTGCACGCCGCGCCCGTGAACTCCAAGCCGGAGGAGGGCGCGAGCACCGCGTCCGCGAGTCCGAAGGCACAGGCCGGTGCGAGCGCCGCGAAGGCGGGCTCCTCGCCCGCGCGCCCGACGGTGGAGACAGGTGCGAACGCCGCGAAGTCGAGCGCTGCGTCCGTGAGTCCGAAGGGTGAAGTTGGTGCGAACGCCGCGAAGGCGGGCTCCTCGCCCGCGCGCCCGACGGTGGAGACAGGTGCGAACGCCGCGAAGTCGAGCGCTGCGTCCGCGAGTCCGAAGGTTGAATCCGGTGCGAACGCCGCGAAGTCGAGCGCTGCTTCTCCGAGTCCCAAGGTAGAAGCAGGTGCGAACGCCGCGAAGTCGAGCGCTGCTTCTCCGAGTCCCAAAGTAGAAGCAGGCGCGAGCGCCGCGAAGTCGAGCGCCGCATCCGTGAGTCCGAAGGTCGAGGCAGGCGCGAGCGCCGCGACGAAGCCCGGCTCCGTGCCCACGAGCCCCAAGTCTGGAGCCGGCCCGAGCAGCGCACCCACGGGCGCGCCATCGCCGGACAGCGCGCCCCGCTTCGCCTGGCCGTCGATGCGCGTCCTGGAACAGGTGGACGCGAGTGAAGTGGTGGAAGCGGGCGGCGTGCCGGTGGTGCTTCGCGCGGTGGTGGTGAAGGAGCGCGCGGAAGACCTCATCCAGCGCTTCGCGGATGCCTTCCGTGCCGGCGGCCTCCATGTCCCTCCAGGCGCCGAGCAACCCCAGCTCGCGAGCGGCGCGGCCATGCTCACCGCCATCGACATGTACCGGGGCATCACCTTCACCGTCATCCTCCAGCCACAGGATGTCGGCGTCACGCTCGTCTACCTGGGCGAGGCCAACCACACCCTGCGCCGTGAACCAGGCACCGAGGGCGATGTCGCGTCACTGCCCCCAGGGGCCCGACAGGTCTTGCGCGTGAATGACGAGGGCTCGAGGACGCTGTCCTTCCTCGTGCCCATGTCCGCGGGCGAAGTGGATGCCTTCTACGCCCAGGCGCTGCGCCGCGATGGATGGCGCCGCGAGGACGGCGACCTGACGGTGTACACGCGCTCGGGCGAAGAGCTGCGCATCGTGCACGAGCCCGCGGAGGGCGGTCTGCGCTCCGTCGTGCTCGTCCACCGGGGCCGCTCCCCCGCGCGATAGTGACGGTCCACTCCGAGCCCTCAGTGCCCCGCGTGCGCGTGAAGCGCCACCGCGTTCCCCTCGGTGTCCTGGAGCACCGCGAACGACCCCAGGGCCCCGATGGACGTCTTCTCCACCAACACCTTGCCTCCCGCCTGGGCGACGCGGCGGATGGCGCCATCCAAATCGGAGCCCGCGTCCAGGAACACCCGGCTCCCCTCCAGCGAGGGACGCATGTGCGGCGAGTGGATGAGCGCTCCCGTCACATCCCCCTCCTGCTTCCGGGTGAAGACGGCGATGCGCGTGCCGTGGAAGTCCTCCACCTTCAGCGTGGTGGACAGGACGGACTCGTAGAAGCGCGTGGCGCGCGCCAGGTCGACGACGGGAATCTCGAACCAGTTCAGTCGGTGGGCCATGACAGGTCTCCAACTCGGCGGAAGTGCCGATGGGAGTCACCATGACCTCTGTTCCTGTCAGCCTTGTGTCAGGTTTGTTGCTCGCGACAGCGCGGCGTCCAACGCCCGCTCGCGGCCTCCTGCTTCAGGCGCGCAGCTTCTCGCGCAGCGTCTTGGCCCGGCCCTGCATGTCGGGGTCCATGCTGGTCAGCTCCACCGACTTCAGTCGCTGGTCCAGACTCTGCGGCACCTTCTTCGGCAGCTTGCCCTCTTCGGCCAGTCCCTCCAGCCGGGCCAGCGCCTTGTCGACGATGCGCTCGCGCGGATGGTCCAGCAGGCTGTCGAGGAAGTACGCGTCCTCGGGCAGCTCCGGGTACTTCTCCAGGTAGTCCACCACGGCCTTCACCCAGTCGGCGCGCGTCTCGGACTCCGTGACCTTCTGCATGGCCTGCTTCTGGGCCTTGCGCTTGCCCTCCGGGTCGAACGTCTTCGCCAGTCCCTCGGGAAGCTCGCCGCCGGTGAAGAGCGCATCCGCGGCGGTCTTGTACTTCTGGTAGCTCGCGCTGCGCTCAATCTTCTGCTGCGCGGGGTCATCCTGGCGGGAGTGGTACTTGCTGCCCTTGGCGCGCCCCGCGTCGATTTCTCGCCACGTCTTGTCGCGCTTCCCGGAGAAGCCGCCGCCGCCGTTGTCGTCCCTGTCCTTGGCCATCCTTCATCTCCCCTTGCGTGCGCCCCAGAGCGCCGCGAGTCCACTGCGGACGAGGGTGCGCACCGCCTCCAGCTCCTGTGCGGTCAGGGGCTGCTCCTCGTCCTGCTCCGCCTCGAAGAGCGCCTCGTCCGCATACGTCCGCAGGGACTGGGGCACCGGTGGAGCCGTCGTGTCCGCCACCAGCGCCGCCGGGCGCACCGAAGCGACTCCCGGCGACCACCCCAGCTCCAGCATGGCGTACAGCTCGAAGAGCAGGTGGCGGGCGACTCCGTATCCTTCGTCCGTGAGCCCCGCGGCGTCAAGCGCGCCCAGCAAGGCATCCTGCCGGTTCTCGAAGGAGTGCATCAGCCGCGTGCGCGCCTTCTCGTCGTCCTCCAGGTAACGCCAGGCCGCCTCGACGAATTCGCCCGTGGGCTCGTCCGGGTGGAAGGCTTGCGGCAGGGGAGCCTTGACCTTCTTCGGCCGGGGCGGCCGGGGGCCATCCTCCAGGCGCACCGCGCGCCCCTCTTCCACCAGGTCCCAGAGGCCCAACAGGTTCTGGTACAGCAGCCGGGCGATGTCGGGCGAGGGGAAGCGCGGCTCCTCCTCGAACAGCCCGGGGATGACGTCGCTGTGCGGGCGCCCCTCGGCGTGGGCCGCCTGCATGCGGGCGAGCACCTCCGCGGTGTCGCAGGGGCTGCCGGACACCTCCAGCAGTCCGTCGAGTGTCTGCGCGCCCTCGAACTCGCGCGTGAAATCGGCACCTCTGTCCTTGGAGCGGCTCATGGCGGCGGGGACGCTTACCCCGGCGGACAGCCGAGCGCACGCGGCATCAGTGCTCCTCGGGCCACTCGCCCATCAGCGCGTCCTGGCGCTCCTTGGGATTGGAGGTCCACTCGAAGTCCTCCGGGACGTAGCCGCCGCCGTGCTGGCGTTCGCCGTCCCAGCTCACCTGCGCGGTGAGGAAGTGTTCGTCCGGCTCACCCGTCACCTCGGCGCGGTTGCCGGGAACGGTGAAGGGCGTGTCCAGGGGTTCGTCGGGGATGATGATGGCCATGGTGGGGCTCCGCGCGGAGGCGCCCTGACGCCAGATGTCCGCTGGCGCACGCGCCCGGTGCTTCGTCGTTCAACCTGGGCAGGCGGACGCGGACACGGGAGCGGGTGGGAGCGAGCGGGCGTGGGCACGGCCGCCTTCCGTTTCCGACCCGACGCCCCTAGTCTCCGGCTCCTGATGGCCGAGTCCTCGCCCGAGACGTTGAAGACCGCGGTGCAAGCACTCTCCCGCGTTCACGCGGTGGAGGGCCCGCCGGGAGAGAATGGCCTGCGCACCGTCTGGCACATGGGCACCGACGGCGCGGAGCTGATGTCCCAGGTGGACTCGGACGGCCGGGTGCGGCGGCAGGAGCTGACGCTGCTGGAGGACCATTACATGTGGGCCAGCGGCGAGGGCGTGCGCACCGGCCGCGTGGAGTCCGAAGGTGAGCGCGCCCGTCCCGCGGCGGCCGTGGTGAAGGCGGACCCTCAACTGGTTCCCCACCGGTTGGTGCGAGCCGCCCAGGCGATGGGCACGTACACCGGGCAGGACCGCTACATCCTGCACATGCAGCGCGTGCTGGCGCTGGCCCGCGAGGGGCTGGAGATGGCGGGTGCGGGCATCATCCTGCGCGAGGCGCAGCGTCCGTCGGAGCCCACGCTGCCCTCGCTGGAGGCGCCGTCACCCGCGCCCGCCCTCGCGCCGGCGGCTCCGCTGCGATACGTGCACGGCGCGCCTCACCCGGAGGAGGTGACACCGCCGGAAGCTCGTGGCTCCGAGGGGGTCATCATGCTCGTCGTGTTTGGCGTGGGCGTGGTGGCCGGGGTCCTGTTGCTCATCTGGCTGCTCTGAGCCGGAGCGACGTCGAGCCCCAGCAGCCGCAGCATGTCCAGCGTGGTGGGCACCGCGCCCCGGTTCCGGGGCAGGGTGATGTGCGCGTTCTCGGCCACGGATTGCACCGGGTGCACATCCATCACCAGCAGGGCCGTCACGGCGGCCGCGGGCACCAGCCGGGGTGCCCAGCGAGGCGTGGGACGTGAGGCCTCGCGGCCACTGCCTCGCACCACCAGCATGATGCCCAGCACCGCCAATACCGACGTGCACAGCCAGCGCACCTCACGCAGTCGCGTGGCGACCTCCATGCCCGTGGCCACCCACTCCTCACGCGCCGATTCGGGCACCTGTCCCAGCCCGGTGAGCATCTCGAGGAAGTGCCGCGCCTCCAGCGCGCCCACCACCGCCACCGAGCCCAGCGCCGCCGTCACCCCGCTGGCGAGCAGCAGTCCCCGGCCGCGCCTGCGCCCTCCGGCTTCCTCCGCGCACGACGGACCAAAGCGCGCCAGCGCGAGCCCCAGCGCGAGCCCCAGGAGCAGCGCGGCGCTCGTCCACGCACCCAGCAGCCGGGGCGCCATGGCGTGGCCGGTGCTCGTCGCGACGTCCAGCACCGTGGCCTGGGTGGACAGGCGCGTCAGGCCGGACATGGCGCGGCCCACCAGGACCTCCGTGCCCAGCAGCCCCACCATCCACGGGAGGGTGGCCATGCCCAACATGACGGCGAGCGGCACACGCCGCCCCAGCCCCGTGCCAGCCAACGCGAGCGACAGCAGGGGCAACTCAATGAGTAGGGCCAACGCCACCACGGCGGCGAAGGGACCGGCGGCATCCACCGTGCCCGCAAGGGCCTCGGGACCATGCAGCAGGGGTGCAAGCGTGAAGCACCACAGGAAAACGGTAACGGGCACGGACGAGGCCACCGAGAGCCCGGGGATGAAGCGGAGCCGCAGAGTAACAAGCATTCCAGGAGAGACTAGTCTCTCCGGGTAATTCTTGGAATTCAGACTGGGGGACGACCGACCAGCCAGTAGACGACGCTGGAGAGGGCTCCGGCGACAGGAGACACGAGCACACCCAGCAGGTAGAGGCCGGGACAGTCGCCTTCGGTGCAGCCGATGCGGCTGTAGGCGAGGGCGCCGGCGAGCAGCAGCGGGACGTGCATGCCGATGAGGAAGATGCCGGCGCCGCGCACGACGAGCCCCCGGTACCAGGTGCGTGTCCACAATCGGAAGACGATGGGGACCAGGACCAGGGTGCCGGTGGCCGCGGCGGCGAGCGCGAGGTGGCGCGCGGACACGGCCACACACGCCAGGGCCGCGAGGGCCAGCGCGGGCACGAGCAGCAACGCGTTGAGGGACAAGGGCTCCCGATGACGCATCAGACAGGGGAACGCTGGCAGAGCCCGCGTGTGCAGGCAAGCGGCGCGGTGGGGGAATGTCCCCGGGTCCGCTTCCGCCAGGCCCGCGCGGTCGCCATCAACGTCTGAGTGGACGAGAACCCGTCATGCCGCCGACGTCGCTACGCCGCGACGGCGCCTTCGCCCAGCAGCCGCAGGTAGCGGCCCCGCAGCGCGAGCAGCTCCGCGTGTGTGCCTGACTCCACCACGCGGCCCTCCTCCACCACGGCAATCACATCCGCGTCGCGCACGGTGGACAGCCGATGTGCAATCACCAGCACCGTGCGGCCGCGCATCAGCGTCTCCAGCCCCGCGCCCACCGCCGCCTCGCTCGCCGCGTCCAACGCGCTGGTGGGCTCGTCCAGCAGCAGCACCGACGGCTTGCACAGGAACGCGCGCGCCAGCGCCAGCCGCTGCCGTTGCCCGCCCGACAGCCGGCTGCCTCGCTCGCCCACGGACTCGTCGAGCCCTCCAGGCAGCGCGCGCACGAAGTCCTCCGCGTGCGCCAGCGCGAGCGCCTCCCACAACTCCGCGTCCGTCGCTTCGGGCCGGCCCAGCCGCAGGTTGTGGCGCACCGTCCCGGAGAACAGCACCGGCTCCTGCGGCACCCACGCCACCTGTCCGCGCACGCTCGACGGCTTCAGCGACTCCAGCGGCGCGCCGTCCCACAGCACCCGTCCGCCCGACGATGGCAGGAAGCCCAGCAGCACGGAGAACAGCGTCGTCTTGCCGGCGCCCGACGGCCCCACCAGCGCCACGCGCTTGCCCGCGGGCACCACCAGGTCCACGCCCCGCAGCGCCTCGCGCCCGTCCTGATACGTGGCCTTCACGCCCTCCAGCACCAGCGCCTGTGACAGCGGATGGGCCGCATCCCCCGTGTCTGGAGGCGAGGGCTCATCCGCGATGGCGAACAGCCGCTCCGCCGCCGCCAGCCCCGTGAGCACCTGGGACAGCGTGCCGCTCAGGGATTTGACCGGCTGATACAACAGCAACGCGGCTGCGAGAAAGGACAAGAGCCGTCCCGCGAGTTCGGGGTCCGCGGACACCGCGCGCGCGCCCCACGCCACCGCCATGGCCACGCCGGCGATTCCGAGCAGCTCCACCGTGGGGCTCACCGCGCCGCGCAGGAACAGCGAGCGGCGCATCTCGCCCAGGTACTTGTCCGCCTCCACGTCGAAGGACTCGAGCGCGCGTGTCTGCCCGCCATAGGCCTGCACCACCGGAAGGTTCTGCAGCTGCTCGGCCGTCAGCGACGTCAGCGCGCCCAGGCTCTGCAGCGAGCGGGCGGCGACCTTCTTCAGCGAGCGGGCGAAGCGATTGATGGGCAGCACGGTCACCGGCACCACGATGAACGTGAAGAGGAAAAGCTTCGCGTCGATGAGGAAGCACGTCGTCAGGAGGGCCACCGCCTGCAGCCCATCCTTCACGTACGATGACAACGCCTGCGTTATCGAGAACTCCACCAACGGCACGTCCGACGTGAAGCGAGACAACAGCTCGCCGGAGTGTCGCCGCTCGAAGAACGCGGGCGGCTGGCCGAGCAGTCGCCCGTAGAGAAATCCGCGCAGGTCCGCCATCACGCGCTGGCCCAGCCGCTGCATGAGCCCGCCCTGGAGGAACTGGGCCAGGGCCTTCACCAGCGCGAGCGCCACCACCACCAGCGGCAGTCGCCGCAACAACACATCGCCAGGCAGTGACACGCCGGCCACGGTGACGGGCTGGTCCGTGAGCACCGCGCGCAACAGCGGCCCGACGACCCAGGCATACGCGGAGGTCGCCGCGGCGGCGACGAGTGACGCGCAGACACCCGCCGCCAGCAGTTGGCGGTAGGGGCGCAGGTAGCCGAGGAGTCGGCGGTAGACGTGTGGGGAGGGACGAGGAGCCACTGTTTGGCGGCGGACTCTGTCACCGAGTCGCCAAGAGGTCCAAGTCTAGAGGGACGTGAAACGTCGTGCCTTGCCGCCTGCTTTCCCACCAGCCGTCATCAGCAGGCAGGCCCGTTCCGTTGCCCCCCTCCATCCCTGCGGACAGGTTCAGGGGAGCCATGGACACCAATAACGAAAAAGAGGTCCTTTTCAATCCGGGCTGCGAGCCGGTGGTTGAAGACGAGGAGCGTCGCCGGCTCCTGTGGCTCATGGCCGAGTACTTCCGCACCATCGGGTACACGGACATCAAGGCCCGTCTCCCTGGATTCATGCCGCCTCCCATCCTGTCGGGCACCATCGAGGACCATCGTCCCGACTTCACCTGCCGCCAGTCCGACTCGGCGCGCACGCCCATCATCCTGGAGATTGTCACCCCGGGCATGGTGGACGAGCCGACCGCGGAGAACCGGTGGAGCCTGCTGGCCAGCGCCGCCAAGCTCTACAACGCGGAGCTGCACTTCGTGGTGCCCAAGTGGGCGTCCAACGGAGCGGTGGATCCGGCGCTCAAACGCAGGCTGGCCCGGATGGAGCTGACCGCCAACCGCGTGTGGACCGTCTAGTCCTCCCGCCCCTACCCTGACCGCCCCGTCTCTCTTCAAGCCGCCCGGTGGCCTCCATGGCCCCCGGGCGGCCTAGGTTTTGCCCCTTGGATTGCTGGCGCGTTCCGCTGCGTTATAGTGACTCAGAGTCTTTCGCGGCGTCAAAAAGTCCAGCAAATTCCAGGGGTTGAAGCGAATGCCAGCAGCGGCGGCCGGTCAGAAACGCGACTATTACGAGATCCTGGGCGTCCAGAAGACCGTCTCCGCGCAGGAGCTGAAGAGCGCGTTTCGCAAAGTGGCGCTCCAGTACCATCCGGATCGCAACCCGGGAAACAACGAGGCCGAGGAGAAGTTCAAGGAAGCCTCGGAAGCCTACGAAGTGCTCAGTGACCCTGACCGGCGGGCGAAGTACGACCGCTTCGGGCACTCGGGCAACCCGTTCGAGGGCTTTGGTGGCGCCGGCGGCGGGTTCCAGGGCGTCAACATCAACGACATCTTCGGCGAGATTTTCGGCGACATCTTTGGCGGTGGCCGGGGGGGTGGGCGCCGCACCAGCTCGCGTGGCGCGGACCTGCGCTACAACCTGGAAATCACCTTCGAGGAGGCCGCGTTCGGCAGCCGTCCCAAGGTGACGATTCCGCGGCCGAAGAAGTGTGAGACGTGCACGGGCTCGGGCAGCAAGAGCGGCGCGGGCCCTCGCGCGTGTGGAACGTGCGGAGGCAGCGGAGAGCTGCGCTACACGCAGGGCTTCTTCGCGGTGTCGCGTCCCTGCGGGGACTGCGGCGGCACGGGCGCGGTGGTGCCGGACCCCTGCGCGCGCTGCAAGGGCTCCGGGAAGACGCCCTCCGAAGAGGTGATTGAGGTCGCCATCCCCGCGGGCGTGGACAACGGCACGCGGGTGCGGCTGACGGGCATGGGCGAGCCGGGAGACCGCGGCGGCCCCGCCGGAGACCTCTACGTCACCGTCATCGTCAAGGAGCACCCGCTCTTCCAGCGTGAGGAGTACGAGGTCTTCTGCGAGGTGCCCATCTCCTTCACCCATGCGGCGCTGGGCGCCAAAATCGACGTCCCCACGCTCGATGGGAAGGTGAAGATGACCATCCCCGCGGGCACCCAGTCCGGGAAGGTCTTCCGGCTCAAGAGCAAGGGCATCCCCCACCTGCACAGCCAGCAGCGGGGAGATCAGCACGTGCGCGTCGTCGTGGAGACGCCCACGGAGCTGTCCTCCAAGCAGCGCGAGCTCCTGGAGAAGCTCGCGGAGCTGTCCGGTGAGGAGTCCCATCCGCAGTCCAAGAGCTTCTTCGCCAAGGTGAAGGAGCTGTTCGGCTGAGCGAAGCCGCGGTGCGCGGGTGAGCCACGGCCGGCCGCTCGCCCTGGGAGCAGGGCCTGGGCCGGCCCGTCGTGGCCCAGGGGCCGCGTGCGTGTGGCCCTGGCGCCGCGCCAACGTGAGGAAGTCAACGTCCAGGGGCCGTGGGCGGTCGGGCACGAGGGGTGCACAGCGGGAGGGGTTCCACGCGGAATCTTCTCCCCGCTCCGTTGTCGACGGAGGCGCATCGCCGCTGCTATGCACCCCACTGCCATGGAAGTCCTGCCCACCTTGCGCCGCTCGCTCCTCGTCGCGCTGGCCCTGCTGCTGACGGCCTGTCCTCGACCCTCACGCACCCCGCCTGCCGGTGGCGACACGGGAGAGGATGTCCCCACGGGAGATCCGTTCCCCAAGCGGCCCGCCGTCGAGGCGAGGAAGGACGCGACCGCGGACGCGGCGCTCGCCCAGGCGAGGCAGACGGCCCAGGCCACGCCCGACAAGAAGAAGGCCGCCGAGGCCTACCTGTCCGTGCGCAAGGCGTACCCCGCGACGACGGCGGGCCAGGACGCGCTCTACCAGGCCGGCGTCCTCTTCTTCGAGTCGAAGGACTACGTCAACGCGCGCAAGTCCTTCAACGAGCTGCTCTTCGAGAACCCCCTCTACAACCAGGCCGAGGACGCCAAGCGCAAGCTGGCGCTGTCCGCCATGGAGGTGGGCGCCTACCGCGACGCGTACCAGACGCTGTCCAGCCTCGCCGAGCGCGCCGAGGGCGCCGAGCGTGAGCAGCTCCTGCGCGACGCGGCCCGGGCGGCCGAGGGCGCGGGGCTGTATGGCCAGTCGCTGACGCTGGCGGTGGAGCAGGCGGGGCAGGCGAAGACGCAGCAGGAGCGCGACGCGGCGGTGGCCCGGGTGGAGGCGCTGGTGGAGGGCCGCGCGGACTTCGTGGACATCGCGCGCGTGGCGGAGGGCCTGCCCGCGTCCAACCCGGCGTGGCCCGTGCTCACCTTCAAGCTGGCGCGCGTCTACTACCACCTGCGCGAGTGGACGCGGCTGGAGGAGACGCTCAACCGCTTCCTCGCGGAGGCGCCGCAGAGTCCCTTCGCGCCCCAGGCGCGGGAGCTGCTCGCGCGGGCCACGCGGCGCGTGGAGGCGAAGCCGAAGACGGTGGGCGTGCTCCTGCCCATGACGGGCCGCTACCAGCCCATCGGCGAGGCGGTGCTGCGCGGCATCCAGCTGGGCCTGGAGGGCAGCGACATCGAGCTGGTGGTGAAGGACACGCAGGGCGACGTCAACAAGACGGGCCAGGCGATGGAGCAGCTCGCCTTCGACGACGGCGCCATCGCCGTGCTGGGGCCGCTGCTGGGTGACGACTCCAAGCGCGCGGCGCTGGTGGCCGAGGAGCTCCAGCTTCCGCTGCTCACCATGACGCGCCAGGAAGGCGTCACGGACCTGGGCCCCTACGTGTTCCGCAACATGCTGACGAACGCCGCGCAGGCGGACGCCATCGCGGACTACGCCATCAACGTGAAGGGCTACAAGAAGTTCGCCCTCCTGTACCCGAACATCCCCTACGGAGTGGAGCTGGCGGACTCGTTCTGGGACCAGGTGACGGAGCGCGGCGGAGTCGTGCGGGGCGCGGAGCGCTACTCGCATGACCAGACGACCTTCACCACCGAGGCGAAGAAGCTGGTGGGCCGCTACTACCTGGAGGACCGCGGCGACTACGTCGAGGGCGTGAGGGACTTGCAGGGCGAGAACCTGGACGCCTTCCGTCGCCGCAAGGCGCTGGAGAAGGTGAAGAGTGGCGTGGAGCCCATCATCGACTTCGAGGCCATCTTCATGCCGGACGACTGGCGGCGGGTGAGCCTGGTCGCCCCGGCGCTGGCGGTGGAGGACATCGTCACCAACGCGTGCGACCCGCGCGATTTGGAGCGCATCCGCAAGACGACGGGCAAGAAGGAGCTGAAGACGGTGACGCTCTTCGGCGCCAACCAGTGGAGCAGCCCCAAGGGGCGCTCGGGCCTGCCGGAGTTGATTGAGCGCGGCGGCAAGTTCGTCACCTGCTCGGTGTACGTGGACGGCTTCTTCGTGGACTCGCAGCGGCCGGCGACGCGCACCTTCGTGCGCAAGTACCGGGAGGCCTACAAGCAGGAGACGGGCAAGGACCCGGGGCTCCTGGAGGCCATTGGTTACGACTCCGGGCGCATGCTGCGGCAGCTGGTGGAGAAGAAGGAGGGCGGGCCCCGCACGCGCGCGCAGATGCGTGACGCGCTGTCCAACCTGAAGGACTTCGACGGCGCCACCGGCCGCACCTCGTTCAACGAGAAGCGCGAGGCGGTGAAGCAGCTGTTCCTCTTGTCCATCGACAACAAGGGCGTCACCGAAATCAACGTGGACAAGGAGCGGGAGAAGGCGGCGTCGGGAGGCTCGGGTTCATGAGGCGGACGGCGGGGCTGCTGGCGGCGGGGCTGCTGGCGGCGGGGGGCGGCGGGTGCGCGCACCAGGCGGCGCGGCTGGCTCCCGACGTGGAAGCGCGGTTGGCTCAGACGCAGGGCGCCTTTCTCACCGGCGCGACGGCGGGGCTCGACAAGGGCCCCATCCTCAACCGGGCTGACTTCATCTGGGGCCTGGACTTCTCGCCCCGTCAGCACCGCGTCGCGTACACGCGGCTGGGCGCGCGCTCCTACTTCCTGTCCATCTGGGCGCTGGAGACACCGCCCCGGAAACTGGGCGACCCGCTCATCAATGCGTACGAGTTCGACGTGGAGGGCGTGGCCTTCTCGCCGGACGGCGGACTTGTCGCCACCGCGGGCCGTGATGGCGCCGTGCGCCTGTTTGACGCGGCCACGGGCGAGGCTCGCGGCGTTCGCGTCACCGAGGAGCCGCTCACCGTGGTGGCCTTCCACCCGGAGGGCCGCTGGCTGGTGGCGGGGGGCGTGAAGGGCCTGCTCACCGTGCTGTCCGTACCGGACCTGGCCCATGCCTCCGAGGAGCGCGGACACGAGGGGCCGGTGAGCGCGGTGGCCTTCGCGCCGGACGGGACGCTGTATTCGGGCGGCTGGGACAAACACGTGCGCGCGTGGCGCACGGGGCTGGAGTCCCTGTCCTCACAGGCGACGCGCGCGCGCTTCGAGCGACGGGGTGGCTCGGCGGTGGTGGGCGGCTCGGTGAATGGCAAGGCGCCCGTCAGCTTCGCGCTGGACGCGCGCGTGCCCGCCATCGTCGTCACCGGCGAGGCGGCCACGGCGGCGGGCATCGACGTGGCCTTCCTGAAGGAGACGGTGGACGTGCCGGGCCCGCTGGGCACCACCCAGGCGCGGCTGGCGCGGGGCCAGTCCCTGCGCTTCAAGTCGCTGGTGGTGCGCGACGTGGACGTGGCGGTGTGTGACGCGTGCGTGCCCCAGGGGGTGCAGGGCGTGCTGGGCGCTCCCTTCACCGAGCGGGTGGGCGTGTCCTTCGACGAGGTCAACCACGAGGCCCTCTTCACGCTGAAGTCCGCGGCGCCGGAAGGCGCGGCGACGGTGGAGACGCTGGTGCTGGCGGCGCGTTCGGACTTCACCTTCCCCGCGTACGTCAGCGACGTCACCGTGGACGCGCGCGGGCAGCGGCTGGGCGTGGGCCTCTCCGAGCAGAAGCCGGAGCGGGACAGGAACGTGTACGAGCGTGAGCGTCAGGGCGTGGAGGAGCCGCAGGGGCCCTTCAACGCGGGCGCGGTGGTGGACGCGGCCACGGGACAGGTGCTGCACAAGTGGCCGGTGCACCACGGCGTGGTGTCCACCGCGGCCATCTCTCCGGACGGGCGCTCGCTCGTCTCCGGAGGCTGGGACAAGAAGGTGCACCTCTTCACCGAGGGCGAGCCCACCGCGCGCGGGACGCAGACGTTCGACTGGTCCGTGCGCCGCGTGCGCTTCAGCCCGGACGGGCGCCTGGTGGGCGTGGCCGCGTGGACGCCGCAGGTGGCCAGCCGCACCGGGGAGAGCGAGCCGTCCGCGGTGCTGCTCGACGTGCGCTACGCGGAGGGCGCCTCCGTGGTGTCCCCCGGTGCGCCCGCCGCTCAGTAGTTGAAGAAGATGTGCTCTCGGGGCACGCCCCGGTCCTTCAGGGCGTCCATGACTCCCTGCACCATCCTCGACTGTCCGCAGACGAAGGCCCTGGAGTCCCCCACCGTGTCCTCGCCGAGGTGGGCCTGCACGTAGCCGGTGAGGCCCAGCCAGCCGCTCACGCCGGGCTGGCTGACGGTGCGCACCACCTGGATGCCCCCTTCCTCCCAGGAATGCAGCTCTCCCTGGTACGCGAAGGCGCCGGGGGTGCGCGCGCCGAAGTAGAGCTTCACGCGGCCGAAAGCCTCCCGCTCGCGGCGGATGCTGGCGATGACGGGGCGGATGGCGGAGATGCCGGAGCCGGTGGCGAAGAGGAGCACGTCATGTCCTCGGGCCCGCTCCAGCGGGAAGCCCTTCCCCTCGGGCGCGGACACGTGGACCTGGGCGCCTGGCGGAAGGCGGATGAGGGCGTCGGGCAGCGGGCTGCCGTCCTTGAGGAGGAACTCCCACCGTGCGCCTCGCGGCTCGGGCGGGGAGGCGATGGCGAACAGGCCCGCCTCCATTCCGGGCAGGCAGAGGCGGACGTATTGCCCTGGGTGCGCGTGGGTCCCCACAAGGGGCGTGCCTTGGATGTCGAGCACGAGGTCGGTGAGCCCGTCGGCTGCGGGGGCGCGGGAGGTGACGATGGCCGGATGCCAGTCGGGCATGGTGAGTGCGGTTTTAACCCGTGTGCCGGGAGCGTGCTGCCCCTGGTAGCCTGGGGCGGTGAAGAGTCTTCTCTGGATAGTCTTGTTCATGCTCGGCCTGGCCGGCGTGCTCATTCCGCTGACGTATCTCTATACGGCCAGCAAGCTGCCCCAGTTGGAGAGCGAGTTCGACGTCGACAAGCTGCTCAAGCACAGCATCGAAGGCGAGCGGATGAGCCTCCGCGCCGGGCAGTCCGAGCGCAACCCCCGTCCCATCGCCTTCAACCGCCCGGACTTCTCGCGCCTGCCGAAGGACCTGGTGGCGCTCTATATCCGCCACATGGAGTGCCCCCGCTACTTCCAGACGCCGCGCGAGGACGGGGCGGCGTGGGCGTGGCGCCTCTTTGTCGGCGCGACGGTGGGGACGGCGCCTCCGGGAGAGGGCGCCTGTGAGCGCCTGCTGGCCATGCGCATCGCCCAGGGCCTGGGCATCTCCGGCAACCTCCAGCTCACCGTGGCCGCGCACCGGCTGCACGCCTTCATGCAGAAGGACCAGCTCATCGCCTACGACCTGGCCATCCTCTACTTCGAGCGGGGCGTCGTGGGCGTGGAGGACGCGGCCTTCACCCTCTTCAAGAAGGAGCTCAGCGACCTGCAGCTCCCGGAGCTGGCGGAGCTCCAGCTCGCGCTGCCGCCCTTCTATCGCTACTGGGATATCCGCCAGTGCAAGAACCCCACGGTGCTGCGCCAGGACCGGGACACGCTGCTGGCGGACCTCGCGGGGTGGAAGCTGGTGAGCGAGGACCGGGCTCGCAACGCGACGTCGCAGAAGCTGGGCTGCCTGGAGTAGCGCGCACGACGCGCTGGAGGGCCTCGTTGTGCCCGGTGCTCAGGGCTTGATGAACATGCTCTCCAGCGAGTTGAGCCGCTTGTTGATGTCGCGGCGGGTCTCCGTGTCCTCGGCCGCTTCGGCCTGCCGCCGGTACTTCGTCAGCAGATTCAGCATCGCGTCGGGGCTCGTCACGCGGCCCTGACCGATGAGCTCCGGCATCGACTCCTCCAGCGAGTTGATGCGCTTGAGGAGCCTGCCCCGGGACATCGCGTCCGCGCTGACCGTGGGCTTGGAGGTGCTCGCGGGGCGACCGGAGCGAGCCACGGCGGGGGTCTCCGGCTCCTCGAGCGCGGGCGGTGGGCGGGCCGTGGGAGGTGCCTGCTCCGCGTGGTCAGCGGGGGCCGTGGCCGCCAGCGCTCCGTTCGTGTCGAGGGGCGTGGGGGCCGCGTCGTCTTCGGCCGGGGCCGGGCTGCCTCCTGGCTGGTCCGGCGCGCCAGCCGCGAGCGGGGCGGGCGGAGGCGGCGCGGCGAGGGCCTCGCGCGAGGGGACGTCTTCCCGCGCGGCGGCATGCGTGAGCGGCACGGCGCGGGGCGGCTCCCGGAAGACGATGGCGGCGGCTCCGGCGAGCAGCGCCACGGAGGTTCCGAGGGCGATTGCGACGGGCAGGTACTTGCGCGTGCCGGTGGGCTGGGGAGCGGGCCGGGCGCCTTTCTCCGGCGTCAGCTCCGGAGGCACGGGGACGGGCGTGGTGGGGCGTCGCGAGGCCGCGTCCTCCGCCGAGGGGGGCTTCTCGTGGGTGGGCGCGAGCGCGCTGGGATTGGAGCGGGTGGAGCGCAGCGAGCGGCGCAGCTTGTGGAGTTGCTGGCGCAGCGCGTCCGCCGAGTTGGGCCGCGTCTCCGGGTCCTTCGTGAGCATCTGGAGGATGAACGCATCCAGCGCGGGCGGCAGGTCGGAGACGAACTCGGAGGGGCGGGGAGGCCGCGCCTCCACGTGCTTCATCAGCAGGTCCACGGGCGAACTGCCCACGAAGGGCAGCCGGCCCGTCACCATCTCGAATGTCACCACGCCCAGGGCGTAGAGGTCGGTCATCGGACCCACCTCCTGGCCTCGCGCCTGCTCCGGGGCCATGTACTCCGGCGTGCCCACCACCATGTCCGTGCGCGTCTGCGCGGTGCGGCCGGTGGGGCCCTGGCCCCGCTTGGCGAGCCCGAAGTCCAGCACCTTCACGTAGCGCGAGCCGTCCGGCTGGCGCACGAGGAAGATGTTGCTCGGCTTGAGGTCCCGGTGCACCACGCCCGCGCCATGCGCGGAGGCCAGCGCGGCGAGCACCTCGTCCAGGATGGGCAGGGCCTCCAGCACGGGCAGCCGGTTCTTCTCCGACAGCACGGCGTCGAGCGGCTGACCCTCCAGGTACTCCATGACGATGTACTGCCGGCCGTCCGGCACCTGGCCGAAGCCGAAGATGTCGATGATGCCCCGGTGGCGGATGGCGTTCACCGCGCGGGCCTCGGCCAGAAGCCGCTCCACCTGCTCGTTGGAGTGGGCCAGCTCCGGACGGAGCACCTTCACAGCGACGCGCTTGCCGATGAGCGGCTGGATGCCCTCGTACACCAGGCCCATGCCGCCCACGCCGATGCGAGCGCGCAGCTCGTACTCACCCAGCTTCAAGCCGATGAGCGGATCCTTCGGCACGTCCGTCAGGGCCTCCAGGGTGCTCTGCACGACGACCTTCGGCTCGTCCGCCATCGGCGATGCCGGGGCCGACGGTGGGACGTGGAACGAAGCGAGTGCCACGGTGCCGTCCCTCGGACACACACCAGTGTCCGCGGGGACGGGAAAACCACAGGTTTCGCAGTTCAGCTCGGAAGCCATCTCGGGCCAGGAAGAAAGGTCAGCGTACCAAGACGAGGTGAATGACGCGATGTGGTTCGGACCCGAGTGCAGGGCGAGCGTTCAAGCACCGCACACCCCGCGGCGTCGACCTGTCCAACAGCGTCGGACAGCCGACGGATGACCCTATTGGATGGGCACACATCCCGTCGTCGGCAGGGATGCGCCCTCACCGCCGTTGTTCTCGCCGCCCGCGCCGCCGGCCCCCTGGGAGATGGTGACCCCGCCATCCAGGGTGACCTGACCCCGCTGACACCAGATACCCACCGATGGACCGCCGCCCCCACCGCCCCCCATTCCGCCGGGGCCGCCGGGGCCGCCTGAGCCCCCGTTGCCGCCGACGCCGCTGTAGGCTCTGATGGTCTGGCCGGACTCCTCCGCGATGATATCGGCGAAGGCGCTGCCCAGGCCTCCGTCCCCGCCGAGTCCGCCGCCGCCGCCCGCGCCTCCCTTGCCGCCCGCGCCGCCTCCGAGCGTCTCGACGCGGGAGCCCGCTTCCAGGGACACCTGGGCGTCGAACACGAGCAGGCCGATGGACGCCCCACCCCCGCCACCACCCGTGCCGCCCGTGCCGGGGCAGCCTCCCGCGCCGCCGCCGCCGCCACCGCCGCTGGCCGCCACGTCCACGGTTCTGTTGGTGAGGATGCAGCCGCCGCCGCTGCCGCCTCCGCCTCCGCCGCTGCCCGTCTGGCCAGGCTCCCCAATTCCTCCTTGCTGCTCGACGCCCACCGACCAGGTCTGGTTCTCCTTGGAGAGCACCCCCAGGCCCGAACCGCTCGAGCCCGCGTCGCCGCCGCCCCCCTGGGCTCCCCTGCCGCCGTGCGTGCCCGTCCCCGCGACGCAGATGCAGATGCCACTTGCCGGACAGGTGAACTCGGTCTTGTCGCCGCCGATTCCTCCAGCGCCGCCCAACAACGGGGCTCCGGATGAGGGGCCCGGCTCGCCCGGGCCGCCGTCGGCACCCGAGGTCAGGTGCGCGCCATTCGCGCCTCGGCCTCCAGCGCGTCCGCCGACGCCGGGACAGAGGACATTGACGCCGCCTTCACCTCCGATTCCCGGTATCACCCTCGGGTTTCCCGTGGTGACCTCGCCCACCTGGCCCACCGGACCCTCCGCGCCCGCATCGCCTGTCAGGCCCTGTGCACCCGTCGCGCCGCGTCCCGCCTCCAGCACGGTGTGGCGCAGCCGCACGCCCGAAGCGTCGATGACCTTCAGGGCGATGGAGGGCTGCCCGGGCTCCACCGCGTCCGCGGAGCGGATGTGCAGGTACTCCAGTACGATTCCCGCGTCCGTCACGCCCCGCACGGTGAGGCCCGTCGTGCCGCCGTTGTCCAACACGGCCACCTGGCCACTGACGCGTCCCCAGCCGCCGTCGCGCCCCGAATAGCCACCGTGCACGGAGACGGGCACGTCCAGCACCAGCTCGCCTTCGTCATAGGTGCCGCCCGCGAGATACAGCCGCGTCGGGGCGCCACCGTCCCACTGGCGCAGCAGCCCGAGCGCGTGGCGCACGGTGCGCAGCGGAGCCTCGCGGGTGCCCGTGCCGACGGCGTCGTCGCCGTACACCGGGTCGATGAAGAGGCCCGCGCTGGCCCGGCCATCCACGCCGTCGCAGTCGGAGTCCTTGAACTCATCGTCCGGAGGGTCCTCCCCGGTGTTGGTGGGGATGCAGCCCGCGTCTGGCACGACCTGCTGCTCGCACCGTCCCTCGTCGCGGCAGCGCTTCTGCGCGGCGTCGAAGTCGTAGCAGCCCCCCGCGGAAAGCACCGCCGCGAGCGCCGTGCCCATCGCTCCGAGCGTCCAGATTTTTCGCATGGGATTCCTCGAAGTCACGGCCACGTCCCGGACAGTCCGACCATGGCGCCACCGGAGCTCACGGCGGCGGAGGGGAGGACCTGCGGAGGCGGGTCATCGGGCCACAGGAACATCACCGCGCCAGCGACGATGCCCGCGGCGCCCACGCCAAGGGCCACGCGGCTCACCGTCTGCGCCTGCTTTCCTTCCGACACCAGCGCCTTCGAGTCGCGCACGGGCGCGTCGACCGTCCCCTTCTCCAGGGAGTCATACCGGTCCCGGGCCTTCAGGTAGAACACCGTCCCCACTCCCGCCAGCACCACGCCTCCGGCCGCGGGCAGCCACGCCCAGCGGCGCGCGGAGGACGTCGTGGCGACGGCGACGGACGGTGTTTCCATCGGCGGTGGCGTGACGCGCTCCACGGGCGGCGGCGCATCCTTCACGGAAGGCCGGGCCACCCGCGTGGGAGGTGGCACGTCGTCGATGGGCGGCGCGGGGGGCAGTCCCCGCAGCGCGCGCTGCGTGTTGAGCACCACCACGTCCAGGGCCTGGGTGAGCGCGTCCAGGAGCTTGTCCTCCGGCACGTCGAGGACGAAGTGCTCGGAGATGAGCATGCCGTCCTTCGCCGCATAGGCGCGCGCGCCGGCGCGGTAGCCGCCAGCACGTGGACCCAGCTCCGCCACCAGGACGACCTCCGCCTTGCTGGCCGTGCCGAGCCACTGGAGACACGGGGCCTCCGTGCGCTTGCAGCGCAGCAGCGTGCGGCGCCGCGTGGCGGGCAGCTTCCGGGTGACGTTCTCGATGCGGATGACGCGCAGCCCGCGCGACTCGAGCTGCTCCGCCACGTGCTCCTGCGCGAACTCGACGATGTGGGCCGGGGCTCCCGTCGCATCCGGTGGGGCGATCAACACACTCAGGGGCCCCTGCGGGAGCGCCGTGGGCGCCTGGGCGACCACGGAGAGAACGGCGACGAGGGAGATCAACACACGATCACTTTCCCCCCGACACGACCTCCTCGCAAGGCCGGGAATCAGGGGCTGCTCACCTCGGGTGGCATCGCGCGCGCTCTCGGTGCGTGCGGTGGGAGCTGACCCCACCGCCCAGGTAGGGCGGTGGGAGCACCCGAAGACTGTCAGTCAAACTTCAGCGGCGGGGGCGCTCGGGGGGCGCGGGGCGGATCTGCGTCTTCTCGGAGGTTTCCTTCGGCCCCGAGGGGGCGCTGGTGTCCTCGTCTTCTTCATCGTCGGCGGGTCGGGAGGGGATGGACGGCGGGGGTCTGCGCGCGGCGAGCGCGGGACGGGCGCCGCCGGGGGGCGGAGGCCTGGGTGGGGGCGTGCCGGGGCGGCGCGGCGGCGGGGGGCGGCCCGCGTCGGTGAGCAGCTCCTCGTCCACTTCCACCTTGGCCTCGGAGGCGAAGGGGCTCCGGGTCGGGGGCGGCGTCCGGTCGTCATCGCCCTCGTCGGGGGGCGGCGGTGGACGCGGCGCGGCCACGGGCCTGGCGGCGGCGTGGCCCGCGGGCGGGGTGGCGGTGGCGGGCCGGGCCGCGGGAGGCGGCGTTGCCGGCTTGGCGACGGACGCGGGGAGGCTCGCGGGCACCTGCACCTGGACGGGGGGCGCGGCCTTGGCGTCGCGGGCATCCTGCCGCAGCTTCTCCTCGAAGTCGGACCACTCCTTCTTGAAGTGGTCGGGGTCCGGACGTCCCTCCTCGCGGTGCTTCAGCGAGGGGGCCCAGCGCACGGTGTACGCCTCGCCGGCGTGGAAGACGGGCGGAGGAGGGATGCCGTACGTCGCCGGGTCGAAGAAGGACTCGTCCAGGTCAGCGAAGCCGTACGCCTTCGCCTTGGCGACGAAGTTGGGGATGATGCCCGTGGGCGCGTGGTAGCCGAGGATGTGGTCGTCCTCGTCCTTGGTGACGGGCGTGAAGACGAAGATGTCCTGGGTGCGGTAGTCGCCCTTCTCGGTGAGCGGCAGCACCTCCGACAGGGCGCTCGTCTTGCGACTGCCGTCGTGGAAGCGCTCGCAGCAGATGATGAAGTTGATGGCGCTGGCCACCTGGGCGCGGACGGCGACCATGGGCAGCTCGATGCCGGACATGAGGCACAGGGACTCCACGCGGCGCAGCGTGTCCGTGGGCGTGTTGGCGTGCGTGGTGGCCAGCGAGCCGCCGTGGCCCGTGTTCATCGCCTGCATGAGGTGGAACGCCTCGCCGCCGCGCACCTCGCCGACCACGATTCGGTCCGGCCGCAGACGCAGCGCCGAGTGAAGCAGGTCTCCCATGTCCACGCCGCCCTTGCCGAACTTGTCCGGCGGACGGCTCTCGAACGCGACGACGTGTGTCTGGTTGAGCTGGAGCTCCGCCGAGTCCTCGATGGTGAGGATGCGCTCCTCGTCGGGGATGAGGGAGGAGACGATGTTGAGCAGCGTCGTCTTGCCGGAGCCCGTGCCGCCGGCCACCAGCATGTTGAGCTTGGTGGCGATGCCCGCCTCGATGAGCCGTGCCATCTGCGGCGTCAGCGAGCCGAACTTCAACAAGGAATTGATGGTGAGCTTTTCCTTGAAGAACTTGCGGATGGAGATGGTGGTGCCCTTGCGGGCAATCGGCGGAATCACCACGTGGATGCGGCTTCCATCCGGAAGGCGCGCGTCCAGGCGGGGCCTTTCCTCGGTGAGCATGCGGCCGACGAACTGGGCCATGTTGCGCGCGGCACCGATGAGGCCTTCCTCGGTGAAGGTGGCGTCCGTGCGCGACAGGCGGCCCTTCTTCTCGATCCACACGTCGGTCGGGCCGTTGATCATGATCTCCGACACCGCCTCGTCGTCCAGGTAGGGCAGGACGGGCTTGAGGAAGGCGCGGAGTGACTCGGTGTACATCGTCATGGCGCCCCCCAGGCTAGCGCGGCCGGTGCCTTCCGCCCAAGAACCCGCCGTGCCCGCCCGCCCGCCTCCTGTGACGCTGTCGGCTCTCCGACGGCGTCACGAAAGGGATGGGCCCCGTGGGAAGGGGGTGTTTCAATGCCCCGCCGAGTTGGTCGGGGAGGCACTCACATGTTGCAGGACAAGCTGCCGAAGGACTGGAAGCAGGCGCTCAAGGCCGCGCTCGATTCACCTTCGTTCCAGGAACTGGAGCGCTTCGTCGCGAAGGAGCGCCAGGAGGCCACCGTCTTCCCCTCGGAGGAGGACCTGTTCTCCGCCTTCCGGCTGACGCCCTACGCCGACGTGCGCGTGCTGCTGCTGGGCCAGGACCCGTACCACGGGCCGGGGCAGGCGCATGGGCTGGCGTTCTCGGTGAAGCCCGGGGTGCCCTCGCCGCCCTCGCTGGTGAACATCTTCAAGGAGCTGGAGGCGGACGTGAAGGTGCCGCGTCCCAAGGACGGCTCGTTGATTGCCTGGGCGGAGCAGGGCGTGCTGCTGCTCAACGCGGTGCTGACGGTGCGTCAGGCGGAGCCCAACAGCCACGCGGGCCATGGCTGGGAGGCCTTCACGGACGCGGTCATCCGCGCGGTGAGCGAGAAGACGGAGCCCGTGGTCTTCCTGCTGTGGGGCAAGTACGCGCAGAAGAAGAAGAAGCTCATCGATGCCACGCGCCATGTCGTCATCGAGGGCACGCACCCGTCTCCGCTGTCGGCCAGCAGCGGCTTCTTCGGCAGCCGGCCTTTCAGTGCGGTGAACCAGGCCCTGGAGTCCAAGGGGCGGCCGCCCATCGACTGGCGCCTGACGCGGTGACACGCGCACGCCCGGTCGCCCGGCGCTGACAGTCCGTTCTCGGCGGGCGGTGGCTTGATACGGTGCGTCGCGACATGACCGCCGCCTTCCTCGCCGCCTCCACGCCCGAGCCCGTCGGGCCGAACCGCTACCTCGTCCGCTTCACCTCGCCCTGGTACCAGGGGCGGGGCGCGTATGGAGGCCTGGTCGCGGGCACCGCGCTGCGCGCGCTGGAGCACACGGTGGGTGACGCGGCGCGGCCGGTGCGCTCCTTCACCATGCACTTCTGCGCGCCGGCGGTGGAGGGCGAGGCGCGGGTGACGACGCGCATCGAACGGGCCGGAAAGCTGGTCACCCACGCCACGGTGCGCGTGGAGAACGACTCCGGCGTGGTGGCCATGGGCAGCGCGACCTTTGGCGCGGCGCGCGGAGGCGCCATCGAGTACCTGGAGATGTCGCCCCCGAAAGTCCCGCCTCCGCACGAGGTGCCGATGACTCCGGACGACGTGCCCATGCCGGACTTCTGCCGCTTCTTCGAGTTCCGCTTCTGCATCGGCTCGGCGCCGTACGCGGGGGCCGCCGTCGCGGAGACGGGCGGCTGGCTGCGCCCGAGGGAGCCGACGGTGCTGGATGCGCCCCTGTGCGTGGGGCTGATGGATGCGTACCCGCCCTCGGTGCTCTCGCGTGTGGACGGCTTCCGCCCGGCCGCCACCGTGGACTTCACCATGCACTTCTTCCAGACGCTGCCCCAGGCGGGCCTGAAGCCGGACGCCCAGTTCCTGCGCACCGGCCGCTCCCTCCAGGCGAGCGGAGGCTACTCGGAGGACTTCCAGCAGCTGTGGACCGAGGACGGCCAGCTCCTGGCGCAGTGCCGGCAGCTCTTCGTGGTGATGGGCTGAGACACGGGCCGCAAGCCGTGCCGCCCGGAGGCTTCTGGTAGTGTCCGCGCGGTGCGCGTGCTCTGGGTCGTCATCTGCGTCATCTGTGCGCTGCTCGCGGCGGTCGGCGGGGTCTTCGTGGTCGCCGGTCTCAAGGACGTCCTGAGGGCCCTGCGCTCCCGCCGCTGGCCCACCGTGCCTGGCACCGTCCTGGCCGCCGAGGAAGTGGAACACCGCCTCCCGGTTCCCGGCCAACCCGAGCCCCGCATCCATTACGAAGCCCGCGTCCAGTACGAGTACTCCGTGGGCCGCGTGCTGGTGGGCACCGCCACCTTGCGCGTGGACCCCACCGCGCGCACCAACCCCCAGGACGCCCAGGCCACCCTGCGTCGCTATCCGCCTGGACAGTCGGTCCGGGTCGCCTACAACCCACGGGACCCGACGGACGCGGTGCTGGAGCCCGGCGCCCATGGGCCCAGCTTCGTCCGGCTCGTCGTGGGGCTCGGGCTCGTAGGGGTGGGGGCCAGTATTCCGCTCATTGCCCGCTGGTTCATGGCGCGCCTGTAGGAAAAACTCCGTCCAGGACGCAACTGATCCACACAGCCCACGAGAATCCCTCACATTCTCTTTCGGTCGTCCCCGTTCCGAGGTCTTTCATGAGTGATCGCTCCATCCGCCGCGGTCAGCAGCCCCAGTCTCGGTCCACGCAGACCGCCCAGAACACGCCGGTGGTGAAGAACACGACCACGGAGAAGGTGGTCAAGGACACGAACACCGGCGTCCAGACGACCTTCCAGGACGGCCGCCTCCAGAGCCACTTCGAGCGTGAGAAGAGCACCACGCAGAACTGGAACACCAGCTACAGCACGGAGTCCCAGCACGAGTCCTCCGGGCGCGTGACGGGGCCCCTGGCGGGTCTGCTGGGTCAGATTCCGAAGGTCGGCATCGACGGCCAGTTCACCAAGGGCGCGGCGGTCAAGAAGTTCGAGGGCGGCTTCGGCGACGCGAACAGCGTGGCCCAGGGCTACGGCAAGATGAGCGTCCTCGAGGCGGAGCTGAAGGGCTCCGGCGAGGTCGGCATCGAGGGCGGCAAGCTGTTCGCCCGGGGTGACCTGGACGCGAAGGCCACGCTGGTGGACGCCGAAGGCACCCTGCGCGCGGGCGTCGGCCCGATTCAGGCGGAGCTCCAGGGCAAGGCCTGGGTGGGCGCCAAGGCGGGTCTCCACGGTGAAGTGACGCTGGACCCCATCAACGGCAAGTACGCGGCTCGTGTCGGCGGTGACGCCTTCATCGGCGCCCGCGCCGGTGTGACGGGCAACGTGAAGCTGGGCGACTTCGGCGGCGTCACCGGTCGCGCGGAGGCGTGGGCGGGTGTCGGTGTGTCGGCCCGTGCCGAGGCGAGCTGGGACAACGGCCGCTTCAAGGCGCGCGTGGACTTCGGCGCGGCGCTGGGCATCGGCTTCAAGCTGGGCTTCGACGTCGACATCAACTTCGGCAAGATCGCCGACGCGGTGAAGAGCGTCGTCGAGAAGCCGGTCGAAGTGGTCAAGAATGTGGTGAAGTCCGTCGGCAACTTCTTCAAGGGGCTGTTTGGCTGATGGCGGAGACCGCCAGGTACGACGCACTTCTCGCAGCCGGGGAGCTGGACCAGGCACGCCGTGAGGCCGAGGCCGCGCTCAAGCGCGATGCTTCGGACCTGGCGGCCCGGGTCGCGCTCGCCCGGCTCGCGGCATTCGATGGCAACGAGGCCCAGGCGGAGTCGTGGCTTCTGGGCCTGAGCGCGGAAGAGCCGGGCGTGCAGCTCGTCCGCGCCGCGCTCCTCACCCGACGCGGCGATGCGGCCGGCGCGCTGGCGCTCTACCGGAAGGTCGCGAAGGCGCAGCCCCAGCGTGCCGAGGCGTGGTTCGGCCAGGGCTACCTGCTGGCGGAAGCGGGCGACAACGCGGCGGCGCAGTCGGCGCTGGAGCGCGCGGTGAAGCTGGCTCCGGACGCGGGCATCCACCACTTCCACCTGGGGCGCGTGCTCTTCGCGCAGGAGAAGCTGAAGGACGGCTTCCACCACCTCCAGGAGTCCTTGCGCCTCAACCCGAGGCACGGGCCCAGCTACCTGGTGCTCGCGGTGGCGCTCCAGGCAGGTGGCGAGTTGGAAGCCGCCGAGGAGCTGCTCACCACGGGCCTGAAGGTCCTCCCGGACGACCCGTACCTGCTCAACGGGCTGTGCAACGTGCTGCTGGCGCGGGGCAACCTGCCCGGCGCGGTGAAGGCGGCGGAGACGCTGGCGCGCGTGGAGCCGGACAGCCCGGCGGCGCAGGGGAACCTGGCGCGGCTGCGCCTGGCGCAGGGCCGGCTGCCAGAAGCGCTGGAGCTGTGCCGGAAGCTGGCGTCGCGAGGCCAGGCCACCGCGCAGAGCCGCATGGTGGAGGGCATGGCGCTGGAGGCCACGGAGCCGGTGGACATCCCCGCCGCGCTGTCCGCGTGGCGCGAGGCCGTGAAGCTGTCCCCGGACGACTGGGCCCCCGCCAACAACCTGGGCAACCTCCTGATGCGCATCCCGGAGGATGAACTCCCGGGTGCCGGACAGCAGGCGCTGGAGGTGCTGGAAGAGGCGCATCGCCGCGCGCCGGAGCGTCCGGAGCCCCGGCTCAACCTGGCGGTGGTGCACGCGCGCCTGGGAGAGAAGGACCGCGCGAAGGCGCTCGCCCGCGAGCTGCTGGCGCTGCCCCGCCTCGCTCCTGAGTGGCGCGAGCAGGCCGAGCGACTCATCCAGGCGTTGGCCTGACGCGAGCGCATGAAACAGTGCCCGAGGCGATGTCGAGCCTCGGGCGCTTCCGACTGTCTCACCGTGTCGCGATGTTTCAGGCCGCGACGTTGGCGAGCTGTTTCATGAGCAGCCGAATCAGCTCCACCGGATGGATGGGTTTGGGCAGCAGCTCCGCGCCGTAGCGGATGGCGACGGGGATGAGGTCGTCGAGTTGCTCGTGTCCGGTGAGGAAGATGAAGGGCGCGTGGCACTCCTTCAGCTCTCGCATGGCGATGAGCACGTCCGCGCCATTCATCTCCGGCATGTTGTAGTCGCAGAGGATGGCGGAGATGTTCTCCAGGTCTTGCTGGAAGGCCGCCTCCGGAGACTGCACCGTCACCACGTGGTAGCCCGCGCTCTGGACGATGTCCGATACCAGCGAGAGCACGAACAAATCATCGTCGATTACCAGCACGGTCTGCATCGCGCTCTCCCGGCAAGCCCGGCTCATCCTATGAGCCGGGCCAGCCTGGAGGGTAGGGCGCGCGACGCAACTCGTCAGCGCGGCCTGGGAGCCGCAGGTCCCGATTGCCCCGGTGCGGGCGCGGAGGGAATGAGCACGAGGTCTTCCTGGGGAGGAATCAGGTACTCGGCGCCCGTCTCGGTGACGACGGCCATCTCCTCCACGGAGACGATGCGCTGCGCGTCCGGAGCGCCGTCCTGCCAGGCGAAGAAGCCGTCGAAGGCGAATACCTGTCCGGGGCGGACGATGCGCAGGGATTGTCCCTTCGCGGGCCTGGGCTTCGCGCCGCCGGAGAGGGCCGGGCCCACGTCGTGTGCCCAGTAGCCCACGGGATGACCGGTGCCCCACATGACGGGCTCGGAGCCCGCTTCGCGCATCCAGTCACGCTGGGCCTTGTCCACGTCCCACCCGGTGGCGCCGGGCTTGAGGGCCGCCAGGGCGATGCGGCTGCCCTTCTTGCCCTTCTCCCACTTCTCCAGCGCGTCCTTCGGCGGCTGCGTCTCACCCGGGGCCAGCACGTAGGCGAAGCGCTGGATGTCCGTCACCCACATGCCGCCCACTCGGATGCCGAAGTCCGTCTGGATGAAGTCACCCGGCTGGATGACGCGCTCGGTGGCGTGTGAGTGGCCTCGCGTGGGCCCGCTGTTGACGTTGGGGTTCTGGTCCGGTGCCCACGCGTCCCCCACGCCCAGCTCCGCCATGCGCTTCTTGAGGAAGCGCGCCACGTCCACGTCGCGCGTCTTGCCCGGCACCACGCTCTGGTACGCCTCCACCTCGAGCTGTGAGGTGAGCGCGGCGGCCTTGCGCAGGATGTCCACCTCCTCGGGCAGCTTCACGGAGAGCCACTCGGAGACGACGTCCTCGGCGGACACCAGCTTCTTGCGCTGAGCGGGGGACAGTGCCTTCTCCAGCGCGGTGCGCTGCGAGGAGGACAGCCCGTCCGCCACCGTCACCGCCGTGGAGGCGTTGATGGCGATGCGCGCGGGCTTCGCGGCGGCGAGCCTCGCGGCCACCTGCGCATAGAGGTCCACGCCGCGCTCCAGCGGAACGACTTCGTCCAGCGGCCCCACTTCGCGCAGCGCCGTGGCCTCGCCCGCCGGTGACAGCGCCACCGCGCGCACCGCGTCGCCCTGTCGAAGGAACAGGAAGGCCGCGGTGCCCCCCGCGTTCTCCCCGCCGACGTGGATGGCCAGCGGGTCATTGTCGTTCTCCCGGCAGAACACCACCCAGGCATCCACGTTGGCGCGGGCCATGGCCTGGGGCAGCAGCTTCTGGATGCGCTCCTTGCGGATGCGCGGCCAGGGGTCGCCAGTGACGACGGAGTCCCCGGCCGCGCCTGCCAGGGGCGCGGAGAGGAGCAGGGCGGAGAGGAGGGCGTGCCGGGCGCGCTTCATGCGTCGGAAATCCTTTCGGGGGAAGGCGCGGCCATCATCCCCGACCTCGTCCGCGCCGAGGACCGCCCCCATGTGAAGTCCTATCGAGCCCTTGTGAAGAAGCTCTCTGTCAGTCCAGACAAACCGGTGCGCGCAAGCGTCTGCGCCGTGGCTCGTTTAAGGTGATGACCATGGCCAAGAGCTCCTCCCGCAAGTCCGCCACGAAGGTGAAGGTGAAGAAGCCCGCCGCCCGTGCCGCTGCTCCCAGGAAGGGCAGGGCGAAAGCGAAGCCCGCCGCCGCTCGCACCCCGGCGCCCGTCGAGGCTCCTCCCATCGTCCTCGAAGCCGAGCCCGTCTTCACCGACGAGCCCGGAATCAACGCGCCCAAGGCGCTGCCCTCGGGCGAGGAGGGCAACGGCCGCGTGCTGCCCTTCGAAATCGACCCCAAGCGCATGGAAGAAGGGCTGCGCAAGCTCCAGGGCGAGGTCGTCCACTGGGCCAACAAGGGCCGCTACACCCGCGTGCGCTTCAAGTTCCGGGGCAAGCAGCTGCTCCCCGACCTTCCGCTGGCGGCCGTCGTCGCCGCGGAGGGCCTCACCTTCTACTGGGGCGGCATCCTGCGCGTGCTCATCGCCAACGTGGTGGGCCACAGTGTCTTCCAGGTGGAACTCGTGAATGACGCGGAGAAGCGCGTCCAGGCTGGCAAGGAGGCGCTGCTGTCGGGTGACGTGGACCAGGCGCTGACACTGTTCCGTGAGGCCGTGTCCATGGACCGGGATTCCGCCGCCGCGCACCTCAACGTGGGCGTGGCCCTCAAGCTGAAGGGAGACCGCGAGGGGGCGCTCGCCGCCTTCGAGAAGGCCCGGGCGAAGGACCCGGAGGGCCCACTGGGAACCGAGGCCGAGCGCCTGGCAGCCCCCCTGCGCCCCGCGGGGACCCAGCGCCCCGTCTGAGGCCTCCGAAGGGCCTGAATTTCTCGCGAAAAAGCGGGCTGAAACGAGGGGGTTCGAGCGTTCAGTAGGGGGCGCTTTTTCGCGCCCCTTCGACCTGTTATCGAACCACTTCGACCTCCGGGCGCTCACCCCTTCGTTTCCCCTGTTGACGTAGGGAAATCCAGGGGTTACGAACGCTCCCACACTGGATGGCGGCCCCTCGCGGGGTCCCTCCGCGACCACTCCCAGAGCCCATGGCCGACGACACTACCGACAAGCCGGCACCGCCCTCCCCGCCTCCGCCTCCCGACGGCGCCGGAGAGCTCATTCCCGTCAACATCGAAGACGAGATGCGCCGCTCGTATCTCGACTACTCGATGTCCGTCATCATCGGTCGCGCGCTGCCCGACGTCCGCGACGGCCTCAAGCCCGTGCATCGCCGGGTGTTGTTCGCGATGAACGACCTGTCGAACTACCACAACCGCCCGTACAAGAAGAGCGCGCGCGTGGTCGGTGACGTCATCGGTAAGTATCACCCGCACGGCGACTCATCCGTCTACGACGCCATGGTGCGCCTGGCGCAGCCGTGGAGCCTTCGCTACCTGCTGGTGGACGGCCAGGGCAACTTCGGCTCGGTGGACGGCGATATGCCGGCCGCCATGCGCTACACCGAAGCGCGCATGGACCGCCTGGCCGAGGAGCTGCTGGCGGACATCGACAAGGAGACCGTCGAGTTCGGCGCCAACTACGACGACTCCCTCCAGGAGCCGCTCGTGTTGCCGGCGCGCTTCCCCAACCTGCTCGTCAATGGCAGCAGCGGCATCGCGGTGGGCATGACCACCAACATCCCGCCGCACAACATGACGGAGGTCATCAGCGGGACGCTGCACCTCATCGACCACCCGACGTGCACCGTCCGGGACCTGATGGAGTTCATCACCGGCCCGGACTTCCCCACCGGTGCGTTCATCACCGGCCGCGAGGGCATCCACCGCGCCTACGAGACGGGCCGCGGGCAGATTACCGTGCGCGCCCGGTCGGAAATCGAGACGTCGAAGAAGGGTGACCGCGAGGCCATCATCTTCACGGAGATTCCGTACCAGGTGAACAAGGCGCGGCTCATCGAGAAGATCGCCGAGCTGGTGCGCGAGAAGAAGCTGGAGGGCATCAGCGACATCCGTGACGAGAGCGACCGTCAGGGCATGCGCATCGTCATCGAGCTGAAGCGCGATGCGATTTCGCAGGTGGTGCTCAACAACCTGTATGCCTCCACGGCGCTGGAGACGACCTTCGGCGCGGTGATGCTGGCCATCGACGGCGGCCAGCCGCGCACGCTGAACCTGAAGGAGATGCTGGACCGCTTCGTGGCGCACCGCCGCGACGTGGTGACGCGCCGCAGCCGCTACGAGCTGCGCAAGGCGATGGCGCGCATGCACATCGTCGAGGGCCTGCTGGTGGCCCAGGACCTCATCGACCTCGTCGTGAGCCTCATCCGCGCGTCCAGGGACCCGGATGAAGCGCGCTGGGGCCTGATGAACATCCTGTCGCCCACCCTCTACGAGCACGAGCGCTTCGCCAACCTCCAGCGCATCGACTACGCGAAGGCGAAGGCGCAGATGGAGATGCTCGTCTCGCGCGCGCGCAACGAGGAGCCCGCCTACCAGGGCCTGGCGCACAAGTACGAGGGCGCGGGCTTCAGCCAGGAGCAGGCGCAGAACATCCTCGAGATGCGCCTGCAGCGCCTCACCGGCCTGCAGCGCGAGGAGCTGTTCCGCGAGCTGATTGCCCTGGTGCGCGACGTGGCGCGCCTGCAGGACATCCTCGCCAACGAGCTCTCCCTGCTCACCGTCATCAAGACGGAGCTGATGGAGATTCGCGAGCGCTACGGCGACAAGCGCCGCACCGAAATCATCGGCGCGGTGGATGACATGACCAGCGAGGACCTCATCGCCGAGGAGACGATGGTCGTCACGCTGTCGCATACGGGCTACGTGAAGCGCTCGCCGCTGTCGGAGTACCGGGCGCAGAAGCGCGGTGGACGCGGCAAGACGGGCGCGGCGACGAAGGAAGACGACTTCGTCAGCAAGCTGTTCGTGGCCAGCACCCACGCGTACCTGATGCCGATTACGACCAAGGGCAAGCTGTACTCGCTCAAGGTGCACCAGATTCCGCAGGCCAGCCGCACGTCTCGCGGCAAGGCGATGGTGAACCTGGTGCAGTTCGGCGAGGGCGAGCGGCTGGCGCAGGTGTTGGTGACGCGCGACTTCCCGGAGAACCGGTACGTCTTCTTCGTGACGAAGAAGGGCGTGGTGAAGCGCACGGACCTGAGCGCGTTCGACAACGTCCGCTCCAGCGGCATCATCGCGCTGGGCATCGACGAGGGGGACGAGCTGGTGGCGGTGATGATTACCGACGGCACCAAGGACATCCTGTTGTCGACGGCGTCGGGCATGAGCATCCGCTTTCCGGAGACGGAGGTCCGCTCCATGGGCCGCCAGGCCTTCGGCGTGAAGGGAATCACGCTCGATGAGACCGACGAGGTGGTGGGCGCCGACGTGGTGGAGAACGACTCCGCCATCCTCACCGTGACGGAGAATGGCTACGGCAAGCGGACGGAGGAGTCCGAGTACCGGCAGCAGGGCCGTGGCGGCAAGGGCATCATCGACATCAAGGCCACCGAGCGGAACGGCAAGGTGGTGGGCCTGCTCCAGGTGAAGGAGTCCGACGAGGTGATGCTCGTCACCAACGGCGGCATGCTCATCCGCATGAAGGTGCGGGAAATCTCCGTCATCGGCCGCAACACGCAGGGCGTGCGGCTGATTGCGCTGGAGAACGACCAGGAGAAGGTGATGGCCCTCTCCAAGCTGCCCGAGGGCGAGGAGTCCGAGGAGGAGACGACGCCTCCGGCCGAGGTCGCTGGCGCCACGGACGTGGCTGCCGAGCCGTCCGCGTCCGAGCCCGCCGCGTCCGAGCCGGAGGAGCCCACCGAGGCGCCCGTGGCCGATGAGGGCGGTGGCTCCGAGGAGCCGCAGGCCTGACGTTGGCTTGAGCCGAGACGTTTCAGCCCCTCTCTCCCGCGCTGGGAGGGAGGGGCTTTTTCATGCGGGATGCCGTGGCTAGAGCAGGCCGGTGAGGGAGAGGGTCGCCAGGCCACTCAGTCGAGACAGTCCCTCAGGGCTGTCGCAGGCGGCCAGGTCCGTGGAGAGGTAGGTCGTGGTCCTCGTGACGGTGGCACCCTCGAACTTGCCCGACTCCACCGTTCCCACGTTCGTCAGGACGGCGAGGTTGCCATTGATTTGCGACGACACGCGCGTCTGAATCAGCGTCGAGGTCTCTCCCGTGTTCCAGGTGATGACAGAGGTCGAGGAGCCGATGCTCAACAGGTCCATGCAGGAGAAGCCGGGCCTGAAGCTGCGGATGGTGTTGGTGCCGGAGGTCACCGCTCCTCCCAGCAAGGAGATGCAGTTGGAATAGACAGTCGTGGAGACGACGGTGACGTCCTGCTCCACGTTCTTGAGGGGCGGCGAATAGTTGATGGCCGCCGAGCCGACAAGGCATTCGACGAGCGTCAGCAATGGCTGCTCCGAGTGGACCAGCTCTCCCTGGGGAGAGGGAGGCTGTTCGCGCCCATCCTCACCGCAGGCCGCGAGCACGGCGACAACCAGCATCGAGATGGCAACGGCACTTCGTGAACCGTGGTGCATGTCTGACTCCTGGTGGTTTGTTGGCGGCACACTATCCACCGTGTCGCCGTGCGAATCTCAGACATTCATGAGCAGGATTTGCACTCGAGCAGGTGGAGCGCAGCCACGAACGACGCGAGCAGAATGTTCCAGGCAGTCAGCGCAGCGCCGCGGGCAATCGCGACACATCCAACCTGGGCACGCCGACCTGGGTCACCGCCTGCGCGCCGAACCAGTTGGCCAGCTCCGCGCAGCGCGCGAGCGACTCCCCGCGCAGCAGCCCCAGGGTGAAGCCCGCGAGGAAGCAGTCTCCCGCGCCTGTCGGGTCCACCTCCTCCACGGGCCAGGACGGCACCTGGAGCGTGTCTCGCGCGGTCAGCACCGTGCATCCCTTCGCGCCTCGCGTCACCACTAGACACGTCTTCGCGCGCACGGCGTCGAGGTCCAGCACACGCGCCTCCTCCTCGCTCGCCTTGAGCACGTGCAGGTGCCCCAAGAGCGCCGCGAAGGGCGTGTCCTCGAGTCTCTGATTGAGCACGCGGCCGTGTTCATCCAGGGTCCGCAGCAGCCCCTGCGCATCCGCCAGCACCTGTGTCGCGTGCTGGGACATCCGGATGAGCGTCTCGGGCAGCACCTCCCCCATGACTCCACAAGCGAGCGCCACCCGCGCGTCGAAGATGATGTCCTTGGGGCGGATGGGGGCGGCGCGCGCACCCACTCGCAGCACCCGCTCCTCCTGGCTCAGGTCCGCGATGAACCGCGTGGTGCGCGTGCCCGGGACGATGAGCGGCGGATACCGCACGCGGTCCGCATAGGCGAAGTCCTCGCCCGCGACCGCTACCACCGCATGGTCCACACCCATGGCCTCGAACACCGAGGAGATGTACGCCGCCGAACCCCCGAGCGTGTGCACCGTGTCCCCCGGGCCTCGCGACAACACGTCATGGCAGTAGTTGCCCACCACCAGCGCATCGCACGAGGACCTGGGAGGCATGGCGGGCCTACTTGCGAGTGAAGCTCGCCGGCACGGGCGCGCCCGCGGACTTCTCATCCGTCCACGAAATGTGCAGCACCCACCAGCGCTGGCCGTCGAAGATGAGCTGTACGTTGTTGATGCCACGGGAGAACGGCTGGCTCTCGGGCGACTCGCGGGACTCGTACGCGCTCAACACGTTGACCAGGTCTCCATAGCCGGCGACCTGCCGATGCGTCTCCTTCTCGAAGAAGCCTCGCGTCTTGAAGAGCTCCTCACTGAAGGCCGCGTAGTCGTCGGGGGTGATGGGCGCGACACCCGGAAGGCCACCGGGCCTGGCGCGCTGGACGGAGACCAACTGCGCGCCGGGATAGAAGAGGGAGCGGAAGCGCTGCCAGTCACGCGGCTTGCCCGCGGGTCCGCTGATGACGTCGTAGAGCGCGGCGAGCAGCCCGTCCTGCGTCTTCACGTCCTCGGGGCGCGCCTGGGGCATCTTCTGGAGCGCGACCTGGGTCTTCTCCGCCGACAGCTTCATCGGGTTGGGCATCGCGGACTTGGGAGCGGAGGGGGGACTCGCGGGCGCCTGTGGCTTCGCGGCGGGACTTCCCGTCGCGGGGGCGGGCGCGGCGGAAGGCTGGGCAAACGACGGAGCCGCGAGCAACAGGGTCGCGGCGCACACTGCGGTGTACAGACGATGCATGGGATGAACCTCCAAGACGTCAAGGAAGCACCGCGCGGCAGATTAACCTGACGTCCGTGGAACTGTCTGATGCCGCGCGCGGTCCGGAGTCGATGTTCGCGCTTCGACAGTCCGTGCAGGCAACACGGAGGGCCGGGGCCCGCTTCCCGAGGGCCGCCTCCAGGGCCTCGCGAGGCGCCCTCGGGAGCATGCAACGGGTGGAACCGTGCGGGCGTGTCCGTTAGGGTGCCGCGCCATGATGCGCAAACTCCTTTTGACCCTGCTGTTGTCCGTGTCCTCCACCGCGCTGGCGGCCGAGACGCTCACCGTCTACTCCGGCCGCAACGAGAAGCTGGTGGGGCCGCTGCTCAAGAAGTTCACCGAGAAGACGGGCATCGAGGTGAAGGTGCGCTACGGAGAGACGCCGCAGCTCGCCGCCACGCTGCTGGAGGAGGGTGACAAGACTCCGGCGGACGTGTTCTTCGCGCAGGACGCGGGAGCGCTCGGCGCGCTGGGCAACGCGGGCCGGCTCCAGGCGCTGCCCAAGGCGACACTGGACAAGGTGGACGCGCGCTTCCGCTCGCCGACGGGGCTGTGGGTGGGCACCAGTGGACGAGCGCGCGTGGTGGCCTACAACACGAAGAAGGTGAAGCCGGCGGACCTGCCCAAGAGCATCCTCGGCTTCACGGATGCGAAGTGGAAGGGCCGGCTGGGCTGGGCGCCCACCAACGCCTCCTTCCAGGCGTTCGTCACCGCGCTGCGGCTGCTCAAGGGCGACGAGGCGGCGACCGCGTGGCTCAAGGGCATCCAGGCCAACGAGCCGCGCGTCTACAAGAACAACGCGGCCGTCGTCGAGGCGCTGGGCCGTGGTGAAATCGACGCGGGCTTCGTCAATCACTACTACCTGTACGCCGCGAAGAAGAGCAACGCGGAGCTGCCGGTGGCCAACTACTTCGTCGCGGCGGGAGACCCGGGCGCGTTGGTGAACGTGGCGGGCGTGGGCATCCTCCAGGGGACGAAGCAGGTGGACAACGCGCACAAGTTCGCCGCGTTCCTGCTGGAGCCGGAGGCGCAGACGTACTTCTCGCAGGAGACGTATGAGTACCCGCTGGTGAAGGGCGTGAAGACGGCGGAGGCGCTGCCGTCGCTCGCGAAGGTGGGCTCGCCCGACCTGGACCTGTCCAGGCTCGACGACCTGCGCGGCACGGTGAAGCTGCTCCAGGACACCGGCGTCCTCTGAGGCCAGCGAAGTGACGCGTCGTCCTCCGGGGTGGTTGCTGGTATCGGGGCTGGTGGTCGCCGCGCTCGCGGTGCTGCCAGCGGTGTATCTGGGCGTTCGCGCGGCGGAAGCCGATGCGGACACGTGGGCCCTGCTCTGGCGTGACAAGACGTGGGGCCTGTTGTGGCGCACGCTGGGGCTCGCGGTGGCGGTGACCGCTTGTGCCGCCCTCGTGGCGCTGCCGCTGGCGTGGCTCACCACGCGAACGGACCTCCCGGGACGACGCGGCTGGACGGTGTTGTTGTGCGTGCCGCTCGCGGTGCCCACCTTCGTCAGCGGCTACGTGCTGCTGGCGACGTTCGGCAACGGGGGTGTGTTGGAGGAACCGCTGTCGCGCTGGGGGCTGCCGGTGCCCTCGGTGTATGGCTTTCCCGGCGCGCTCCTGGCGCTGACGGTGTCCACGTATCCGTATCTCTTCCTCGCGCTGCGCGCGGGCTTGCTCTCGCAGGACCCCGCCTGGCTGGAGGGCGCGCGCAGTCTGGGCATGAGTCCGGCGCGAGCCTTCTGGAAGGTGACGGCGCCGCTGTTGCGTCCGGCCTTCGTGTCCGGCGCGCTGCTCGTCGGGCTGTATGTGTTGTCGGACTTCGGCGCGGTGGCGCTGCTCCAGTACGACGCCTTCTCGCGCGCCATCTACGTCCAGTACGAGGGCGCGTATGACCGGACCTATGCCGCGCTGCTGGGACTGGCGCTGGTGGTGGTGACGGCGGCCGTGCTGGTGCTGGAGGTTCGCCTGCGAGGACGCGCGGGCTATCACCGCAGCGCGAAGGGGGCCGCGCGGGTGTCCGCGCCCGTGTCGCTGGGGCGTTGGCGACTGCCGGCGTTGCTGTTGTGTGGCGCGGTGGTGGCGGTGGGCGTGGTGCTGCCGGTGGGCGTGCTCGTGTACTGGGGCGTGCGGGGGCTGGTGGGGGAGAGCGCGTCGATGATGGCGCCGGCGCTCGGCTCGGTGCTCGCGTCGGTGCTGGGCGCGGTGGCGTCGGTGCTGGGCGCGTTGCCGCTGGCCTTCCTCGCGGTGCGATATCCGGGACGGCTCACCCTGGCGATGGAGCGAGTCTCCTACGTGGGTTATGCGCTGCCGCCCATCGTGCTGGCGCTGTCGCTCGTCTTCCTGGGGGTGCGCGCGCTGCCGTTCCTCTACGGCACGCTGGCGATGCTGGTGCTGGCGTACGTGGTGCGCTTCCTGCCGCAGGCGGTGGGCACGGTGCGCTCGGCGCTGCTCCAGCTCAATCCCCATCTGGCGGAGGCCGCCACGTCGCTGGGGCAGTCTCCTCCGGCGGTGTTCCGTCGCGTCACCGCGCCGCTCTTGCGTCCCGGCTTGCTTGCGGGCGCGGCGCTCGTCTTCCTCACGGCGATGAAGGAGCTGCCGGCCACGCTGCTGTTGGCGCCCATCGGTTTCGAGACGCTCGCGACGCGCGTGTGGGGTGCCACGGCGGAGGGCCGCTTCGCGGAGGCCGCGCTGCCCGCGCTGGTGCTGATGGCCATCTCCGCGTTGGGTGTGGGGCTGCTCGTGTCGCAGGAGGGCGACGCGCCACGGGGCTGACGCATGTGCCCTCATGCGTCGCGATTTTCGAGGCGCGGGACGCGTAGACGATGGCTCGCTGGAGGTGCTGGGGCCCTCTCCTCGGGCAACATCGTGAACAACGACCCCGCGGCTACGGCAAGCCGAAGACGGCCGTGCGCAAGCCGGCGCGGAGCAGGCTCTCGGGCCCGAACGTCTTCGACTCGCGGTGGGCGGCGCACAAGGAGGCCGCCCTGCCGGAGGTGCTGGCGGACGGCATCGTCTCCCTCGTCGACGAGGACGTGAAGGTGGACGTCGAGAAGCGGATGGCAGCTCGGCCGCCCTGGAAGTAGCGGCGGAACGCGGTAGGGTGCGCGGCGCCTTCGCCATGTCCCTGCTCACGCTCGACGCCCTGTCCCTTCGCTACACGCCCAGCGGCACCGCCGCCGTGGATGGCCTGTCATTGTCGGTGGAGCCCGGCGAGGTGGTGGCCCTGCTCGGCCCCTCTGGCTGCGGCAAGACGACGACGCTGCGACTGGTGGCGGGCTTCGAGCGTCCCGGTGCGGGCACCCTGACCCTGGACGGCCGCGTGCTGGTGGGCCCCGGCGCCTTCGTGCCTCCGGAGCAGCGCAGCGTGGGCATGGTGTTCCAGGACTACGCCCTGTTCCCGCACCTGTCCGTGCTGGAGAACGTGACGTTCGGCCTGTCGAAGCTGTCGCGGCGCGAGGCGGAGGACAAGGCGCGCGCCATGCTGACGCTGTTCGGCCTGGGCGAGTTCGCCTCGCGCATGCCGCACTCGCTCTCTGGAGGTCAGCAGCAGCGCGTGGCGCTCTCGCGTGCATTGGCGCCAGGGCCGCGCGTGCTGTTGTTGGACGAGCCCTTCTCCAGCCTGGACAGCGGGCTGCGTGCCTCCACGCGCATCGAGGTGCGCCGCGTGCTCAAGTCGCTGGGGGCCACGGTGGTGCTCGTCACGCACGACCAGGGCGAGGCGATGGCCTTCGCGGACCGGTTGGCCGTCATGCGCGCGGGCAAGGTGGAGCAGGTGGGCACGCCCGAGTCCGTCTACTCCGCGCCGCGCACGGCCTTCGTCGCGTACTTCCTGGGCGGCACGAATCTATTGCCCGGCATGGGTTTCGGCGGTGGAGCGCGGACGGTGTTGGGCAACCTTCCGGTGATGGGGCAGGCGAAGGGCAAGGTGCTGTTGTCGTTGCGCCCGGAGTCACTGCGGCTGGTGCCGGACACGGATTCGGTGGCGGTGGGCGGAGCCCTGCGCGCGGAGGTGCTGTCGCGCGAGTTCCAGGGCCCCAGCGCCGAGTACACCGTGGCCTGTGGTGGCATGGAGCTGGTGGTGCGTGGGGCGCCGGAGCTTTCGCTGCGGCCGGGAGACCGGGCGCGGCTGGAAATCGTGGGGAAGGCGGGCGTGCTGGCGGACAGTCCGGATTAGGTTGGCTGTCCTCCGGGCAGGCAGGCGGCGTACGCTGGGGGTGGCTCCCGGGGTGCAATCACCCGGCCTCCCCGTGCGTAGAGGTGGGTATGAACATCGCAGGTCTTCGTGGCATGGGCACCCGCTTCTTTCAGTACGTGAGGGACCCTCGCGTGGCGCTCTGGCGGAAGCTGGCCGGAGTGGTAGCGGTGGTCTACTTCCTGTCGCCGGTGGACGCGGTGCCGGACTTCATCCCCGTGTTGGGCTGGTTGGATGACCTGGGCATGTTGTCCGCGGCGGCGTTCTTCATGGTGCGCGAGGTTCAGCGCTACCGGCCCGAGCAGCCCTGGGACGGCGTCCCGAGGGATGCGGAGGGGCAGGAGCGCGTGCCTCCCACCGTGCGAAAGCACGTCTGACCCGGAAAGTTCCGCCCGGAATTCCTGACTCCAGCAGTGTCCCGGGAATGTGACGCCACGCGTCCGCGAGTTCCCGTGGTGCGCGCGGAGGGGACGCGGAATCATGGGCGTGCATGGACACGTCCCAGGGCAGCAAGGTGGTCCTCGTCACGGGAGCCTCCTCGGGTATCGGCGAGGCCTGCGTCGAGCTGCTGACGGTGCGCAAGCACATCGTCTACGGCACCAGCCGTCAGCCCTCGGTGCGGGAGTCGGTGGGCTACCGGATGCTGGAGATGGACGTGACGCAGGATGCGTCCGTGCGCCGCGCGGTGGAGATGGTGCTGGCGCGTGAGGGCCGCATCGACGTGGTGGTGAACAACGCGGGCCATGCGTTGGCGGGAGCGGTGGAGGACACCTCCATGGAGGAGGCGTGGCGGCAGCTCGACACCAACGTGTTGGGCGTGTTGCGCGTCTGCCAGGCGGTGTTGCCGTCCATGCGCGAGCGGCGCTCTGGCCGCATCATCAACATCAGCTCATTGGGTGGGGCGGTGGGGTTGCCGTTCCAGGGTTTCTACAGCGCGAGCAAGTTCGCGTTGGAGGGGCTGACGGAGAGCCTGCGCCAGGAGGTGGAGGCGTTTGGCATCCACGCCACGCTGGTGCAGCCGGGGGACGTGCGCACGCGGCTGACGGACAACCGGGTGCGCGCGGCGGCGTCTGGCGAGGGCTCGGCGTATCAGGAGTCCTTCGAGAAGGTGTTGGCCATCATCGAGAAGGAGGAGCGCGAGGGCGTGCCTTCCGAGGACGTGGCGCGGCGGGTGCTGGAGGTGATGGAGGTGGAGGCGCCTGACGTGCGGTACTCGGTGGGGAAGCTCGCGCAGCGCGCGGCCCTGGTGGCGAAGGCACTGCTGCCCGCGAAGACCTTCGAGGGCATCCTGATGTCCATGTATGGTTTGAAGCGGCGCTGAGCGCTCAATCCCTGACGCGGCGCCGGTAAGGGCCACGACAGACCAGGGTGGTAGGTTTTGTCGCCTATGCGAGTCCCTTGCGCGTTCTGGCTGTCGCTGCTCGTCGTGTCCTGGTTGGGCTGTTCCACTGGCGGAAGGCCTCCCCTGCAGCAGGCATGGGATGAGGCCGAGGTGGAGTGCGACGACCCTGGGGAGGACAAGTGCGTCACCCTGCTGTGCCTGGATGACGCCTGTGGCTTCTATCCGTGTGAAGACATGCCGGGAGCAATCGTGGAGGCGCGCTTCCCGCCCTCCCGTCCGCCAGCGGCTGCTGCCGCGCCGGGCAGTGGGCCTCGGAGGAACTGGGGCGGAGCACAGAACCTCCCGCGTGGCGCCGTCATGACGTTTCCCAATTGGAATGGCGCCCCCGCGCGGATCATTCCTCCGTCACATCAGCTTACGGCCGGCCGTTGGGAGAAGCACCACATCTTCCCGCAGGAACAAAGGCTTCAAGATTGGTTCGTGCGTCAGGGCGTCAAGATCCATGACTACACCATGCCCATCCCGCGCGATCTTCATCAACGAATTCACAATGTGGGAGGACACGGAGGGCAGTGGAATGAGGCGTGGCGGGTCTTCATCAGGAGCAAGCCTGGCGCCTCACCAGAAGAGATTTTCAAGCACGCTGGGGAACTCATCTACCGTTTCCAGCTCATCGGTGGCCCCATCCGACCGTACTATTCCAAGCCAGGAGCGTGATGGCGGATGCCGCGATTTTTCTGGGTGGATGAGGACTACGCCGTTACTGCGAAGTACCGGGGGTACGTGGATGCATCGCACCGATGGCATCTGCCGGGCTTGTTGAAGTGCCCCATGTGCGGAGCAACATGGGGAGGCCTGGGGCACCACTTCCCCGGCGTGGACCTGACACAACTGCCAGAGCATCGCGAGTTCGAGAAGGCCCGACCCGAGCCCCTTCCGGAATTCACGCGCCTTCGCGAACGGGTGCGCCCCCTGGTGCCTCCCCATGCCGCGCTACCTCCGGGCACGAGCTTCGGCCCGTTGGTGGGTACTTCGTCCGGAAAGCTCCCGGATTTCGTGTGGCTCCTCGATGTGCTGCTGCTTGACCAAGAGATGGTTGAGCAACTCCAGGTCGGAGGACTGCAAGGGCTTCAGGCCTTCCCGACGGCTCTGCGCTTCAAACAGAAGAACCCACCGGACCTGTTGGAACTCCAGGTGGACCCGCACGGCATTCTGCATGCCGACTGCATCCCGCCAGAGGAACCCCCTCCGTGCGCGACCTGTGGTCGAGTCGGCTTCAGTCGGCCCGACGAACCCATCCTGGACGCGGCCTCGCTGCCTCCGGAACTGGACCTGTTCCGATTGGCGAACTTCGCGACGATGGTTATCGGCACAGAGCGATTCAGGGACGCCGTGGTCCGGCTCGGCCTGGACGGCCTCACCTTCCGCGAACTCCCGACGCGTTAGCGGGCCTTGTCGAGCGCCTGCTTCATGGCGGCCATGCCTTCCTCAATCATCGGGCCGACGACGGCGCTGGCCTCGTGGGGCAGGAAATCCGCGGTCCACACGACCCGGCTCCCCGTGCCCTCCGTGAAGACCTGGACCGCTCCGTTGTAGTGGGTCAGCGGTCCACCCTCCGCGCCCCACACGAGGCGCCGTCCCTCGTCGTCCACCGTCACGATGGGCTCCTTGACCACCATTCCATTGCGGAAGGTGACCACGCGGGCCCCGGGCTCCAGGCGCGTGTCGACCACGAACCCGGGAACCAGTCTCGTGTGGAGCGCACCGATGTCGCGGATTGCATCCCAGACAAACTCGGGCGTGGCGCGGGTCGTGATTTCTTTCCGGATGGAAGCCATGTCGTGTGCTCCTGAGGTGAGCCCTGCTTCTAGGAGGTGCTCGCCAGCTTCTCTTGGAGAATCTTGCGGCCCTCCAGGACCTTCGAGGGCTGCCCTCTGTCCATGCGTGAACTGAAGTAGCACCAGTCGCGCACCCGTGCCTGTCAACCCCTGGCAAGGGGTACGGCTCAAAAGACAAGCACTCTTCGCGAGTCCAGTTTCGGGATGGTTTTTGTAACTGGATGATGGAACTCTTCTGCTCCCCCACGAGCCCAGGAGCTCGCCATGAGACTGTCCGGTCTGTTCGCCAGTGTCGTCCTGGTGACGGTGTTTCCTGTCCTGGCCCGTGAGCGATTGCCGACGGTGGATGTCTTCACCACGGCTCCGTCTTCTTCGCTCGCACACCTCGCTCGTCCGGACGCTCCGGGTCTTTCCATCGCACACGAAGAGGAGCGCCTCGGCGTCCCCACCTTCGTCTGGGGTGACGGGACCCAGGCGAAGGTGTCCGCGAGCGCCGCGCCCCAGCGTCCCGAGCAGGTCGCTCGTGGGCTGTTGGAGCGGTACGCACCGGTGTATCGCCTGGAGCGCACGGACGCCGACCATGTGCCGGTGACAGCCGTGCAGCGACTTCCCTCCGGGGGTGGAATCGTCACCTTCGGACAGCGCGTGGAGGGCATCGAGGTCTTCCGCCAGTCGTTGAAGGTGTTGTTGGATTCGCGCCAGTCCCTGGTGGCGATGTCGGGGCACCTGAGTCCGGTGGGCTCGACTCCGCGCTTCTCGAAAGGCGCGGCGTTCATCCTCCAGCCCCGCGAAGCGATTGCCCGGGCCTACCGTGACCTGGAGGGACACGCGTTGCCGCCAGCGAGCCTCGCTGAAACGGGCCCCGCGCGGCCGCCCTACCAGTCCTTTGAGCTGTCACCGGGTCCCAGGACGGTCCGGCTGCGAGGGACCACGAGGACGAAGCCCGTCTACTACCCGATGCCGGACGCGTTGGTGCCGGCGTACTACGTGGAGCTGGGCACCGAGTCCGTGACCGAGGGACCTGGCGACCTCTACGCGTATGTCATCGCCGCTGACGATGGACGGCTGCTCGTCCGCCACTCGCTCACCCGGGAGTCGGAGGCCTTCACATACAAGGTATGGGCGGACACCGCTTCGCCCTTCGTTCCCTTGCATGACCCCACGGGCCATCAGGGCAGCCCTCACCCCACGGGCCTGCCGGATGGTTATCAGGCGCCCCTGGTTGCTCCCAGTCTGGTGACGTTGCGCAACGCGCCCTTCAGTCGGAATGACCCGTGGCTGGCTCCGAGCGCCACTCGCACCGAGGGCAACAACGTGGAGGCCTACGCGGACCTGGTGGACCCCTATGGCGAATACGGCCCAGGGGACCTGTACGCGGTCCTCTCCGAGGCGGGGGTCTTCAGCCATGGCTATGACCATCGCCACGGGCCGAGCATCACCGACGAGCAGCAGATGGCGGGCATCACCCACGCCTTCTATGTCACGAACTTCCTGCACGACTGGTTCTACGACTCGGGCTTCGACGAGGCCGCGGGCAACGCGCAGCACGACAACTTCGGGAGGGGAGGGCTGGAGGAAGACTCCATGGTGGTGGGGACGCAGGTTTTCTGGGCGCGCAACAACGCCATGATGGACACTCCGGCGGATGGGGCGCGGCCGTTGATGACGCTCTTGCTCTACGACAACCGCTCCGCCAGGGACCTCTACGTCCAGACCTCTGGGGGTACGCAGGGGCCCTTCATGCTGGGGTTCGCGGACTACGGCCCCCAGGTGTTCGACGTCAGCGCCAACGCGGTGCTGGCCGTGGACGGGGTGGCGGGCGGCACGGTCAACGATGCCTGCGAGCCATTGACGAACGCGGCGGAAGTCCAGGGCAAGGTCGCGGTCGTGGATGGGGGCAGGAGGTGCGACTCGCTCATCAAGGCGATGCACGCACAGCAGGCGGGAGCGGTCGCTGTCCTCATCGCCCCGCGGAACCTTGTCCGGAATGTCGTGGGCTTTCCCGGTCGCTCCAGTGTCGTCACCATCCCCTTGGCCGGCGTCACGACCGAGACGGGAGCGCTGGTGCGCGCGGCGCTCGAGGAAGGAGAGACGACGCTGCGGCTCGTGCGAGGGGGGCCCGCCAGGGATGGCGCGCTCGACTCGGGCCTCCTCGCTCACGAGTGGATGCACTACATGTCCAATCGCCTCGTCGGTGACGGTGTCGGCCTGTTGAATGGGCAGGGTTCATCGATGGGCGAGGGTTGGAGCGACTTCGCGGCGCTGCTGCTGAAGGCGCGCGCGGAAGACGCGCAACTTCCCGCGAACGCGCACTTCAGCGGTGTGTATGTCCCCAACGGGTACCTCCGGGCGGCTGAAGCCAATCAGGCATACTACTGGGGGGTCCGTCGCTATCCATACACGACGGACCTGGGCCGCAACCCGCTCACCTTCCGGCTCATCCAGGACGGAGTGTCCCTGCCGGAGGGAATCCCTTTCAACGACGAGCCCGCGCAGTGGCCGAACGCGGAGTTCCACAACTCCGGAGAGGTGTGGGCCATCATGCTGTGGGAGTGCTACGTGGCGCTCCTGCGCGACACGGAACGCCTGTCGTTCGCGGAGGCCCAGTCGCGAATGAAGGAGTACCTCGTCGCATCGCTCAAGCTGACGCCCGTGGACCCCACGTTCCTGGAGGCGCGGGATGCCCTGCTCGCGGCGGCGTTGGCGCGAGACTCCCGCGACTTCGAGCTCTTCTCCCAGGCGTTCGCCCGACGTGGCGCTGGCCTGAGGGCGGTGGCTCCGCATCGAGACTCCCTGGACCACGCGGGAGTCGTCGAGAGCTTCTATTCAGGCAAGGACCTGTCCCTTGTGCGCTTGGAGCTGATTCAGGGCGCGCGCTCCTGTGACGACGACGGCATCCTGGATGTGGGAGAACAGGCACGCGTGCGCCTCACGGTCCGCAATGCGGGGACGGGGCGGTTGGAGCGGTCGACCCTGACGGCGACGAGCGACTCGGGCGACCTGATATTCCCCGAGGGGAGCACCTGGTCCATTCCTCCGTCCGCCCCCTTCCAGGAGGTTCGCGCGGAGTTCCCCGTGGAGCTCCTGGGAGGCATGTCGCGACGATGGCTCAACATGAGCCTCGCCTTCCGGGACGAAGCGCAGACCGTGCCGGGAGACCAGACCGCGTCGCTTCCGCTCTGGGTGAGCCGGGATGAGGTGCTCGCGTCGAGCGCGACGGAGACGGTGGATGCGGAGCGGCACCCCTGGCGCTTCGAGCACGACCCCTTGGACAGCAGGAGGTCCTGGGTGCGTGAAGTCTCCGCTGAAGGGGGATATCTGTTCCATGCCCCCAACCTGAGCCATGTGGGGCTGCGGGCCCTGGTCTCGCCCCCGCTCCAGGTGGCCACGGACCGGCCGCTGCGTTTCACCTTCCGACATCGCCACGACATCGAGACCTATTTCGAGGACGAAGCGCCGCCCGTCTATCTCGATGGGGCCGTCATCGAGCTGAGCACGGATGATGGGCAGACGTGGACGGACCTCGGCGAGGCGGCGACGCCCACGTACAACGCCTTCCTCGAGGACCCCTGGGGCTACGAGAATCCGCTCGCGGGCCGTCCCGTCTACAGCGCGAGGAACAGCGCCTACCCCGCGTTCGAGACGGTGAGCGTGGACCTGGGCATGACGTACGCGGGCCAGACGGTGCGCGTGCGCTTCCTCTACGGCACCGACTTCATCGACAGCGTCTTCGCCACGCTCGCTGGCTGGGATGTCGACGACCTCCACTTCGAGGGGCTGGTGAACACGCCGTTCACCACGGTGGTGGACGACGCGGGGCTGTGCCTCAACCAGGCGCCCGTGGTGAGTCCGGTGCCGGAGCAGGAGGTGAACGAGGAGAGCCGCGTCGAGGTGACGGCGGAGGGAACGGACCCCGAAGGGGATGCGCTGACGTACGCGTGGACCCAGACCTCGGGGCCGCCGGTGACACTGGAGGGAGCGACCACGGCGACGGTGCGCTTCACGGGGCCGAAGGTGAAGGAGCCCACGGAGGTGAAGCTGCGAGTGGTGGCGAGTGACGGGAAGCTCCAGAGCGCACCGGTGGAGGCCGTGGTGCGAATCCGGGACTCGAAGCCGGACGGGTGTGATGACTGCGCGACGGGAGGACCGGGCGCATCGCTCGCGTGGCTGCTGACGGCGCTGGGATTGGCGGCGCAGAAGCGACGCCCGTCGTGAGCCCTGGCGCGGGGGCTCAGTCCTTGTTCTCGCGCCGGTTCTCGAAGTGGACGAAGTCGATGAGGAACGTGGCGGCCACGGCCAGGGTGCGCAGGAGCGCGCCCCTCAGGGCGCCGTCGAACTGGACGCCGAAGCTGTCGGCGTCGGTGAACAGCTCCTTGCCGAAGCCGCTCCACCGCTTGGCGATGGTGCCGACCTCGCGACCGCCCTCTTCAATCACGAACGTCCACGGACGGAAGAGCGGGCCGCGCAGGTGGCCCAGCTCCTCTCCGCCGGGGCCGACGATGTCATAGGCGCGCGTGAAGAAGCGGAAGCGCTGGCGCACGCTGCCCAGGAGTCGCCCGTCGCCGTCCTCCACATCCATGCGGGCCAGCCAGAAGCGCCACGGCCGTCGCAGCCGCAGCGCGACGGCGCCCGAGGGCGACTTCAGCTCCATCGTGAAGGGGCGTTTGGCCTTGAAGAAGTTGCGCAGCAACAGCAGGCCCAGCCCGCTGCCCACCTCGCCCGCGAAGAAGACCGTCTCTCCGTCGTCCCCTACCACCTGGTACTTGTTGCGTCCCTCGAAGCCGGTGAGGATTTCTCCCCACTCCTTCACCTGACGGACGCGCAGCGCGCGCTGATGTTGGAGGGACGCAAGGGCGGTGGAGTCGACGGGCATGGGCGCTTTCCAGGCACTGCGAGGCGGCGTGATTAGAACTGACCCGCCAGCGCCATGCCCGCGCCTTCCTTGCCCATCAGGGTGGGAGTCAACATCACCTGGGGGAGCCGGGGCGCGTCGAAGTTGCGCGTGAGATAGGCCGTGAGGGCCAGCCCGCCCAGGACGCCGACGCCCGCGCTGATGAGGATGGCGTCGCCGTTGTCGCCGCTGTCGCCGTCGTCGCCGCCCGTGAAGGTGTACATGGTGCTGGCGCCGAGCAGTCCGCCGACGATGCCGCCCGCGTCGATGAGCAGCATGCGGCCCCGGGACACGGGCAGGCTGCGCGACAGCACCGCGAAGCCGATGATGCCGGCGGACGTCGCGGCCAGCTCGGCGGCGAAGAAGGCCTTCGTGTTGTCGCTCTCCGACGTGGCCAGGAACAGGGCCGTCACCACGCCGGCCCACAGGCCACCGGAGTTGGCCATGGACACCTGCCCCGCGGTGGGCTGCACCAGGTTGGCGAGCAGGACGCCCACGCCGGTGAAGCCCGCGCCGCCGATGATGGCGGCCCTCAGCGCATCATCGTCCTCCAGGTCGAAGGCGAGCATCGACGCGATGCCGAACCAGAAACCCCATACGGTGCCGGAGTTGATGACGGCCGCCTGCCCGGAGGTGATGCCACCTTGCGACAGCAGCAGCGCGCTGGTGACTCCCGCGCCCGCTCCGAGCATGGACGCGGCCACGTAGCCCTGGTCCCTGCAGTCCGCGATGGCGCACAGCAGGATGCCCTGCGTCGCGCCGTGCAGCGTCTGCACCACCGTCAGCGAGGCGACGGCGGCGCCCGAGCGACGCTCCGTATTCTCATAGACCGCCGCCTGCGCCAGCTTCGCGCCGGGCTTGAGCCGGGCCCGGGTGAGCCGTCCGAACTCGGTGGCGTAGGGGTGCTGGGGACAGACGGCGAGGACCTCGGTGAAGGCCTCGGAGGCCTGGGTGTCCTTGCCTTGGATGAGCGCGTTGAAGCCCTCGTTGTAGCGAGCCTCCGCTTCGGGAGGGCACGCGTCGGGCGTGGTCATCAACGGAGGCGCCGTCAGGGTCTCCGACGTGAGAGGTGCTGATGAGGCAGGTGCGGTCTGCGCTTCATCCCCGACTTGGGTGGCACTGAGAGCAACGAGCAGGAGGGTGGCGAGCGTCATGGGCGCCACCCACTCTATGCGACGACCTCGGCCCGTTCACGAGGGAGGGGCCGAGGTCGCCGGAGACTTCAAGGAGTCCTGCCCAGAAGCGCCGCGTCAGCGGGTGGCGAGCGTATCGACGTGCTGACGCAGCTCGGCGTCGTTGCCCAGTCGGCCGTTGAGCCCGGCGAGGGGCCTGGCCGCCTGCTCGATGCGACCCCGGGTGCGCGGGCCCGCCGCGACGAGCCAGGCCACGCCCAGGGCCAGCTCCGCGACCTCGGGAGCGCCGGTGAGCTGGGCGGCGAGCGTCAGCAGGGCCTCCACCGCCTTCTTCACCTGGGCACCATGCAGCGCGTGGCTGCTGGTGATGCCCTCGCGCAAGAGCTCCAGCAGCGCGAGCGCGGTGGCGCGAGCCTGCTGCACGGGCTCCGGTCCGGGGCCGGTCCCCGCCCACAGTCCATTGGCCAGCTGTCGTCCCAGCAGGGCCTCGGCCCCCGCTTCCTGGGGGGCGGCGTCGCGGGCGGACGCGGAGAAGCCCTCCTCCTGCTCGGAGGCCAGGCCGTCCGCGTAGGTGTCGTCATCATCGGAGTAGGAGGGTGGCTCCATCTTCGACTCCTTCATCACGGACTTTTCGGCCGAGCCTCCTCCGAAGAGGCCTCCCAGGAGGCCTCCCTTCTTCTTCTTCGCCATGTCCGGGGCCTGGGCCGTGCTGACAAGCTTCCTGAGCGGGGCGGCCGGTGCGGGGGCGGGAGGAGGCGGGGGTCCGCCGGCGGAAGCCATGACGGCGTGAGCGGGGGCCTGCCTCGACGGGGGGCCCGCGGCCACGGGTGCGCTACCACCCCGGCTTCGCGCACCGGGGCGCTGGATGATGGGAGCGACCTCGGCCTCTTCGTGCTTCTGCGTGCCGAACATGGCCCAGCCCGCGGGCGCATTCACCGGGACGACGCGCGTCTCCGGCTGGCCCGAGGCGCGCCTGTCACCGGTGCGCTCCTCCACGACGACGAAGGACGTGTAGCGCGTGACAATCTGGTGCTCGACGGCGAGCTCGACGATGCGCTTCTTCATGGAGTCGGCGCGGCGGCCGGTGAGGCTCGCGGCCTCCCAGCCCTTGATGCGCTCGGCGGCCCACAACTTCTCCACGGCGGGACGGTCCGACTCGGCGGGAAAGTCCACGCGAATGGTGAGCGCGAAGGGCTCGCGGCCCGAGCGGCCCCGCAGCGTCACCTTGCCGGTGCCCGGCGTGGGGTAGCGGCCCAGGAGCGTCCAGGGCATGCCGTCGACCATGGGAGGCAGCTCGCCGGGGGCCAGCTCCGCGCCCTCGACGCCGTCGAAGTAGACCTGGAGTTCAGTGATGCGCGGCGCGAGCGCGCGGGAGAACTGGGCGACGACCTTGTCGTCGATGCGCTCGCCGGGGTGGATGAACTCCACGTCGCCGCCGGTCTGCTTCGCCATGTCGCGCAGCAGGGCATCACTGACGTTGGTGCCGATGCCGAATGAGTACACGCGCGCCGACTTCCGCTCGGCGAGCACGGCGCGGAGGATTTCGTCCTCGTTGCCCACCTGTCCGTCCGTCAAGAGCACGAGCACGCCGTCCGGCGCGGTGCGAGCGGCGGTCTGCATAGGCCCGAGCAGCTCCGTTCCGCCGCCGGCCCGGAGCGCAGCCACCCACCGGTCCGCCTCTTCCAGCATGCGCTGGGTGAAGGGCACGGGCAGGGGCTGAAAGGAGTGGAAGGAACTCTCGAAGGCGATGACGTTGAAGCGGTCGCCTTCGCGCAGGTGTCGCAAGCAGAGCCGGAGCGCGGCCTGGGCCTGGGGCAGGCTGTCGCCGTCCATGGAGCCGGAGACGTCCACCAGGAAGATGACCTCCTGCTTGGGGGGCGCGGAGGCCATGCCCAGGAGGTCGGGCACCACGGTGAGGGCGAACGTGCCGGGCTTGTCGCCCTTGCGGTGCGTGGCGAGCGGGGTGAAGACGGCGCTCGTATCGGAGCTGCGCAGGGAGAGGACCAGGTCGCGGTCCAGGGACACCTCTCCGCGAGAGAAGCTCACGCGGGCGCGGGTGCCGCTCTCGCGGGTGACGGTGATGGCGTGCGAGGGGCTCTCGACGATGACCTCGCGGCCCAGGTCGACGAGCAGGTCCATGCGCAGGCCGTACTGCACCTGTCCGATGGGAGGAGAGATGCGGTCCGCGTCGGGGACGCGCGGCGTGGGCTCGGCGCTGCCGTGGCCGGTGCGGTCTCCGGCGGGCTTGCCGGGGATGTAGCGCGGGGCGACGAGCGTGGGGAGCATCCACCGGACGCTGCCTTCCTCGGCGGTGACGGCCTGCAGGAACTCCACCTCGACGATGGTCTCCTCGTTGGGGAGGAGGTTGCCCACCTGGGCGGTGAAGACGTTGGAGCGCTCCTCGTCGAGCAGGGCGGCGCCATGGCCCGCGGTGACGGCGTCGTCATAGGCGCGGAAGGCCTCCTCGCGCTCCTTGACGATGCCTTCGACGCGGCGGCCCGCGCACGTCATGGAGAAGGCGGAGAGGGTGCCATCGGACGGAAGGGGGAAGGTGTAGACGGCTTCGATGGGGCGGGGCTCGTCGTTGCGGTAGCGCTGGCGCACGCGCACGCGCGCATGTCCGCCGAGCAGCTCACCAGTGACTTCGACGCCCTGAAGGGGAACCTGCGCGCCCTCGCGAGTGAACAGCCCTGCATGCTCTTTCGTCATGGCTTCTCCTTGTCCTGGAACTCTTCGATGAGGGCCCGTACGCGCTCGGCGAGGGCTCGAACCTTGGCATCCGCTGAATCCGCCACATGCAGCTCCAGACCGGGGATGAGTTCCCAGCGCTGGTAGCGTGTCGTCGTCGTGGGACGCGGGCCGGTGGCCGGCGGTGCCACGATTTGTGAATCGGTGAGGCTCGTCGGCCCGTACGTGGGCGGAGTCGGGGTGACGTCCGACTCGGCGAGCTTGCGCAGCTCGTCGAGCGACAGGCGCTGGAGCTCCACCTGGATGGCATCCAAGGGGAGGAACCGTGCCTGGAGGACCCGGATGGCCTTGAGTCGTATGACGTGCTCCTCGCCATACACGGTGTCCGGCCCCCGAAAGGGCGGTGCGGGGAGCAGACCCCGCTGGACGTAGTAGCGCACCGTGCGTGGCGAGACGCCCGCCTCCTCGGCCAGCTCCGCCAGCTTCCACTCGCTCTGTGTCTTCCGCGTGTTCACGACTCAGACAGTATGACTCGACACTGTAAGTGTCAAGTCGTCAGTGTCGAGTTTTCGCGAGGATGGTGTCGAGATGCCCGGGTGGGTCGGTGTCGGAATGAGCGGTTCGAGTGTCGAGATGGACTGTCGAGTTCGAGGGGTGAGGAGGGGGCCGAGGGGTGGGTTGCATGGGGGAGGGGAGGGGTGGAACAGAGGGGGGATGAACGGTGTGTCGGATGGGTTGGACCTCTCGTCGATACGGCTGATTGGGACGGCGGTGACGCCGGCGGTGATGGTGTCGGCGTGTGGCATCGTGGCGACGGGGTTGGACAACCAGATTGCGCGGATGACGACGCGGATGCGGGAGATGTTGAGGGAGGCGCGGCAGTTGCCGGAGGGGAACTCGCGGCGGGATTTGTTGCGGCAGGAGGTGGTCATCCTGGACCGGCGGCACGCGATACTCGCGAGGGCCATCGCGCTCACGTACACGGCGCTGTTGGCGTTCGTGGTGACGTCGTTGCTGTATTTGACGAAGCGTCAGCTCGACATCCCGGAGTCGCTGCCGGTGTTGTCCTTCGCCATTGGCGTGTTGTTGCTGGGAGCGGTGGCGGTGCTCGCGTTGGCCTCGCTGCGGCTGAGCCGCCTGGCCATCAAGCTGGAGCGGGAGGAACTCTTCGGAATCACCCGCCCGCCACCGCGCCTGTAGAGGGCCGCGTCAGGTGAGGCCACCCACGGGAGGTCCGTCCTCGTCGCCATGACTGTTGGAGTGGCGCCTGTCGTCCTCTCCCGAGCCGAAGCCGCTGCGAGCCGCCGCGGCGCCGACGGCGCGCAGGATGTCGAGCGGGATGGGGAGGATGGTGTGATTGCCGCCCGTGGTGATTTCCACCAGCGTCTGCAGATAGCGGAGCTGGAGCGTGGCGGGGTTGCGGCTGAGCACGTCCGCCGCCATGGCGAGCTTCTCGGCGGCCTGGTGTTCACCTTCGGCGGCGATGATTTTCGCGCGACGCTCGCGCTCGGCCTCCGCCTGTCGAGCGATGGCCCGCTGCATCTCCGGGGGCAGGTCGATGTGCTTCACCTCCACGTTGGAGACCTTGATGCCCCACGGGTCCGTGCGCGCGTCGAGCACCTGCTGGATTTCGTGGTTGATGCGCTCGCGCTCGCTGAGGAGTTGGTCCAGCTCCACCTGACCCAGAATCGCGCGCAGCGTCGTCTGCGCGAGCTGGCTGGTGGCATAGAGATAATCCTCCACCTGGAGCACGGCCTTGTCCGCCTGGATGACGCGGAAGTAGACGACGGCGTTGACCTTCACGCTGACGTTGTCGCGGGTGATGACGTCCTGCGGAGGCACATCGCGAGTCACGGTGCGCAGGTCGATGATGACCATGCGCTCCACGAAGGGGATGAGCCAGCGAAAGCCCGCGCGCTTCAACCCCACGAAGCGGCCGAGCCGGAACACCACGCCGTTCTGGTACTCGTTGACGATGCGCACTCCGGACATGAACAACAGGAAGAGCACGCCCAGCGGAATGAGGAACCCGAGCAGTCCGAACAGGTCGGTCATGTCTTCACCTCGTCGACGAAGAGGGTGAGCCCTTCCACGCGCCGCACCACCACGTGTGCGCCGCGCTGGATGGGTGAGGGAGAGGTGGCGCGCCAGCGCTCACCATGGACGAACACTTCACCGCTCTCGGGAGTGACGGGGGCCAGCGTGGTGCCCTCCTCGCCCACGAGTCCCACGTCTCCGCCGCGCTGGGGCAGTCGCCGCGTCTGCGCGCTCCTCCACGCGACATAGGCCGCCGCGCCCGCGAGGACCAACGTGGTGGGAATCAGCCACGCCCACGACACCCCGAAGGAGCGGTCCACGAACCAGTCCGGGTCCACGCGGTCCACCAGGAACAGTCCCCCCAGGCCCAGCAACACCACGCCCGTGGCGCCGAGCAATCCACTGGTGACGAACAGCTCCGCGATGATGAGCGCCGCGCCGAGCAGCAAGAGGAGCAAGGCCCCCGTGCTCACGGGCAGCGCGGATGAGGCCACCAGCGCGAGCACCAGCGCGACCACGCCGATGAGTCCGGGGGCGATACCACCCGGGTGTGCCAGCTCGACGACCAGTCCCAGCGCGGCCATGAGGAACAGCAGATAGACAATCGCGGGATGCGCGAGCGCATGGACCGCGCGCTGTGAAAGGCTCGGAGTCAGCTCCACGAGTCGGGCGTCGCGAGTGGACAGCCGCACCGTATCGCCCCCCGCCACCTGCACCGAGCGTCCATCCGCCCACGCGAGGAACTCCGACTCGCTGGAAGCGAGGTGCTCCACCACGCGCAGTTCGACGGCGGCGTTCGCGCTGATGGAGACGCTGTCGCGCACGGCGGAGGCGGCCCACGAGGCATTGCGGCCCCGCTGCCGAGCGATGCTCTCCGCGAACGCGACGGTGTCGTTCTCCACCTTCCGAGCCATCTGAGCACCGCCGGTCGCCTCCGGGTCCTGCCCGGTGATTCCCGCGACAGGGTGCGCGGCGCCGATGTTGGTGCCGGGAGCCATGGCCGCAAGCGTGGAAGCCAGGGTGATGAAGACGCCCGCGCTGCCCGCATGCGCGCCGGAGGGCCCCACCCAGACGAGCACCGGCACGGAGGATCCAAGGAACGCCCGGACGATGGCGCGAGTCGCCTCCAGCGAGCCGCCCGGCGTATCCAGTCGAACCAGCAGCGCCGAGTGTCCACCGGCCTCCGCGCGCCGCACGCAGTCGGACAGATAGGCGCCCGAGCCGGTGTCCACCACGCCTTCCAGCTCACAGGAGGCCACGGTGGATGAGCCGGGCGTGGGGCTCGCTGGAGGTGTCGCCGCGAGCAGGCCCAGGGCCATCACCATCAAGAGCAACGCGGCTCCGGTCTTCCCGAACTGGACGTGGCGTGAGCGCACGTCACACCCCCTGAAGAGAGAGGGGGGAAGGATGCGATGGGACGATGTCTCGGGCGGGGAGGGGCCGTGCGGAGGACATGGCGTCGAGCAGCCTCAGGTGGTCCAGCAGCAGCCGTGGCATGAGGAAGTGCTGGCGCACATGCTCTCGCCCGCGTTCACCCAGGAGGTGGGCCTCGTCGGGCTGGCGCAGCAGGTGGAGCAGGGCCTCGGCGCACTCCTCCTCTGTGTCCACGAGGACTCCGCCAGTTCCCTCGGGAAGCTGCAGCGGAATGCCGCCCGTGCGCCCGCCGACGACGGGAGTGCCCTTCCAGAGCGCTTCGGAGACGACGAGCCCGAAGCCTTCGCGCAGGGACTTCTGGACGACGACCTCCGAGCGAGCCTGGAGTGCGTTGACCTCGATGTTGCCCACGCCGACCAGATTGGTGAGGACGTGGATGAGTCCATCGTGCCGGGTGGCCGCGCGGAGCTCCTCGTAGACCTCCCAGCCCTCGGGGTCATCCAGGGCGAGCGAGCCGACCAGGGCGAGCTGCAGGTCGGGGACATGTGGACGCACGCGCTGGTAGGCGCGGACGACGCCCAGCGGGTCCTTCCAGCGGTCAAAGCGACTGACCTGCGTGACGAGGGGCCGGTGGGTGCGGATGCCAATCCACTCGAGCACGTCGCGCGCGAGGGGCTCGGGAAGAGGATGGTTCTTGGGGCTGAGCGGGTCGATGGCTGGCGCGTGGACGCGCACGTTCCGGATGGGGAGCGCGGGAGGAATGAACTCCGGCAGGGTGAAGATGGCGGCGTCGTAGTCGAGCAGGTAGGGCGACAGCAGCTCCCAGAAGCTGGGGTTGGGTCGAGAGGTGTCGATATGGCAGCGCCATATCCATCGCGCGTCGCGATTGCCGCTGAGGGCCGCGAGCGCCGCGGGCTGCGGGTCGTGGACGAAGATGAAGTCGTAGTCCTCGGAGTCGGAGATGAGTCGGCGGGCGTTGAGCTGGGAGTTGGCCAGATAGATGGCCTTCTCGGACTCGGTGAGCTCGCCCGGAGCGCCCTGGAGCCCGTTGTGGATGCGTTTGGTGACCTGGAAGAAGGCCTCGTCGCCGTGGATGAGCTTCCAGTCGGTCACGATGCCCAGGTCGTTGTAGAGGGGGACCAGCGAGCGGAGGATTTCGGAGACGCCTCCCCCATAGGGCGTGGCGCTGAGGTGCAGACAGCGAGCGCCGCGCAGTCGTTCGGCGCAGTGGGAGAGGGCGTCGAGCTGCGCGTCGGGAGCGACACCGCGATAGGTGGCGAGTGAGCGCTTGCCGACATCCACGACATCCAACATGGCTTGAGGCTCCCGGAGTGAGAGGACACTCCCGAGCCAACGGTGCTCATGCCCGATGGGGTCTTCCCGAGGTGCCGCGTGCATGTCCGGTAGCCGGCATCAGAAGTGGGCGCCAGCCTGTCGGGCTGCTCACCGGGTGGTGAGCGCGCGCCACAGGCAGCACCTTTCCTCGTGCGGCGTGGGCCGCCCAAGTCGTGCCAAGACTCGAAGGGGAGGAGTCATGCGCCGTGTCGTCCTCATCGCCGCCCTGTGCCTGGCCGCCGTACCGCTGGCTTGCAAGACCACCCAGCCCCCTGGGGCGGAAGAGCAGGAGCCGCTTCAGGGCCCTGACCAGGTGAGGGAGCCCGTGCAAACCGTACCGGACGAACCGCCCGGGCCCGCCACGCCCATGCCCGCCCAGCCCGACGCGGGCACGACGGAGACGCAGCCGCAGCCGGAGTAGCGCGGCGTCACGCGACGGACCGGAGACGCAGCCGCAGCCGGAGTAGAGAGGCGTCACGCGACGGACTTCCGCCGCGGCGAGTCGCGAGCCTGGAGGGTGCTCCTCTCCTGGTCCCCGAGGTCGTGACACCATCAGACGGTCCTCGTGACACGGCCGCTCGGCTCGCGCACAGTTCGCGCGGACCCGCGTGGAGGCTGAATCCGCCGGGACAGGCGGAGGCGCGCGGTGCAGACCACGGTCTATCTGGCAGAGCGAATCTGGACGCTGGACACGGAGCGTCCGCTGGCGCGAGCCCTGGCGGTGCGTGACGGGCGCGTGGTGGCGGTGGGCACTCGCGACGAAGTGAGAGCGACGGCGCCCGGTGCGCGAGAGGTGGACCTGGGAGCCGCCACGGTGGTGCCAGGACTGGTGGATGCTCACGCGCATCTGCACGGCCTGGGTCGCAGTCTGACGACGGTGCGACTGGAGAAGTCGCCGTCCGTGGAGGAGGCGGTGCGTCGGTTGTCACAAGCGCCCGAGTCCAGCTTCCAGGGCGACTGGCTTCTGGGAAGAGGCTGGGACCAGAACGAGTGGCCCGGTGGTGCCTTTCCGGGGAGGGCCGAGCTGGATGCCCATTTCCCCACGACGCCCGTGTTCCTCACGCGAGTGGACCACCACGCGGCCTGGGTGAACGGCGAGGCGCTGCGCAGGGCAGGCATCTCCCGCGACACGCAGGACCCCGAGGGTGGCCGCATCCTGAAGGATGCGAGGGGCGAGCCCACGGGCGTGCTGGTGGACAACGCCATGGACGTGGTGGCCGCGGCGATGCCGCCGCCCACGAAGGCGCAGCTCGAGACGCGGCTCCGCGCGGCACTGGAGCGCTGTGCACAAGTAGGACTGACGGGAGTCCACGACGCCGGCATGGACCTGGATGCCTTCCGCCTGCTTCAACAGTGGGACGCGGAGGGCACGCTCCCGCTGCGCATCTACGCCATGGCGGCGGGACAGGGGGACGAGCGGCACGCCTATCTGGAGCAGGGCCCCTGGCAGGGGCGGATGCTGAAGATGCGGGCGGTGAAGTTCCTGGCGGATGGTGCGCTGGGCAGCCGGGGCGCGGCGCTTCACGAGGACTACTGTGACGAGCCCGGGCAGCGCGGCCTGTTGTTGATGTCGCCCGAGGAACTCGAGTCGCGGGCGCGTGCCTTCATGTCGAAGGGCTTCCAGGTCTGCATCCACGCCATTGGAGACCGTGCCAATACCTTGGTGGTGGATGTGCTGACGCGCGTGTCGGAGGAGACAGGCACGAAGGCGTTGAGGCACCGCGTGGAGCACGCGCAGATTCTGCGGCGCGAGGACATCACCCGCCTGGGGGCGGCGGGGCTGGTGGCGAGCGTGCAGCCCACCCATGCCACCAGCGACATGCCGTGGGCGGAAGCGAGGCTGGGCCGCGAGCGGCTCCGGGGTTCCTATGCGTGGCGCAGCCTGAAGGAAGCAGGGGCGAACCTCGCGCTGGGCAGCGACTTCCCTATCGAGAACCCGGACGTCCTGGCGGGGCTGTACGCGGCGCGCACGCGACAGGACGCCACGGGAAGACCGGAGGGCGGCTGGCTGCCGGAGGAGGCGCTGTCGGGGTACGAGGCCCTGGAGGGCTTCACGCGGGGGCCGGCGTGGGCCTCCTTCGAGGAGGCCAGGCGCGGCGGACTGGCGCCAGGACAGGACGCGGACTTCGTGGCGCTGTCGGTGGACCCGGTGGAGGGACCCGCGAAGGCGCTGGTGGATGCGCAGGTGCTGGCGACGGTGGTGGCGGGCGTGGAGGTGTACCGCGCCTCGCCTTGAGCACCGGAGGGCTCACACGCTGAAGATTTGAGAGCGCGCCGCCTCGGCGATGGCGACGACGGCGGGGTGGCGCAGGCGGCGCTCGACGGTGATGGCGTAGAAGCACGTCTCGATTTCGTCGGTGCGGCCGATGACGGAGCAGTTGTACTCGCGCTCCATCTGCGCCTCGATGACGGAGGGCATGGCGAAGACGCCGTGGCCGCTCTGTCCAAACGCCTGGAGCAGCGCGCTGTCGTCGAAGTCACCGGCGATGAGGGGGCGCAGGCCCTGTCGCTCGAACCAGAGGTCCAGCGAGCGGCGCACGGACGACTCGTCCGAGGGCAGCAGCATGGGCGCGCCGTCGAGGGAACGGGGGAAGTCCTTCTTGAGATGCCGCAGACTGTCGGCGGCGAAGAAGGACACGCCACACTTTCCGAGCAGGTGGTTGAAGGAGCGGACGCTGACGGGCTCGGAGCTGGGTGCGTCGGCGAGCACCACGTCCAGCTCGTGCAGGGCGAGCGAGGCGAGCAGCTGGGGCAGGGGGCCTTCGCGGCAGATGATGCGCAGCGACGGGCCTGCTTCGAGCGCGGGCTTCAGGAGCTGCTCGGCCACGAGCTTGGGAATGACGTCGAGGATGCCCACGTTGAGGCGGAGTTGTTGGCCGGGGGGCAGGCCAGCGACCACGTTCTTCAGCTCGTTGCCCAGGCGGAAGATTTCATCGGCGTAGCGCATGACGGTGCGCCCCACGTCCGTGAGGACCAGCTTGCGGCCCTGTCGCTCGAAGAGCTTGTGGCCCAGCGACTCCTCCAGCAGCTTGAGCTGGCTGCTGATGGTGGGTTGAGCGAGGTGCAGTTCTTCGCCCGCCTTGGCGATGCTGCCCGCCCGCGCAACCGTCCAGAAATACAGGAGATGGTGGTAGTTGAGCCAACTCATACCCATAGAGATAACCTATGGGTTGCGTTCAAACTACCTAATTTTCTTAAGAATGGTCCTGGCTTATCTCTACGTGCATTCGGGGGCGAGTTCTTCGCCCCGAAGAGACCGGAGGAGGTCCATGGAAGCCATCAACGTGAGCGTGTCCTGTGAGTCGCCTGAGCTTGTCGTGGTCGACGAGGCGGTGGAGGCGCGGGTGCGAGAGCACCTGGTGCTGGTGGAGCGGCTGGCGTGGAAGTACCGCTGGACGGGGTTGCCGCTGGACGAGCTGGTGGCGGAGGGCAACGTGGGGTTGATGGAGGCGGCGGGTCGGTTCGAGGAGCGGGGGATTCCGTTCGGGGCGTACGCGAGCCAGTGGATTCGGGCGCGCATCCGGGCGTACGTGGGCCGCAACTGGAGCATGGCGGGCGGGCGGGCGCCGTGGGTGGTGTTCCAGCTTCGGCGGGAGCGGGCGCGGCTGGAGGCCCGGTGGGGGGAGGGGCACCCGGAGGTGATGCGCCGGCTGGCGGACGCGCTGGGGAAGAAGGAGGAGGACGTGGCCCGAGCCACTGAGTCGTTGGCCAGGGACGTGTCGCTGGACGCGCCGGTGACGCCGGACGGGGAGGTGACGCGGCTGGAGGTGTTGGAGGGGGAGGGTGAGTCGCAGGAGGAGGTGGTGGACCGGGCGCAGTGGGCGGCGAGGCTGCGGGCGAGCGTGGAGGAGGCCTGGCCGGAGCTGGACGCGAGGGAGCGGGCGCTGGTGGAGGAGCGGATGTTGGCGGAGGAGGCGGCGAGCGCGGAGTTGCTGGCCCGGCGCTTCGGGGTGACGGCGGTGCGCATCCGGCAGATCGAGCAGGGGCTGAGGGCGAAGCTGAAGAAGAGGCTCACCGCGAGTCTGACGACCTGGGACGCGGAGGCGATGCCTCGTGCCGCATGACGAAGGGAAGGGGCGCCGGGAAAAGGGTGCTTGACGGCCCTGGGAAGGGCTCGATATGAGAGCGCGGCCTCTCGCGGTGACCCGTACGCCCAGGTAGCTCAGTCGGTAGAGCAGGGGACTGAAAATCCCCGTGTCGGTGGTTCGATTCCGCCCCTGGGCACACAGAGTTGAAAAGTTTGGGGCCCTGGACTTCGGTTCAGGGCCCTTTCTTTTTGGCCTGGAGGGCCCACGCTGACAGGGCCCCCAGGGTGTGCGTGCCGACGTCCTAGTTACAGGGCGCGCCGCAGACGCCAGCCTCACGGGCCACACATTGGGGCGTGTTGAGGCAGGGCAAGCCATCGCCCGTGCAGCAGCCGATCAACGCCTCGGACTCGACCGGTGGATTCGCGGGTGGAGCCGAGCGGACGACCATTCCCACTGCGAGGGCGAGACTCAGGCCGACTCCCGAAACGAGCTTCAGCATCATCTGGGGCTCCTTGGGTTGAGAGGCATCAGGAAGGGTGCTCTCAATGAGGCTCCAATCCAAGACGCCCTCTGTCGATGGAGCCGCTCATATGTTGAGCGTCCATCGGTTTGTCTGTTCATCCCACTGCGCGCTTCCCCGGTACAGCCAGGGGGCCAGAGGTGCCTCTCGGCTGAAGACGAATGCGGTCTCTCCAGGTCTACGGTCCGCGATTCGCGACGCCATGACGCCGAGCGCCTCGAATTCGCCTTCTCCCGTGGCCATGAGGAACAGGTGGCCTTCGTGTCGTCCTGTCTTTGGGACGGCGCTCAATCCAAATCGGCCCATGAGCTGCTCGTCCGTGAGCTGTGCTCCTGGCGTAGGGCCCACGCTTTCGGGTGTCACGACCTCCACCAGCAGGGCGATGGGCACCAGGCCCTCGGCTGCCTGTGACCTGGCGTAGCTTGGATTGTCGGACCGCAGGACCCAACGGCCTTCGTCCTTCGCGAGCCTCTTCACTTGATAGGCATACCCCGCGGCGTCGGGGACCTGGATGAGCGCCACCCTGCCTTCCATCGCCTGGAGTGAGAGGTCGCGCGCGTAGCGCATCACCAGCCAGTCGCCGTTCCGGATGGGCCGCTCTCCTCCGTTCATGGAGTCGCCAGTGGCCCTCACCGCGAACAGCCCGTCACCCTGTGCCTGGATGGGAAGCCGGACATGTTCCGCCTCGGGTGCCTGCTCCAGCGCCAGTACATGGCTCGCGGCCCCCGCCGCGGCGCGCAGGGTGGGGAACGCGACACAGCGCACCGCTCGCTTGAAGGGAATCACCTCGGCCTGTATGGGCTCGACCGACCAACCCTCTGTTCGTGGCGTGAAGCGCACTCGAAATGCCGTGCCCCGCTTGCCAGCGGCGTCGCCGAACCATTGCGTCAGGAGCTTCGGGAGCTGGTTCTCCTCCGTCCCAGATGGCCTCGCGACGTTGACGGCGATCTTCACGAAGTTGAATCGCCAGACGGCTCCATCCGGAACCCTGACGTCGGTGAGGCCACTGGGAAGGTCCGGACGCTGCTGTCGCTCGGGCAGCTTGAGAATCGGGTGGCGCCCGTTGGTGATGACCTGTGCCTCGAAGGCTGTCCCTGGAGCCTGACTCTGGACGAGCCGGCGACGACGGTATTGCGCCAGTCGGTACTCGACCAGCTCTCGCGTCATCTCCTCGAAGGCTGCTCGTGTGTCCTCGGACACCGTGAACCGGGGCACGAGCCTGTCTCCCTCGATGCGGAACCACCTGCCGTCCTGTGTCCACTCGGTGACCGGGTTCGCCGTCCAGAACGCGAGGAACTTCGATGCGCTCGGCTCCCGTGGGTCATCCAGCGCCGTGACGCCATCGAGGTCCTGGAGCAGCTCGGGCGAGCGCTGGAGGATGGACAGACTCCGGTGGGCCAGCTCGGACAATGACAGTCCTCTCCACAGTGTTTCCGCTTCGAGCAAGGCCTCCAGCAACACCAGCTTGAAGCACTTGCTCATGAGCGTGAGCTCGAGGTTCCGGAACCAACCCGGGTCCTGCTTCAGGGCGCGTGCCTGTGCTTCGGTCAGGTCTCGCTCCGCTTCCACGAAGTGGAACCAACCCGCGTACTCATCCCGCTTGAGCAAGGAGGCGGGGGCGTAGCCCGAGCGATAGAGTTCTCCGATGGTCGGACGCTGGCCGCGCGCGGTCCTCAACTCGCGATACATGCGCGCGACATCCGTTTCGCCAGGGGCCAGGAAGTGTTGAAGCAACTGCTTGGCTTCCAGCGCGACCTGCACGGAGCAGCCCGGAGGGAGCTCGGGTTGCTTGCCTTGGACCAGGAAGTCCCTCAGCGAGACGGAACTCCGGCCCAGTGCCAGCAGCGTGCGCACCCGGTCGAGGAACATCCGATGGTTGCCCACGAAGTCGATGACGGTGACGCGCTCCTTGCCGTCGTGCTTGCGCAAGCCACGGCCCAGTTGCTGAAGGAAGACCACGGGTGACTCGGTCGGTCTGAGCAGCACCACGCGGTCGATGCTCGGCACATCCACCCCTTCATTGAAGAGGTCCACCGAGCACACCGCGTCCAGCGTGCCGTTCCCCAGTTCTCGCAGGGCCTGCGCCCGGTCCGTGGAGCCGGGCCCCGAGTACACCGCCGCCACCCGCACGCCCTGCCTGCTCAGCCACTGTTGGACGTAGTTCGCGTGGGAGACGGAGACGCAGAACACCAGGGTCCTGCTCGCCGCGTGCTCCTCCCAGGCGCGCCACAGCGTCTTCATGCGCGCTTCCGTCTGGACCGCCTCGCTCAACGCCTCCGGGTCGAAGCTCCGGCTGCGCCACGGGATGTTCTCGTACGGAACGTCGTCCTTCAGCCCGAAGTAGGCGAAGGGCGCGAGCAACCCTTGCTGAATGCCTTCGCCGAGGTCCGCGCGGTAGGCCAGGTGGTCATCGAACAGCCCCAGGATATCCCCGTCGTCCGCTCGCTCGAGCGTCGCCGTCAGGCCGAGCAGGAACGCCGGTTCGAGACGCGAGAGGATGGCCCGGTAGCTCGCGGCGGCGGCATGGTGCACCTCATCCACGATGACGTAGTCGAAGGCCGCCGCTTCTCGCAGCGCCTGGAGTCCTTCGGGGTTCGAGAGCTTCTGGACCGAGGCGAACACGAGGTCGCCCGCGAGCGACGACTTCGCTCCGACAAACCAACCGAAGCGCAGCGAAGGAAACTGGCGGCGGAAGGTCTCCGCGGCCTGGACGAGCAGCTCCTCACGATGGGCCAGGAACAAGACGCGCGGCTTCTCGGCTCGCTCGCCACCGAAGGCCGCGACGTCCAGTGCGGCCAGCCAGGTCTTGCCGAGTCCGGTCGCGAGCACCACGAGTGCTCGGCGGCGACCTTCTCCGCGACTCGTCCTCAACGCGAGCAGGGCTTCCTGTTGGAGGATGTGCGGCTGGCGTTGAGGGAGCGCGGGTTCCTGCTCCACGGGGGCGACGACGCGTTCCGTGATTCGTGCACGGCGAGCGTACTGCTCGACCCAATCCGCTTCCAGGGGCGAGGCTCTTTCCCACCACAGCTCGAAGGCGTCGACCACTTCGCTCCAGGCCTTGGGGTCCCGGTCCTGCTCGACGCGCAGGTTCCACTCGATGCCTGTCTTCAGCGCGGACCGGGAGATGTTGCTCGAGCCCACGTACGCCACCGCGAGTCCCGGGCCCTTGAAGCGCCAGGACTTCGGATGGAAGGACGACACACGCGCCTTCTCCACTTCCACCACGCGCGCCTCGAAGTGTCCCCGGGCACCGCCTTTCAGGACCGTGTCTTCATCCATCCAGTCCAGCAGGCGACGCAGGGCCTCCGCCTGGGTGATGGTCAGATAGTCGCCCGTGAGGATTCGCACCCGTGCTCCTCGCGCCAGGGCCGCATCCACGGATTGCCGCAGCACCTCCAGCCCGCTGTCCTGAACGAAGGCCGCGAGCACCGCGATGTCCAGCGCGCGAGAGAACAACGGCTCCAGGTGAGAAAGGAACGGGTCCTCCAGTCCACCCGTGGCGAGCGGCTTCGCCTGCGCGGCCAGATAGTTGCCCTTGCCCGGGATGACGTGACGGATGCCCCCTCGCGCGTCCGCGACGTCATCCTGGAACCTCGGGATGACGTGTACATGCAGATGGAACACCGTCTGCCCGGCCGCCGCGCCCACGTTGATGCCCAGGTTGTAGCCGTCCGGTCGCAGCTGCGTGTCCAGCCCCCGCTTCACCTCGTCCACCAGCTCGAAGAGGGCCCGCTGCTCCTCGGCCGTGGCGTCGAACCAGGTGGCCACGGAGCGGCGGGGAATCACCAGCGTGTGCCCGGGACTGACGGGAGAGGCATCCCGGATGGCGAAGGCGAGCGTGTTCGAGGCGACCCACTCGGCTTCGGGAATCAGCAGGAAAGGGGAGGACACCTCGCCACCCTATCCCAGCCACTCGGTTCTTCAGGACGGACCTGGCGTGTGGAGTGACATCGCCTCGCGGAAGGGCTCAGAGCTCGTTGAAGATGAGCAGGCCGCGGGTCGAGTCCACGACGTACACGTAGCCGTCTCCTGGGACGCGGATGCCCATGGCGCCTTCGACATTCCAGTCACCTCGGTCGGGGTCGGACTCGCGGAAGGTGTTGAAGTAGGCGATTTCGCGCGGGTTGGTCGGAATGGAGACGTCCAATACCCGCAGCCCCTCCTGGTAGTAGGCGATGTAGAGCCGCTTGTCCTTGAGGATCATGTTGTGGATGGAGGCGTGGAAGCGGAGCTTGTACGTGCCGATGAGCGGGATGTTCGTGGGGTCCGTGACGTCCAGCACGCGCAGATGGGTTCCCTGTCCTTCTCCACCCTCGAAGGCGATGGTCCTCCCCGCGAAGGTGCCCACCGCGCCTGCATGGCTCATGGACGAGCTGTTCTCGGTCTGGAAGGTGTATGTGCCCAGCTCGCGCGGACTCATCGGGTCCTTCACGTCGAAGACCACATAGCCCGAGCTGAAGTGGTTGATGTAGAGCCGGTCCTGGTAGGCGAAGGCGTCGTGCGCCGAGGGGATATAGGACGTGGTGTCCGAGACGACGATGCGGTTGAGCAACGTCGGGTCGCGCGGCGTCGAGATGTCGAACACGAGCGTCTCCCCGGTGGGCGCGGGCCCGGGCGACACGGCGTACAGCCTGTTGCCATCCACGAAGAGGGTGTGGACGTCGAGGGGCGCGCCCCCTGGCACATTGCGCACGAAGAGGGGGTCCGCGGGGTTGGAGATGTCGAAGACGATGACCCCTGAGTTCCTGCTGGCCACGTAGAGCGTGTCGTCCTTCGTCCACGCGGCGTTCCAGAACGAGTCCCCTGGCAAGGTGATGCTCTTCTTGAGGACGGGGTGGCTCGGGTCGCTGACGTCGAACACCGCGAGCCCACCCTCTGTCCCCGCTTCGAGGCTGGTGGACACGACGTAGGCGTGCTTGTGGGCGACGTAGACGTCCACATGGAGCCCGTTCTGGGGGACATCCGATTCGGAGATGAGGCGCAGGCCGCCCGATGACTCGCTCTCCCCTCGTCCCCACGTCATCCGCGCGGCCTCGAAGGTGCCCCAGGAGGCTTTTCCATTGGCGCAGCGGGCGAAACAGCCCGTCACCATCCCAGAGGGCTGAACGCCACACCCGACGATGACGGTCTGCCGGACCAGGTTCCGCAGGGTGTACCGTGACGAGAACTGGAAGCTTCCAGTCACCTGCTGACGTGTGAGCGGGCGGCCCTCCATCGTCCCCGTGCTGCCGTCCGGCGGAATCCGGACGCCAACGAAGTCCGGATAGCCCGCGACGTTGCGCACGTCCACCCCATAGATGCCGTGCGCATCGAGGGTGGAGAGCGAGGCGGTGTCACACTTCGACAGGTCGAAGAGCGATGGCGAGTCGCAGTCGACGATGGAGCCCTGCACCCCGGTGAAGGTGCACGGCGCGTAGGGGCCCCGGTCGACCCAGTCCGTCGTCTCCACGAGCGGCGTGTACGTCCCGTCCCAGGGTTCCACGGGAGGAGGAGGTGGCTCCGCCGGCCCCGGCTTGTCGGAGCAGGCGAAGCACAGCAAGGCGCAGCCAATGACAACCGCACGGGGGGACAGTGAACCGAGGGCCATGCGAGGCTCCTATCGGGAGGCGAGGTCCGGAACGGACGCCGCACGCGAAGGGAGCGATTAGCGCAGGGTTGCCCTTCGGGTCTGTATGGCAATGCCCTTAGCCCTGCGGGATGGCATTCACCGGGCAAGGATTGTTTGACCTCCGGACCAGGAGATGCCCACCCGGCCGGAGGCTTCACGCCAATCACAGACCCTCCATGGCTGCGGCGGCGATTCGCGGGGCATGGCCGCCAACGTGGGATGTCCGCGCGTGAGGCCGCCCGCTTGCCGCGCCCATCCCAGCGAGCGCCTCCGCCCCCGTCAGGACCATGGCCACGTCAGGCGCCGTGATTCGCCGGCGGACAGGCAGGCGAGGAAGCCCCTCCTGCCGAGGTGCCGTGCCTCCCGGGAAGTCCCGCGAGTCGCCTCGGCACTCGTTTCGGGATTCAGGTACGGTCGGCCCGTTTCAGCAATGGCGTGGCCGTCGACAGCGGCCCGGAGGGTAGAGCGCGATGGTGGTGAGAAGCGAGGCGGGACCGACGGACTCGACCCGACAGGGGCGCCGGTTGCCGCCAGGGATGGGCCAGGTCCTGCTGGCCCTGCTCGCGGGCGGCATCGTGTTCGGGGGCATGCGGCTGACCTGGCCGTCAGGTCCCTTCCCCCGGTTCGAGCGACACGTGCTCCAGACGAGCGACATGGTTCTCGCGCTCGTGGTGGCGGTGGGCACCTTCATGGTCGCCTGGTCCTTCAGCCAGGGCGCCCGGCGGGAAGACCCGGTCTCGGTCCGCCATCGGTGGCGCCTCTTCCTGGGGCTGTGGGCGCTGTTCGCCCTTCCCCTGCTGCTGTGGTGGGTGGGCGAGTGGCCCGGCCATCTGCACAGCGATGCACGCCAATCGCTGCTCATCTCGTCGCTGCTCCGCGTGGAGCCCTGGCTGAGCACACTCTGGAGCATCTGGGTGCAAGGGATTCACCGGGCCACCGGTCAATTCCCCTTCCTCTCCCTCTTCTGCGTCGTGGGCCTCGCCGCGCTGCTGGCGGACTTCTTCTCCCTGCTGCTGCACCTGGGGTTGTCGCGACGCCTGGGCGGCGTCTTCATCGCGCTCGTGGCGACGTCCATCCCCGTCGCCGTGCTCGTCACCAACCTCTCCCATGACGCCCTCAATGCGCTGCTGCGGCTGGGAATCGCGCTCATCCTGCTGCGGGTCCTGTCGCGGAAGGTGCTCACCGGACAGTCCGGCGTCACGCCCGTGACGTTGCCCTCACTGGCGCTCCTCACCGGGGTGGCCACGTTGCTGCGGGGCGACAGCTTGGTGCTGTTCCTCTATGTCCCCGCCGTGCTGCTCCTGTCGCGGCAGGTTCGCATCGGCGCCGCCGTGGTGTTGTTGCTGGTCCCGCTGGCCATCAACCAGGTGTTCCGTCGCGTCATCGAGCCGCGGTTGATACTGAACGGGCCCGAGCTGGCGGAGCGGTATGCGGTGTCGCTGCTGCTCAACCCGCTCGGGTTCATGGTGGTCAACAAATACGTCACCGCCACCCCAGAGGAGGACCAGGCCACCATCGAAGCCGTGGTGACCTACTCCTGCCTGAGGGACCGCTACATCCTCGAGGAGTCCCCCTGCTACTGGAGCGACCTGCACGCTCCCATCACGCCCGAGAAGATTGTCAGGCTGCGCGCCCTCGTCCTTCGCATGGCGCGAGACAACCCGGCGCTGATGCTCTCCAACCGGCTCATCACCTTCGCGGGCACACTGGGCCTCAGCCCCCGCGCCTCCTTCCCCGTCATGGACTTCCGGGAGACGGTTCGTCCCGAGGACCTCTACTCCCCCAACGGCGCGGAGCTGCTCCGGCGATACGGGTTGGAGCACTCCAAGGCGCCCCAGGCCCTGGCGCGTGTCACCCACTGGCTGCGCGACGCGAGCCTCCCCTACGAGCATGGACGCTGGCTCTACTTCCCCTGGAATGGCCTGCCAGCGCTCCTGCTCACGTTGTGGCTGGTGTTGCGGTGGCGCACCCTGCCCGTGTCGGCGATGGTGGCGGGCGCCATCCTGGCACCCGCGGGTCTCGTCTTCATCGCCGCGCCTGCCAGTCACCCCTCCTACGTCACGGACCTCTGGGTGTTTGGCTACCTCGCCGTGCCGCTGGCCTGGTTCGAGGCCCGCGTCCTGCGCGCGAAGGCCGCTTCCCGAGCCTCAGCGGCTGGGGAAGGCGGGAGCGCGGGTGCGGTCGACGTGGCCCCCGCTCACCTGAGCCACCACGGTTGAGGTGTATGGCCGTCCGGGACGGCTGCTCCAGTCCTTCGCGAGGAAGGCCTCCGGGCTCCTCGCGAACTCCAGCGCGATGCGGCCCGTCTGGAGCGACTGGCGCACCATCCGCACGTTGCTCACCTGGTCCTCCTCGCGCCAGCTGAGCGGGAAGAAGCCGAAGCGCGAGCGCCGGTGGATGCCCGCCAGCAGCATGTGGATGTTGAACGTGAGGCTGTCAGGGAAGCCCAGGTAGAAGCGGGGCTCCAGATAGCGGGCCGAGTACAGGTTGAGACCCGAGCCCAGGTCATGGACGCGGTGGCGCGCCGCCGCGGAGAACAGCAGGTTGAAGACGTGGTTGCCCAGGGTGCGCACGTGCGAATAGCCCTGGAGCCGCGAGCCGCGCATGAAGCGGCTGCCCAGCAGCGAGTCCTGCGCCCGGTACGCCCCTTCGTCCAGGTGGGGCACCAGGTCGTTGATGTCCGCCTGGTCGTCGCCGTGGAGGACGACCACCTGGTCGAAGCCGTGCGCGAGCGCGTACTCGAAGGCCACCTTGTGGGAGCCGCCCAGGTTGTAGTTGTCGTCGTTGACGAGCACCTTGCCCGGCAGATGGACCAGCTTGGACAGGCCCGTCACGGCGGCCTCCACGCCGTTGTCGCGACTGCCGTTGTCCACCACGATGATTTCGGCGAAGCGACGCTGGAGGGCTTCGCCGAAGCGGGCGAGCACCCGGGGAATCTGCCGCTCGCAGTTGTACATGGGGATGAAGACGAGCATGCGTTCGGCGGCCACGAGAATCTCCTTCGAGGGATGAGGTGCTGCGACGCGGGAGCTGCCTGGCGGGCCCCTTCGCGCCATTCAAGGCACGGTGGGGCCCTGGGCCTCGTACTGGCGCAGCTCTTCCGGGGTGCCAAAGGAGGCATAGCGGGAGACGCGCGCGGAGCGCACCGTGCCTCCGGCCTCCAGGAGCAGGTTGTAGAGCAGTGACAGGTAGTACTCCCGCATCCCCTCCGTGATGGGCCGCTCCATGAGGTGCTGGCCCGCGGTGAGGAAGTGGCGCTCGGTGGCGAAGAAGTACGCGCCCATGATGGCCGCATCGGAGATGACCACCTTCTCCGCCGTGCGCACCACCTGGCCCGCCTCGCTCTTCGCGTAGCTGTAGCGGGGAAGCTGGGAGGGAAAGGTGAGCAGGCCGCCCGTCAACGTCGGGTCCTCCCCGGAGAGCGCGCCGCGCACCAGCTCGCGGTAGGCGGGGCTGTCGAACCACAAATCACAGTCCATCACCAGCAGGCCGCGCTCGCCCGTCATGCGCCCGGAGGCCGCCAGGGCCGTCTCCACCGCGCCTCGGGTCATCTCCTCCAGAATCACCACGTCCAGCCCAGGGATGGCCTCGCGCAGCAGCGTGGCCAGTTGGAACTGCTCCTCGTGGGGCCTTCGCACCACGGCGGTGTGCACCACGTCCAGCCCCCAGTCCGACAGGCTGGAGAGGGCCTTGAGCACCATGGGGATGCCATCCACGGGGATGAGGGGCTTGGGCGTGGTGAAGCCCGCATCGGCGAAGCGCGAGCCGAGGCCCGCCATGGGCAGCAGGACGTGGAGCGGACGCATGAGGGCGGGGACCTTTCCGGAAAGACGCTCAGGCCAGACGCTTGCGCGAGGGGTCCTCGCCCTGGAGCGGACTGGCGGACGTCTCCGACGCGTACTGGTCATTGAACTGGTTGAAGAGACGCACGGCGGTGGCGAAGAAGGCGGGCAGGCTGCTCGGGTTGATGCGGGCCCGGTAGGTGAGCATGCGGCAGTAGTGCACGGCCTCGTGGAAGAGCACCGTGCGGCGCACCTCGGGCGGCAGCGTGGTTTCGAAGCGCCGCTGGAGGTGGAGGTACAGCTCCGCGTAGCGCGAGGACATGGACTCCTCATACTCCACCACCGCGCCCTCCACCTTCGCGCGGGAGACCTGGCAGAGGAACTCGTAGCCGGAGTGCAGCGACTGGCACAGCTTGCCCAGGTCCACCACCGGGTCGCTGATGGCGTTCTCGTTGTTGGGGTCCAACACCAGGAAGTCGCCGTCCTCCTTGCGGACGATGAGGTTGTCCACCGTCAGGTCGCCGTGGATGGGGGTCTGCCGCATGCTGGCCAGCTCCGCCAGGGCGCGCGGGTTGGCTCTCAGTCGCGCGAGGGCCGGGCCCATGTTCTCGTAGTGCTGACCGTTGATGCAGAGCGTGTCGTGCGCGAGCAGCGCGGCCAGCGTCGGGCTCAGGGCCGCGGCGTCGTTCACCTTGGCCACGACCTTCTCGCGGAGGTAGCGCTCCAGCATGTCCGGCTCGTCGCGGCGCTCGGCGTGCTCGTAGAGATGCTGGTCCACGAAGTCGAGGACCCGGTCCAGCACCTGCTTGCCGCGCTCCACATCCTCGGAGTGGATGAACTGGAAGAAGGGGACGTACTCCTTCCGGTACTCCAGGTCGAACGCGTAGTAGTCCTCCGTGCGCAGCTCCCGCAGGGGCCGTGGCAGGTGGGGCAGATGGCGGCGGGACTCCAGCCAGTCGTGCTGCGCCTTCAGCTTCTCCAGGTGCTGGGGCAGCGTCACCTTGCGCACGCGCAGGCCTTCACCGTCCCAGACCAGCAGGGTGCTCGCGTTGGAGCCGCCCTTGAAGGTGTGCACCATGCGGAAGTCGCCGCGCAGCTCCCCGGTGGACAACACGTGGCTGAGCGCCTGCCCGGAGAAGTACTCGTCCAGGAAGTGGCTGAACTCACGACTGATGTCCGAGTCGCGGTGCAGCTTGTTCTTCAAGGGCTCCAGGGCGACGGGGGCATCGGCGGCCTGCTCGCGGCCGCGCTGCAGCAGGAAGTAGAGCCCCACCGCGGAGAAGGGGCCGATGAGCACCGCCCAGGACACCAGCGACAGGCCCAGCGGGACGCCGTCGATGCCCAACATCCCGCGCGCCAGCTCGGAGAAATAGTAGTGGAAGGTCCCCAGGAAGCCCGGCCCCGACGGCACGCCCACCGCGAGGTAGGCGGAGACGGCGGTGCCCAGGATGGCCAGGGCCCCGTGGCCCGGCGCGAAGCCGTGGGCCAGCGCGGCCATGGAGCCCAGGTAGAGCACCCACATGCCCATGGAGGTGACGACGAAGCGGCCCAGGCGCGCGGAGCGGAAGATGACGTGGGTGCCGTAGATGATGGACCAGAGCACGAAGCGCGTCCGGTCCTTCAGTCTGTCATTGAGCAGCGCGGTGAAGGCGCCGACCGCGCGCAACATGCGGCGGTTCTGCGTGAAGAGCAGCCAGGCGAGGACGGCGACCGCGACGCTCGCCGCGCCCACGCCCATCGCCAGGCGCAGCATCAGCGCCGCCGCTTCAGGGGCCTGCGCGCGCGTCGCGAGTCCAATCCCCACCGCGCACAGCGCCAGCACGAGGCCATCCACCGCGCGCTCGAAGAGGATGGTGAAGAGCACCACCGCGCGGCTGATGCGCATCTGCCGACCGATGAGGTGCGCACGCACCAGCTCACCGAGCCGGAAGGGGAGCAGGGCGTTGAAGAGGAAGCCGACGGAGAGGCCGGAGAAGAGGATGCGCCATGTGGTGGGCCGCACCACACGCAAGAGCCGCTGGGCGTTCTTCGCGCGCAGGACGTGGGCCAGCCCCTGGCAGAGCACGGCGAGGGGGATGACCCACACCGCCAGGGTGCTGTCGGGCACCCACTGACCGGACTGGTGAGACCCGTCGACGAAGCGGCAGAGGAAGGCGGCGCTGACGAGCAGCCCCACCGCCACCAGGGCCAGGCCCCAACCGCGAGCATGCTTCAAGGGGCCTCCTGGACGCGGACCACGGTGATGCCCGCGGCCTCGGCCGCCGCCACGCCACTGGCGCTGTCCTCGAAGGCGAGGCACTGCGCGGTGGGCACGTCAGCCAGTCGCGCCGCGCGGAGGTAGCCCTCCGGATGGGGCTTGGGGTGCTCCACGTCCTCGCCGAAGACGGTGACGTCGAAGAGGTGGGCCAGGTCGAAATGCGCCATCAGCGCGCGCGCGTTGGTGGTCGCCGCCGTCGTCACCAGCCCGGTGACATGGTGGGCGCGCACCGAGCGCAGCAAGCCGATGAGCGGCAGGTTGGGGCGCACCTGGTCGAAGGACTCCGGATAGAAGCGGGCCTTGGCGTCGCGGACCCGCACGGCGGCTTGTGCGTCCAGCTTCGCGCCCACCTCGCGCACCATGGCGTCGAAGCGCAGGCCGAAGGCGCGCTGGTAGGCCGCTCGCTCCAGATTGAAGCCCTCCTCCGCGAAGGCTCGCCGGTACGCGACGAAGTTGGCCTCCTCCGTGAAGAGGAGCGTCCCATCCATGTCGAACAGCATGCAGCGGATCATCGACTCCCCGACGACGTGGCCTTGACCTTCGGGCACGCAACGCAAGGCCAGATACCGGGCCCCTGGCGTGAAGGCAAGGTTGGGCCCTTTGGTTTTCGTGGGCCTGGAGTCCTCGGGGCAGGGGCGGGGCCTGTGCTTCCGGTGCTCCCTCGCCCGGTGCTCACCCGGCCGGCGGGGCGAGCGAGGGAGGGGCCGACGCTCGGTGTCGCCACAGCCAGCGAAAGACAAGCAGGTGCCCGAACAGCGCCGCCTGGACCAGGACCACCGGCAGCCAGATGAAGGGCGCGGTGGTGATGACGGTGTTGCGCGGCGTGGCCTCGAACACCCGGGCGAACGGTGGCGATGCGAGCACCGCGATGGCGACGATGGTGAGCACCACGAAACCGCTCGTGAGGACCGACGACGGGGCCCTCATGGTGGTGTCTCCCGTTGAGGCTCCCGAGCACTCCTTCTAGCTCGACCCTCCGTGGCGCGGCGAACGGGGACGGGGTTTCTTCGACGGGGGCCCGCTCCACGCAGGCTGGGGTCGAGGCGCCGAGCCCCCGATGCGGCGCCACTACAACGCGGGCACCGGCCAGCCCCGTGGGTAGATGAGATAGGCGGTGCCTCCCGAGCGAGACAGCCACAGCGGCTCCAGCTCCGAGCGGAAGTAGGTTCGCCGCACGGCGGTGTCGCCGGCGCCAGCCGGGTCGTTCACCACGGGGTTGCCGGTCGCGTCGAAGCCCGCGAGCACCAGGAGGTGGCCCGCGGTGGAGGGAATGGGGGCGCCGGTCAGCTCCCCCTTGCCCCACGCGACGCTGAGGATGGCCGGCACGCCGGCGGAGAGCCACGGCTCCAACTGGGCGAAGCTCGTGAAGCGCGCCACGTGAGCCTGAAAGCCCTGGCGGGCCGCATACGCCGTGTTGAACGGCCAGTTGCCGTGACCGCCGTAGTACCAGTCGTGGGTGCCGCTGACCGCCGCCCGCACACTCGACTCGCAGCCACCGGTGTCCCCCAGCCAGTACTTCAGCACCATGGCCGTGGACGTGGGGCTGCACCAGACCTCGCCACCATCCGGGTAGACCATCTGCGAGCACCGGGGCACGTCGAGCACCTGGTTCCAGCGAGCGGGGTTGCCAGCCGGGACGGTGGGCCTGGCCTCCGGCGAGGTGGAGAAGGTGAGGGCGCTGGCATGCAGCGTGGGCGTGGCCACGCCGTCCGCGCTGAACAGCCGGGTCTTCACCTGCCACGCGCTCGCGGCCGACTTCTTGGCGGTGACGAGCAACGTGTCGATGGAGACCCTCGCCACGGTGTCCGCCTGCGAGTCCACCGAGTGGCGCCGCACCGTGGCGCCCTCCGAGGCCCACACGCCCAGGCTGAACCACTTCGTCCAGGCACCCGCCACCTGCACGCGGACGAAGGTCTCCATCCAGGTCCCCGTGGGCGTGGTGGCCTCCCAGGAAGCGATGGCCTCGCGGAAGCCGAACGCACTGGTGATGATGGGGCTGGTGGCCTCGCCTTGAACGAACGAGCCGCCGTTGTAATACGTGCCCCCATGGTAGCCCCCGGGCCCGTACGGGTCCGTGCCGGCCCAGGCCTGACCTGGAAGGAGCTGAAGGGCGCCATCCGCCGCCCTGCTCACGCCGCTGAGTTGCCAGGTGACGAAATCGCCCCGGCTCGCCGCCCAGCGAATGGAGGCGCTCTGCCCCGCGGTGGCCATCGCCGGTACGAGCGCGAGGGCGATGAGCAGCACGAGCACGGCCGACCTGCACTCCCTCATGACGCCTCCTGGGTATCCTGGTCCGGCATTTATTGCCTGTTTGGGCGCCGAGCGCATCCCCAGGGCCCTGGGGGGCCCCAGGTGATGTCTGGATTTGAAGCAGGGGTCCTGGGGGTGACGGTGGCTGCCTCCGCAGGGGAGGCGAGCGGACGTCAGCGTGCGAAGCCGGGTGCACTGGAGGCCCGGGGCGGGGTAGAGAGGGGGCTCGGAGGCGTGAAAAGAGATGGACGCGAACGCAGTGGCGGAGCTGGAGAAGGCGGGCGTGAGGGTGGACGCTCCGGACCGGCTGTTTGTCGCAGTGGAGTGGGAAGACCAGAAGCACGTGGTTCCCGTCGGCGCTCGCGCCCAGGTGCGGGCCGGCGAGGTGCTCACGCACGTCACCCTCCAGCCCATCTCCAAGCTGTGGACCGGTGACAAGAAGCCCCCCAGCTTCGCCAAGACACCGCCGCCCGAGTACCACCCCTTCTTCATCCTCATCGAGGCGACCGCCGCCGGCTATTGCCGCGCCGTGCGCAACACGGAGACCGACCAGGAGTTCGAGCGGCTCTACCGCCACCTGGCGCGCCGGCCCGACGGCACCGACCGCAACCCCCTGTTCTCGTACCTCCAGGGCGCAGCCCGGCTCTACATGTCCCTGCGCGACGTCAGCCAGGCCGAGTTCGAGGCCGTCGTCCTGCGCCTCCACCAGTCCGCCAAACACCACCAGACGCACGTCGGAAGCATCAACTACTTCCAGGACGTGCTGCGCGGCGTGCTCGGGGCCTGAGCTCCACCCGTCCTCGACGAAGGGGCGACCTGGCTCGTCTTCATTCGAGGAATCGGCGTTCCCAGCGGCGCAGCTCTGCTTCGGTGGGGCTCGTGCCCGCGAGATGCTGGTCGTGAAAGAGCCAGGGTCCCAGCACGGAGGCGAGCTTCCGGTACGCAGGCAGCACGACGCCGCGCTCCGCATCGCCCGCCTCGGGCGCTGGAGCGAGCACGATGGCGACGCGCTCGTTTCCCAGGTCCAACACGGTGCCCTCCGCTGAGCGCAGTTGCTCACGGAGTCCTACCGTGCCTCCTGCCTCGCTCAGCACGGGTTCTCCCAGCAACGTCATCCAGGAGACCGCGCTGACGTTCGTCCCGAGTCGCCAGGCAAGCCGGTCCATCCGGGGGAGGTCCATCCCCGGATACTTGCGGCACCAGTTCAAGACTTCGGCCTCGACTCCCACCAAATCGAGATCGCAATTGAAGGCGAGCCCGGCATGCCCTGAGCTGAAGGGGAGGGGGGCGGCCAGCTCCAGCACCAACCCTCGCAGCGCATCGGGGCCTTGTTCTTCCAGGTACTCGGTGGGCAGCCAGAAGCTCACCGCACACACCTTGTCGGACGTGTCGCGGTTCTCGGTTCGGTGGCCCCGATAGTCGAAGCGATACCGCTTTTCACCCGATGCATCCCGAAGGTCCAGGACCGCGCCGTGGGGTTCGAGGAGCTCATTGCGGATGTCGTTCCAGCCAGCCGCGTCAACGGGCTCCCAATCGCCTGCCTCCTCGACGTAGCTGCTCAGTCCTCCCGTCGGGACCACGCTCCGATAGCGCTCCAAGGCGCTCAGGACGCCAGCGGCCACTTCCGCATGAGGACGGCGCAGGTAGAGCTGGATGCAGAGCGAGTCCCGAATCAGGAGGGCACCGCTCGGCGCGTGGACGCGGATGCGGGGTGGATGCTCAGTCATCGGACGATTCCGAGTCGAGGGACGATGCGCGACGCACGAACTCCCAGGGCCTGCTCGTACATCTCTCCCTGGTGGAAGCCTTGATGACAGTGGCCCTTCGGGTATTTGCGCCAGGGTGGAGCTTCATCGACGTTGGCACATGGGAACTTGAAGTCGTAGACAGCTTGCGCCTGCCCAGGGTGGCCCGCATGGATGACGACATCGGGAACGAGCGTCCCTTGTAGCTCACCCCCGTTTCCAGATTGCTTCAGGGCGTGGATATCCGCTTCGGTGACGACTTTCGTCACACCGGTATCCGTGTCATGGCGGTAGCAGGGTTCAAGGCTATAGCCCCCTGGCCGCAAGGTCGTCAGCTCGCGAGCGGCACATCGCAGCGCGGCCTCGTGCATCTCCATCCCCAGCTGCATGGCCCGGCTCAGGCTCCTGCCTGATGTGTCCCGAACCACTTGTTTGCACTCCTCCCTCGTCGGTATCGGACCCGCGAAGTCCGCGCGATGCGCCAGCAGTACTTCCGAGCGCGACAGCTCCGCGCACCTGACGAGTGCTTCTTCAATGCGGTCTTTCGTCCCTGCCTCCAGGACCCGTAGTGCCTCACGAAGCGACGCTCCCAGCGTGGCGACCGTTGGCCCTGGCGCCCGGGCGAGGTCCTTTCCGGCGAGCGCGGCGCAGGTCTCTGGTCGCTGTCGGCAGGAGTTCGAGACCGTGTCGAAGTGATAGCTGCCTGCTCCCTGAGCGGGCGTCGTCGCGCAGCCCGCGAGGACCCAAACGAGGGATGCGGCCAGCAGACTCCATCCCGAGGGAGACTCGAAGCCTGGCGATGCACGACTTCCTGCGAACATGGAATGACTCGAATGGAACCTCGGGCCTTGAGGCCAAGGCTCCCAGCACCGTGGGTGCGTGGGATGGTAGCCCGGCTCGCTGGCTGTGGACGCGCCGCGGCGTGCTCGGAGCCTGAGCTTCACCCGTCCCGCCGCGTAGGTACGGGGGGCTGAAACTGGAATATCGTGCGCCGCCGCCCGTTCCCGGGCGTCTTCCTCTTTGACAGGAGCACGGATGTTCCGTCAGTCCCTCCTCTGGACGTCGTGCCTGGCGCTGCTGGTGGCTCCCGCCGCCGGCGCCCAGGCGCAAGGCAAGGCGGCCTCCAAGCCCGCCGCCTCGTCCTTCCAGAAGCTCGGCGCCAGCGTCGAGACCCGCACCTTCAAGAACGGCCTCAAGGTCATCGTCTGGCCCGACCACGACATCCCCAACGTCGCCCTCTACAACTGGTTCCGCGTTGGCAGCCGCAACGAATACCCAGGCATCACCGGCCTGTCCCACTTCTTCGAACACATGATGTTCAACGGCGCCAAGAAGTTCGGCCCCGGTGAGTTCGACCGCGTCATGGAGGCCAACGGCGGCTCCAACAACGCCTTCACGTCCGAGGACGTCACCGTCTACCAGGACTGGTTCCCGCGCACCGCCCTCGACATCATCTTCCAGCTCGAAGCCGACCGCCTCCAGCACCTCGCCTTCGACCCCAAGGTCATCGAGTCCGAGCGCGGCGTCGTCTACTCGGAGCGCCGCTCCGGCGTGGACAACAACAACGAGGGCGCCCTCGCCGAGCAGGTCCAGGCCACCGCCTTCGTCGCCCACCCCTACCAGTTCCCCGTCATCGGCTGGCCCTCCGACATCGAGTCGTGGCGAATCGAAGACCTCCAGCGCTACTTCAAGACCTACTACGCCCCCAACAACGGCACGCTCATCTTCACCGGCGCCGTCACGCCCGCTGAAATCTTCGCGCTCGTGGAGAAGTACCTCGAGCCCATCCCCGCCCAGCCCGCGCCCGAGCCCGTCCGCACCCAGGAGCCCGAGCAGCAGGGAGAGCGCCGCGTCGTCGTGAAGAAGATCTCCCAGTCCCCGCTGCTCCAGCTTGCCTACCACGGCATGTCCGGCAAGGACGCCGATGTGGAGGCCCTCACCCTCCTGCTCAACATCCTCGGCGACGGCGACTCCTCCCGCCTCCACCGCCGCCTCGTCGAGGAAGAGCGCGTCGCCATCCGCACCAACACCATGTACACCCCCGGCTTCGACCCGGGCCTCGTCTGGTTCACCGCCGACCTGCCCACGGGCGGCGACCTGGCGCGCGTCGAAGCCCTCATCACCGAGGAGCTCGCCCGCGTCGTGAAGGACGGCGTCACCGACGCCGAGCTGCGCAAGGCTCGCAACATCACCCTCGCCAACTTCTGGCGCTCGCTGGAGACCATCAACGGGCGCGCGTACGCGCTCGGCTCCTCCGAGGTCTTCCGCGGCGACTTCCGCAAGGTCTTCGACGCCCCCGCTCGCTACGAGCGCGTCTCCCGCGACGACATCCGCAAGGTCGCCGCCCGCGTCTTCGTCCCCCAGCGTCGCACCGTCGGCTGGCTCGTCCCCACCGAGGCCGCCGACTCCGCCACCCCCGCCACCCGCAAGGAGGCCGCGCGATGATTGCCCCCCTCTCCTGGAAGACCGTCCTCGCCGCCGTCCTGCTCTCCTCGGGCCCGGCCGCCGCCCAGGGCGCCACTCCTCCGAAGCCCGCCGCCGCGACCACCGCGGCCCCCCAGGGCGTCACCCTCCCCAAGCCCACCACCGTCACGCTGAAGAACGGCGCGCGCGTGCTGCTGGTGGAGCGCAAGGACCTGCCGCTCGTCGCCTTCAGCGCGTGGCTGCGCGGCGGCGCGCTCGCGGACCCCGCTGGCAAGGAGGGCCTCTCCGCCCTCACCGCGGAGCTGCTCCAGAAGGGCGCGGGCACGCGTGACGCCCGCCATTTCGCCGAGGCCGTGGACGGCGTCGGCGGTGTGCTGGAGACGCGCGCGGAGCTGGAGAACCTGGTCGTCAGCGGCCAGTTCATGTCCCGCGACAGCGCGCTGATGGTGGAGCTGCTCGCGGACCTGCTCACCCGCCCGCGCTTCGCCCAGGACGAACTGGAGAAGACGCGCGCGCGCATGGCCTCCGAAATCACCGCCGCCAAGGATGGTGACCCGCGCGGCCTCATCAACACCTACTTCGAGGCCTTCCAGTTCACCGGTCACCCCTACGGCACCCCCGTGGACGGCACCGAGGCGTCCCTGCCGGGCCTCTCCCGCGACGACGTGCTCGCCTACGCCAAGAGCCAGCTCGGCGGCGACAGGCTCATCCTCTCCGTCGTCGGTGACTTCGACAGCAAGGCGCTCGCCGCGAAGCTGGAGGCCGCGCTCGGCGGCTGGGCCCGCGCCGCCAGCCCCGCCCCGGAGGTCGCCACCACCACCGTCTCCAAGGGCCGCCGCGTCCTGCTGGTGGACAAGCCCGACGCCACCCAGACGTACTTCTCCATCGGCAACACCGGCATCGCCCGGAACGACCCGGACCGCGTCACCGCGAACCTGGCGGGCACGGTGCTCGGCGGACGCTTCACCTCGCTGCTCAACACCGAGCTGCGCGTGAAGTCCGGCCTGACCTATGGCGCCCGCGCCGGCTTCTCCCCGAGCGCCCACCCCGGCCCGTTCGTCATCAGCTCCTTCACCCAGACGGACAAGACAGACAAGGCCATCGACATGGCCCTGGATGTCTTCACCCGCTACCGCAAGTCCGGCATGGATGACGCCATGCTGGCGTCCGCCAAGTCCTACGTGCTGGGCCAGTTCCCGCCCCGGCTCGAGACGGGCGGCCAGGTGGCCGACAAGCTTTCGGAGCTGGCCTTCTACGGCCTGGATGCCAGCGACGTGGATGGCTTCGCCACCGCCGTGGCCGCCACCACCCGAGAGGGCGTGGGCACCGTCATCCAGCGCGCGCTGCCCGCCCCGGAGAACCTCACCTTCGTCCTCATCGGCAAGGCCTCCGCCATCCGGGAGATGGCTCGCAAGTACGGCCCCGTCACGGAGATGAAGATTTCAGACAAGCGCTTCTCCCCGCCGCCCGCGCCCGCCAAGCGCTGAAGCAGGCTCCCACGTCATCCGGGCCCGACACACTTGAACACCCGTCGGGCCCGGGTGTCACACATGGCGCGCAATGCCTTGCGCCGTGAACACGATTGCCCCTGTTGGGCCTCCCCGATGCCATCGGCTAGGGTTGACTGGCCTTACTTGAATTGGGGGCTTCACGTGAAGATGCTGCGTTTTTCTTTCCTGCTGGGCGCGACGTGTGTCGCGGCGCTGGCGGGGTGTGGAAGTGATTCGTCCGTGCCAGGGGGACTCGGAGAGGGCTTGTCCTCCGTGGACACGGATTCCAATGCCTCGGGTGACGGGACGTGGATGGGGGAGCCCGTCGCCGAGGGTTGTGGGCCGGATGCGGGAGTGCCCGGGGATGGTGGCTCGCCCGACGCCGGCGTGGATGGAGGGCCTTCGAATCAGCGCGCGGTGCTGGTGAAGGACACCACCCGCTTCTACACGTCGGTGGGCGTCGCCGAGCGCGAGGAGGACCTGTCAGCGAATCCTCCCGAGGTGCTCGTGTTCAACGGGTCCACCTTCACGCTGTTCCTGGGCTCGGCGGCGAACGGAGGGTGGCTCTTCACGGGGGTTCCTCCGGGGCCGTTCTACCTGCGCACGGGGGGGACCTACCTGGTGACGTCCTCGCGCTACGTGGACATCGGCCGCAACCGCCTGGGCCGGCCGGATGCCGAGTACGCGGAGGTCTCCATCTCGCCCCTCCAGGCCAACCTGCTGGGCCTGGCGCCGTGGAAGCCCTACACGGGCAGCTTCCAGCATGGCTCCAGCCTGCAGCTCACCTCCGGGCAGGTGGACCTGTATGCGTCTCCCTTCTTCTACGAGGGGGTTGCCGACGGAGCCACCTCCATCGTCACCTCCCTGGCCGAGCTGGGCTCGAACCTGGGCCACTTCCCCGTCTTCGAAGCGGACCGAGGGGACCGGCTGTACATCAATCAGTTCAGTCAGTTCAGCGCGGGCTCGCTCCCGGATGGACGTCCGCTGGGGTACTCCGCCGTGGAGCGCGCGGTGCAGGCGGGTGCTTTCGACCACAGGCCCGACGGCATCACCCCGATTCCCGTCACGGGGCTGCTCCAGCCGGTGCGGATGCGGGAGTTCCCCCTCGAGTGGCGCCTGCCGGAGTTCGCCCGGCTCACTTCGGAGGTCCATCCCAACGCGCTGCCCGGACTGCCCCGGTTCGATATCGTGCCTGGCCCGCACGGGCTGGCGGACGGGTGGATTGGTTATACCGGTGAGCTGCTCACGGTGGACCTGCCCCGGGGGGCCGCGTATGACTTCACGGCCCGCCTGAAGTTCGGCAATCCCTATCCGTCGAACTGGGGCCTGGTTGGCGTGGTGTCCTACTCGTACCGGAATCAGGAGGCGCTGCCGGATGGCTCGGGCAGGCTGGGCAGCATCTCCGGGAGCTACACGGCCTGGGATGAGTTCGACCACCTCATCGCGGGGCCCGTGGTGCCGCGGGTGTCGCCGCCCCGGTCCTTCACCATCGACGGCGTGCCCGCGAGCGCTCCGCGCAAGGTGGGCACCGCCAGTCCCGTGCTTGCCTGGGTTCCGCCGGCGATCGGCACGCCCGCGGCCTACCGGGTGTCCATCTCGCGGCTCGACCTGGAGTCCGGCTTCTCATCGACGTGGAGGGCGTTCTACCTGCCCGGCTCGGCCACCCAGCTCCGGCTGCCTCCGGAAGTCCTCGAGCCGGGCACCACGTACCACGCCACGGTGGCCGCCATCGACAGCCCCCAGCTCGACATCGAGTCGTACCCCTTCAGGACCCTGGAGCGGCTGCCCTACCGCTCCGCCAGCACCGTGAGTTCCTACTTCACCACGCCGTGAAGCGTGCGTGACGGTTGATGGAATGGCACCCCGGCCCCGGCGTTCTTCATGACGCCGGGGCCTTCGTGTGTCTGGTGTTTCCGGTGGCGCACGGCTCGCGCGCGCGAAACGCAGGTCGCCTCGAGATGTCTCAGGGGCGTCTCAAGTACTTGCGCGGTGAAGGCGGGTCAGACGTCCCTGGGAGGCTCCATGGTATCGGGCGGGGAGCACGATTCCTCCTGAGACAGGTGTTTCATCATGATGATGCCGCGGATGTCTTCCCTGCTGGGCACGACGTGTGTCGTGTGGCTGGCGGGGTGTGGAAGTGGTGCGTCCCCCTCCGAGCGGGAGCCCCAGGCGACAGGCCAGACGCTGCTCGCCGATGACACGGTGCTGGTGACGAGCACCACGCGCTTCTACACCTCGGTGGGCATCGCCGAACGCGTCGAGGACCTGTCGGCGAGTCCTCCTGAAATCTACACCTATGACGGGGTCCGCTTCTCGCGAAACACCGGCTCCGCGGTGCCGGGAGGGTGGCGATTCACGGGCGTGCCGCGAGGGGAGTACTACCTGCGCGCGGACCGCATCAACATGACCGACATCCTCACGTCCGCGCGTCACGTGGACCTCGGCATCAACCGTCTGGGGCGTCCGGATGCCGTCTATACGGACGTCGACTGGTTTCCCCTCCAGCTCGACCTGCGAAACCTGTCGCCCTGGGTGCCGTGGACGGGCGACTACCAGCAGGGCTCCAGCTTTCAGGTGGTCTCCTCGGAGGTGGACATGATGGGGGAACTGACCCTCTTCGAGGCTTTCCCCGAGGGGGCGACCTCCATCGTCACCAATGAGGCGGGGCTGCTCTCCTATCTCTGGACCAACATCCCCGTGTTCCAGGCGGACCGGGGGGACCGGCTGTACGTCAATCAGTTCAGTGAGTTCATCGCGGGCAGGACGTCCGATGGGACGTTGGTGGGCTACTCCTCCTTGACGCGCTCCGTGCACCTGGCGCCCTTCGACCTGGTGCCGAGCTGGGAGGAGCCCTTGCCCCTGCCCATCTCCGCGGAGTTCCAGCCCGTGAATGAAAGAGAGGTCGCTCTCGATTGGCGCCTGTCCGAGTTCGCACGCATGGCTCCGGAGGCCCACCCGCGCGCCGTCCCCAGGGGGTCCTCGTTCGCGGTCCGGCCCGCTCCCCATGGACCGGCGGATGGGTGGGTTGGCTACGCGGGGGAGTTGCTCTGGATGGACATGCCCCAAGGGACGGCGTCTGACTTCACGACCCGCCTGCGGTTTGGCAACCCGTACCCTTCGAACTGGGGCGTGGTCGGCAGTGTGTCCACCCTTTATTTCTCTCCGACACAACTGCCGAGCAACCCGGCGCGTTTCATCAATCTGGCGAGTTCCTATACCGCGACCGAGGCGATCGAGGACCTCACCGCCGGCCCGGTGATTCCGAAGGTGTCGCCGCCTCGCTCCTTTCGCATCGACCGGAAGCCGGCCAGCGACCCTCAGCGGGTGAGCTCGCTCAACCCCATGATTTCCTGGGTCCCTCCCGCCGTCGGCAAGCCCACGGCCTATGAGGTCAAGGTCAGGCAGTACCTCCCCGAGTACGGTGCCATGCTGGACCTGGGGTCCATCTATGTCCCCGGCTCGGTCAGGGACGTGCGACTGCCCCCCGGAAAGCTAAAGCCGGGCGCCGAATGCTACGTGACGGTGACCGCCGTCTACGCGCCCCTGTGGGACGTGGAGCATGCTCCGCTCAGCACGCGGGACACGGTGCCCTACCGCTCCGCTGGCGCCTTCAGTTCCTTCTTCACCGTGCCCTGAGGCGGCGGCGCTGATGGCCCCGGCGTTCGTCGTGACGCCGGGAATGTCACTTGGGGCGGGTGACGTTCCGGGGCGGGGCGGGCGGCGTCGTCAGCGCGCGGTAGCGGCCCTGGCACTTCTGGAAGCGCGCATCCACCGAGCGCGCGAACCACGCCGTGGTGCGCTCTCCCTTCAGCTTGGGGCTCTGGAGCGTCACCTGGGGGAGCTGGGCGTACGCGGGGGATTCCCCTGTCTGGTTCGCGTACACGCGCTTCACCGCGCGGAAGGTCTCCGTGGACTCGAAGTCCTCTTCCTTCTCCTTCTTCACGTCGCGGCGGACCTGCCGCTCGCTCAGCTCCGGAGCGTGGTCGCGACGGAAGGCGAGCAGCGCCGCCAGGGACTTGCTGTCCTCCGAGCGGGGGTCGCCGTTCTTGTCATAGAGTTGCAGGTCTCCGTCCAGCACCAGCGACACCCGGGTGAGCTGGCCCACCTGGGCCTGGAGCGCGGCGTTGCGCGAGGCGTAGACGCCAGCGTTGTAGTCGGCGAAGCGGAAGAGGGGCTGGGGATACGCGGCCTCGTAGCCGAGCAGCCGCGCGGTGCCGAAGCGCACTCCACCCGCGCGCGTGTATAGCGACTCGCGCACCTTCACCGGGTCCGCGTCCTCGCCTTCCTTCTCCACGGCGTATCGGACGCTCACCTGCATGGAGCCCGCGGTGGTGACGGGGTTGAGGTCCTCCAGTCGCCGCGAGGAGAACAGGGCGCTGGCCAGGTTCATCGTCGCGAACGTCGTGGGGTACTCGGCTTCGTAGTACGCGAGCATGTCCCGGAAGAGTCGGTCGAGGTCTCGTTCCGTGCGCACGGTGCGCAGGCGCTCGTCGAAGGTGCGCTTCTGGCCGGCAGCCTTGCCCGCGAGCACCGAGGCCAATGCCTTGTGGCCCAGCGGGCCCAGCGTGTCCGCGTGCTCCTCCAGTCGCGTGCGGACCATGCGCGGGAGGTTCGGGACCGCGGGGTCCGACTGGAAGCCGGATTCCTGTTCGATGACGGCGAGCACGGAGCACACGGCCGAGGGCGACGGCGGCACGTCCTCCGCTTCCAGCGCGGCGAGGACGTCTCGTGCCCAACCCTCGCGCTCCTTCACGTGGGGCGGGAGGAGCTGGGTGACCTGCTGGACCGAGAGACGCGGCGGTGGTGGCACGGTGGGCTCGGGCGTGCCCACGCCTCGCGGGGTGCACGCGGCGAGTGCGCAGACCAGGGCCCAGGCGACGCGTGCACGTCCGCGCCGCCGCGTTCCGGTTCCACCTGGGCCTGGGTCATCCATCCGCTTTGCCTCCGGGCACGACACGAGGTTCCACCGAGGTTCGACGGTGGAACAGCCGGCGCGGCGACATCGTCCCGCCGCCGTGTTCCTCGACGGCGGGGCAGCGGGGCCATTCAGTCCGTGACTCGGGGCGTCATCCTACCTTGCCCCGAGGTGGCGGAGGGAGTGGGTTTCAGGCGGACTTCGGCTCAGCGACGGATGCGCACGTCGCGCGCCACGGAGCGCCCACCCATGAGGACGAAGCGCGCTCGCACGGGGGTGCCTGCCTGGAGCTGGCGCAGGGAGACGCGCCGTCCCTGGCGAACGCCCTGGCTGCGCTCGTCGAGCGTCAGCACGTAGTCGCTGCCGTCGCTGTCGCGCACGGTGATGGTGTCGCGGCCCACGCGGGTGACTCGGCCGCTCACGGCGCTGGAGGCAATGACGACGTCCTCGAGCGCGCGGTTCGAGGTGTTCTCGGGGAGCGCGGCCTGCGCTGCGCGCGCGGCGCCCTTGAACCAGTCTTCATCGTCGCTCGCCTGGACCGCTTCGGTGCCGATCATCACCCTGCCGGTCCCGGGGGCCTGGGTCGTCGTGCCGGCCGTGGCGGTGGTGCCGGTGCCCGTTGCACTACTGGCCCCAGCGTTGCCCGTGTTTCTCGCGGCGTTGCCGGTGCCAGTTGTATTGCCGGCCGACGTGTTGCCCGTGTTTCTCGCGGCGTTGCCGGTGCCCGTCGCATTGCTGGCCGACGTGTTGCCCGTGCTCCTCGTGGCGTTGCTGGTGTTCCGCGCCGCCGAGTTGCCCGTGTTCCCGGTCGCCGCGTTGCCAGTTCCCGGTACGGTGCCGGTGTTCCTCGCCGCGTTGCCTGGAGCTTCAGCGGAGTCCTGCGTGGCGCCAGTCTGGCCCGTGACTCCTCCCGCCATGCTCGGAGGTGGCACCGCCTGCTTCGACTGTCCACTCGCGGACTGCGCACTCGTCGCGGGGTCTTGTCCTTGCCGCTCGGCACACCCAGACACCCACGCGCAGAGCCCCAACATTCCCACCCACGCCCATCGCCTGCCCATCCAGTCACCTCGCGTTCCCATTCCGCGTTACGTGCCAGGAGACCTGTGCAAAAGGCGTGCTCCTATCGACCAGGGCGTGGGCCTGAGCGCTCGTGAGGGCTCACCGCGAAGTGCCTCGGGCAGCCGAGGGACCTTCAACGCTCGGTCGCCTGCTCGCGAGGTGGGGCGGCTGGGGGCGCGACGTCAGCTCACGTGGGGTCCGCGTCGCTCAGGCCGTCATCGTGCGAGCCACGGCCTTCACGTGTGTGCGCACCAGTTCCCGTGCCGCCATCAACTCCGTGGCGTTGGTGGGCGTGTATCCCAGGCACAGCACCACGTCGTCCTCGGGTGAAGCCCGCACGCCCAGCTTCATGTAATCGAGCATTCGCGGCACCGGCTCGCCCTCCGTGTCGCGCGTGAAGCGGCCGAAGACCGCCGCGTTCGGGTCTCTTCGGGGCGCGGTCTCCTTCAGCGCGAACAGCCGCCGTGTCGCCGCGAGCACGTCCGGCTTCTCCACCATCCGCTCCGGGCGCGCCGGTCCCGCGAGCTCCCACTCCAGCAGCCGCAGGCAGCCGCGCACGAACTCCACGTCGGTGATGACCAGGCCGTACAGGTACCAGTCCGCGCACGCGGCAAGCACCAGTCGCGCCTGCGCGTCCGTGAGCCAGCCGAAGGAGGGGCAGGTGAAGGTCTCGCACACCGATGAGCGGTAGACGCCGCAGTCGCGCAGGTCCGCGCCCCCCGTCACCTTCGGATGCCCAAGGCACCCCACCTGCTTGCGCTCCTTGTCCAGGAAGCCCAGCAGCGGACACACCCGGACGGCGGCGAACATCGGCGCCGCGCGCCGTGCCTCCACCAGCTCCCGCGCCGCCGCATGCCACGACTCCGGCTCCATCGGCGCTCGACGCAGCCGCTCCGTCTGCATGGCGAGCTGCTCCGTCAGCGCGACGCGCGAGTGGTCCTTGAAGTTGTAGAGGCCACAGCAGGCGCCGCACGAGGCGCCTCCACCGGGCTGACACAGGTGGAAGGAAACCGTCACGACTCACATCTTACGAACACCAACGATTTATGCAGCGGAATCGTAGCGAGCAGGCGGGCAACCGGCCCCAGGAGGGCAGGCGAGCGGGCGCCTCGGCCCGTCTGGGAGGCTCGCTCCACTCCTTCGAGGGTCGCCCCCCGGGAGAAAGACTCCCGGGACTCGGCGTGGCTTCACCCCTTCACCCGTCGGTGGGCGGTGGGCTCAGAACCACTCGGGCCGCATCCGGGCGTAGGAGTCCTCGCCGGTGCGGCACAGGTGAATCAGCAGGGGAATCCGGGGCAGCTCCACGGCGAACCAGTACTGCGCCGTCGCGAGCTTGCCCTCGTAGAAGTCCGCGTCGCCCTGGCCCCGCGCGAGTCCTTCCTTCGCGGCGGCGGCCTGCTCCAGCCAGCGCCACGCCACCGCCAGCACGCTGAACAGGTCCAGGAAGTCCGCGCTGTGGCGCAGCATCAGCTCCACCTCTCCCGCCGCCCCCCGAGCACCCAACTCCGCGACCAGCTCCGCCACCTCGCCCGTGGTGCGCTCCAGCGCCTCACCCCACGTGGCCTCCACGCCGGCCTTCCGGGCCCGCGCCACGGTGCGGCCCACCGCGTCCGCGAACGTCGCCAGCGCCGCGCCACCACCGGCCACCACCTTGCGACCCAGCAGGTCGAGCCCCTGGATGCCCGTGGTGCCCTCATGGATGCTGTTGAGCTTCTGGTCCCTCAGCCATGCTTCCGGCAGGTACTCACTGGAGTAGCCGTAGCCGCCGTGCACCTGCACCGCGAGCGCGTTGGCCTCGAAGCCGCGCTCCGCGGGGAAGCTCTTCGCCACGGGCGTCAGCAAATCCACCAGCAGCCCCGCGCCGCGCCGCGTGTCCTCGTCCTGGGCATGCATCGCGAGGTCCGCCTGATACGCCGCCGTCACCAGCAGCGACAGGCCGCCTTCGACAATCGCCTTCTGCCGCAACAACATGCGCCGCACGTCCGCGTGCTCGATGATGGGGTGCTGCGGGCGCGTGGCGTCCTTGGCTCCCACGGGGCGGCCCTGGGGCCGCTCGCGCGCATAGGCCACCGCCTCGTGGTACGCGACGGACGCGGTGGCCACGCCGTTGAGGCCGACCATGATGCGCGCCTCGTTCATCATCTGGAACATGCACGCCAGCCCGCGCCCGGGCTGCCCCACCATCCACCCCCGGCAGTCGCCCGACTCGCCGTAGTTGAGCACGAGGCTGGGGATGCCCTTCCAGCCAATCTTGTGGATGACGCCAGCCACGCGGACGTCGTTGTCCACCAGCGCGTCACCCTCACGCCGCCGCGCCGGCACCGCGAACAGGGAGATGCCTCGCGTGCCGCTCTCCACGCCCTCCGTGCGCGCCAGCGTGAGGTGCACGATGTTCTCGCTGAAGTCCTGGTCCCCACCGCTGATGAAAATCTTGGAGCCCTGGAGGCGCCACGTCCCATCCGCCGCCAGGGTCGCGCGCGTCCTCACGTCCGCCAGGCTGCTGCCCGCCTGCGGCTCGGTGAGGGCCATGGTGCCCGTCCACTCGCCCCGGTACAGCGGCTCCATGAAGGCCGCCTTCACCTCCGCGGTGCCGAAGGCCTCCAGTAGGTGCGCGGCGCCGTGCGTCAGTCCCAGATAGGCATACGCGCTCAGGTTGGCCGCCATCAGATAGGCGCTGGCCAGCGCGTGGACGGTGAGCGGGAGCTGCTGTCCGCCGACTTCCGGAGGCCTTGTGGCGGTGAGCATCCCCAGCTCCACCAGGCGCGGATACAACTCGCGCATCAGCGGATGGACGCGGACTCGGCCGTTCTCGAACGTGGGCGGCTCCGCGTCCAGCGTCCGATACGTGGGGTAGAGCACCTCGCGAGCGAAGCGACGCGCGCTGTCCAGGAGCAGGCCGAAGGTCTCTCGTGAGTGCTCCGCGAAGGCGGGCAGTTCGCACAGGGCGGCGACACGCACCACCTCGTCGAGCTGGAAGTCCACGTCGCGGTCCGACAACAACGGATTGGGGCGGGGCGCGGTCATGCCCCGGTTGTTAGCAGGAGCGTTACCAGGAGGCGATGGCCACTTCGAAGTCGAGCGCCTCCTCGTCGCGCGCTTCGCCCGCCCCGCCGCCGCGCGTTCGCAGTGCGGAACGTCGCCAGCGCTTTCCCGGTCGGCGCGGTGACTGGTGTCGCTCACCCAGGGCTTCCAGAACGGCGAAGGTCATCGGCTCCACGCCCAGTCCCCTGCTGCCCGCGGGCCGACGCATCCGCCCCAGGATTCGGCGCCTCCGAGGTCCTTCATCCCAGCCCGATGCTGATGTGCTCCACATGACAGGCTCCTGCTCCTCGGAGGCATGCGTTTCCACTTGCACGTCTGGCGGCTGAAGTTGGGTCTGCACCTGGGTCCATGCCAGTGTGGGGAGCGCTCGCCCCTTCGCCGTCAGTAGGGAGGGCAACGGAGAGGCCGAGCGATTGTCTGCTCGTCTGCCATGACCCGCCGACCACTCACCCCGAGGACTCGACCGTCCGTCGAGGCTGTCCGCGCGGCGCGGTGTCGGGCACCGGATACTCCCGTCCATGCGACGCACGCTCATGCTCCTGGCCACGGCGCTGACGCTGGTCGCCGTCTTCCTGCTGCTGCACCTGCTGGGCGCACGCCAGTACGTGGGCGCGCTGTCCGGCACGAGGGAGGGCGGCGCGCTGGGGCTCGTCCTGGGCCTGCTCTACGCGCTGGCGTGGTTCGGCGCGGTGCTGTTGGCCCCCATCCTGTTGCTGGCGGGACTGGCGGGAGCCTCGCTCCAGGGGGCTCCACCCACGCGACGCGGTTGAAAGTCCGCGCGAGGCCCGCGCGTTCTCGCGCATCATCGGGCGCATGAACCGCCCCGCGCTCGGAGCCGTCCTCGTGTCCGTTCTCTGCGTCCTCACTGGCTGTGCCGGCACCGCGCCGAACGTCCGGCACGCTCCCGAGGTGGACGCGCTCTTCGCGGACTACAGCGGCCCGGAGCGGCCCGGGGCCAGCCTCGTCGTGCTGCGGGAAGGGAAGGTCGTGCTCAGCCGCGCCTATGGCCTGGCGGACGTGGGCACCCGGACGAAGGCCACGCCGGAGAGTCATTACCGGCTGGCCTCGCTCACCAAGCAGTTCACCGCGATGGCCATCCTGCTGTTGGTGGACGAGGGCAAGCTCCGGCTGGAGGACCGCGTGGTGGACGTGCTCCCCGGGTTCCCCTCGTACCTGGGCGAGGTCCGCATCCACCACCTGCTCCAGCACACCTCCGGCATCTGGGACTACGAGGCGTTCGTCCCGGCCACGCAGACCGAACAGGTGAAGGACCGCGACGTGCTCCAACTGCTTTCGCGCGCGGACCGCACGTACTTCCCGCCGGGGAGCGCGGTGCGCTACAGCAACTCCGCCTACGCGGTGCTCGCCCTCATCGTGGAGCAGGTGAGCGGCACGTCCTTCGCCGGCTTCCTGCGCGCACGAATCTTCACCCCCAGCGGCATGGCCTCCGCCGTCGCCCACCAGGAGGGGGTCTCCACGGTGTCCCAGCGGGCCTACGGCCATGCGAGCCGCGAGGAGGGTTTCGTCCCCAGGGACCAGAGCAACACCAGCGCCGTGCTGGGGGATGGCGGTGTCTATGCGTCCGGGGTGGACCTGGCCGCGTGGGATGTCGCGTTGGATTCACACGCGCTGGTGGACGCGAAGACGCAGGCGCTCGCGTGGACGCCGGTGAAGCTCCCGGATGGCGCCTCCGGGCGTTATGGCTTTGGCTGGTTCGTCGACGAGGACCAGGGCCGCACGCGCCTGTCACATCACGGTGAGACGTGTGGCTTCACCAACGCCATCGTGAAGTATCCGGGCCAGCGTCTCACCGTCATCGTCCTGACGAACCGCGCGGGCGGTGCGCCGTGGACGCTCGCGCAGCAGGTCGCCGACCTGTGGCTGGGCACGGCCGCGACGCCGCGCCCCTGGCCTTTCGAGAGCATGGCCAACGCGCACTGAAACAGCGCGACAAGCCTCAGTGGCTCAGTCGCTCCGTCAACCAGACGCGCGCGTAGGCCCAGTCTCGTTTCATCGTGGCCTGCGACACACCCAGCGCCGTCGCCGTCTCGGGGAGGCTCAGGCCCGCGAAGTAGCGCAGCTCCACCAGCCGGGCGAGCCGGGGTTGGAAGGTCTCCAGCTCCGACAAGGCCTCCTCCAACTGGAGGACCTCCAGGTCAGGGCCCGGGGCTTCCAGGTCCAGGTGGCGGATGCTCAGCCACTCCCGCCGCGCGTCGCGCCGCTGATGGAGTGAGGCGCGGGCCCGGTCCACCAGCACCCGCCGCAGCGCCTGGACGGCGACCCCGAAGAAGTGGCGACGGTCCTCGGGTTGGAGCGCATCCGTCCCGAACAAGCGCGTCCAGGCATCCTGAATCAGCACGGTGGGCTGTAGGGGATTGTGGGGAGCCATCTCGGGTTGGACGGCGCGGGCCATCCGCCGCAGCTCCCGATAGGTGGCCGCCGTCAGCGCGTCCCTCGCGCCCAGGTCTCCCTCTCGTGCTCCCTCCAACAAGACCGCCAGCTCCGTCGTGCTCATGGTGTCCCCCGCGGCTCCAACCGCGCCGCCCCACGGAAGCGCTCTCCGCGTCCCTCCTTAACGACGGATTCGCGGGAAATCCTTGAGTGGCCGGAAAGTACCCCTCACGCGGAAACCATCAGGCAAGGCCCGGAGATCGGGGTGGACGCCCGGAGCACGGCGCCGGGAGGTCGCGAGCGCTCGGCGGCCGTCCGCGCTTCGATACATCACATCCCGAGTTGATACATCGACGCGGACGCGGGCGGGCTTGTCACCGGGCTCAACGCAGCTCGTCGTTTGATGACAGGTCGCTGTTCCATGAACACAGTGGAGTTCTGTTCCAGATGTCGAGCCTGTCGACATGTCACAAGGTATCGCGCGAGGAGCAGACGGGCGGGGCGAGGAGGACCCGTTTACATTCGTGTCCAAGAAGCCCGAGCATCGTGTTCATCCATGCTTTTGCTCCGCGGTTCGTGTCACGTGTCGACAGCTTGTCGTGTCTCGGGTTTTTCAACGTGTCCTCCTGTGCAGGGTGGTTTCGCGGGGAGGGCCGTCTCGGGGTTGGCGAGGCTGGGGTGGATGGTGCTCATGCTGCTCGTGCTCGCGCCCTCGGCGCGGGCGGAAGGCCCGGGCGCGCGGAGCGTGGAGCTGGAGAGCGGGTGGCGGTATCGCTGGGGTGACTCGCCGGTGGGGCCGGATGGCGTGCCCACGTGGGCGCATGAGGCGGACGCGGAGGACTGGCGGCCCATGGTCGCGTTGCGTGAGCCTCCAGGGAAGGAGTCAAACACCTTCCTGTGGCTGAGCCTCCCCGTGCCGCACGGGACGTGGCTTGAGCCCGCGCTCTTCCTGGGCACGGTGGCGAATGCGTTCGAGGTGTACGCCGGGGGTCGCCGCGTCTACGCGAGCGGGACGATGAATCCCTCGGGCCATGAGTCGATGGAGAACATGGCGTGGAACCTGGTGACGCTGCCTCCCTCGGTGCCCGGCACGCGGGTGTTGCTGCGCATCCAGAGCACCGGGCAGACCATCGGCGCGAGCCGGGAGGCGCGGGTGGGCTCGCGGCACGAGCTGGCCGCGCGGGTGACGCGTGACGGGCTGGCGCCCTTCGTCATGGGCACACTGCTGCTCGTCGTCGCGGCGGTCTCCGCGGGGGCGGCCCTGCTGCGGCGCCAGAGACGGATGTTGGTGGCGCTCACGGTCTTCGCCGGAGGTTCGGGGCTGATGTTGCTGGGCTCCAGCGGGCTGCTGGTGTCCCTCTGGGACGCGAAGCTCTTGAGCAGTCAGCTCACGCTGCTGGGCGCCTACCTCCTCCTGCCGGGACTGGGGTGGTTCATCTCCGACAGCATCCTGGAGGGACAGCTGCGCTGGTTCCGCTGGGGCGCGACGGTGCTCTCCGTGCCCGCCGCCCTCCAGAGCCTGATGTTGTTCGTGGACCTGGGGACCGTGTATCGGCAGCTGCACCTCTTCACGTTCTACTCGCTGCCGTGCCTGTTCCTGTGCGTCATCGTCGCGGCCCGCGCCGCGTGGCGGGGGAGCATCGACGCGCGCATCTTCGTCGTGGGCCTGGGCGTGCTCACCTTCGTGCTGCTGCTCAGCACGCTGCCTTTGCTCGGGTTCACGGAAGTGACGGGCACCTACCACCACTGGGGTTTCATGGCGCTCACGGTGTCCCTGGTGGGCATCGTCGCGCGGCGCTCGACGATGGTGGTGCGCTCATTGGCGTCACACACGCGCCAGTTGGAGGCGCGGAGCAAGGACGTGCGGGAACTGGCCACGGGCATGGGCCGCGGCGCCGGGGAGCTGGCGACGGTGGTGCAGCAGCTGCGCACGTCGAGCGAGGAGCAGACGGTGGGCATTGGCCGTCAGGCGACGGCGCTCAAGGAGTTGGAGCAGACGGTGCAGGAAATCCGTCAGGGCTCGCTGGTGACGGCGGACAAGACGCGACTGCTGGCCAGCTCCATCGTCGTCGCGGAAGAGGCGGGTCGCGACGGCGGCGCGGCCATCGACCGGACATTGAGCAACCTGGAGGCCATCCGGGTGGAGGTGTCGGAGATGGCCCGGCGCATCCTCGCGCTGGATGCGCGCACGCGGGAGATTTCCGGCATCGTCGACACGGTGAAGGGGCTCGCGGACCAGTCCAACATGCTGGCCGTCAACGCGGCGATTGAAGCCGCGCGCAGCGGTGAGCACGGCCGGGGTTTCGCCGTGGTGTCGCGCGAGGTGCGCAGCCTCGCGGACCAGTCCATCCTCGCCACGCAGCGCATCCGCGAGGTGCTGGAGGGGGTGAACACCAGCATGCGCGAGGCCGCGAAGATGAGCGAGCAGGGCGAGCAGCGGGTGAAGGTGAGCCTGGACGCGGTGCGCGTCTCCGGCTCGCAGCTGCAGAAGCTGGCGGGCATCATCGGCGACACCAGCAGCAGCGTGCGGCAGATTTCCATGGCCGTGTCCCAGCAGGACGCGGGCACGTCCCAGATAGCCATGGCCATCCAGGACCTGTCCGGACAGATGCAGCAGACGCTGCGGGTCGTGGAGGAGACGCAGCGGGTGTCGCGCTCGGTGCAGACGCTGGCGGAGAGCATGTCCGGCGCGGCCGGCAAGGCGCTCCAGTCGGGCACGCTGGGCGCGTGAGTGCCCGTGACGACGCGTGGCCACGTGCAGGTGTGTGCCGCCATGGTCGAAGCGCGTTCCCGACGCGGCGCCGGGGGCCAGCGTGGAGTGGGTGTTCACACACGCGGCCAGGGTGATGCCAGGCCGCGTGGTGAACGGGAGTTCCTTCTCCATGCCCACGCCCGGTGCGCCGAGCGAGGACAGGCCATGTCCCAGCTCAGTTCAGCGAGTGGGTTGGCCCGGACAGACGCCGCTCCAGTACCCGACATACGGCGTCGAGGTGTCACCCCAGGTGACGACGGTGCCTCGGCACTTGCAGATGATTCCGCCCACCTGCTCGAAATGGGAGGCGTCGCTGTAGAAGTTGTACTCCCACAGCATCGTGCCGTCGCACGCGTCGAGCGCACCCACCTGGCTGACGTTGGGGGCCTGCTCCGCGTCTTCCTCGCCCGTGACGCCGCACCCCGAGAGGACTCCGAACGCCAGCATGGCTCCGATGAGGTGACGCGACTTCATGTCGAACTCCGTGGGTGGAAGGTCTGATGCCACTGCGTGGCGATAGTAATCGAAATCAGGGGTCGATGGGGGCGGGGCAGAGGGGGATGACGGAGTCGCACGCGAAGCGCTGGGTGCAGTAGCCGCCCGCCTGCGTGGGCCAGGCGTAGGCCGTCCCGTAGGCGGAGCCCGGGGGACACTCCAGGGTGTGCTCACTGACATGGCACCATTCAGCGGGGTCGCACTCCCAGGGGCCGGAGAGCGACTGGCGGACCGCGGCCTCGGCCTCGGGGCCTTGCGATTCAGCGCCTCCTCCACAGCCAGTCAGCAGCAAGGCCACCACGAAGGCACCGCTCCACGTCTGACGATTCATTGAACGCTCCCGGGGATGAGGGAGTGCGACTTCACTTCCAGTGGCGGCTGGCGCCAAGGAGAATCGAGGGGGCGGCGGTCCTGGCCGGGCGCGTCACCACCCGCTGGAGCCACCCCTGTCGCCGGCGCGCGTGTCCCGGCGAGTGTCCCCGAGGAGGCCTGCTCGCTGGGGCATTTGCGTGATTGCCTCGCGAGTGTGGTCGAATCTCCCAAGAAACAGCGCCTCGGGACTCCTAGGGTGGCTCATGGGAGGCCCGGGTAGAGGGAGTGGTTCGCATGCGGCGCATTCGTGTCATCGACAGTCATACCGGGGGTGAGCCCACGCGCGTGGTGACGGACGGAGGCCCGGAGCTGGGAGCGGGCGATCTGGCGAGCCTGCGCGAGCGCTTCCGCGAGAAGTTCGACGCCTTTCGCAAGGCCATCGTCTGCGAGCCTCGTGGGTCCGACGTCATGGTGGGCGCGCTGCTGTGTCCGCCCGTCAGCGCGGCGAGCGTCGCGGGCATCATCTTCTTCAACAACGTCGGCTATCTCGGGATGTGTGGCCACGGGACCATCGGCGTGGTGAAGACGCTGGAGTACCTGGGGCGCATCGGTCCTGGTGTCCACTCGCTGGAGACTCCCGTCGGCGTGGTGAAGGCCACGCTGCATCCGGACGGGCGCGTCAGCATCGCCAATGTGCCGAGCTACCGGTGGGCGCACGACGTAGCCGTGTCCGTGCCGGGACATGGCGAGGTGCGCGGCGACATCGCCTGGGGTGGCAACTGGTTCTTCCTCTCCCGCGCCACGCAACTGCCGCTGGAGCTGTCGCGGACGCCCGCGCTCCTGGCGTACACCTCCGCCATCAAGCAGGCGCTCGCGGACCAGGGCATCACCGGGGAGGGCGGCGCGGAGATCGACCACGTCGAGCTGTATGCCCCGTCTCCGACGCCTGGGGTGGATGCTCGCAACTTCGTGCTCTGTCCGGGGCTGGCCTATGACCGGTCTCCGTGCGGCACCGGGACGAGCGCGAAGGTCGCGTGCCTGGCGGCCGAGGGTGTGCTCGCGGAAGGCGCGACGTGGGTGCAGGAGAGCATCCTCGGCAGTCGCTTCGAGGCGCGTTACGTCCGTGACGGCGCGCGCATCCTGCCCACCATCACCGGCACCGCGTCCGTCAACGCGGAGGCCACGTTGCTGGTGGACCCGACGGACCCGTTCGCCTGGGGCATTGGATGAGCGCCTTCGACTGCGTCATCGTCGGCGGTGGCATCGTCGGCGCGGCGCTCGCGGATGTGCTCAGCGCCGACGGTGTGTCGGTGGCGCTCGTCGAGGCGCGGTCCATTGGCGCGGGGACGACGGCGTGTGGCATGGGCCACCTGGTGGCCATGGATGACAACGCGGCGGAACTCGCGCTGACGTCGTGGTCCGTGTCGCTGTGGCGAGAGCTCGCCGATGGACTGCCTCGCACGGTGGAGTATGACGCGTGTGGCACCCTCTGGCTCGCCGCCGATGACGAGGAGATGGCCGCGGTCTCCGCGAAGGTGGCGAACTACCGCGCCGCGGGTGTCCGTGTCGAAGTGCTCGACAGCGCGGCGCTCTATGAGGCCGAGCCCGCGCTTGCTCCGGGACTCGTGGGGGCGCTGCGCGTCGTGGATGATGCCGTGCTGTATCCGCCGCTCGCCGCGCGGACCTTCGCGCTGCGTGCCCAGGCCCGTGGCGCGCGGCTGATGACGGGGTGTCCGGTTCGGGAGCTGCGCCCGGGAAGTGTCGTGCTCTCCAACGGTGACGTGCTGACGGCACGGCACATCGTGCTCGCGGCGGGGGTGGCCAGTCCCGCGCTCTGCCCTGGGCTGCCCATCTCTCCGCGCAAGGGACACCTGCTCATCACCCGGCGCGGGGCTCCCGTGGTGCATCACCAGTTGGTGGAGCTGGGTTACCTCAAGAGCGCGCACGGCACGGACGGCGCTTCCGTGGCGTTCAATGCCCAGCCACGTGTCACGGGGCAGCTCCTGCTGGGCTCGTCGCGACAGCCGGGTGATGCGACGCGCGAGGTGGACGCGGCGCTCCTGGAGCGCATGCTGAAGCGCGCAGCCATGTTCCTTCCAGGGCTCGATGGCTTGCAGGCGCTGCGCGTCTGGACGGGGCTGCGTCCGGCGACCCCGGATGGTCTGCCGTTGCTGGGGCCGCATCCGGAGAAGCCGTGGCTCTGGCTGGCTTGTGGCCATGAGGGGCTCGGTATCACCACGGCCACGGGCAGCGCGCGACTGGTGGCGGACCAACTGCTCGGGCGCACCAGCGCCATCGATGCGCGTCCGTATTCACCCGCACGCTTCCTGACGGCGTCTTCTCGGGAGACTGCTCATGCGTGAGACAGCGTCGAAGGCCGTCACGCTCGTCACCCTGCGCATCAACGGGCGTGCTGTCACGGTGCCGGTGGGAACGTCTGTCGCGGCTGCGCTGGCGATGACGGACAGCTTCGTCAGCCGCGCGGACCTGAGCGGGCGCCCTCGTGGCCCCCTCTGTGGAATGGGCGTCTGCTTCGAGTGCCGAGCCACCATCGATGGCGTGCCCGAGGTCCTCATGTGCCTGACGCCGTGCCGTGAGGACCAGGAGGTGGTGACCGATGCGTGAGGCCTGTGACCCCTTGGCTGGTGCCGGTCTCGGAAGGTTCGCCGCGGCTTGCCGCGCGGATGAGGTGTGCACTCATGCGTGAGGCCTGTGACCTCGTGGTCGTCGGCGCAGGACCGGGCGGACTCGCCGCCGCTTGCCGTGCGGCCGAGGCAGGGCTGGATGTCCTCGTCCTCGACGCCCAGCCAGAGCCGGGAGGGCAGGTCTGGCGAGGCGAGGCCCGAAAGGGCACGAATCGTCTCGCGCGTCGGTGGCTCTCACGCTTCTCCGCGTCGGGCGCTCGCTTTCGTCCAGGCGCCCGCGTCGTCGCCGCTCCCGAGCCCGGCGTGCTCCTGGTCGAAGAGGGCTCCTCGTCGTTCGCGGTGCGCTACGGCCGCGCGGTGCTCGCCACCGGCGCACGCGAGCGCTTCCTCCCGTTCCCCGGTTGGACACTGCCGGGCGTGCTGGGCGTCAGCGGACTCCAGGTGCTCGTGAAGGACGGCCTCCCCATGCGCGGCAAGCGCGTGGTGCTCGCCGGCACGGGCCCGTTGTTGCTCGCCGCCGCCGCGACGATTCACGCCCACGGTGGCGAAGTCCTCTACATCGCCGAGCAGGCCTCCGCCGCGAGCCATTGGAGCTTCGCCCTCCAGCTCTGGCGACACCCGGCCAAGCTGCTCCAAGGCGCCCTGATGTCCGCGACGCTCATCAGCGTGCCCACGTCCACGGACGCCTGGGTCATCGCCGCTGAAGGCGAGGACCGGTTGGAGTCGGTCCGCCTGTCCGTGCGCGGTCGCGAGGAGCAACTCCAGTGTGACTACCTGGGCGCGGCCTACGGGCTCGTGCCCAATCTGGAAGTGGCGCGGCTGCTGGGCTGTGAGACCTCGGCGGGAGCGGTGGTCGTGAACGAGCGCCTGGAGACACGCGTCCCCAAGGTCCACGCCGTGGGCGAGCTGCTCGGCATCGGCGGCGTGGACCAGGCGCTCGTCACCGGAGAGCTGGCCGGACTCGTCGCCGCCGAGCAACCCATTCCCATCGAGCTGGAGCGCACCTGGCATCGCGTCCGTACGTTCGCCGCCCGGCTCGCGCTGCATGACGCGCCCCGCGCGGAGCTGCGACGACTGGCCACGCCCGACACGCTGCTGTGCCGCTGCGAGGACGTGCCCATGTCCGCGCTGGAGGGCTGTCAGAACCTGCGCGAGGCCCGGCTGTACGCCCGGCTGGGCATGGGCGCCTGTCAGGGCCGCACCTGCGGAACGGCGGCGCAAACCCTCTTCGGCTGGTCGGGCGAGGACGCGCGCCCACCGTGCCTCCCGGCGCGCATCGGCAGCCTGCGCCTTCCCTCGGAAGTTTCCTCTACCCACACGAGAGAGTCATGAGCCTCTGGACTGGTGTCCTCCCCGCCATCACCACCCCCTTCAACACGGACCTGTCCGTCGACCACGGCACGGTGCGCTCACACGTGCGCTGGCTGGTGTCGCAGGGCTGCACCGGCATCATCCCCTGCGGCTCACTGGGCGAGGGCGCGACGCTGAGCCTGGAAGAGAAGGCCGCGGTGATGCGCACGTGCGTGGACGCGGTGAAGGCGCCCGTCATCCCGGGCATCGCCGCGCTGTCCACCGCGGAGGCCGTGCGCCTGGCTCGCGCCGCGGAGGAGGCGGGCTGCGCCGGGCTGATGGTGTTGCCCCCGTATGTCTATTCCAGCGACTGGCGCGAGATGAAGGCCCACATGTCCGCTGTCCTGCGCGCCACGAAGCTGCCGTGCCTGCTCTACAACAACCCCGTCGCCTACAAGACGGACTTCACCCCCGCCCACCTCGCGGAGCTGGCCGCTGAGCACGACAATGCGGTCGCCGTGAAGGAGTCCTCCACCGATGCCCGTCGCGTCACCGCCATTCGCGCCCTCCTGGGAGACCGGCTGGCCCTGGGCGTGGGCGTGGACGACTGCCTCGTCGAGGGCGTGGACGCGGGCGCGCGCTTCTGGGTGGCGGGATTGGTCAATGCGTTCCCCGCCGAGTCCGTGCGACTGCTCGAGCTGGCCCTCGCCGGAAAGAAGCAGGCCGCGTTCGAGCTGTACCGCTGGTTCCTGCCGCTCCTGCGCCTGGACACCGTCACCAAGTTCGTCCAGCTCATCAAGCTGGTACAGCAGGAAGTGGGCTGGGGCCACGAGCGGGTGCGTGGGCCTCGGCTGGAGCTGGCGGGTGCCGAGCGCGAGGAGTGCCTGCGCGTGTTGCGCGAGGCCCTGGCGAACCGGCCCGCGCTGTAGTGGCCGTTGCGCGGTGCGAAGTGTCCTGTATCGAAGCTGGAGGGGCGATGGGCCCCTCCCGGAGTGAGGTCGCTGCATGAGCTGGATGGGACTGTCCTTGATTGGCGCCGAACGCGGCGAGCCCGGTGGGCCGACGTTCACCGGCTGGAATCCCGCGGAGGGCGTGGCGCTCGAGCCTCGCTTCCACGGCGCGCGGCCCCAGGAGGTGGAGCGGGCCTGCGTGCTCGCGGAGCAGGCCGCCCCCACGCTCGCGGCGCTGTCCTCGCGTCAGCGCGCCGTGTTCCTGGAGCACATCGCCGAGGCGCTCCTCGCGGCGGAGGCGGACTTCCTCGCCGTGACGCCGAAGGAGACCGGCCTTCCCCCCGCGCGCATCCAGGGGGAGCTGGGCCGCGCGGCCGGACAGTTCCGTCAGTTCGCTCGGCTGCTGGAGGAAGGCAGTTGGGTGGATGCACGCATCGACCGGGCCCTGCCCGAGCGCCGTCCCCTGCCGCGTGCGGACCTGCGCTCCCTGCTGCGCCCCGTGGGGCCCGTGGCCGTGTTCGGCGCGAGCAACTTCCCGCTCGCGTTCTCCGTCGCCGGAGGTGACACCGCGTCCGCGCTGGCCGCCGGCTGTCCCGTCGTCGCCAAGGCCCATCCCGCGCACCCCGCGACGTCGGAGCGCGCGGGCCTGGCCATCCGCGCGGCCGTGGCGGCGTGTGGGCTGCACGAAGGCGTGTTCTCGCTGCTGTTCGATGCGGGCACGGAGGTGGGCGCCTCGCTCGTGCGTCACCCCGCCATCCGCGCCGTCGGCTTCACGGGCTCTCGTGGCGGAGGTCGCGCGCTGATGGCGCTGGCCGCCGCCCGGCCCGTTCCCATTCCCGTCTTCGCGGAGATGGGCTCCATCAACCCCATCTTCCTCCTGCCGGAGGCGCTGGCCGCCCGTCCCCAGGCGATGGCGGACGCGCTGGCCGCGTCCATCCTCCAGGGCGCGGGCCAGTTCTGCACCTCGCCCGGATTGCTCGTGGCGGTGGAGGGCCCGGGGTACGAGGCCTTCCGCGCGCGGCTCGCGGAGAAGCTGGGGGCCGCGGCGGCCGCGCCCATGTTGTCGCCCGCCATCGCCGAGCGCTTTCGCGAGGGCGTGAGCCGTCTTGCCGCTCGCACGGACACGCGGACCTGTGCGCGGGGGGAGTCGAAGGCCGCGCTGGGCGCCGCCGCGCTGTTCGAGGCGGAGGCCCGCGTGGTGCTCGCCGAGAGCGCGCTCACCGAAGAGGTGTTCGGGAGCTGCGCGGTGCTGACCGTGGCGCGTGACGCGGCGGAGCTGGTGCGCGTGGCCTCGCGACTGGAAGGTCAGCTCACCGCGACGGTGATGATGGATGCGGGAGACACGGCGCTGGCCTCCGAGCTGCTCCCCACGTTGTCGGACCGCGTGGGGCGCGTGCTGATGAACGGTGTCCCCACCGGCGTGGAGGTCTGCCCGGCCATGGTGCACGGCGGCCCCTTTCCGGCCAGCTCGGATGGCCGCTTCACCGCCGTGGGCACGGGCGCCATCCGCCGCTTCGTGCGGCCGGTGTGCTTCCAGGATGTGCCGGACGCGCTGCTCCCTCCGGAGCTGCGCGAGGCGAACCCCCTGGGCCTGTGGCGAACGGTGGAGGGTGTACTGCGGCGGGAGTGACTCCCGGGTGCCCCGTCTTCACCCGGGAGTCACTCCCGGGCTTCACGGCGTCGCGTCGAAGCGGGCCTCCAGCTTCACGCCCGCGAACGCCGCGCGGGCTCTCACCATGGCGTAGTAGTAGACGCCGGTCTGCGGCGAGGGGATGTCCACCACCTCGTCGTTGCCGGCCAGATACGGGCGGTAGTCATACGCCGTCGTCGACGGCCACTGGTTGGCGCGGATGTAGAGGTCCGCGTTGCCCGTGCCGCCGCTCATCTGGAAGCGCAGGTTGCGCGCGCCCGCGGGCACCCAGAGGTAGAAGTACTGGATGTTGTTGCCGGCCAGCGGGCCCCGGTAGCAGCCGTTGTCCAGCATCCGCGTGTCCGCGCCCGTGCACGCCGTGCCGGTGCCAGGACCGGGGCCCGGGTCCGGATTCGCGCAGGTGCTCGGGTCGGTCGCGGTGGAGACGCAATCAATCCACTGGTGGAACTCCGCGTCGTATGCCGAGCCCAGGCCGTCCAGCGACGTGCGATACCCGGTGTAGTTCCCCGCGCGGAACTGGCCGACGAAGGTGTCCACCTGCCCCGAGTGGCGCTCGAACATGAAGCGCACCGCGAGGTAGCCCCAGTAGTACACGCGCTCGGTGCCGCTGTTGTAGTCGTTGCGCAGAATCTGGCTGAGCTGGAAGCTCTTGCTGGTGCCAATCTCCACCGCGTCCGCGTTGTCGTCCTTCTTGGAGACGTACTCACCCAGGCCCTCAATCCACCAGATGGTGGGCTGGCTGATGCTGTCGCCGAAGTCGCCCTTCATGTCGAAGCGGCCGTCCAGGTAGTGGACGTACTCGTGGCGCAGGTTCCAGATTTCGAACGCGGGCCGAACCCACTCCGCCTCGTAGGCGATGAAGCGGGCCTGATTGCCGGACGCCGCCGGGTCTCCCTCCAGGTACATGCCACCGTTGTTGGTGTCGATGCCGAACAGCGCGCCGGCATACGTCTGGTAGTCCAGGCTGCTGTCGAAGATGACCATCTCCAGCGACGTGTTGTTGTCACTGGCGACGGGCAGGCGGCCCGTCTTCAGCTTGTCGTGGAAGTAGGTCTCCTGCGTGGCGAGCAGGCCGCAGCTCTGCGTGAGCTGCGTGGCCGTCATCTCCTGGGCGCGCATGCGCAGCGTGGCGCCGCAGTTGTGCGTCACGCGCAGCACCGCCTGCTCCAGCGTCCTGCGGAAGTCGCAGATGCCGTAGTACGCGCAGTTGGTGCCGTCGTAGTAGTCGGCCATCTCCGCCGCGCCCACCCAGACGCCCGCGGTGGGGCCCGTCATCGAGTGGTTGGTGATGAGCGCCTTCACCTTGGGGCGCGTCTTCGTCTGCACCGTCCCCGGGTACTGGAGGAAGCGGGACAGCTCGCGGGCCGCGTTGACGGTGAGGTACTGGTTGTCGGTGCCCAGCAGGTGCTCGGTGCGCAGGCCGAAGGAGTCCAGCGAGTCGATGATGGACGTGTCCTGCTGCACGGCCGCCACGAAGTCGTCGTTGTAGTGGCCGCGGAACAGGCCGACGAAGACGTTGTTGGTGGCGCTGCGCATGTACCAGGAGGCCAGGGCGGTGTTGTTGAAGCGGTCCAGCAGGCCCTTGAAGGTGCCCAGGTGCCGCGCGTTCTCGCTCGAGCTGTCGATGAGCGTCACGAACTCACTGAGCACCGCGCCGTGGTCGTCGTTGACGTCCCGGAAGTGGCTGTTGGCCACGAAGGCGGCCAGGGCCGGGCGGATGGCGTTGGCCAGCGCCGTGCCGTAGCTGCCCACGACGTCTGGGGCGTAGTACTGCACGTAGTACCCCGCGCGCAGGAACATGATGAGCTGGAGCGTCTGGCCGCTGTTGTTCCCCACATAGGCCTGCGCGCTGGGGGTGAGCGCGTTGGCGATGGTGACCATCTTGCTCTCGATGAACACCTGCCGGGCGAGCGTGCCCGAGACGCTGAACAGCGTGTTGATGCAGTCCGTCGGGGAGCCCTTCACCAACGTGACGAGCGCCGTGCCAGAAGCGGACCCGAAGGCCGCCGCGTCACACGCCAGCAGGGAGCGCTTCGGCGCGGGCGGGGTGAGCGCCTGACGCAGTTGCTCCGGGGAGACATCCGGCTGCCGTTCGTCGGGTTGGATGCGTTGGTGCGCATGCTCCAGTCCATGGACGCGCTGAGCAGGCTCGGCCGGGGGAGGACCTCCAGGGCGGGCGTCCGCTCCGGGTGCGAACAGGGTGAGACAACAGATGGCGAGGACGATGTGACAGCGACACCAATCCGTGATTGGACTGCGCATGGCTTCGTGCTCCTCGAGTGGGGGGCTTGCCGCACGGTGTCGTCCCTTCCGAGTGACACCGACGTGGGTTTCACGCGGTGTTCAAGGTATTCCTGAGCACGTGTGACGTTCTTGTGTCTTTCCCTTGTGGGGACGAATGGAAACCACCAAAACGCGTGAAACCTTGGAACACTGGCGGATGGGCTTCATGGGGCGGGTGGCGAATCCGCTGTTCGCGGAGGAGCTGTTCGACCGGGTGCCGGACATCGTCTTCTCGGTGAAGGACATCCGGGGGCGCTACGTGTGCATCAGCGAGGCGTGCGCGGAGCGCTGTGGCCTGAAGAGCAAGGCGGCGGCGGTGGGGCGCACGGCGCACGAGCTGTTCCCCCAGCACATGGCGGACCGGTACGTGCGACAGGACGAGAAGGTGTTCCGGACGGGGCGCGCGCTCGTGGACAACCTGGACCTGACGTTGTTCAACAGCCGCGAGCCGGGCTGGTGTCTGACGAGCAAGGTGCCGCTGTTCGATGCCACGGGCGAGGTGATGGGGTTGGCGTGTCTGTCCAAGGACGTGCATGAGCCGGGGCGCGCGGGGCTGGTGGACGAGCGCTTCGCGGGGACCATCGACTACATCCAGGCGAACTATGGGGAGCGGCTGCGCATCGACTCGCTGGCGCGGCGGGCGGGGATGTCCGCGGCGCAGTTCGAGCGGCGGATGCGGCGCATCTTCCAGCTGTCGGCGGGGCAGTTCATCATGAAGACTCGCATCGACGCGGCGGCGGAGCGACTGGTGGAGGATGCGCAGCCCATCGCCGCCATTGCCCTGGCGGTGGGCTTCTGTGACCAGAGCGCGCTGTCGCGCCAGTTCAAGCAGGTGACGGGGTTGAGCCCGCGACAGTACCGGCAGCTCGTCGTCGCCACGTCCGTGTCGGGAGCGCCCCGGGGCAAGCGGGCCCGCTGAAGGGAGGGGGCCTTCCCCAAACCCTCGCGGATGTGGTGCGCTGGCGGGCACCGATGAAAGCGTCCGCGTTCCCCGTGTCCACCGTCGCATTCCATGTCGTGGCGCTGGCGTTCTTCGGCGGCTGCGCGGCGTGGCTCGTCCAGGAGTCGCAGGCGCTCGGTGGGCGTCGGGGGATGATGGCCCTGGCGGTGGCCGTGGCCTCGGGAGGACAGGTGTTGCTGTCGCTCGTGGCGCTGGTGTCGCTGCTGCGGGCGCGGGCGCTCGTCGCGCTGGGCTCGCGGGCGCGGATGGGGACCTATCTCCAGATTCTCGCGGGGATGGGGTTGCTGGCGCTGCTCGGCGTGCACCTGGTGTATTCGGAGGCGCGGCCGGCGCTGGGGAGCTTCTGTCTGGGGTTGGCGGTGTGGCTGGGCGCTATCGGCCTGCACCTGGTGCCGGGATTGTTCCTCTCGGGTGAGGGCTTCATCGACCCCTTGGGGCGGCGCACGCGCTTCTCGGAGTTGGAGTGGTTCTCCTTCCAGAAGGGCGACGGCGAGCCGCCCCGGGTGTTGCTCCAGGCGGGACGGGGAGCGTCGCTGCGCCTGGAGGCGCGGCTCGCGCACGACGCGGTGGACGGCGTGCGAGGGCGGCTGCTGAAGGTGGGGCTGTCTCCGCGCGCGCCCGGGCGCTGAGGCTCACTTCCTGGACGGTGGCGCGGGGAACATGGCGGGCGTGGTCCGCTCCTTCCACGGGTCTCCGCCCACGCCGAAGTCGACGAGGTGGAACGGGTTCTCTCCGCCCATGCGCACCAGGCCCAGGCCGGGGACGGCGGCGGACCACTCGGCGGTGATTCCTCCGGAGAAGGTGTACTCCAGCACCTCCAATGTCTTGCCGGCGACGGTCTCCGTCGTCTTCTGGAGGAACTTCCCTTCGCGTCTGGATTTGGCCGCGTCCTTCTTGAAGGGCTCGGCTGTCTCGCGGGACTTCTCTCCGGGAATGGTGGCTCTCATCAGCAGGACGTTGTTGGAGCCGAAGCGGTCGCCCTCGACGAGGAATTGGATGGTGATGCGGCCCGAGGAGGGGACCTCTATCTCCATCTCGAGCCATCGTCCGCGCTTCTCCTGATAGCGCCCCGGCGCGCCGACCTTGACCACGAAGCGCGAAGGGCCGTCCGTGGCGAGGGCCTCGTAGCGCGCCCAGCCTCCCTCGCGCGGAACGATGGGGAGCTCGGGAAAGCCCTGGGGAGTCGCCACCTGGGCCTGGACCAGCACGGCCAGCAGGGAGAGCAGCGCCGCGGCACCCATCATCCACATCCTTCCCATTCGCAACCCCTCGCAGTGGAGGAGGTCTCCAAATCAAAGACATGCATTGGATTGGGGCGCGAGGGGGAACCATATAGGATTGCCCCATGTCCCGCATTCCGACGGCCTTGAGTGTTTCCTTCCTGCTGTTCGGTGCCTGCTCCGACTCCCGGCGGGGAGCGGAGGACGCCGGGCAGGGATTGGCCCTGGTTCCCCTGACGCCGCCGCCCGCCCCACTTCCGGTGGCGGAGGTCGAGGACGCGGGAACCACCGCCCCGGCCGCGCCCATCATGGTGGACCCGTCCCGCCTCAAGGAGGCCCGGGCGCTGGTTCCCGCGCCCTTGCTGTATGGCCAGCTTCGCCCCGTGCTCGGGGCGTGGGTCGACTATGCGCTGCGAAGCAAGGAGACCCAGTCGCGGGTCCGTATCTCCCTGGTGGGGGAGACGGTCCGGGAGGATGGCACGCCGCTGTATCAGCTGGAGCTGGACCATGAGACCTCGCCGCGCACGCTCGTGGTCCTCTGGGTCCGAGGCGGAGCGCGTCCCTTCGTCGACCGGCTCGCCATCTCCGTGCCGCCCCATGTACCCCTCTCCATTCCGGTGGACCTCCATGTCGACCAGCCAGAGCTCAGGGGCGTGCTGGAGGGGGAGCGGGACACCGTGCTGCGCGAGGGGCCCTTCGCGGGCAAGGCGCGCGAGCAGACCTTCCGTCGGGAGGATGGAGGCCTCGTGGGTGTGGTGAGCACCGAGCGGGTTCCGCTGCTCGGCGTGGAGTCCATCCGCGATGCGGAGACGACCTGGGTGGTCCGGGCGACGGGGACGGGCGCGAAGCCCGCGCTGGACTCGGTCCCCATCGCCATTCCCCGCGTGCCCGGGCAGTGAGGGCGTGCCACTCAGCCCAGGGGATAGCCGAGCACGACGTAGAAGCCGCGCACGTAGATTGTGTACACGGCGAAGATGTCCGGCGCGAAGGCGGACAGACCCAGGGTCCCCACGATGAGCGCCGCCAGCAGCAGGGAGAACTCCGTCAGCGCCTGTCCGCGTGAGCGAGGGCGGCGCAGCCAGCGGTAAGAGGAGGTCAGCCATCCGTTCATGTTCAGGGCTCCTGAGCTGAGTCGGTCCGTTCGAGGACCACGGTCACGAGTGTCTCCCCCGACTCCGGGCCACCCATGGGGGACAGGGACAGGGAGATGCGCTCCCCGGGCTTCTGGAAGTCGAGCAACTGCACGCCCTCGGCTTCGGAGCGTGCGTCCTTCTGGACGTAGCCGCGCTGTTCGAACTGTTGCCGGTAGAAGCTCGCGAGGCCGACGGGCGTGCCTTGCGCCACCTCGGTGATGGTGGTGTTGCCCTCGGTGGGACCCTTGTTGCGGTCCTCGAGGCGCAGCATCGTCGTGGCGCCAGGGGGGCGCGGCAGCGAGGCGGGCACCACGGCCTTCAGGTGCATGCCTTCGGGAGCATCGATGATGGAGGGGAAGACCTGGGTGCGGGGAGGCTTGCCGCCGATGCCCACGGTGGTGACGGAGACGAGTGCTCCGCGCTTCGCGTCGTAGTAGCTGATGGCGCCACCCCCGGCCCCATCCGGCTCGGTCGCGGTGCGGTGGCCCTGCCGGCGGAACTCGCGGGCATAGAACTCCATCACCTCTCCGGCGGAGTCGGTCGTCTCGAAGTACGCCATCTCCATCGGGTTGCCGTTGGCCTCCAGCCGTCCCATGGGAATGGCCTTCGCGCGCGGATAGGCGGGGAGGAGTCCCTGGAAGCGCTTCGTCATGGGCTGCGCGTTGGGCGGCGCGGAGACCAGGGCTCCCGTCGTCGTCGGAGGCTTGGGGCGCGGAGGTGGCTCGGGAGGAGGCTCACGGAGGGTGGCCGCCGTGGCCACCACCAGCAACACGCCGCCCAGCCCGATGACGCGCGTCAGGGCGCCCGTGCGGTCCGCCAGGCGCTTCATCGTGTGCCCTCGGAAATGGAGACCCACGTGCGCACTCGCGCTACTCCTCTTTCTTCTCGGAGCACGCGAGGTCTCCGTAGGTGAAGTAGTCCTCGCCCTTGCGCTTCGAGCGCGCGTACTCGGACTCCGGCTCCTTGGAGTCCACCGTGCCCTGGAAGTATTTGCCTCGGCAGTTGTAGGCCCGCATGGGCCAGTTGAAGTGGCCATACTCCGTGCGGGCCCTTCCGCGCTTCTCCTTGATTTCGTCGGGCTCGCAGCTGTCGAAGCACGCCCGGGTGTCGTTCTTCCAGTAGGCCGCCAGGAGCTTGTCGCCGGGGACGGTGCGCGTGTCGCCACCTCGGGGCTTCCGGACGGCATTGTAGCGGCCCCCTTCCTTCACGTGACGGATGAGGACCGAGTCGCGGATGTAGTCTGACTTCAGGGGGAAATCCAAACCCAGCACGGAGAGCACCGCGCCAATGGTATCGAGCGCACCGCCTTCGGACGCGAGGCCCGCGTAGGCGATCTGCTTCACCCGGTCATGGGTGAGCTGCTGGACGCGAGGATACGAGTTGGCGGGGTCGTCGCCATGGCCCCAGGCGCGCCACGTGTCGTGGACCAGGAAGAACGTCTCCTTGAAGTTCAGGTCCAGTCGGTCGTCGTCGATGCGGCTCGTGAGGAAGGCGATTTGCGGGGGGATGATGCCGTTCTCGATGTGGACCTCCACCTGGGCGCGAACGGCGCCCTCGTCGGGGTCCAGGCCCATGGCCTTCGCGACATAGCCCGCTGTCGAGCCCAGGACTCCCAGCACCTTGCCCATGAACTGGGTTGCTCCTCCCTTGCTCCCGCGTTCGGAGAGGGATTCCTCCTGGAGCGCCGCGTTCGCGTTCTCGACGCGCACGTTGAGCGTGAGCCGGTTCTGATGGCCCAGTCCGGTGGGCAGCTCTCCCGTCTTGGTGGAGCCGTCGAGGTCCTGGTAGCGCTCCTGCGCTTCGGCGGTGATGCGGCCCAGGTCCGGGCGCACGGTCCGCTCGAAGGCGACGTAGCGCGCGAGCTCCGCGGCCTTGAGGCGCACGTGCTGCACCTCCCAGAAGTAGCTCGTCCCCAGGATGAGCACCACCATGACGGGGGCCAGGAGGGCGAACTCCGTTGTCGCCGCCCCCCGGCGTGCGCGCCTGCCTGGTTGCCAGCTTCTTCGCTTCGTGGCGATTGGAGTCGTCATGGCCATCCCGTCAGTAGTTGAGGGCGTCGGCGAATTCCGACTCGGCGGTGTGCCACCCATCAATCAGGTCGCCCAGGGCGCTCTCCTCCCAGTGGGTCTTCGCGGGCGCCAGGCGGGCGGTCCACAGGGGGTTGAAGAAGTTGGGCTCCTCCTTCCAGTCACCCGGGCGGTGGTAGATGGCGCGGCCCACGGCCATGGCCATCATTCCCCCCGTCTCCTCGCGGAACTTCTGGGCCTTCTTGTCCTGGACCCCGCCCGCGAGCCTCCAGGTGATGTCGAGAAAGCCTCCGGTGACCTTCTCTTTCTTGTCGTCGTGCTTCCCGGAGCTGGAGCCCGCCATGAAGCCCTTCTGGCGCATGCCCTCGAGGTGGAAGGGTTGGACCTCATCCCCCGCGCTCTTGGGAATCATGTTCTTGGACAGGATGGTGAGGTTGCACGGATAGCTGAAGTGGTTGTGCCACGGGTCGACGAAGCTGGTGTCCGACGTGAGGAAGGGCGTGAGGCCCCACCAGTTGTGATGGTCATCCGTCTTGCGTCGACCGTAGGTCTGGTGGAAGCCGCCCTGGTTGTCCGCGGCGACCCGGAAGTTGATGGACAGGATGTTGTTCCAGCCATCCTCCCTGCCGCCGAAGAGATAGGGGCAGGGGCTTCTCCACTGAATCTTGATGTCGTCGGAGGCGAAGAGCTGGTCCCTGCGGTTGTCCTCGAACCCCTCGTCGAAGCTCTTGACCTGGCTGTCCGCGACCTTGGCGACGCGAAGCTCCACGAGCAGGACGCAGAGGTTCAAGGACCACTTGCGGCCAATGAGAGGAATCTCCTTGCCCACGGCCGTCCATTCTCGCCGTGCGCCATTGACGAGGTTGCCCATCAGCAGCCGGTACTTGGCCATGTCGGGCTTGGACAGCTTGTTGTCGTCCTTGCTCAGGAGCTTGGAGCGCTTGCCCAGGCCCGTGGGGTCGGTGAGGTCGAACGTCTTGTCCTTGCTCGCGGGGCCGTCGTCGATGACGTGCAGGAAGTTCTTCAGGTTGGAGAAGTTGACGTTGTACTTGCCCATGATGGCCCCGAGCCCCGGGCCGGCGGACATGACCGAGCCTGGCCTGGCCTTGGGGTCCGTGCCTCGGATGACGCCCTCGCTCGAGTTGAGCAGCAGGTCCTTCATGGTCCCCAGCATCATGGCTTCCTGGGCGAGCCATAGGCCCACGTTGAGCGCCGATAGGATGGGGATGAGGAGTCTGGCGACCCACTCCACGGCTTTCTTCCAGGCTTTGATGACCTGCTCGACGGCGGTGAAGATGGCGCTGACGACCGGGATGTACTTGGCGTACTTGGCGATCTTCCCGATGGTCATGTCCAGGTACAGGGCATGGCTCACGTACGACATGAAGGTGAGCATGGCCGAGTAATGAACAATCATCGCGCGGTTGGTATAGGCCAGGAAGTTGTAGGCCCGGGCTTCCTTCACCGCGAGGGAGTACGCCTGCGCGTCGGCGGCGTCCTGGAGCTTTATCTTTTCATAGACACCGTGGCCAATGCTGACGGAGGCCATGACGGTGACGGCGAGCACGAGCATGGCGACGGTGCCGATGACCAGGGCCTGACCCCGTTCGTCCCTGCGCAGCCTTCGAAGTAGCGAGAACATGGTCATCCCCCGGGAGCGGTGACGGGTCAGCCGTCGACGGCGCACCGACCAGGTCCGTGCTGGTCATTGTTGAGATAGTTGGACTGCATGCGCATGGACCAGGTGGCGACCAGCGGCATCACGTACTTGCTCTTGTTGCCGCCCAGCCGTGCCAGCGACACGATCTTCCCGTGGTCCGGGCTCAGGTTGCGGCCTCGGTCCTGGAGGTACTGGGTCGCGTTCCTGCCACCGACGCGCTGGCTTTCGAACTGGAAGCCCTTGAGCTGATCCAGATAGTCGCGCCCCAGATAGAAGCTGTGGAGCTGCCAGTTGGCGAAGGGGATGCGCAGTTCGTAGAAGTAGGTGAGCCGCACCGAGAGGAGGTTCGCCTCGATGACGCGGTCATCCCGGACGTCGTCGTAGTCGATTTCTCGCGCATCCAGGTGTGAGCCGTAGGTGCCGAAGAGTTCGTCCAGCTCCCCCTTCTTCGGGTTGACGACGTCGACGCGGAACAGGGGCAACCCCACGTCCGTGTAGAACATCTTCATCACGCTCGTCGCGAGCAGCTTCCGTGAGTAGGCTTTGTGGACACCCACCGCGTACTTCACCGTGTCGACGCGGCCCTCCTTGCCATCGAGCGGCGGCAGCGTGGGCAACAGCGACGCGAGCGCCGCCTTCTCCATCAGCTTGCAGTCGCCGTGATTCACGATGCCAGCCCGCACCGCGCGGTAGGCGCCGTACTCGGTCATCAGTCTGGCGTTGTGCACCATGCCGAGCTGGATGATGCCCAGCACCATGAACACCATCATGGGCGCGATGAGGGCCGTCTCGACGGCGGCTTGTCCGGACTGTCCGGAGGCGACTCCAGGTCTGTCTATCGAGCGCATGGCCCTCCCCGGGCACGACTTCACTGCACCCCCGGCCCACCCCACCCGCTGAACCCAGACTCTATGGAAGAACGCGCTACGAAGGAAACGTGTGGCTCCATTTGAAGTCGCAAGGATTCTGGAAATCCGCCAGTTCGTGGCTTTTGCAACACCGTGGCTATGACGTCAGGGTTTCCCGGTGGGTGTGCGGGGCATCCCCGGTCCGGCGAGACACCGGAGACACCGGGGCACCGGGTCCCTGGGGACCGATTGTCGGGTGGAGGAAAGCGCGCGGGGCCCGAAAGGGTGGCGCGGGTGCGGGCTGTTAAGGTGAGGTGCGTTCCATGTTTCCGTCCCATCCCCGCCCGGAGAAGGTGGCCGAGGAGCTCGCCGTGTCGTCGGAGCTGTCCCAGGGAGCGTTGTCCTGGCAGGTCCTGGAGAGTCTTCCCCAGCTTGTCTGGATGACGCGGCCGGACGGGCAGCACGTCTATTTCAACCGGCGCTGGTACGAGTTCACCGGCCTGTCTCCCGAGCAGTCGCTCGGCGATGGCTGGCGGCGCATCTTCCATCCGGACGACATGGCGGAGGCGGACAGGCGCTGGTCACACTCCCTGCGCACCGGCGAGCCCTACGAGGTGGAGTTCCGCTGCCGGCGCCATGACGGGACGTGGCGGTGGATGCTCGGTCGCGCCAATCCCCTGCGGGACGCCGAAGGCCACATCCTCCAGTGGTTCGGCACCACGACGGACATCGAGGAGCCGAAGCGGGCCTCGGAGTCCATGCGCTTCCTCGCCGAGGCCGGCGCGCTCTTGTCCTCCTCCGCGCTGGATTTGGAGGGCACGCTGTCGTCGCTGGCGCGGCTCGTCGTCCCGAGGCTCGCGGACTGGTGCGCCGTGGAGCTGGTGGAGGAGGACGGCCGCTCACGCCAGGTGGCGGTGGCCCACGTGGACCCCAGTCGGGTGCGGCTGGCCGAGCAGGTCCGGGAGCGCTACCCGCCGCGCCCCGATGACCCCCACGGCGTGCTGGCCGTCATCCGCACCGGCGCGCCCGTGTGGCAGGAGGTCATCTCCGAAGAGACGCTGGTCTCCGGCTCCCGGAGCGCCGAGCACCTGGACTTCCTGCGGCAGCTCGGGCTGCGCTCGGCGGTGATTGTCCCGCTGAAGGCGCGCGGACGCATCCTCGGCGCGCTCACGCTGGTGACGGCGGAGTCCGGCCGGCGCCTGGGCCCGCAGGACCTGACGCTGGGCGAGCAGCTCGCGTCGCGCGCCGCGCTGTCCGTGGACACCGCGCGCCTGCACCGCGAGACACAGGAGTCGCTGCGCCGCAGTCAGGAGGAGCGCCGCACCGCGGAGACGCTGCTGCGCATCGGCGTCTCGCTGTCCTCGGAGCTGGACGCGGCGGTGCTCGTCCAGCGCATCACCGACGAGACGGTGGCTCTCACCGGTGCGGGCTTCGGTGCCTTCTTCGAGAACCGGGTGGACGAGCGAGGTGAGTCGTACCTGCTCTACACGCTGTCCGGCGCGCCCAGGCAGGCCTTCGCCCACATGCCCATGCCGCGCAACACCGCCATCTTCGGCCCGACGTTCCGGGGCGAGGGGACGCGCCTCTACGACGACGTGACGCTCCAGCCCGACTACGGCAAGAGCGCGCCCTTTCACGGGATGCCGCCCGGCCACCTGCCGGTGCGCAGCTACCTCGCGGTGCCCGTGAAGGGCCGCTCCGGCGAGGTGCTCGGCGGCCTGTTCTTCGGACACGAGGAGCCCGGGCGCTTCCGGGAGGAGCACGCGCGACTGGTGGAGGGCGTGGCCTCGCAGGCCGCGGTGGCCCTGGACAACGCGCGCCTGTTTCGCGACGCGCGACGGGCCGAGGAGCGCTTCCGCTCGCTCGTCACCGCCACCGCCCAGGCGGTGTGGGTGACGCGCCCGGATGGCCTCATCGAGGAGGACAGCCCCTCCTGGCGGGCCTACACCGGGCAGACGTATGAGCAGTGGCGGGGACAGGGGTGGCTGGACGCCATCCACCCGGAGGACCGCGAGCCGGCCGCCCGCGCGTGGCAGGCGGCGGTGACGGACGTGCGCCCCTACGAGGTGGAGTACCGCCTGTGCCGTCCGGACGGTTCGTACTCGCCCACGCTGGCCCGCGCCGTGCCCGTGCTCAACGTCAGCGGCACGGTGCGCGAGTGGGTGGGCACCAACACGGACATGACGGCCCAGCGCCGCGTCGAGGAGGGGCTGCGCCGGCTGGACCGAGAGCAGGGGGCGCGACGGCTGGAGGCCCTGCGCGCGGAGGTCAGCGGCGCGCTTTCGCGCGAGGGCACCGTCGGCGAAATCCTCCAGAGCTGCGCGGAGGCGCTGGCCCGTCACCTGGGCGCGCGGGTGGCGCGGCTGTGGATGTACTCGCGGGACGCGGCGATGCTGGAGCTGGTGGGCAACGCGGGGCCATCCGCCCCTCCTCCGGACCGCTGGGCCCGCGTGTCCTTGCATGGCCCGAGCCTGGTGGCGGAGGTGGCCCGCAAGCGGGAGCAGGTCTGGGTGGACCAGATGGAGCTGGATGCCCGCGTCCTGGACCGGGCCTGGGTGCGGGAGCAGGGTGTGCGCTCGTTCGCCGGCATTCCCTTGCTGGTGCGCGGTCAACTGGTGGGTGTCATGGGCCTCTACAGTCGCGACGTGCTGGGCGAGGACGCGATGGCGGCGCTGGCCACGGTGGCGGACGCGCTCGCCCAGGGCCTGGAGCGCCGCAGGGCGGAGGAGGCGCTCCGGCTGCGCGCGCGGGAGCTGGCCCACTCCAACGAGGAGCTCCAGCAGTTCGCCTACGTGGCCTCGCATGACTTGCAGGAGCCCTTGCGCATGGTGGCCAGCTACACGCAGCTGCTCGCCCGTCGCTACCAGGGCAAGCTGGACGCGGACGCGGACACCTTCATCCACTACGCGGTGGACGGCGTCACCCGCATGCAGCAGCTCATCCAGGACCTGCTGGCCTACTCGCGGGTGGGGACGCAGGGGCGGGAGCCCAGGCCCGTGGACGCGAACCAGGCCCTGGCCCGCGCGAAGGCGAACCTCCGGGTGGCCCTGCAGGAGTCCGGCGCGGACTTCCGCGCGGGGCCGCTGCCCACGGTGCTCGCGGACGAGACGCAGCTGGCGCAGCTGTTCCAGAACCTCATCGGCAACGCGCTCAAGTTCCATGGTGATGCGCCCCCGCGCGTGGAGGTGACGGCGGAGGCGCGAGGCGCGGAGGTCCGCTTCTCCGTGCGGGATTGGGGCATTGGCATCGACGCGCAGGACTTCGAGCGCATCTTCGTCATCTTCCAGCGCCTGCACGGCAAGGAGGCCTTCGCGGGGACGGGCATCGGGCTGGCCATCTGCAAGAAAATCGTCGAGCGGCTGGGCGGACGCATCGGCGTCGAGTCGCGGCCGGGGGAGGGGAGCACGTTCTGGTTCACCCTGCCCTGGCCGGCGGCCGGAGCCACGGTGTCCGAGGCGTCGTCATGAGTGAGATTGGCTCGAACGAGCGCCCCCTGCGCCTCTTGCTGGTGGAGGACAACCCGGGTGACGCGCGGCTGCTCCAGGAGGAGCTGCGCGAGGTGGGCACCACGCGGTTCGAGGTGCTCCACGTCGAGCGACTGGCGGACGCGGTGCGCGTGGTGAGCACCGACCCGCAGGTGGACGCGGTGCTGTTGGACCTGTCGCTGCCGGACGGACACGGGCTGGGCAACATCCCGCCCCTGCTCCAGGCCGCGCCGTCCATCCCCCTCGTCGTGCTCACCGGCACCGACGACGAGCGGCTGGCGGTGCGCGCGGTCCACGAAGGCGCGCAGGACTATCTGGTGAAGGGCCAGGTGTCGGGCCCGCTGCTGGTGCGCGCGCTGCGGTATGCGATTGAGCGCAAGCGGGTGGAGGAGGGCCTCAAGCGCGAGGAGGCCGCGCGGCGCACGGCGGTGTTCCGCGAGCAGTTCCTCGGCATCCTCGGCCATGACCTGCGCAACCCGCTCCAGGCCATCTCCGGCAACGCGTCGCTGCTCTTGCGCCACGGCGGCCTGAGCGAGCCCCAGCGCAAGGCCATCAACCGCATCTCCATCTCCGCGGACCGCATGGCGCGGATGATCAACGACCTGCTGGACTTCACCCGCACGCGGCTGGGCTCGGGCTACGTGCTCGAGCGCGCGCGGATGAACCTGCACGAGGTGCTGCGCCAGGTGGTGGAGGAGCTGGAGGTGGCGCACCCCCGGCGTCAGTTCGAGCTGAGCCTGACGGGCAACGGCTGGGGGGACTGGGACGCGGACCGCATCGCCCAGGCGGCGTCGAACCTGGTGGGCAACGCCGTGCAGTACTCGCCCGAGGACACCTCCGTGCGGGTGATGGTGGCCGACGCGGAGAGCGGCGTGAGGGTGGAGGTCCACAACTGGGGCCTGCCCATTCCCACCGAGCGGCTGTCCTCCATCTTCGACCCCTTCGTGCGCGCCCAGGACATGCGCAGCGCCCAGCGCAACGGCCTGGGCCTGGGGCTCTACATCACCCACGAAATCGTGCGCGCCCACGGAGGCCTGCTGGGCGTCTCCTCCTCCTCCGAGGAGGGCACGTGTTTCTGGCTCAGCCTGCCGCGCCAGTACGTCGCCTCGGGTCTGGGCGGTTGAGCGACGACGCACGGCGCCTGCCTGCCCGTGGTGAAAGCAGGCGAGCCGCGAGGGAGGAAGCGAGCGCGTGTCGCGGCGCGCGGAGGGAGGACCCACCTTTGGCGGGTGCATTCAACCCGGCCGTCGTCTCCAGGCGGCCCCACTCCTGGAGGTCCGGCGATGGTGATGCTCGGTGCAGCCCTCTTTGGTACCCTCTTCTTCCTCGTGGCCCTCTTCGCCGTCATCCTGCTCGGCGCCGCGGGCAACAAGTGGGAGAAGGACATTCGCGCGGTGACGGAGCGTGAGCGCGCCAACGGCCTGCTCGGTGACGTCACCTTGAAGGACCCCGACATCGCGCGGGGGCCCCACATCCACGCGCACGCCTGAGACACGCGGGCTTCAGCGGGGCCGCGGGCTGTAGTAGCGACGCAGCCAGCGGCTCAGCCCGTCCAGGCCGGGGAAGAGCACGCGCTCGGTGACGTTGGCCTGGTCCAGCTTGTCGCGCACCTCCCACTTCAGGGCCGCGGGGATGATGAGCTTGCGCACGCCCTGCTTCTGCTTCTCCAGGAAGGTGTCCAGGCGCAGGTCCGGCCCGTTCATCACCGAGAAGAGGGCGAACTGGTTGACGATGCGCGCGTCCAGCGACGGCGGCTCGAAGAAGAGCACGAAGGGGTGCTGGGTCAGCCGGTCCAGCTCCGCCATGGAGCCGGCCGCCGCCGCCAGCATGTCCCCGGTGAAGACGTCCGCTCCCTCCTTGCGCAGCTGCGCCTTGAGGGGGCGGGGGAGCAGGCGGTTCGTCTCCCGGTAGTCCACGCACCACACCACGCCGTCCGCGCCGGCCAGTTCGCTGTCCTCGGTGAGGAAGTGCAGCGCGACGTAGGGGCTGAACGTCCAGTCGAGCATCCGCGTGGGCAGGCCGTGGTGCTGGGCCAGGGCCAGCCAATCCCAGACGGAGTCCAGGGGCTCGCGAGGCGTGCCCCGCGCGTACTTGCGAAAGGCGCGCAGGAGGTCGCGCTCCTGGCGGATGAACATGCCCTGGCGGTTGAGCGCGGTGGACAGGTCATGCTCGACATGGGGCATGCCCCGGAAGACGAAGTTGGAGCGGTGACGGCCGAGCGCCTCGTTCCAGGAGTCGGAGAACAGGGAGTCCTGGAGCTCCAGCCACGTGGTGACGCGATGCTCTTTCATGACGAGGGCGGGCACAGTGCCCTCGGGCCCGCTGTCCGCGAAGATGGGGCGTGCCGGGCGGGGACGGAAGCGGGCGTCAGGCCACGCGTTGGTCGCGGGGCGCCACGGTGGCCGGAGGCGGGCCCGGCTGGGTGAGGCGGTGCAGGATTCGCGACAGCTCACCCGGGGCGAAGGGCTTGCGCAGCAGGCACACCGCTCCCTCGAAGCTGGGCAGCTCCAGGTCGAGCCCCGTCGTCAGCACGATGGGCAACTCCACCAGCGAGCGCTGCGCGTGCAGCATCCGGATGAGGTCCTGGCCCTCGATGTCGGGCAGCAGCCAGTCCAGCACCAGCACGTCCACGCGAGGCTCGGAGAAGAAGGCCTTCAGCGCGGTGAAGCCGTTCTCGCAAGCGAGGACCCGGTAGCCCTCCAGCTCCATGGCCTCGGCCATTGCGTCTCTGAGGAGGCCATCATCCTCGGCCAGGACGACCACGGGGCGATAAGGCATGCGCAAGGCTCGCGAAGACCGGAGGAGAAGGGCTCAAGCGGCGCGCGGGTCCGGACTCCCACCGCCACCGTGGGGCAAGAACCCCGGAGGCGGTGCGACTCGTCCCGGCCTCCACGCGAAGGTGGAGGGCCGGCACGTCGGCTGCTCTTCGAACCGGGCTAGGGCCTGCCCGTGTCCGCTGGCTGGTTGAAGGCGTACTGGTCCGCGCCTGGCGCGGCGTCCTGCTGGAACATGGGGCACTTGGCGCAGGTGAAGCTGTCCCAGTCCTCACGGACCGCCATGTCGATGCAGCCGCCGTAGAAGCGGCAGTGCACGTTGCGGTGGTCCTCGACGGAAAAGGACTCCGCGCGCATGGGCAGGCGGAACTCTGTGGGACGCGGTTGTGGACAGGACATGTTGTCTCTCTTGCCCCCCTCGTGGGTGCGTTGAATCGTCTACCGGCTGTTGCGACGCGTCATTCCCGGGGCGGACCCCGAGTCCCGCGCGATTCACGGCGAACCTCATAAAGGCCAGCAGCAGGGGTTGCCATCCACGCCGGCCGTCCGGCCGTGGGGCGGGGGACCGGGCTCGGGGCGCCTCCGAGGCGCGACGGGTGGTGGATCACACCCGACAAGCCCGCCGAGGGGGCCAGGCAAGGGGCGTCGACATGCGAACACTTCACCCGGTGCCGGCTTTCCCGGAAGATGCGAGGCGTGTCCGCCCCCCTTCGTCCCCTTCGTTCGGCTCCTGGTGCATCTCGTGGCGTGCTCGGCGCCCTGGCCCTGGCCTCGCTGCTCGTCCTGACGGCCTGTTCGGCCTTCTCCCGCGCCGTGAAGGAGGGCGACTCGGCCAGCCAGCAGCAGAAGTGGGCGGAAGCGGAGGCGGCCTACCTGCGCGCGCTCGCCGCGGACCCGGAGGCGTCCGAAATCACGGTGAAGCTGCGCGAGGTGCGCCGCGCGTGGAGCCAGGTGGTGCTGGAGGAGGCCCGGGGCGTACACGACGCCGGGGACCTGGATGGCGCCATGAAGCGGCTGGTGCGCGCGCTGGAATTGGACGCGGAGAACACGGCCGCGCGAGAGCTTCTGGGGGTGACGCTGGATGAGCGCGTCGCGGCGGGCCTGGAGGCGCTGAAGGCGGACAAACTCCAGGAGGCGCGCGCGGAGCTGGACGCGGTGCTGTCGGTGGCGCCGGACCACGCGGGCGCGAAGAAGGGCGTGGACCTGGTGCAGGTGGCGTGGGCGAAGCGCTGGTTCAACACCGGAGACGGCCTGGAGAAGGCCGGCAAGCTGGGCAACGCGCTGGTGGCCTACGTGCGCGCGGACCAGGAGCGCGTGGGCGCGACGGCCGCGCGGGAGCGGGCGGAGGCGGTGCGGCAGAAGCTGCGCGACGAGGTCGCCTTCCTCGTCGTCGCGACGCCGGTGGAGGACAACGCCGGAGCGCCGGACGTGGCGCAGCGGCTGGCGGCCGGCAGGCTCGCGGCCATGCTCCCCACCCAGCTCCCCCTGCGCGTGGTGACGGAGGCCCCCGAGGGCCGCGAGGGCGTGAAGCTGGACCTGTCCCTGGAGCGGGTGCTGCCCCTCAAGGCGGTGGAGGACTCGCAGCGCTCGCACCGCTACCTCGCCGGCAAGACGTCCGTGCCCAACCCCCGCCGCGCCGGCTTCGAGACGAAGCTGCTCCAGTCCGAGCGCGCCCAGGAGGAGGTGGACCGCAAGCAGGCCGCCGCCCTGCGCGAGTACCTGCGCATGCAGACGGAGATGAACCTGCTGCGCGCGGGCGCCGAGCGCTGCCGTGAGCGCGAGCGCCGCGAGTGCCTGGAGGCGCTGCAGGAGTGTGGCGAGGCCGCGCGCGAGGCGGAGAAGCCCGGCACGCTGCCCGGCGAGTGCAGCCCCGCGCGCTGCGCCAGCGGCCTGTGCGCGAAGGAGGAGCAGCTGCTGACGCTGATGGTGGTGGCGGTGAAGGACAAGGAGACGAAGCTGGAGGCGGCCCTGGACAAGTCGGAGTCGCAGCGCATCGAGGTGCAGCGCCACCGCGATACGACGTTCCGCGAGCCCGTCACCGTGGAGGAGCCCATGTTCTCCGACTTCGTCTACGACGTGCAGCTGCACCGCCTCACCGTGACGGCCTCCGTCACCGCGGTGATGCGCGATTTGCTCAAGGCCCAGGTCCCCGCGCCCCACACCGACGACTTCGCGGTGACGCACGAGGATATGGCGCACAAGGGCTACGACAGGTACGGCGTGCTGGCGGACCCGGTGCAACTGCGCAACGAGCTGGAGCTGCGCGTGGAGGTGGGGGACAAGGCCGTCTCCGACCTGGCTCGCCGCGTGAAGGAGCGCTTCGACGCGTACCGTGGCAAGCGCGTGGAAGATGCCCGCCGCGGCATGGTGCGCCCCGGCGCCGAGGACGTGGTGGAGACCGCCGTGCGAGCCCTGCTGCTCACCGCGGACGCGCCCCCGCCGGATGTCCTCCAGCCCCTGGCCCGCGCCCGCGGCCTCAACCGCCCCGAGACGCTCCTGGGCCTGTAGTCCGGCCTGACCCGCGACACTTTACAACGGGGGTGTCCTCTTCCTGGACACCTCCGCCGCGGCGTTCCAAACATTTGAAATCAAAGGAGTTTTGTTTCGGAATGTTACGGGATTTTACAGCCGGGGCGTGAAACGTGGAGTCAGCGTGCTCCGGGTATCTCCAGCGTTTCCGTGAAAAGCGTGAGGGAAATCCACTAGTTGCGGGCTTGGCATGGCGGCTGCTTCGTCGCCGGTCCCCGAGCTGTGGGAGCTCTGGCAGTACCCCCTCTGCAAGAAGGATGTTCATGTCCCAGTCCAAGTTGATCGGTGCCCTCGCGGGCCTGGCGCTGCTGGCCGGTTGTGGTGGCGGCGAAGGGTCCACGCCCGCCCCCGAGGCCGTTGGCCAGGGGATGTCGTGGGAGCAGTTCCTCTCGGTCGTCTACCAGGAGCCGGACACCGGCATCTTCATCGCGGATGGCGACACGACGTTCGCCAACGAGAAGCTGCTGCGCGAGTTCTACGAGAACAACGTTCGTAACGGGCAGCTCATCGTCCATACGGCCGGCGGCGCGGATGCCGCGTGGAACGCGACGCAGAAGAAGAACATCACCTACTGCGTGAGCACGACGTTCGGCTCCAACTACAACGCGGCCGTGCAGGCGATGGCGAACGCGGCGGCGGCGTGGGAAGCGGCGGCCAACGTCGACTTCGTCTACGTCAGCGCGCAGGACGCCAGCTGCACCGCGAGCAACCAGAACGTGGTGTTCGACGTGCGTCCGGTGAACTCGGGTGGCCAGTACCTGGCGCGCGCGTTCTTCCCGAACGACACCCGCGCCAACCGCAACGTGCTCATCGACAACACGGGCTTTGGCAACACGTCGCCCTGGACGCTGACGGGCATCATCCGTCACGAGCTGGGCCACACGCTGGGCTTCCGCCACGAGCACACCCGCCCCGAGTCGGGCACGTGCTTCGAGGACAACAACTGGCGCGCGCTGACGACGTACGACTCCGCGTCCGTCATGCACTATCCCCAGTGCAACGGCTCGCAGTCGGGTGACCTGGTCCTGACGGCCAAGGACATCCAGGGCGCCGTGGCGCTCTACGGCGCGCCGGGTGGCACGGACCCCGAGCCGCCGGGTCCGGGCACGGGCACGCCGACGACGGAGACCCGTTCGGGCTCCGTGGCGACGGGCAGCAACACCAGCTACGGCCCCTTCAACGTGGTGGCCGGCACCAGCTTCAGCGTGGCGATGACGGGCACGGGTGACCCGGACCTGTACGTGCGCTTTGGCGCGGTCCCCACCACGACGACGTATGACTGCCGTCCCTACCTGAGCGGCGCGTCGGAGTCCTGCAACGTGACGGTGCCCGCGGGCGTGACGACGGCGTACATCATGGTGCGTGGCTATGCGACGGGCACGTTCAACCTGACCATCAACTACACCAAGCCCGCGGCGGGCGGCACGCCGGCCACGGACAGCAAGACGGGCAGCGTCGCGGCGAACACCAACGTGAACTTCCCCGCGTACAGCGTGCTGGCCGGCTCCACCTTCCGCGTGGCGATGACGGGCACGGGCGACCCGGACCTCTACGTCCGCTTTGGCGCGGCGCCCACCACCGCCACGTACAACTGCCGTCCGTTCCAGACGGGCGCCACGGAGACGTGCGAGCTGACGGTGCCCGCGGGTCAGACGACGGCGTACGTCATGGTTCGCGGCTACACGGCGGCCACGTACAACCTGGCCATCAACTACACCAAGCCGTAGTCGCTTCCGGCTTCCGGTGTGGAACACGGGCGGTCTCCTTCGCGGGAGGCCGCCCGTTGTTTTCGTGGCGTGGCGCTTTCAGTCGATGAGGGGACTCAGGTCCGTGCGCACCGCGCGCTGCGAGTCCAGGCGTCGGCGCCGGGGGCCCGCGATGGCCAGCTGCCAGACGGCGCAGACGAGCCCCAGCGCGAGACAGCCGAGCCACAGCGCGGACGTGCCGGCGCGGCCGAGCACCCAGCCCCCGAGCGCGGGCGCGGCGCTGGACGCCAGGCCCCAGAGCATGTGGTACGCGCCCTGGTAGCTGCCGCGCAGTCCGGACGGGGCCAGGTCCGCGACGACGGAGGGCGCGACGGGGGCCTGGGCCATCTCCCCCAGCGTCCAGATGGCCACGGCCAGGGCCGCGAGCGCGACGTTGCCCGTCAGCGCGTGCAGGCCAAAGCCGATGCCGGTGAGGACCGCGGCCAGGGCCAGTGCCTGGGCGCGGCGCAGGCGGCGCAGCACCGGGTTCGTGAAGGGCTGGAGCGCGACGATGAGCAGGCCGTTGACGGACAGCACCGCGCCGAACTGCGCCTCCGTCAGCCCGCGCGAGCTCAGGTCCATCGGGAGCGACACCTGGCTCTGGTAGAAGATGAGCGCCACGCCGAAGTAGGGGACGGCGAAGGCGACGAAGCTCGGGTCCAGGAAGGGGGCCAGCAGGGAGCCCATGGCGCCCGGTGCCTGGGTGTCCGACGTGGCCGGAGGCTTCGCGGGGCGCGTCTCCGGCAGGAGCAGCCAGATGCAGCAGCCATAGGTGAAGGTGGTGATGGCGTCGACGATGAAGAGCGTCAGGTAGCCGTAGCGGACCATCAGTCCGGCCATGGGCAGGGCGATGGCGAAGCCCACGTTGACGACCCAGTAGAGCAGGCCGAACGCGCGCTGACGGTCCTCGGGGGAGACGACGTCCGCGACGGCGGCGGACACGGCGGGACGGTAGACCTCTCCGCAGATGCCCAGGCAGAAGGCCGCCGCGGCGATGGCGGCGGGCTCGCGCGCGAAGCCGAGGAAGAGCATGCCCACCGAGCCCAGCCACAGTCCGCCGGCCAGGGTGATGCGGCGGCCCACGCGGTCCGCGAGCATGCCGCCCAGGGGACTCGCGATGACCGCGCCCACGCCATAGAGCGACACGGTGAGCCCCGCGCGCTCCACGCTGAAGCCCCGCTCGCGCGTGAGGTACAGCGCGAGGAAGGGGACGACGAAGCTGCCCAGCCGATTGACGAGCGTGCCCACCCACAGCACCCAGTACGTGCGAGGCAGCCCGCCGGCCATCTCGTGCAGCGCCCGTCGCAGCGCGCCCGTCATGGCCGCCCTCCCGTCGTTGCCGCGAGGAGACGCGAGGGGCACCGGAGGACGAATCGAGAAGCCATGGCCGCGCGCGAGCATGCGCCAGCGTGTCTCGCGCTCCAAGCCATCCCTGAACAGGGCGCCAGAGTCAGGAGAGACGAAGTCTTGCTTTGGGTTCCGAGCATTTGCGCGGGACGGACGAAGACCCCGGGCCGCGCCTGAAAACGCGTCCGAGGACTGCGGAGTCCGACGCCGCGTGGGGTGCGGACCCACGCGCACCGTGCAGGACTTGCATCATGGGCGCTGGGGGGAAGCCAGCAGGTGTTGCACGCCCTGCAAGTGCTGCACGGTGCGCGCGCCGTCACGGATTGCCGGGGATGTAGCCGAGGGGCGGTTGGAGCTCTGTCCAGCCGATGCCCGGTGACGTGGTGGAGGTGATGAAGTGGTTGTTGTCGTCGTGCCACAGGCTCAGGGGTGTCGCCATGAAGCCCGAGGCCACTGGGGAGAGGTAGCCCTCGAGCGCATCCACCTCCGTGCCTCCCGTGGGCACGTCGAGCGACCAGCCGAGGGGGGCGGGACAGGCGTCACTCGGGGCTCCGGTGACGGAGGTGTCGGGGATGAGGGTGGTGAGGAAGTGCTTCTGCCCGGTGGTGTCCACCCGGGCGCAGCGATAGAGGCCGTCGAGCTGCAGCTTCGCGCGCAGGGCCTGGGGAATCGTCTTGCTGAGCAGGGAGCCCTCCAGGCGGACCGGCACGTAGTTGGCGGGCACGCCGAGCCTCGCCGTATTGATTCCCACCAGGTTGGGATGCTGGGGGAGTGGCTGCGGGGCGTTGTAGGCGGTGGTCGTGACGGCCCGCCCGGGGTCCCCGTCCTGTTGGAACCGGTACAGGCCCGTGTCGAGGAAGCGTGAGAAGGTGAAGAGCCGCGCGCCGCGCTCCTCCAACTGCTCCACCGTGTAGTCCTCGCAATACTTTGGGACGAAGTCGCGGTCGAAGGGAGTCAGGGTCTGGCTATGAGGGTCGAAGCAGGTGCCCGCGAACGGGAAGCTGGCCCAACGCCGCTTGCTCAGACACAGCGCCGCGTAGCGCGGCAGGATGACGCCGTTGGTGGGATTCGCGTGTATGGCCCGGCAGGCGGGAGTGGGGTTGGACCCTGTCGTGTCCAGGGAGCAATCCGCCCACGCGGCTTCGAAGTAGTAGCCCTGGTACGCGCTGCCCGAGAGCGAGGTGACGACGTGCGCGGCGGCCGTCAAGGGCACGTACTTCGTGTCGTGGAACGCGATGGGCGTGCCATCCACGGTGTTGCTGTGGCCCACGCCGCAGTAGTCGGCCGTGGCCATCCGCAGACACGTCTGATGAAAACTCAGGGCTTCCTGGAGGTTGCCCGCGAGCGAGTTCCCCGCCGTGGTGAGGCCGCTGAGCACCTGGCCTGTCAGGGTTTGCGCCGCGGAGGTCCAGGGCGGGTAGCCCCAGTCGACGCACTTGGCGATGACGCCACCGTCTTCGAACTCGCAGCCCGAGACGTGCTTGGGCACGCAGGCGAAGGTGAAGGCGCTCGTGGAAGGGAGCAGACGCCAGGACCCGCTCTGGGCATCCTGGGTCCAGCTCAGCGGGACGGCCAGCGCGACGTTGTTGGCGGGGCACAGTGGCTGGGGCTGGGTGAGCGCGGTGGACCACGTCACCTGGTACTCCCAGGTGGTCCCCATCACCGGCGGTGGCGGGTTCGGCTGGCCGGCGTACCGACACGTCTCGTAGATGCTGGCGTGCGGCGCCACCGAGACAATCTTGAACTTCCGTTGAGGGGCGCCCACCGAGAGGAACTCATGGCCCACGTAGTCCATCGGGCCGCACTGGCCGGTGCCGATGGGGAACTTGTTGCCGCGCAGGCCTCCCTTGCTCAGCGCCGTGCCGATGCAGGAAGGACGTGACGACGAGGAGGTGAAGCTCACGTTGACGTGGCCTTCATCGAAGATGCCCGTGCCGTGGAACTTCGTCCCCTGACCGCTCTGCGCGGGCGGCTCGTCCGCCAACACTGCGGTGGCATACAGGCCACCGGACAAACACATCCATGCCCCCAGGCAGGGGCCTCTCATCCATCGCATCGTGGGTTGCTCCCGTGAGTGGCTCGAAGTGCTCTGCCGCTGACGTAAAGCAGGAAGCCTGCCAACGGCCCCAGGCTCAATGGACGGCGGGAGGTGACGCACAGACACGCAGCCCGATGAAGGGGATGCGGAAGCGAGGCTCGCCGTCGCCGTGGTTGAGGCTGCGAGCGGTGAACATGTCCTGGTAGAAGCAGCCGCCGCCGTAGGTGGGCTGGTCGGGCGAGGACACCGAGCGCATCCACTCCCACACGTTGCCGGTGAAGTCCGCCAGGCCGAAGGGGCTGTCGGACGCGGGATGTGAGCCCACCTCGTCGGGACCGAAGGCCAGTGACTTGCGGCCGTAGGTGGCGTCGAAGTTGGCGTCGTCCGGCTCCAGCCGCTCGCCGTGAGGGTAGCTGCGCCCGTCCGCGCCCCGGGCGGCGCGCTCCCATTCGCGCTCGTCGCACAGGCGGGCCCCTGGCACCCGGCCGGTGTCGTTCAACCACGTGACGTAGGCCACGGCGTCCTCCCAGGAGATGCCGGACACGGGCAGGCGCAGCCAGTCCTGGTTCGCGCGGTGCTCGCGGTCCAGGTAGCGCAGCGGCTCGCCTTCGCGGGCGCGGTAGATGTGTCCCTTGCGCGCGAGCTGGAACTCCCACTGGCCCGGCTCCACTTCGACGAGCGAGATGTCACCGAAGTAGTTGCCTCCGTGGGGACGCCGCTCGGCGCGCTCGCGGGGCGGGAGGGTGCGCAGGAAGTCGAGGTACTCGCCGTGGGTGACCTCGGTGCGCCCCACGAGATAGCCCCCGGTGGTGAGCGCGTGCAGGGGCTGGGCGCGCATGGCGTTGCGGCGGATGACCTCGTCGTCGGGGCTGCCGTAGAGGAAGCGACCGGGGGGGACGTACACGAAGCCCTTGGGGACGGAGGCGGGCAGCACCAATCGGGTGGCGTGTGCTTCGCCGCGCTCCAGCAGCACCGGGTAGAGGACGGCGGGGCGGTCCGCTCTGACGAAGCTGAGGCGGTAGGAGCCTGGAGGCAGGGACGCGTCGCGCAGCGGAGTGGTGCCGAGCGTCACGGGGGCAGACCAGCTCAGCCGGCCCGCATCCTCGAGGGCGCGCTCGACGCGTACGCGGGCACCGGGGGGCTCGGTCTCCAGGTCCAGGCGCGCGGGGGCGTCCAGTCGTCGCTGGAAGTCGCGCGTGTCGTCGACGAGGGCCAGACGCTGGAGCAGCTCGCGATGCAGCGCGGGTCTGCGCAGCCGCTCGGCCAGGAGGATGCGCTCGAAGAGGACCTCCGCCAGCAACTGGCGCCCGCTCGCGTGGCGCGGGTTCTTCTGAAGCGCGGCGTCGAGCGCGTTGCCGGCTTCACGGTAGGCGGTGTCGACCCGCTCGGCCGTCGCCAGGGCCCGGGCCCACGTGGCCTCTCCTTCCACCTTCTGGGCGGTGTCGAAGGCGGCGAAGGCCGCGCGGCGCTGGGCCTCCAGCCGCGTGTTCTCCTCTCGCGCCTGCTCCAGGGAGGTCCGCGCCTGGCTCACGGCCTGGGCGGTGTCGCGCTCGCGCGCGCGCGCTGTCTGGAGCTGGAGTCCGCCGTACACGGCGACCGTGAAGAGAGGAAGGGAGAGGACCGCGGCGATGCGTCCCAGCCGCTTTCGTGTCGCCACGCGGCGCGAGGCATGGAGGAAGGCGCGCTCGTCCTCGCTCAGGGCGTCGAGCGGGAGACTCGCGGCTTCCACGAGCTGACGGCCGGACCACAGCAGCTCCACGGTGCGACCCAGGCGCCGCCACTCCGTGCACGCTCGCTCCAGGCGCTGGCGCAGGACGCGCAGTCCCTCGTCGCCCGCGAGCCAGCCGCGCAGCGTGTCCCAGCCCACCAGCAGGGCCTCGTGCGCCAGCTCGTAGGTGCCCGTCTCCGCGTCCTCGCTCACCGCCTCGCGCGCCACCACGAGCCGGCCTCGCACCAGGGCTTCCAGCGCCGCGCGGGCCGGACCGACCTCCGAGCCTGGCGCGCCCACCAGCTCCTCGCGAGTGCGCTGGGCGCGAGTCCCCTCCGCTGTCACCAACCGTGAGAGGAGGTGTCGCGCCGCGCCGCGCTCCACCGGCGCCAGGGTCGCCAGCACGCCATCGGCATGTCGCGCGAGCGCCCCTCCGACTCCGCCGAGGGCTTCGAGCGCCGTGGCGGGAATCACCCGGCGCTCCCGGTCCCTGTGCTCCCAGAGCTGCGCGAGCGCGAACTGGAGCAGAGGCAGTCCTCCCTCGCCCGCACCGGCGGACACCAGGGTCTCCACGAGCGCGGGTGACTCGAAGGTGAAGCCGTGGGCCCGAGCGGGAGCGACGACCGCCTCCGTCAGTCCCGCTTCGGTAGGGCGCTGGAGGAGGTACAGGCCCCCGGTGTCGAGCGCCTCGCGCAGGCCCGGCAGCGAGGCCAGTCGCGCGAGGAAGTCACCTCGTGCGGTGGCGAGCACGCGCAGCCGGGGGCCGCCTTCCACCAACGACTCCAGCGCGAGCGCGAAGCGCTGGGCATCCTCGGGCGGCGCGAGCGTGAGGAGCTCTTCCAGTTGGTCGATGTGGAGGAGCACGGCCCGAGTCCCCGCGCCCGTGCGCATGCGGCGTCCCAGGGCTTCGGGTGCGGCGTGCAGCTCGCCCAGGAGCGACGCTTCGCTCTCGCCGAGGAGCGGTGCCAGCGTCGCCGCGAGTGCCCCCAGGGGATGGCGTCCGGGCACCAGCTCGCACGTGGTCCACGCGCCGGGTCCCAGCGCGCCCTGGGCGACTCGGGGCAGGACGCCCGCGCGGCACAGCGACGACTTGCCGATGCCGGAGTCTCCGGCCACGAGGACGAAGGGTTGGGAGCGCAGCCGGTCCACCAGCGCGCGAATCTCCGAGCCACGGCCGGAGAACGTGGCGCGGTCCTCCGCTCCGAAGGCGTGCAGTCCGGGGTAGGGGCGCTCGTTCGAGGGCGCGGGCTCACCGGTGCCTTCTCGCAGCGCCTCCAGGGCCTCGCGCAGCACATCGGCGGAGGCGAAGCGCGTGGCGGGCTCCAGCGACAAGCAACGGTCGATGATGGCGGCGAAGGCCGGGTCCACCTGGGGGAGCACCCGCGTCAGCGCTGGGCGCTCGCCTCGGAGCACGGCTTCGCGCAGCTCCGGCGCGGAGTCTCCCCGGTAGGGCCTCGTGCCGGTGCACAGCTCGTACAGCATGACTCCGAAGGAGTAGACGTCACTGCGAAGGGTCGCGGGCTGGCCCCGCCAGATTTCCGGCGCCATGTAGCCGGGCGTGCCCACCAGGCCCGTCACGAACGCGGGGATGGGCGAGGGTGTCGAGGGTGGAGGACTCGCGGGAGGTGACACCGTGAGGGTTCGCGAGAGCTCCTGCTCGATGGAAGGTGCCACGTCGAGCCGCGCGAGGGAGAGCTGGGTGCGAGCCGGTTCGGACGGGCCGCCCGCAGCGTCGATGAGCTTGGCCACGCCGAAGTCCAGCAGTTTGACGTCGCCCTCCACGGTCTTCATGACGTTGGCGGGCTTGAGGTCGCGGTGGACGACGTCCCGGCGATGCGCCGCCGCGAGCCCTCGTGCGAGGCCGATGCCCAGCGTGAGAGCCTGCGTCCAGTGCTGGGGGAGCGGTAGCCGGTCGAGGCTCTCGCCTCGCACGAACTCCGAAATCAGATACGGACGGCGCAGCACCTCGCCCACGCGGTAGATGCCCACGACGTTGGGGTGCTGCACGCGCGCGATGGCGCGGGCCTCGTTCCAGAAGCGCTCGCGTTGTCCCTCCTGCGGCGCCATGCCGGCGATGAACTTCACCGCCACCAGTCTGTCCAACCGCAGGTCCCGCGCGAGGAAGACCTCACCCATCGCTCCCCGGCCCAGGGGCTCCAGCAGGTGGTACTCCTCGAAGTCGATAGGAGGCTGCCACGCAGCGGGGGCCTGGGTACTCATCCGGGAGGCTCCCGGTGGCGCGAGGCCGCGAGCCCGAATTGTTTGTATTTGAGCGCGAAGGTGCGCAGCGGCATTCCGATGAGTCGTGCCGCGCGCGCCTGGACGCCCGAGGTCTCCTCCAGCGCTTCCATCATGCGCTGGCGCTCCAGCGCACGAAGCTCATCGGAGAGGCGCTGGCGGCGCGAGGAACTGGGGGACGACGCGGGCTCGAGGCGAGGAGCGGCTGGTTCGGCGGAGGACGAGGAGGCTCCGGCGGAAGAGGCTTCGGCGGAGGACGAGGAGGCTCCGGCGGAAGAGGCTTCGGCGGAGGACGAGGAGGCTTCGGCGGATGAGGAGGAGGCTCCGGCGGATGAGGAGGAGGCTCCGGCGGAAGAGGAGGAGGCTTCGGTGGAGGACGAGGAGGCTTCGGAGATGGGCGTGCCCTGGCCTTGGAGTGACTCGGGCAGGCACGAGGGTTCGACGATGGGACCGTGCGCGGTGGCCGCGGTGAACTCCATGGCGTTCTTCAGCTCGCGCACGTTGCCGGGCCAGCGGTGGCCGCGCAGCAGTCCCATGGCGGCGGCGGACAGCTCCAGCGAGGGGCGGCCCAGGCGGGTGCAGGCCTCGGCGAGGAAGGTGTTCGCGAGCAGGGGCAGCTCGCGAGGACGTTCCCGGAGCGGAGGCAGAAGTGCCACTGCGGTGGACAGGCGGAAGTAGAGGTCCTCGCGGAAGCGGCCGGCCTTCACCTCCTCGGAGAGGCGCCGGTGGGTGGCCGCGACGATGCGCACGTCGACGGGGCGCTCGCGCGCGTCGCCCACGCGGGTGATGACCTTCTGGTCCAGCGCGCGGAGCAGCTTGGCCTGCACCGGGAGGGAGAGCTCCGCGACTTCGTCGAGGAAGAGGGTGCCGCCACCGGCCTGTTCGAACAGACCCGCGCGTGCCGTAGCAGCTCCGGTGAACGCGCCCTTCTCGTGTCCGAACAGCGTGCTCTCCGCGAGGGACTCCTGGAGCGTCGCGCAGTTGAAGGCGACGAAGGGCCTGTCCGCGCGAGGGGACCAGTGGTGGATGGCCCAGGCGGCGTTCTCCTTGCCCGAGCCTGTCTCGCCCTGGATGAGCACGGTGAGGGGACTGGCCGCCAGCCGCCGCAGCAGCTCGAAGGTGCGCACCATGGCGGCGTCGGCCACCACCACGGCGCGCTCGCCCAGCTCCAACTGGTAGAGGCGCGGCCCGCTCAGGCTCAGGCCGCCCATGGGCGCGGTGAGCGCGGCGGCGCGCGCGGTGGAGACGAGGGCCTCCGAGTCCAGTCCATCCCGTGGCGCTGTCGCCACGCCGGCGCGGACATCGGGCGCGAGGGGACGCAGGGCTTCGAGGAGGTGCTGGACGAAGGGCTCCACTTCGTCGCGCAGCAGCTCCGGCAGCATGGCGACGAGGAGGTTCGGTCCTTCGCGCGCGAGCACGTCCATTCCGCGCAAGGCACCGCTCGCCGCGCGGAGCAGGTCCGGGGGCGCCACCGTGGAAGGCCCGAGCTCCAGCGCCACCACGCTGACGCTGCGTTCATAGTCGAGGACGCGTTCGAGCTCCTCGTCCAGCCGGTTGCGCAAGGTGTTGGCATCCAGCAGCGGGCGCGACGTCCGCGTCCCACCGTGGAAGACGAGGACGACGTCGCCGAGTGTGACGACGTCGCCGGTGCGCAGCGGATGCGCGCCCTCTACCTTCACGCCGTTGACCTTGACGCCGTTGTGGCTGTCCTGGTCGGCGATGCGCGCGGTCTCCGCGGTCACCGTCACCCGCGCATGGTGTCGGCTCACCGAGGCATCCTGGACCCGCACGTCCGCGGTGGCGGCCCGGCCAATCAGGACCTCGCCCTCTTGGGGGAGTGGGCACAGGGAGGACGAGCTTCCCTCGATGACAAGTAAGTAGCGGCGGTCCGCTTCGTCACGCCCGTGTGTGGACTTGGACGAGCGTGCATCCAGGGTTTCTTGGGTGTCGGAGTTCGACATGTCTGGCCCGGAAGAGTCTCCCACATCAGACAGGGGCGCCGTCATCGCCGGATGGCAGCGACGGCGCATCCAAAGCCGGGCTGACGTGCTTCAGGGCTTGACGACGGGGTGGGTGGCCAGGGCTTGCGGACGCTTCTCCGGGGCGCACATGTCGTTGTCTCCGGGGCGCTGGCCGAAGAAGAGCTGCGTGCCTTCCACCTTCACCACGTCGTGGTCCTTGCCGCACTCGGTCAGCGGCTTGAATGACAGGCACGCGCCAGGGACGGGCTGCTCCACGCCCACCGTCCACGCGCCCGTGCCGCAGCCCGACTGGGTGAAGACGTCCGCCAGCGGCTGCAGGTGCGCGGTGAGGTAGCGCTCGCCGAAGGTGAAGGTGCCCTCGGTCGCGCCCGACACCTTCTCCGAATCCTGTCCCAGGCTGTAGGGGCCGACGACGCGCGCGGTGAACAGCTTCGTCTGGCAACCCGCGTCGCCGAAGAAGTCCAGGCGGAGCGTCCAGTCGGACTCGGTGAGCTGGAAGTGGCGCTGGAGGTAGTTGTTCGAGCCGTCGCCGTTGGGGACGGCTTCACACGTGGCGCTGTCCCAGGTGCCGGCGAGGTCCTGGGGGCGGACGTGGGACTTCGTTCCTCCGCACGCGGCGGCGCAGAGGGTGATGAGGGCAATGGCGAGGATGCGCATGGCGAGACTCCGTGGGTGGCTCGGGAGACCGCGACGTGCGGCCTGTTCCGGTGACGCCATGAATGCGCCAGGAGGCGGCCTGCGGAAACGCTGGAGGTTGCAGGGAGGGGCTGCGAGATTGCAGGGCACCATGCTGGACTGGAACGACCTGCGGTACTTCCTGGCGGTGTCGCGAGAGGGGACACTCGCGGGCGCGGCGCGGGCGCTGAAGGTGGATGCGACGACGGTGGGGCGCAGGCTCGCTGTGTTGGAGGAGACGCTGGGGGCGCGGTTGTTCGAGCGGACTCCGGGGCGGCTCGTCCCGACGGCGGCGGCGCGAGGCATCCAGGGGCCCGCGGAGGAGATGGAAGGGGCGATGCTCGCGGTGGAGCGTCGAGCGGGAGGGGAGGACGCGCGGCTGGAGGGCGTGGTGCGGGTGACGACGACGGAGGCGTTCGCGGTGAACACGTTGTTGCCGCGCTTCGCGCCGTTCCGGGAGCGGCATCCGGGCATCGAGGTGCGGTTCCTCACGGACTACGGCGCGCTGGATTTGACCCGGCGCGAGGCGGACGTGGCGGTGAGGCTGACGCGGCCGAGCGAGGCATCGCTGGTGGCGCGCAAGGTGGGGGACATCGCGATTTCGCTCTATGCGTCGGAGGCGTACGTCGCGCGCCGGGGGTTGGCGGACCCGGCCACGGGGTTCGCGGGGCATGACGTGATTGGGTACACGGGGGCGGCGGCGAAGTGGCCGGAGGCGAGGTGGCTGGAGTCGGTGGGGTCGTCCGCGAGGGTGGGGGTGCGGTGCAACTCGTTGCTGTCGGTGATGGCGGCGACGGGTGGGGGATTGGGGTTGGGGTTGATGCCGTGTCTCCAGGGAGACCTCACGCCGGGTTTGCGGCGGTTGTTGCCTCCGGTGGTGGCGTTGCGGCGAGACATCTGGCTGGTGGTTCACGCGGACCTGCAGCAGAACGCGAGGGTGCGGGCGGTGATGGACTTCCTGGCGGAGCTCATCCAGCGCGAGCGTGCGTTGTTGTCGGGAGGCGGGGTGGTGGGCGTTGGGAAACAGGAGTCACGGTCGCCGCGCGCGGGACAGCGTCGACGCGGGAAGGCGCGGGCGTCATGAGTCAGGTCATCGGGTTGTTGGGGACGTGTCTGGTGCTGGGGGTGCTGGCCCGGCGCAGTGGGAAGTTCCCCGAGGGCTCGGCGGGGCCGTTCAACACGTTCGTGCTGTACGTGGCGCTGCCGGCGCTGGTGTTGCGGGTGATGCATCGGCTGGAGTTCGTGCCGTCGCTGCTGGTGGCCGCGGTGGTGCCGTGGCTGTACTACCTGGCGGCGGGGCCGTTCTTCCGGTGGCTGGGGCCTCGGCTGGGGTTGTCGAAGGAGTCGGTGGCGGCGTTGGTGTTGACGGGCGGGTTGGGCAACACGGCGTTCGTCGGCTTGCCGATGGCGGAGGCGTTGCTGGGTTCGGAGGGGCTGGCGGTGGCGGTGGTGGCGGACCAGCTCGGCTCGTTCCTGGTGCTGTCCACGTTGGCGACGCTGGCGGCGGCGCGAGCGAGCGCGGAGGTGGAGCTGCCGCTGAGCGCGCTGGCGAGGAAGGTGGCGACGTTTCCGCCGTTCGTGGCGTTGGTGGTGTCGCTGCTGTTGCGACCGGTGGGGTATCCGGTCTGGGTGGAGTCGGTGCTGGAGCGGCTGGGGGCGTTGTTGACGCCGCTGGCGTTGTTCTCGGTGGGGTTGCAGTTGCGGCTGTCGGGCATGAGGGCGCGGTTGCCGGCGCTGTCGCTGGGGCTCTTCTACAAGCTGGTGCTGGTGCCGGGGGTGGTGACGCTGGGGTTGTTGGCGTTGCCGGGGTTGTCGCCGGTGGTGGTGCAGGCGACGGTGCTCCAGGCGGCGATGGCGCCCATGGTGAGCGCGGCGATTCTCGCGGCCGAGCATCGGTTGGACCCGGAGCTGGCCGTGCTGATGGTGGGCGTGGGGATTCCGCTGTCCTTCGTCACCGCGCCCCTGATGTTGTGGCTGGTGCGGTGAATCAAGTGGGCCGTCGCCCGCTCGCCTGCCCTTCGGGCGGGTGCGCGGACGACTCGCTGACGTGCCGGCCCTGCTCCCCTATCTTCCCTCATGGCCGAGCAACCACCGAAGGCCTCCGGGGCACCCGGAGGAGACCCGAGGCGGATGGAAGTGCGGCGCTCCGTGGCGGAGCTGGGCGCGCGCACCTACGCCATCCAACTGCTTTCCGACGCTGGCATCCCCTTCCTCGTGGGCGGCGCCTACGCCTTCGCTCACTACACGGGCATCTATCGCGATACCAAGGACCTGGACCTCTTCCTCCACCGCAAGGATGGAGACCGCGCCCTCGAACTCCTCGCGCGCAACGAGTGGCGCACCGAGAGCGAGGTCCACGGCTGGCTCCACAAGGCCTTCTGGGCGGACTTCCTCGTCGACCTCATCTACGGCTCCGGCAACGGCATCACCGCCATCGACGAAGCCTGGTTCGAGCACGCCGTCCCCGCGCAGGTGCTGGGCTGCCCGTGCCGCGTCCCTCCCGCCGAGGAAATCTTCTGGAGCAAGGCGTTCGTCCTCGAGCGAGAGCGCTTCGATGGCCACGAGCTCACCCACCTGCTCCTGAAGACCGGCGCGACGTTCGACTGGGAACGCCTGCTGCGCCGCTTCGACCGCTACTGGGAAGTCCTCCTCTCCCATCTGCTCTTCTTCCGCTTCGCCTATCCATCCGACCGCGCCATCGTCCCCGACTGGCTGATGCGCGAATTGCTCTCCCGCGCGGACAGCTCCGTGGACCACGGGAACTGGCAGGAGCGCATCTGCCGGGGACGACTGCTCTCGCCCACCAGCTACCGCGTCGACGTCGACGAGTGGGGCTACGAGGACGGCGACTCCTGGGACAAACGCGAGCGCAAGCGCGATGACCCGTCCCTCGCGGCAGGCGGCGCTCCAGGCGCTCACGGGCCCCACTGAGGGTGTCCCTCCATGCGAGCCCACGGGGTGCACGGCCATGCCCGCCCCGGGCTCGCGACCCTACCTTCCCTCCAGTGCCCAGAGGAAAGGCAGGTGCCCCGTGTCACGCCCCGAATCCGGACCCCGAGGAGCGCTCGGCAGGCTGAGCGCGGTGCTGCTGTCGCTCGGACTCGCCGCGCCCGCGAGCGCGCAGCTCGCCGTCTCCGAACGCGGCGGTCCCATCCGCTTCCAGGTGGGCGAAGAGTCCCTCACGGTGTCCCTGAGTCGCGACGTCGTGCGCGGCGGAGGCTTCGACCTGCGCCGCACCGGCTCCTCGCTCAAGGGCCGCCTGCGCGGCGGTGACGTGGACCTGCGCTGGCCCCAGGGGCCCATCGTCGGACGCGTGGGCGTGGAGGACAGCCGGCTCGAACTGTCCCGCATGGCCTCCGAGCAGGGCCTGCGCGTGGATGGCGAACTCGCCCACTGGCCCACCTCGCTCGTCATCTCCCCCGTGGGCATCTCCGGCGACGTGGGCGGCTGCAGCTACACCCTGACGGTGGCGGGGGGCCACTACACCGGCTGGCGCACCTGTCAGCCCGACGTGGACGGCGAGCCGACCTCCGTCTCCCTCAGCCTGCCGAAGACGATGGAGGTCCTCGGGGAGAAGGAGCAGGCCGCGCTGCTGTCGCTCTTGCTCTCCGCGCAGGGCCTGCCGCCCGCACCGCCTCGTGAGGCCTCCGACTCAGGGCGCACCCTGGAAGGCCCCGGCCTCGACGAAGGCCCGCGCAGGTGAGGCCCCCGCACCCCACCGTGTCCGCTCTGCTCGAAATAGTGAAATCGAAGTGCAGATGCCACGGTGAATCATGGGCCCGTGCCTGACGGGGCACCCACGGGTCATGCTTCAATCCCTCTCCAGCGCGCACGCGCGTGCGTGATGGGCCATCGCCCATCCTTCGCTGAAAGAGAGCCCACCCATGAAGCTGTCCCTGACGGTGCTGTCGGCGCTGGTCGTGTCCGGTCTGCTGGCCTGTGGTGGAACCGAGGCCGTCGAGGCGCTGGAGCCTCTCGCCCAGGAGGAGAGCGCGCTCGAAACGTGTACGACGACCTGTTCGAATGGGTCGACGGTGTCCTGCACGGGCACCACGTGCAACACCTACCCTGGCGAGTCCGTCGAGTGCGATGGGCTGCACAAAATCTGCCCCATTTCGCTGCCCTCCATCTGCCTGCAGCCCAACAGCTCCTGCTTGAGCCTCGCGGGCAAGGCGTGCTCCCCGGCCGGCAGCGGCACGCGCTCGTGCTGCATCAACCGGCGCGTCGGAAACTGCTTCTGCACCATCCAGGGGGTCTGGGCCTGCTCCGCGAATTGAGCCTGCCCGTGGGGTGAGCGCGTCGAGCCTCGTGGATGCTCGACGCGCGGGACATCAAGCCGTGGCCGCCGCGCCGAAGGACAGCTCCACGCCGTTGTCCTTCACGCGCATGCGAGGTTTGGACAGCCAGTGGCAGTGGGCGCAGTAGCTGTGCGCCCCGGAGGGGCTGGCGCGCACGTTCACCGCCCCACCGCAGAGCACGCAGCCGTCGGGAAGGACGAATTCGGCGAACCGCTCGCCGATGTTGCTCTCGAATTCAGTCATGCCTCTGAGTTAACGCAGGAATCGCGCGGCACAAGCAGACCGCTCCGGGCCCTGGGTACGCGCCCTGGAGGGCATCGCACCCTTCCACCCACGAGCAGGCAGGCAGGCGAGCATGGCTGCATTCCTTACCGCCTCGCGGCCGACTGACGTCCCGTGGACACCGCAACCCCGGGCATCCGCGTGGACTGACTGGCACGGTGATTGATCTCCAAGACGCCAGGAAACGGGAGAGGGGGACGGCATGGGCGGCGTGGAGCGCGTGGACGTGAGCGAGGACAGGAAGGGCTGGGGGGTGGAGGTCGTCACGTCGGAGGGCGAGGTGCGGCGCTACCGGTACCGGAGCGAGGCCCAGGCGCGCTACTTCGCGGCCGTCTTCGCGCTGGGCCCCCGGGTGCTGCCCCCCGTGCGCCGGGGGAAGGCCCGGAAGGCCGCTTGAGGGCCTCATTCCGGGGGGATGTCCGGGGACCAGGCCTCCAGGCGCCGTCACCGTGGCTTCCCACTACCCTTGCGGGCGGGTTTCGGGGAGGCTTTGCGTCATGAGCGACGCGAGCAAGCCCTTCCTCATCCCCGCCAACCGGCAGTACATCACCAAGGAGCCGGACCCCGCGGGCCGCTGGTCCACGCTGTTCCCGGACATGATTGGCTACAAGAACCAGGGTGGCGGCAAGGTGCCGGCGGACTTCGGCTGGAACACCAACCCCAAGCAGTGGCAGGAAGAGATGACGCCGGGCACGCTGGCCGAGCGCTTCAACGAGCTGCGCGTGCTGCCGTCGAAGGCGGAGGCTCCCGCGCTGCCCGCCGACACGAAGAAGTAGTCGCGGCCACCTAGCTGAAGGGCAGGGCCGCGAGGCGCTCCCTGAAGCGCTCGAGCAGGCCGTATGAGCCCGTCTCGGCCAGTCCCTCGGCGGCCTCCTGTCGCGCCTTGCGCAGGAAGCCGTCGAACGGTGCCGAGCGACCGTACAGCGCCGCCGCCGTGTCCACCGCGTCCGCCAGCACGCGCGCCGCGCCTGGCGAGCCGAGCGTCAGGTGCATCTCCGCCTGCTCCAGCTTCGCGCCACACGCCGCCCACAGCTCGCGGTCATGCACGACGAGCCACGTGCGCGTCACCTCGTCCATGGCCTCCTCCAGGAAGGCGAGGAAGGGCTCGACGAGCGAGGGCAGCACGTCCGCCGCCAGCTCGGGCTGTCCTCCCGCGTCCTGGAGGCGCGCGCGGAAGGTGAGCACGTGGTGCTTCTGCGGCGTGCGCAGCGCCACCGAGGCGGACAGGGTGATGAAGGCCGACACGCTCTCCGCCATCTGTCGGGCCAGCGGGGGTCGTGACGGGGCCTCCGCCTTCGTCGCGCGCTCCAACCGTCCTTGCAGCGAGCGGCGCAGGTCCGCCGCCGCCCCGCGCAGCGCCGAGCGCGCGCCCACCTGGTGCACGTAGCCGGGCACCACGTCCTCGCGGCGCACGTCCTCGAAGGCCGCCGCCGTCAGGTAGACGAGGTCGCCGATGCGCACGCGGAAGTCGGCGCGGAACGCCTGGAGCTTGGCCATCAGCGTCCAGCGGTCGCTGACGACCTCTGGCTTTCGCATCTGCTGGCCCAGCTCCGACACCCGCTTGGACAGCCGCTCCGCGGTGGCGTGGAGCACCGCCTCCACCTCCTGCGCCAGCCGCTCATCGGAGCTGGCGGGGGGAGGGGCCCAACCGGTGTCCCCGGTGCTCGCGGCGCGCGCGGGCGGGGGGAACTGCTGGTGGATGGCGCTGACGAGCTGGTTGACGCCCACGAGGGTGTCGCCGATGGCGGGGGCCATGGTCTCCCAGAGGGACAGGTCCGCGCCGCCGTCCGACTCCAGGGAGGTGGGCTCGTAACGGGCGATGCTCAGGTGTCCCAACTGGTCGATGGCCACCGCCGCCGCGCGATGGACGCGCTCCAGCCGGTCCGCCAGGTGCCGGTCCGTGAGCGACTCCAGCAGCGTCTCCAGTCGCGAGGGCAGGGCATCCGGGGGAGCTCGGGCGGCACGGGGCTTGGGCGACGGGAGCATGAGACGCGGGACGCTACCGCACCGGCGCCGGGTGCGCGAAGAAGGGGGCTCGGCAGCCAGGGGGACTCCCGGCATAGAGTGCGGCCTCGGGGAGGATGCATGACAGAGCGTTTCCGCCGTCGGGCGAAGAAGGGGGGGCTGGCGGCCCTGCTGCTGGTGGGGGTCTGGGCCTTCGCGGCGTGGGACGTGTGTTTGAGCGCCTGGGTGCTGCGTGGGGTGAAGGTGCCCCAGTGCCCGGACGGACAGTTCCGCCAGACGGTGGGCCTGGATGTCCGCTCGGTGGCGCGAGGGCTCTCCGGACGCGTCATCATCTGGGCGGACGCGCACGCGCCGGACGCTCGGGGCAGCCTGATGACCGCGCGGGTGCGGCGGGGCTCCGCGGAGCTGTTCCTGGTGGATGCCGACGGGAAGCAGACGCCCCTGGAGCCGGAGAAGAAGTCCCCGTGGACGCGCGACTCCGACGACACGCTGGTGGCCGAGGTGAAGCTGCCCGAGGTGCCGGACGGCGACTACAAGCTGCGCGCCCGCGTCACCACGCCTCTGGGCACGGACACGGTGGACGCGACGCTGCCGCTCTACGCGCCCGCGGTGGCCCATGTGCTGACGGACCGGCCGCTCTACGAGCCGGGCAACGAGGTGAGCTTCCGCGCGGTGGTGCTGCGCACCCGGGATTTGTCTCCGTTGGATGGGCGGCCCGGGACGTGGTTCCTGAAGGACGCGACGGGAGAGACGGTGCTGGAGGAACGAGCGCCCGCGGGGCCGTGGGGCGTCGTGGCCGGCAGCTTCCCGTTGGACCGGGGCGCGCCCGTCGGAGTGTGGACGCTGCTGTGGAGCAGCGGTGACACGCAGGCCAGCGCGACGTTCCAGGTGAAGCCCTTCACGCTGCCGCGCTTCCGCGTGGAGGTGTCCAGTCCCCGGCCCTCCTGGCGCGCGGGTGACACGCCCGAGGTGGAAGGCCAGGTGGTGTACGCGTCGGGTGCTCCCGTGACGGACGCGGAGGTGGAGCTGCGGTGGACTGTCTCCGGGGCGTGGCCGCCGCCTCCGGAATGGAGCACGGGAGGACTGCCGCTTCGGGCTCGCTCGGACGCGGCGGGGCGCTTCCGCGTGACGTTGCCTCGCGTGCCGGAGGACCTGCGCGGCCAGGTGACGCTTTTCGCGAGTGTGTCCGCGCGAGACGCCGCGGGGGACCGGGTGGGAGGCGCGGTGGCGCTCCTGCTCTCGGAGGACGCGCTCGCCATCTCCTCGGTGACGGAGCTGGAGGACGGGCTGGTGGATGGCTTCAGCAACCGCGTCTACCTGCGCGCCACCACGCCGGACGGCCGGGTGCTGCCGGGGGCGGAGCTGACGGTGACGCGCGCGTGGGATGCTCGGGACGAGGGCGTGCGCGGCGTGACGGACGAGGACGGCGTGGCGGCCTTCCAATTGGACCCGGGACCGCCCGTCAACGTGGTGGTGCCGCCGTTGCCCGTGCGCCGCCCGCCACGGCCGCCTCCGGTGCGGCTGGTGACGCTGACGAACCTGTTGGAGGAGGACAGCCAGGCGTCGCTGAAGGAGCGGCTCGTGGTGGAGGGCTGGCTGACGTCGCTCTTCCCGTGCGCGCGCTTCATCCCGCCGGATGAGGAAGAGCGGATGGTGAAGCTGGGCGTGCGCGTGGGCGCGGGCGGCGCGGTGACGGAGGTGGGGGGCGAATTGGACGCGCTCACGGCGTGTCTGGCCCAGGGGGTTCGCGCGCGCACGCTGCCCGCGGGTCGAGAGCGCGTCCTCGCGCTGACGTTCGAGGTGCGGGATGCGGGCTTGCCTTGGATGGAGCTGGTGGCGGAGCCGGCCTTTGGTACGGGCACGTCGCTGACGGACGCGCTGGCGCCCCTCGTCAGTGACGCGCGTGCGTGCCTGCCGTCGAAGCTGGAGTCGGGAGATCGCCTGCCGGTGGCGCTGAGCTGGCGGCTGGGCGCGAAGCGGGAGTTGACGACGTCCTGGTCCGCGCTGCCGTGGGTGAAGAGCACGCTGAGTCCCTCGGTGGTGGCGTGTGTCCAGGAGCGCCTCGCGCGCGTGAGGCTCACGGGTGACATCGAGGAAGAGGAGTCGATGGGGGTCGTGGGGTTCACGGTTCATTCCGGTGACGATGACTCGGAGACGGAGGGGCAGGCACAGGCCACCACGTTCCTGGGCTACGAGCTGAAGGTGGTGGCGAAGGTGGACGGCAAGCCGGTGGGGGACACGAAGTGGATGTCGCGCCCGGTGATGCTGCCGCCCTTCCGGCTGCGCGCGACACCGGTGCTGGCGCGCGCGGGCGAAGAGGTGCGCATCGACCTGATGCGGGGCCCCGCGTTCGAGGGGACGCTGCCCAAGGAGCTGCACCTCACGGTGGGCAAGCAGGAGCTGGTGGCGAAGCTGGAGAAGGGCTCCACCACGGCGCGCTTCCAACTGCCCGCGGACTTCGAGGGCTGGGCGGAGACGTCGTGGGCGGGGGCTCGGGCGCGGGTGTACGTGGCGCCGCGCGCGCAGCTCTCCGTGGAGGTGTCGTCGGAGAAGCCGGCCTACGCCCCCGGCGACCTGGCGCGGCTCCAGGTGCGCACGCGCGTGGATGGGAAGGACGGGCCCGCGGCGGTGGGGCTCATCGGCGTGGATGAGACCTTGAGCCAGTTGGTGCCGCTGCCGGGCACGGATGCGATGGCGAGCGTGAGGCCCGCGCCGACGGTGTCGCAGCCCGCCTTCGGGGTGCTGGATGGCGTGGCGCTGGCGCAGGGGCGCATCCGGGGCTCCAACGCGGCCGCCGCGGCGCTGCTGCGGGTGAGCGCGGTGCCGACACCCGAGGATGCGGAGACGCGCGTGAGCGCGCGGGCGCGGAGTGAGTTCGACCCGGAGTCCGAGCTGACGGAGCCCTTCTACGCGGTGCTCGCGGAGCTGCACGCGCAGGTGCGTGAGTGGGAGGAGAAGGCGCCGGAAGGTGAGACGCTGAACCCGGCGGGGCTCGCGAAGTTGTGGACCCAGGCGCTGGCGTCCTGCGAGCAGCGGGGCGAGAAGGTGAAGGATGCCTTCGGCCAGCGGCTGAGGCTGTCGCGGTTGCCCAGGGAGTTGCTGGAGCTGACGGACCCGCGTGCGGTGGTGTCGCGTGGGACGCGACTGCCAGAGGACGTGGAGAACTGGAACGCGTGGGTCGCCCGGGAGGCGCCATGATGCGCAATATCATCGTCGGGGCGGTGTGCCTCGTCGTCGGGGCCGGGCTCACGCTGACCCTGTTCGGGGACAACCTCCGGGGCCTCTTCGGAGCGTCCGCGTCCGCGCTGGGAGGCGACTGGGAACCCAATGCCCAGACGATGGGAGTGTCGGCGGACTTCGCCCTCAAGGAGTCGGACGCCATCGAGGTCGCCGCCGCGCCCATGCAGGCCCCCATGGGAGGGGGCGCGGCGCCGGAGGAGGAGAGAGAGGGCGGCTCCGACAAGCGCCTCGCGAGGGGGAAGGGGGGAGAGCGCTCACCGGGCGGTGGTGGGTTGCTGGAGGAGAAGCCCGCGGCCCCAGGGGCGCCGAGCCGCGCGTGGTTCCCGGAGACGTTCCTCTTCGAGCCGCTGGTGGTGACGGATGAGTCCGGTACCGCGACGCTGCCGGTGCGCGTGCCGGACCGGCTCACCCGCTGGCGCGTGCTGGCGCTGGCGCACTCGCGCACGGGCGCCCAGGCCGGCGCGGTGACGAGCTTCGCGGGGACGCTGCCCACGTACGTGGACCCGGTGCTGCCGGCCTTCCTGCGCGCGGGCGACTCCGTGCGCGTGCCGGTGCAGGTGGTGAACACGACGGATGCGGCCGTGGAGACGTCGCTGAAGGTGGAGGCCACGGGCGCGGCGGTGGAGGGCGCCACGCGCACGGTGCGCGTGCCGGCGCGAGGCAGCGTGGTGGAGTACGTGACGGTGCGCGTGTCGGGCCCGGGGCCCATCGCGGTGCGCGCGGCGCTGGGAGACGCGGACAGCGTGGAGAAGCCCCTGGACGTGTGGCCCACCGGTCGGCCCGTGGTCCAGACGTGGAGCGGCACGCTGGCGGCGCCGCGCACGCTGTCGCTCACGGGCGCCGCGGATGCGCAGGCGGGCAGTGAGCGCGTGCGGCTCCAGGTGTATCCAGGAGGGCTGGGCGTGCTGCGCTCGGAGCTGACGTCGGCGGGGGCTCGCGGAGGCTCGGAGGACGTGGCCTATGCGCTGCTCCTGGCCGGGCGCGCGCCGGAGCTGCTGACGGCGCTGGGCGAGCCCCAGGCGGCCGAGGTCCTGAAGGCGGCCCTCTCCCCGAAGGGCGCGCGCATGGCGTCACCGCCGGAGGCGGCGGGAGGGCTCGTGGACGCGGAAGGCGTGCGGGTCCTCGTGGCGCAAGCGACGCAGCGCGCGCTGCGGCTGGGGCGCACGCCGGACGTGGTGTCCGCGACGCTGCTGGTGGAGGGCACGCTGCTCCATCCGGACAACCCGGTGCTGGCGCGGCTGGGCGAGCGGCTCGCGGGCTGGGTGGCCGCGGCGCAGCGTCCGGACGGCACGTGCCAGGGGGGCGAGGGTTGGACGCTCCAGCGACTGCTGGTGGCGACGGCGGATTGCGCGCGAGCGGTGGCGGCGGCGTCCGGGACGCCTGGGGGGCAGCGGCGCGCGGCGCGCTTCTCCACGCTGGCGTCGGGCGCGTTGGAGCGCAACCGGGCGCACGTGAAGGACGGCTACACGGCGGCGTCCCTGCTGGCGAGCGGCATCGTGACGGGCGCGCTGCGGGACTCGCTGCGGGCCCAGGTGCGTGACGCGCTGAAGAAGCGCGAGGACGGCGCCGCGTACCTGCCGGTGGAGTCGGGCGTCGTGGCGGCCAATGGGGAAGCGCCCTCGGAGGCGGAGGCCACCGCGCTGGCGGTGCTGGGCCTGGAGGGTGACGCGAAGGCGCCGCTGGCGGACCTGGGTGCCTCGCTGCTCGCGGGCTACGGGCCGGCGCGCGGCTGGGGCGGAGGCCGGGCGAACCGGCTGGCGCTCAAGGCCGTGGTGTCGCTCTTCAAGGAGCCGCTGCCCGCTCGGGTGCGCGTGGTGCTGGAGCGCGACGGGAAGCCCGTGGCCGAGGGCACCTATGACGCCAAGGCGCTGCGCGAGGTGCTGTCGCTGGAGGCCCCGGCGGCGGGCTCGGCAGGCGCGCATGTCTGGACGGTGCGAGCGGAGCCCGCGGTGCCGGGCCTGGGTTTCGCGCTGGCGTTGTCCGCCGCCGTGCCGTGGAAGCAGGAGGCGCAAGGGGGGCTGGAGCTGGCCGTGGACTCGCCCCGGGAGGCGAAGGTGGGGCAGCCCGTGGAGGTGACGATGCAGGCCTCCACGCCCTCGGGCCTCGAGTTGGAGCTGCGGCACGGGTTGCCCGCGGGCGTGCAGGTGGACGCCGCGAGCCTGGACGCGCTGGTGGCGGTGGGGAGTGTCGCGTCGTGGACCTCGGAGGATGGCGCGGTGACGCTGAAGCTGCGGCCTCGGGGACAGGGAGAGCCCTTCCAGGTGCGCTTCCGCGTCATCCCCACGCTGGCGGGGACGCTCCAGGCGGGCGCCTCCTCGCTGCGGGTGGTGGCGCGGCCGGACCTCGTCTCCTACGTACCTCCCGCTACGTGGGCGGTGCGCTGAGGCGGGGTCCTCGACGACTTCGGACCCGGGCCTCGTTGCGGAGGGCCCGGTAACGAGTGTCCGCTCGCGGGCTTCTGGACCCGGCACGTCAGGGCAGAAGGGCGGCTGCCACTGGGAATCCGCTCGGCGAATACAGAAGATTCATCGCAGCGTCGGCAGGCCGGGGAAGGCTTCGTCAGTGGTTCTTCACGGGTGACACCATGGAGCTCGACGGCGCGGAGAGAGACGAGTTGCTGTTGGCGATGCTGGGGGCGTTTCCCTCGGTGGAGGACCTTCGCCGGGTGGTGGCCTCGGTGTGCCACCGGGATTTGGAAGCGCTCGTTCCCACGGGCGGCCCGAGGGAGCGGGCGTCGGGACTCATCCATCGCGCGGAGTCGGAAGGCTGGACGCGGGAGCTGGTGACGGGCATGCACGGTGCCCATCCGCGCCATCCGCGGCTGCATCGCTTCATGCAGGGCTATCTCGCCTCGGTGCAGCGGAGCATTCCGCGGCGCAGCCTGGAGCGCATCGTCGGTGCCTGGAGCGAGGCCGGCGGCGCGGACGGGTGGCGCCGGAGACTGGCCGCGATAGAGCGGCGCGTGTGCCGGGTGGAGCCGGTGCTGGGCGCATCCCTGGGCACGGGGTTCCTGGTGTCGCGCGACGTGGTGCTCACCAACTTCCACGTCATCGAGAACCGGCTCCTGGAGTCGCTGCGCGTGCGCTTCGACCACAAGGTGTTGCCGGACCGGACGTTGCTCCAGCCGGGGACACGCTACGCGGTGAAGCGGTGCATCGCGCGCAGTTCGTACAGTCCCGCGGACCTGATGCACCCCCGGCCCCGCGAGGCGACGGTGGACGAATTGGACTACGCCTTTCTCCAGGTGGAGGGCGCGCCGGGCGACGAGCGGGTGGAGGGCGAGCCCCGGGGCTGGCTGGAGCTGCCCGAGGAGGAGGTGCCCTTCGTCGTGGGAAGCCTGGCGCTCATCGTCCAGCACCCGGAGGGACAGCCGATGAGCGTGGTGCTGGACGAGTTCCTGTCCGTCAACGCGTCACGCACGCGTGTGTCCTATCGGACCTCCACGAGCCCGGGGTCCTCGGGCGCGCCGTGTTTCACCCAGGACTTGCGGCTGGCCGCGTTGCATCACAGCGGAGGACCGCGCCTGCCGTCCGCCACGGGACACAACGAGGGCATTCCCACGGACACCATCCGCCGCGGCCTGTCCCCGGAGGTGAAGGCGCTCCTGGGCTGGGAGTGAGGGTGTGAACTGGAGGCGGGGGACGCGCCTGTTATCGTCGGTGGATGTTCGTCCTCGATGTCCGTTGCCGCCGCCGTGGTCAGGGCCTCCCGCGCCTGGTGTTGCTCGTGGTGCTCACCGCGTCGAGCGTCGCGCTGGCGCAGACGCGGCTGCGCGTGGCCGGCGCCACGGCCAGCAACGAGGTGAAGCTGCGCACGACGTCGGAGGACTTCCGGACGGTGCTGCGTGTGGACCTGCTGTCGCCGCCTCCGGGTGACGCGGGTGTGGAGGAGGCGCTCCCTGGCGGCGTGACGGTGCTGGTGGACCCACTCCAGGCGAGTGACGGCTCCCAGGTGACGCTGACGGCCGTCGTGCGCGAGGCAGGCGCCGAGGACGCGGGCACGGCGGTGTCCACCTCGCCGTCCATCTCCGCGAGAGCCCCGCTACACCTGGAGGTGAGCGGAAAGCTGCCGACGGCGGGGGACTACACGGGGCAGTTGGTGCTGGTGCATGCGGGTGGGCGCGAGACGACGGCGCTCATCGTCACGCGGACGCAGGCGGTGCCAGTGGTGCAGTTCGTGGCGACGTCGCCCGCGGTGGCCTCGTCGGGCTGGGGCCTGGGCACGGTGGATGCGACGGTGCGGCTGCCCTTCAAGGAGACGGCGGGCGTGACGGGGAAGGTGGCCGCGCCCCGGTTGCTCCAGCTTCAGCACAAGGCCCCGGACCTGGGGGCGACGCTGGTGCAGCCGCGCTTCGACGGCGCCAGCTTCTCGCTGGAGGGCGGCGGGAAGGACGGCAAGGATCTGGAGCTGTCGGCCGCGGTCGACTCGGTGCTGGTGCCGGCGAATGGCAGCGGCACGCTGTTGTTGCATCTGCGCGGGTTGGACGGGCCGGGCGAGTACACGGGCACGGTGCGGATGGCGGTGCCGCAGGGCGTGGCGGTGGAGCAGCCCTTCACCGTCTGGGTGAGGACGCCGTGGCTGTGGGGCGCGTTGCTCATCGCGGCGGGCGCGGTGTCGTCGTATGGCGTGCGCCTGTACACGCAGAACATCCGGCCCCGGGCGCAGCAGCTCCAGCGGGCGCAGGCGCTGCGGCGGCGCGCGGCGGTGCTGCTCAATGGTCAGGACGCGGAGACCCGGCGGGTGGGGCTGGAGGTGCGTGCGCGCATCGACTCGCTCGTCTCCCGGATTCGTGGGCCGTTGCGAGGGGGCCGCGTGGCGGAGGCGGAGCTGGCCCGGGTGGAGCCGGAGCTGCGGTTGTACGAGGCGTGGTGCACCGGAACGCGAGAGCTCCAGGCACTGCCCCGGGAGTTGCGGCCGGCGCAGGCGAGCACGCTGCTGGACGAGGCGGAGACGTCGCTACGCATCGGGAAGGTGCCGACGGAGCGACTGGAGGAGCAGCTCAAGGCGCTGCGCGGGCAGAACGTGGAGGAGCTGGCGAGGGCGGGGCTGAAGGCGAAGCTGGCGGAGCTGGAGACGCAGGCGCGCGCGCTGGCGCAGAAGCTGGGGGATGACAGCCTGGGCTTCCGGCTGATGTACGAGCTGTTGCCGCTGCTCCAGGACGTGCGCGCGCGGCTGGACCAGGGAGACCTGGCGACCGCGCGGCAGCAGTTCGAGATGGCCCGTCGCTCCTACTTCGACATCCTCTGCGCGGAGCTGTCGCTGGCGGTGGCCTCGCCGCGCAATCCCCGGGGCTTCTCGCTGGAGGAGTGGCGCGAGCTCACCACGGACGTGAAGGAGCGGCTGAAGCAGGCGCGGGCCCGCGCGGACGTCAGCGTGGACGATGGCTTCCGGCTGTACCAGGGCGCGTATGCGCACTACGTGCGGCGGCTCCTGCTGGAGCTTCGTGGAGCACTGGAGGAGGCGAGGAGCACGGCCAGCGATGCGCAGAAGGCGGAGCTGGACAACGCGGAGGCGAAGCTGCGCGAGGCGATGCTGGCGCTGGCGGCGGAGTCTCCGCACGAGGCCGCCGCGAAGTACCGCGAGGCACGCGACATCCTTCATCACGCGCAGACGGGCCAGGTGCGCAAGCGCATCGACGGACTGCGCGAGGAGGTGGCGCGCAAGCGAAGCGAGGCCACCGCGGACTCCGAGCTGCATGAGCTGGGGCACATCGACTCGCTGCTGAACGAGGCTCAGCTGGCGCTGACGCCGGAGACGCTGCAGGACGCGGACTACAAGGCGGACAAGGCGCGGCTGGCGCTCCAGAGCTACCCGAGTCCACAGAGCGCCAGCATGAGCGGCAGGATGGGGATTCCCGCGGGGAGGGAGTCGCTGTTGGCCAATGCGGCCTCCGCGCCAGAGGTGCCCTCGGCCAGCGCGCCCACGGGAGGCAGCCTGCCGTCGCTGCCGGAGGCTCCGGGCGATGACGACGCGGATTCCGCGGGTGGGCTCGGCGCGCTGGAGGGCATGCCGCTGCCTTCGCCGCGTCATCTGTGGCTGGTGGAGCTGGCGCTGCTGGTGCTGCTGACGGGCGTGGCGGTGGTGCTGGGACTCCAGCTCCTCAACGTCTTCTCTCCGACGTGGGGAGGCTTCGGCGCGGGCATGACGGCGTTCCTCTGGGGCTTCGGACTGCACCAGGTGGGCAATGCCAGCTTCGAGGGCCTCTCCGGCCTGTTGACGCGCGTGGAGCGGCGGGGCGGCGCGAGTGATGGGGGCGGCGGTTCCTGAGCGCCCGCGTCATGCCCGGCTCGAGAGGCCGGGTCTGGGCGGCAATTTATGACGGCGCCGCAATGGCTGTCATGGCTCGGGTTGATTTGTCATTCCTGGGGACTTGCGCGATTTGAGTTGAATCCCTAGTGGTGGGCGTATGTCCAAAGACAAGGCAGTCCCCCCTGTCCGTTGCTCGGCGGTGTCCTGGCGTTCCACGGTGGTGAGCGCGCTTGCCCTGGTCGCCGTCTGGGTGGGCGGCGCGCCCCAGATGGCTCATGCGGAGGAAGACGCGGCGGTCTCCACGCTGGAGGCGAGTCTGGCTCCGTTCTTCGGCTCGGGCCATGGCATCACCGTGCATGCGGTGCGGCCCATCACGGACCGGCTCATCGACGTGGAGATTTCCACGGCGCTCGTCTCGCTCAACGCCGTCTATGACCCGCGTCACCATGTCCGTGTGTTGTTGCCCACGGGCTACGAGCAGAACCCGGGCTTGCGCTATCCCGTCGTGTACCTGCTGCATGGAGGCGCTGGAGCGAACTCCGCGCAGTGGGTGGAGTTCGGTGCGGCGTATGCGATTACGGAGAACATGCCGGTCATCACCATCATGCCGGACGGTGGCAAGGTGGGTTGGTATACGAACTGGGTCTTTCCTCGCGGGGTGAATCAGGCGTGGGAGGAGTTCCACCTGAACCAGTTGATTCCGTGGGTGGACCAGAACCTGCGCACGCTCGCGTACAAGAAGGGGCGGGCGATTGCGGGCCTGTCGATGGGAGGCTTTGGGGCCATCAGCTATGCGGCGCGGCGGCCGGACCTGTTCGCCTATGTGGCCAGCTTCTCCGGGGCGCTGGACCTGGGGGACTCGGGCATCCGCGCGCTCATCACCGAGGAGGCCACGCGGTGGCTCCAGAACTCGGACGGCCCGTTTGGCTCGCCGTTCTGGCCGTTCGACCAGGCGTGGAACATGAACAATCCGCTGGGGCGCGCCGCGGGGCTGCGGGGCGTGGCGGTGGCGCTCTACGCGGGCTCGGGCACGTGGGATGGGGATGTGGTGGAGCGTGTTCCGGGGGCATCCACGGACCGCTTCCACCACGCGCTCAACGGTGCCGGGGTGCCGCACCACTATGAGATGTATGGCCGCCCCCTGCCGGGCCAGAAGCCGTTCGGCTGCGACGGCGGCCACAACTTCAGCTGCTGGAACTACGCGTTCTTCGACGTGCTGCCCAGGATGTTGTCGGTGCTTGACGGGCCCTGAGGGCTACGCCTTTAAACATCGCGCTCCACGAGGAATGGCTGCTGGCGGGCGAGCAGGTGTACTTGGCAAGCGGCTGCTCCGTATGCGTGCCCTTGCCCCTGTGCTGACGGTAGCCCCTGGCCACTTTGGGCGTGGGGGTTCTACTGTCATGTTCGAAGCCATCGTGGAGCGCTTGCTTGCCCAGAGCCCACTCCCTGTCTTGGCCCGGGTGGTGCCGGAGCGTGCCTGTGACGCAGCGTTGGTCGATGCGGCGCTCCATGAGCACAGAGGCCGGCAGTATGAGCGGAGTTGCTGTTCTCCGACGACGTCGACCGCACGAGCCTGGTGGTGCTGGGCATGCGACCGCGCTGCACCCTGCTGCCCAGCGGCACCGACCTCTCGTCGAACACGAAGGTGTGCCGAGCCGGCGGTCCTCTGGCGTAGCCCGTGCGCGCTCCTTCGGGTGTGCGCCGTTACGCAGTGCCTCAGTCCATTTCACCCTGACGTTGAGTGATGCCACCACCCACGCAGGTCGAAGCAATGCTGCGTCCCAGACGCCATGTCTGGGTTTCCGACACTGCTCGTTCGACGCCTGATCAGGGCAGGCCAGCATGTCGCCTCCGTCGCAGGTGCGCGCAACGAAAGCACCGTGCATGAGTTGATGCCTCTCCTCGGTCGTGATAGCACGCGCACTCCCGCATGAGCCCCCCACTCATCTAATGGCGGCACGGAGAGTTGGGATAGGTGGCGACTACAGCAGGCGTTAGTGCGGCCCCCGCGCCAGTCGAGGTTGAAACCGAGTTCAATGGAGGGACGCCCCGAGCCGGCATCGGGTGCTATCTCCGCAGGCGGCGACGGATTCTTTCAGGAGTCGTGGTCCCTGGATGGCTTGTCTTTCGGTGAAGCTACAGTTCCCAGGTTTCATTCGCTGGACCGAAGTCGTGAGCCTCTGTCGGACCCGCATGATTGAGTCATCTGCGAAAGGCGTAGGTGGTGCTGTTGATTTGGACTGAGCTGCAGGGAGTATTCAAGTAGCCGGCACTTGCAGTCGCGATGAGAGTCGTGCCTTGCCTCATGGTGTTACGAGGCGTCGTCCGCTGAGGAGCGGTTTCCTGATGAGCTTTGTTTCTTTGCATTCCGTTGTTTCGCGGATGGCGGGAGTCGTGCTCCTGGTGGCGGTGCTTGGTGGGCACGAAGCGACGGCCACGTGTTTTCCTGAAGGCGCTACCCAGGCATGTAGCAAAGGTGCGTGTGTGGGTACGCAGGTGTGCAACGAGTATTGGAGCGACTGCTCCTACGTGACCAACTCGACGCAGTCTTGCGCGGTCTGCGGCCGCTCTGGCTTTCTCCGGTGTGATTCGGATGGTGAGGTGATCTCCGGCTCGTGTACGGCCTTGGGGCCAGAGGTCTGCAACAACTGCGATGATGACGGCGACGGCCTCGTGGACGAAGGGCTCACTGCGGGGGCATGTGATCCCCAGGGCAATGGCTGCTCAGGAACGATGACCTGTGTAGCGGGTGGGTGGACCTGCAGCATTCCTCCAGGCAAGCAGCTGTCGTGCAGCGGCCAATGTGGGGCCGAAGCCTACCGACGGTGTGGCCAGGATGGCTCGCTTGGTCCGTGCACGCGAGTGACTGCCGCAGGCGAGTCGTGCAATGGGTGCGACGACGACCGAGATGGACTCGTCGACAACGCGCCTGGGCAGGGGGCGGACACATTGACCACCATTTGCGTGGGGCCCAACGGTGCCTGTCCTGGCTCGACGACTCGCTGCTCGGGAGGGGCGTGGTCGACCCAGTGCGACGCTCCCCCGGAGCAGTGCAATGGCCTGGACGATGACTGTGACGGCGCATTCGATGAAGGGGGCATCTGTCGCTCGGACACCCTCACGTGCCAGTGTCAACCCTGGACCTGCTCGCAGCTGGGGGTGAACTGCGGCTCTGTGCCGAATGGCTGTGGCGGGACGCTCGAATGCGGTGGCTGTACCGCGGGGCAGTCTTGTGGCGCCGGTGGCCTCCCCAACGTTTGTGGCACGACCAACGGGTGTATTCCCGTTTCCGTGAACACGGCCTGTGGTGGAAAGAACTGTGGCCCTGCCGCAGATGGGTGCGGGGACAGCTACTCCTGTGGTACCTGCACTGGCTATACTTCCTGTGGAGGAGGAGGTACGCCGGGTGTTTGTGGATGCACGCCTCTGACTCAGACGACCGCTTGCAACGGCAAGAACTGTGGTGCGGTCTCCAATGGCTGCGGCGGGTCGGTTTCGTGTGGCACCTGCGCCAGTCCAAACTCTTGCGGCGGTGGCGGGACACCGAATGTCTGTGGTTGCACGCCAACAGCGAAGGCGGCCGCATGCGCGGGAAAGAACTGCGGCCAGGTATCCAATGGGTGCGGGGGCTTCCATGACTGTGGTTCCTGCGCCAGTCCGCAGTCTTGCGGCGGCGGGGGAGCACCGAATGTCTGTGGGTGTACTCCGGTTCCCCAGGGGACGGCCTGCAATGGCAAGAACTGTGGCTCCGTTCCCAACGGTTGTGGCGACACATACACCTGTGGCACCTGCAGTGGCCATAACTCGTGCGGTGGCGGGGGCACGCCCAATGTCTGCGGTTGCAGGCCGATGACCAAGCCGGAGGCATGTGGTCTGGCGGAGCTGGAGTGTGGCTCCACTACCAATGGTTGCGGCGGCAGCATCATCTGTGGCCCGTGCCCAACAGGCACCTTCTGCAAGGCCGGCGTGTGCGAAGGCGATTTGGATACCCGGAGGAGCCAGGACTAGTCGTCCGGCTTGTTCTCTCGATGAAGACTCGTGGCGATGGTCGAGGCCGTCAGATGAAGCGACTTCTTTTCTCCGCATGGTGCGTGGCAATGGCCACGGGGTCCTGTGGCCCTTCGGATATAGCGACGTGGGACAATCAGGAGTCCCTGGGCAGGAACAAGGGACGGGTGGTGGAGCCTCCCAGCGATACCGTCCTGCCAACACAAGTTGGCGCGGATGGTTTCGTGGCGGAGCGAGTGACTGGACAGTCCGGGGTGAGCCCGGACGGCTCCGCTACCTATACGCTACCCCTGTGGCTGCCCACGGGCCGTGCGGGCGTCCAGCCTGAGTTGTCACTGGGCTATCGCAGTAGCGGCTCCAACGGCCCACTCGGGCGCGGGTGGAGCCTGTCTGTGAGCTCGCGAGTCGCCCGCTGCGCCAAGACCATGGCCCAGGATGGGGACGCCGCGCCCATCACCTTCACGAGTTCGGACGCCTTCTGTCTGGATGGTCAGCGCCTGGTGTCCATCCAAGGCGCCTATGGGGCCTCTGATACGGAGTACCGCACCGAGGAGGAGAGCTTCACGAAGGTGGTGTCGCTCTCCGCTGACGCGCAGGGGCCCCTCCAGTTCAAGGTCTACCAGAAGGGTGGCCTCATCCTGACGTATGGCCTGCTGCACAACTCGACGCTCGCTGGAAGGCGCGTCAGTGTGCGCCCCACCTTGGGCGAGGGGATTTCCACCACCCTGGAGGGGCAGGACAGCCGCTTGGTGTGGTCCCTGGCGAAGGTAGAGGACCGCAGCGGCAACTCCATCAACTACCACTACACCGTCCATAGCGATGCCGCTGGCGTGGGGTATGAACAGACGTTGGACCGCATCGCCTATACCGCCTCCTCCGTTGGGGCGGGGATGGCGGCCTCGCGCTTTGTCGACTTCGACTACGGGGGGGATGCTCGGCCCGACACGAGGTCCATCTATGTTTCGGGCCTGTCGCTGAAGATGTCGCGGCGGGTGCGCGAGATTCGTCTGAGCGCGCCGAATCCCACGACGGTGGGGCTCGTCCGCGCCTATCGCTTCACTTATGCCCAGGACTCCGTGAGCAACCTCAGCCTGCTGCGGACCTTCCAGGACTGTGACGGTGCTGGGGCCTGTAAGCGCCCCATGACGTTCGACTACACCCAGAACGACCCCGGCTTCGAGGAGGTGAATACGGGCCTGACGGACCTGACACAGGGTTCCATGTTCAACGGCCGCTTCTGGGTTCTCAACCCCGTGGATGTGGACGGCGACGGTCGCGACGACCTCCTCTACCGCACGCCGGATGATGATGTAGGGAGCTACAAGTGGACCCTGCGCCTGTCATCTTCGTCGGGGCAGTTCACCGTGGGCGAGACGGGCAATCTCCCGCGCGCGTGCTGGGAGGCCCCAGCGGGGCTGGACGGACGCTGGGTGGACATCAATCTGGATGGTCGCATCGACGTTAGCCTCGAGGAGTACGAGGGCTGCGTCACCAGTCCTCCCCGGAGGCTGAAGCACTTCCAGCGAACCAACCATCCTCCCCCTTCCTATAACTGGTTCTCGGAGACGGGAGACGACGGTCGAGGGGGAAATTTCTGGTACGCCGAACTCAACGGTGATGGCTATCCAGACCTGGTTCGCGAGAGTCTGGTGAACAACTCCAGGCAACTGGGCTACCGCCTCAATGTGGGAGGGACGCTCCAGGCGTTCCAGCCCATTGTGACATCGGTCCGTAACGACAATGCACAGATGGTGGCTGACCTGGAGGGTACCGGCAAGTCCAGCCTGCTCATCCTCGATATGCAGGACAGGCCAGGTGTTCCTGGCAGCTACGACGTGGTGGGGTCGAAGTACTGGGCGGTGACGCTGCGCAACGGCACCTTCACGAAGGAGGAGACGACCCTTGTCCGGACCGATGTGTCGGGAAAGCAATATTTCTTCCCCGACCTGAATGGTGACTCCCTGCCCGATGCCCTGCGCGCGAAGGCCGATGGCACGGAACTGGAGGTGCTCGTGAACACGGGCAACGGTTTCGCCGAGCCCGTCGCCGTAGCGCTTCCGCCAGGAGGCGGGCTCGGGAGCTTCACCCGAGACAATGGCATCCGCGTGCTGGACTACAACGATGACGGGCGCCAGGACTTGTTGTTGATGGACCGCGTGGGGGATGTGCGAACGGGGTTGGTGGTGCTCGAGTCCCAGGGCACGGGCTTCGCCCTGCGCCCGCTGCCCATCCCGGTGGGACAGGTCGCTTCGACGCGAGGGTACAAGCTCTCTCAGGTGCTGGACTACAATGGCGATGGCCTGATGGACCTGGCTCAGGTCGTCGATGGCTCGTTGCGCCTCTATAAACGCAAGGGAACCAAGGCGGGGCTGCTGGCGAGTGTCAGCGACTCCCTGGGCGCACAGGTCCGGTTCACCTACAAGCCGATGGTGGACTCCACCGTTTACACGCCGGGCACCACCTGCACGTGGCCGCAGCACTGCCTTCGCAAAGGCATGTGGCTGGTGGCCGAGCACATCTCCGACGCGGGGGACCACCCCATGCGCGTGAGGCAGTACAGCTACGAGGACGGTCGCTCGGACCTGTTGGGCCGTGGCTGGTTGGGCTTTGGCGCGGTAACCGTGCGCGAGGTGGCGGCTGGAACGGAGCTGCGCGCCGAGTTCGACAATCAGACGCGGGTGGGGACGGCCTATCCGCATGCGGACAAGCCACTCAAGGAGGTGGCCCGCATCACCTCGGGCGATCGGCTCAATGTCCAGACTCGGCAGGTGACTCGTGAGCACCGGGTTCGAGCTGGCGTTGGCGCGGGGACGGTCATCACGATGCTTCCCGTGGGGTTGACGGAAGAGGTTCATGACCGTCAAGCCTCCGAGCCAGAGACCGCGGGGCTTCTGCGGCGGGTGGAGAGCACGCGGGAATATGATTGGACCTACGGCAATGCCACGAGTTGGCGCGAGGCCGTGGGTTCGGAGGTGACGACGGGGACCGAGATGTTCCTCAACGACGCGTCCACCTGGCTCGTGGGATTGACGCTACACCAGACGGTGACAAGCACCGTCAACAGTGCCTCCGTGACGAGGAGCCAGTCCTTCACCTACCAGCCCGGGACAGCGTTGCTGTCCAGCGAGTCTGTGGAGGCGGGGGACCCGAGCCTGGCGCGGACGACGACATACCTGAGGGACTCGGATGGACTGGCACGGCAGATTGTCCGCACCGCGGCGGGGTTGCCGGCTCGGACCACCTCCATCACCTATGACACGGTGGACCGCACCTGGCCGTCAGTGATGACCAATGGGCTGGGGCACTCTGTGAGCCTCGCCTACCACGGAGGACTGGGCCTGCTCGCGTTGGAGGTGGACGCCAATGGGCTCACCACGCGCAAACAGTATGATGGGTTTGGCCGGCTGAGGAACATTGATGTTCCGGGGCTGTCGGACACGACGCTCAGCTATACGGCCTGCGCGGACAGCTCCCTCTGTGCGCTGACGAGCACGGTCCGGCGGCGCACCTCGGTCTCAGCGGACGGGTACCAGGAGGAAGTCTCCACGGCGGACCGACTGGGCCGGCCCAGGAGCTTCAGCCGGAGGGAGTTTGGCGGGGGACTGGCCACCACGACGCTCGAGTATGACGGCCTGGGCCGGCTGAGGAAGCAATGGGTGCCCTCTCCGACAGGCTTCGAGCGAGTCGCCACCACCTTCACCTACGACAACCTGGGCCGCCGCGTGCGCATGGAGTCGCCGGACGGTACGCATCAGGATTGGAAGTACGAAGGCGCCAAGCACTCCAACTGGGATGAGAAGGGCAACCTGGTCGAGAGTTGGTTTGACGCCCAGGGCCGCCTGCTGCGCACCGAGGACGTCGTGGAGACCCGGCGTCTGGCGTCGACCTACACCTATGCCCCGTTCGGGCTGCTGGCCTCCGTGACGAATGGGTATGGTCAGGGGCCTCATTACACGTATGACAAGCTAGGGCGCGTCCTCCAAATCCAGGAGCCCAACGCCGGGACACTGCTGACGCAATACAATGGCTTCGACGAAGTCACTCAAGAGACTCGCGCCAACGGCGACACGACGACCTACGCGCGGGATGTGTTGGGGCGTGTCGTCACGCGGACCGACCGGACGGGCGTGTCCCGCTTCACGTGGGACGTCTCCGGCTCGCTGGGCAAGGTGGGGGCGCTGCTGAGCAGCTCACAGGAGGGAGACCCGGGGTCCAACCTGGACGATATCAGCGTCGTCTACACCTACGACGCGCTGGTGCGCCCGGTGGACGAGACGTGGAGCGTGGAGGGCAGCGTCTTCTCCCTCTCCCGGACGTTCGACGACTACAACCAGTTGCAGCGGCTGTCCTATCCCTCCGCCGGGGGGCAACGCTTCGCGGTGGACTACCAGTACAAGCGCTGGGGTGTCCTGGAGTCGGTGAAGAGTGCGGGTAGCGGGCAGACCTTCTGGCAGGCGCAATCGCGAAACGGGCAGGGACAACTGACGTCGGAGGTCTTCGGCAACGGGGTGGTGAGCCAGCGCCGATACGACACCCGGGGTCGTCCGCTGTTCATCGAGACGAAGGCGGGGGCGCAGGCGCGCCAGGTCCTGGCCTACGAGTACGAGTCGAACGGCAACCTGCGCGGAAGGCATGACCGCGTGGGGTCGACGACGGAGGACTTCACCTACGACGCGCTGGACCGGCTCAAGAGTTGGACGGCCTTCCAGAATTGCGGCTCCACGGCGGTGGACTTCAACTACGACGACCTGGGCAACCTGTTAGGACGTACGGTGCGCCAGGGGGCCGGGGAGAGCCTCTCATACTTCTACGAAGGTACGGGGGGCGCAGGGCCCCATGCGGTGTCGCGCTCCTCCTTGGGGGCGTACACCTACGACGCGAATGGCAACCAGCTCACCGCGCCTGGACGGACGGTGGAATACACGCCCTTCAACTTGCCCTCGCGCATCACCAGCGGCTCCCAAGACCTGACGTACCGCTACAACGCCCACGACAAGCGGACGGTGAAGCGCTCCTCGGCCGGGGATGTGACTTTTTACGTAGGGGACCTCTACGAGATGAGGCGCACGGCGTCGGGGGTCGTGCTGCATGCCTTCAATGTAGTGGGGGCGGATGGGGCTGTCGCCCAGGTGTCGTGGACGACGAACGCCTTGGGGCAGTTGGTCGCACAGAAGACGCTCTATCTGCACAAGGACAACCTGGGCTCGGTCGACACGCTCACGGATGAGGGGGGCGCGGCTTTCGAAGTGTTGAAGTACGAGCCCTATGGCGGCAGGCGGTATCCGCATTCAATGGGGAGTCCGCAGACGCGCGGCAACTCGCGGGTGCGTCAGGGCTTCACCGGACACGAGCATGACGAGGAGGTGGGCCTCATCAACATGAGGGGGCGCATGTATGACCCGAGATTGGGTCGCTTCCTGAGCGCGGACCCCCTGTTCTCAGGACCTCGGATGAGCCAGGTGCTCAACCGTTACAGCTACGTGCTGAACAACCCGGTGCGATACACGGACCCCTCGGGTTTCGTGCCCAACGAGCTGCCGGTCATCATCTATGACAGTTGGTACGGAGGCTTCGCGGTTGCGGGGGCGGCGCGCGGGGGCGGTGCCACCACTCCGTCGGACTGGTGCACGACTCCAGAGGAGGGCGCCACCTGCTACGTGGGCTTTGAGTCGAAGCCGCCACCCGAGTTCGTCATGTCCGAGGAGTTCAGGTACTTTGTCCTGAGGACTATGTACTCGCGGCCCGACCCCCTCGAGACGGTGAAGGGCGTATTTCTGGGTGCGATTGGCGGAGCTGTCCCCTTCCTGGACCTGGTGTCCCCTCCTGAGGGGCAAACGCGCGACTTCTATGTCGGCTACGCCGGAGCTCAGTTTGCGTGGGGTGTGGTCCGGTTGATTGGAGGGACGATTGGGCTCGCCGGTGGCAGCGCCGTCGCAGGGGCTGGAACCGCAGCGACGGGAACGGGCATTTTGGCACCTGTGGGCGCGCCAGCGGCGGCTGTGGGCGGTGCCGTGGCGGTGACGAGCCCCATCGCCCTAGGACTCGGCGCGCTGAACATCGTGGCTGCCGCCAATACCGTGCAGATGGCCAATCAGGCCGGGAGCGGTGCGGGTGGGAAAGCCGGAGAGAGTGCCGCAAAGGAGAGCGTGAACTGGAAGAGCGTCAAGACGTTCCAGCACACGTTCAAGAAACATGGGGAGGGCGCGAAGATCACCCGTAGCCTCACAGATACGGCTCGAGCCACAGGGAAGCCCCAAGGACAGTGGCTGGACAATGAGGCCGCTGCGGAGTTGTTGCACAGCCACAAGGCTGGGCTTGAAGGCCCGGCGTCGATTCGCATCCCCGAAGGCCTCGGACAGGTCATCATGCCGGACGGGTCCGTCGTGGGCACGACACGAGCGACGATGGTCCCTGGCCCCAACGGTTTTGTAACCGCCTACCCCATCCCCTGATCATGATCGCCTTGAAGAAAGCGTCCATCGACAAGCTGACTGCCGCACTTGATCTTCCTGCCAATGGCCAAGAGCAGGACTGGGAGATCGAACTGGCGGATCCCTCGCGCGTAGGTGAGTTTCTGACCGCGTATCGGTCACTTCCTCTGAGCCCAGACGACAAGGTTGCGCTTATGGCGCTGATACTTGCCTCCGTGGATCGCAGGCTGGATTCTGGGATCGGTGTCCCGACCGAGTGGACTCAGATCGTGGAGTTGCTCCGTGCTGACCGGGACCTTCATCGTGCGTCGCTTGAGTACTGGACGTGCGAGGGGGACGACGATCCCGACAGCTGGTTTCAGCTGACTCCTCTGGTTCGGTCCGTGTCCACGGGTTGAGGGAGGCGCGGGTCCGGCGGACCGAGCGCACAACCTTCACCTTCCGCCCCACCCATCCTCCCCGAGTGGCGCAGGCCGCTGAATCCAGCCCAGGTTGTGCTCCAGCGTCCAGGTCCTAACCAGCGTCCGCCGGGGCACATGCCTGGCCTGGGCGATCTCCCTCCAGTTCCGGCCCTCGGCGCGCAGCGCGGACACGGCATCGAGATCCGCATCCCGCCGGGGCCTGCCGATGGTCTTGCCGCTCCTGGTGCGGCCCGTGGCCTTCACCCTGGCCGGGCTGGCGCGTACCCGGTCCCGGAAGGGTAAGCGCTCAGGGAGGGATGTGCGGCTGAAGAGGGAGCAGGCCAGAAGCCGTTCGGCTGCGACGGCGGCCACAACTTCAGTTGCTGGAACTACGCGTTCTTCGACGTGCTGCCCAGGATGTTGTCGGTGCTCGACGAGCCCTGAGAGTCACTCCTCTACCAACGCACGTGGCGTTCGAACGGCCTCAGGCAGTGAGGCTGAGGTCGGTTCGACGCGGGGATGGACTGCGGAGCGTTGGGCATTTCGTGCGGTCAGGGAGGCATTCCCTCGAGCCATGAGCCGAGCGATGGTGCGGCTCTGCGGTGGCTGCGGGGGACGTTGGCGTGCAGGTCGAGCCACACGTGCTCGATGCGATTTCCCTGAGGCCGTACGGACATTGAACTCTCCGGCTGGGTAACGCTTCTGGTTGTCGCCAGGAGTCACGACCACCCGCGCTGTCCTGGCAGGCACCAGTCGCGCACACTCAGCGATAGAGTGAATCAATGCGCCTACAACCTGACCACGTTGCTCTATTCCATGAGCGGTTCTTCGACTTCCATGACGGAGTGGTGCGCAAGGTCGAGCTTGAGGTAGGAGTCGCTTCAAGAGCCTGTCGGATTGAAGTGCAGTGCAAAGACCGAGATTCGCGCTCTGGATGGTCCAGGGTCACTTTTTCTGTGCGAGACGTGAAGGAGTTCAGGTTTCAGCTTGGCAGGACGACATTCGAGGTGCTGTCGGGCGGGGTGCAGATCGCCTGGCAAGACGACCGTGTGTATGTGGTTCTGGATGCCTATCCTGATGACGGGCCTGGACTGCCTGATTTGGCGAAGAACACTGCGTTTGTTGCAGGTGCGGATTGCGAATGGAGTTGCGTCGAGGAGCTTGATGACTGACGGGGCGCAGCTCGAACAGATTCGCCTGGTCGTTGCAGCTTGAGGGAGGTGACGGCCGTGTGGATTTGCTCCACGAAGTAACGGTTGCCGTCAAAGAGGATGTTTAGAGGGATGGTCCTGAGCGTCCGTCTGGGAGAGCTGCCGCCGCTCGAAGAGGTCCAGGGCGACGTCCAGCGTCCCATCGACGGCGCGGTTGACCCAGCGGACCATTCCATAGGTGCCGGAGAGGGCGGCGTCATGGAGGGATTGCAGGGCGCCCACGGGTGCGTCGAGCGTGGGAATCAACCGCAGCACCTCGAAGGGCTTCGCGGCGCTGGAGCGGTGGATGCGCTCCACCGCCATGGCGCCCTGCTCCACGGCATCGTGTACCAGGTCCTTCACACCACGTAGGCGAGTCATGAGGCCTCCACTGCGAGCGACTCGCGGAGCCGCGCGTAGACGTCCGCGTGGTGGGCGAGGGTGACGTGGTCGATACCTGCGACCACCTTGACGTTTTCCGGCGGGAACAGCGGGCTCGTATCACGCGGGCCGGTGCGGCCGGAAGCGCTCGCCAGGGAGACGACGCCGTCACCGAACATGGCGGACAGCCACTGTCCCTGCTGGCCGAGCGCCCCGACGATGAGGTGGTGGGCGATGCCCGGAGGAGGAAGCAAGGGCTTGCATGGAGACGCGGTGTCTTCCCAGTCCTGTCGGCGCAGTCGCGCGACGCCCAGGTCCTTCACGCCGCTGCTGCGCAGGTCGACGACGTCGGCGACCAGGCGGGTGTAGGGATTGGGCACGGCGCGGAGGACCTGGGCGACGACGTTGCCCATGCGCTCCAGGGGGCTGCCGAAGTGGGGCACGCCGATCGAGTACGAGCGGCGCACGTGGGAGAGCCAGGAGAGGCAGCTCTCGGAGGCGATGTGGCAGGCGCTGCGCAGGACGAGGCCGCCCATGCTGTAGCCGACGAGGACGAGCTCGGTGATGGGGACGGGGAACTCGGCGACGAGGCGTTGCAGGAGGTTCGCGAGGGCCTCGCCGTTGTCGGAGATGTGCAGGCCGGTGTTGTAGCGGAGGTAGAGCGGGGTGAAGCCCGCGTCGCGCTCCAAAAGGGTGCCGTAGTCGGTGGTGGGCTCGGCGGGGAAGGCCCAGACGGCCTCGGTGACGGCGAGTCCGTGGACCCAGAGGGCCACGCGTCCTGTCGACTGGGGATGGGCGGCGCGCAGGGCCTCTCGCTCGACAGGGAGGGGGCGGCCCTCGTGGTAGAGGCCCATGGGCGTGGCGAGCGCGTTGTTCTGTCGGTGGAGGTAGTCGCCCAGCACGCCGTTGAGCACGCCGAGCGCGACGTCCACCTTGCCCACGCGAGGCTTGGGCGGAGCGGGGAGCGCCGCTTCGGCGGGAGAGGACGAGACCACCGGGAACCCAGGCTCGGAGTCTGGGGTTTCAGGCCCTTCCGAAGTCGTCATTCAGTACCTCCACGCGCAGTATGACACGATGCGTCATGGAAGTCGAATCACGGCCTGGACGCAGGGAAGCTCCCTCTCAGGGCGTCCGTCCTTGCCACTGAATGAGCCCTCTCCTTCAGCCCATGGCCCCGCTCACTTCCGCCGTTCCTGAATCGCCTTGAACACGATGCGGTCCAGGAAGCCCGGGGTGAAGAGCTTCAGGTACTGACCCACCTTGCCCTTGGTGGTCATCACCACCTCGCGCTCACGCTGATCCATGGCCTTCAGGATGATGGACACGCATGTGCCCACGTCCATGTTGCCTTCCGTCTCGTCGTGCGCGCTCACCTGCAGCGGCTTGCCGTCCTTGCCCAGCGCGTTGGCGCGCACGTTCGTCGCGACGAAGCCGGGGCACACCACCGTCACGTCCACGCCCGTCCCCATCAACTCCACGCGCAGTGAGTCGAAGAACCCGTTCATCGCGTGCTTGCTCGCCGCATAGCCCGAGCGCGTGGGCACGCCCGTCTTCCCCGTCAGTGACGACACCGCCACCAACAACCCGCGCCGTGCCTTCAGGTGCGGCAGCGCATGGTGCGTGCAGTACACCGAGCCCAGGTAGTTGATGCGCATCAGCCGCTCGAAGAGCGTCAGGTCCGTGACGTCCTCGAACCGCGCGTCCATGGAGATGCCCGCGTTGTTGACGAGCACGTCCACGCCGCCGTACGCCTCCACCGCGCGGTCCACCATCCGCCGACACGCCTCCGGGTCCCCCACGTCCGTGGCGACCGCGATGGCCTTCCCGCCCGCCGCCTCACACCGCTGCTTCACCCGCTGGAGGGCATCCTCACTCCGCGCGGCCAGCACCAGATTCGCGCCCCGCGCCGCGAGCGCCACCGACAGCTCCTCGCCGATGCCCATGGAGGCACCGGTGACCACCACGCTCTTGCCTTGCATGGCCCGCATTGTCGCCCCGCACTCCCAGCGCGTCGAGGACGTCGGCCCAGGCCTACACCCGCGCACAGCGTTCCGCTCCGAAAAATAAACCCGGTAACACTTTCCGGAACCCGCGGTGTTCCGTTCGCGCCAACGCATTTCGAGAGGGGAACGAACACCATGTCGTCCATCGCGGTCATCGCCCAGGTCCCAGCCGAGAATCTCGGCTGGCTCAGCAGCAAGCTGCTCGGTGTCACACTGACGTCCGCCGAGTGGGTGCTGTGGATCCTGGTCGTCCTCTCCGTGCTCTCCATCGCCATCATGTTGGAGCGCACGGTGTACTTCGCCCGGAATCGCCTCCCGGACTCGGAGTCGCTCGCGGTGCGTCTGGCGCGCGGCGAGCTCGAAGCGGTGCGCGTGGCCATCCAGGGACGCCGAGGCATGGAGGCCGCCATCATCCGCGAGGGCCTCGCCTCCGCCGAGCAAGGCGCCGACTCCGTTGAGCAGGTGATTGCCTCCACCATGGCCCGCGAGCGCCCCCAGTACGAGCGCTTCCTCTCCTTCCTCGGCACGCTCGGCAACAACGCGCCCTTCATCGGCCTGTTCGGCACGGTGCTCGGCATCATCAAGGCGTTCCATGACCTGGGCTCCGCGGGAGTGAAGGGCGCGGCGATTCAGCAGACCGTCATGGGAGGCATCTCGGAGGCGCTCGTCGCCACGGCGGTGGGCCTGGCCGTCGCGATTCCCGCCGTCGTCGCCTTCAACATCTTCAACCGCCAGCTCAAGACGCTCACCAGCCGCGCCAACGCCCTGGGCCACGCCCTGGTCGGCAGCCTGCGCGCGGAGGTCCGCTAGTCATGGCCGGCGGCTCGCAGCAGGACGACGAGGAAATCACTGGCATCAACGTCACCCCGTTGGTGGACATCGTGTTGGTGCTGCTCATCATCTTCATGGTGACGGCCAACTTCATCGTCCGCGAGACGGTGGAAGTGGACCTGCCCCGCGCGGCCAATGGCGGCGAGACGGTGCAGGGGCTCGTCAACGTGGTGCTCGACAAGGAGGGCAAGCTCTACTTCGACGGCGCTCCGGTGAGCGAAGCCGAGCTGTCCACCAAGGTGTCCGAGGCCGTCGCCAAGGACAAGGACACTCGCGCCATCATCAGCGCCGACCAGAGCATCGCGTACGGCCAGGTGATGCGGCTCATCGACACCGTGAAGGGTCACGGCATCGCCAAGTTCGCGCTCAACATCGAGAAGGACGTCGCGCCCGCGCCGCGGGGCTGACGCGAAGGCCATGAGTACGAGCGTGCTCGAAAGTGGTGTCCTGCCCCGACGAGGCGGCAGCGGATTGTTCATGGGCTTCGTCACCGGCTCGTTCCTGCTGCACGGGCTGGGGCTGGTGGTGTTGCACACCCGCCCGCCGGAGCGTCCCGCGCCGCAGCGTCCCGTGGAGTTGGTCATGGTGGAGGTGACGAAGCCGCCTCCGCCCCCGCCGCCCGTGGTGGAGGAGCCGAAGCCGGAGCCTCCGCCGCCGCCCAAGGTCCGCGTGAAGCCCCCGCCCATCAAGGTCGCCGAGGCGCCCAGGCCACTGCCTCCGCCTCCCGTGGATGCGCCGCCTCCGCCCAATGAAACCCCGCCGCCGAGCGCGAAGCCCGCGCCCCTGGTGGTCGGCATCTCCATGTCCTCCACCACGAGCGCGGGAGGTTTCGCGGCGCCGGTGGGCAATACCCTCTATGGTCGCAACGCCGAGAAGGCCAAGGCGCCGCAAGAGGTGAAGGCGTACAGCGCGCCCAAGTACACGCCCATCTACCAGGTGGACCGCGAGCCGCAGCTCGCCAGCGAGGTGAAGATTCCCTACCCGGATGAGGCACGCCGCGCGGGAATCGAGGGCACGGTGACGCTGTCCATCACCATCGACACCGAAGGCCGCGTGGTGAATGCGCGCGTGCTGAATGGGCCCGGGCACGGTCTGGAAGAAGCCGCGCGCACCGCCATCCTCCGCTTCCGCTTCCGTCCCGCCTTCAAGGGAGGCGAAGCAGTGTCCACGGAGATGAAGTACGCCTATACGTTCCTGCTCGATTGAACATCCGCTCCCGCCGGGAGAGGGTCGGAGCGGGGGAGTGCACCGGTGGGCCCCATCCACATCCACGGCCCGTCCATGCCCGCCGGCTCCTCCTGCACGCCTTCACTCCGCCCCTCTGCCGTCGGGAGCCCGACTCTCTTCACGCCCCTGTCCCTGAAAGCCCCATGTCCTCGAACGTGAAAGCCCGCGTCGCGCTCGCCGCCGCCTCCCTCTGGGTGGCGACTCCGGCGCTCGCCCAGGCACCTCAACCTGGAGCCCCCGCCGCCGAGTCACCTCCGGCCGCGCAGCCCACCATCACCAAGCCCCCGGAGCTGGTGCAGCAGGTCCAAGCCCAGTACCCCGCCGAGGCGCTCGCGCAGGGCCTCACCGCCTCCGTGCGCCTCATCATCACCATCGCCGAGGACGGCGCGGTGACGGACGTGCAGTCCGCGGAGCTCGCGGGGCACGGCTTCGACGAGGCGGCCATCGCGGCCGTGCGCCAGTTCCGCTTCTCGCCCGCCGAGGTCGACGGCGTGCCCGCGCCGGTGCAGGTGGAGTACGTCTACCACTTCACCCTCAACGCGCCCCCGCCGGCGGAGGGCCAGGTCGCCGCCGAGCCCGAGGCACCCAAGGCGACGCTCACCGGTCAGCTCATCTCTCGAGGCAGCCGCTCACGCGTGGCCGGCGCCACGGTGCGCTGCGGTGACGACGCGGACGCGGCCGAGGCCGTGTCCGACGCGGACGGCCGCTTCACCCTGGAGGTCCCCCCGGGCGAGTGCGCCGTGCGCGTCATCGCCTCCGGCCATCAGCTCTACCAGACGAAGGAGACGCTGAAGGCGAACGAGACGACGGAGGTGAACTTCTATCTGGCTCCGGCCGGCAGCGCCTTCGAGACGGTGGTGCGCTCCGAGCGGCCGAAGAAGGAAGTGGTCCGCCGCACCGTGACGCGCGAGGAGGCGCAGAAGACGCCAGGGACGTTTGGTGACCCCATCCGCGTCCTCCAGACGCTGCCGGGCGTGGCGCGCGCGCCCTTCATCTCGGGTGACTTGCTGGTGCGCGGCTCCAACCCGGGCCAGACGGCGACGCTGATGGACGGCGTGCGCATCCCCAACCTGTTCCACCTGCTCGGTGGACCGTCGGTGGTCAACGCCGAGTTCATCGACTCGCTCGACTTCTTCCCCGGCGGCTACGGCAGCCAGTACGGCCGCGCGGTGGGCGGCGTGGTGGACGTGGCCACGCGCAAGGGCGCCGCGGACACGGTGCATGGCTCCGTGAAGGTGGACCTGCTCGACGCGGGCTTCTTCGTGGAGGCGCCCATCACCGAGGGCATCAGCGTGGCGGCCTCCGCGCGGCGCTCGTACATCGACACGTTGCTGCCCGCGGTGCTGCCGGACGACGAGGGCAGCACGCTCTCCATCGTCCCCGTGTACTGGGACTACCAGCTGCGCGTGGACTTCGGCGCGCCGCGTGGCTCCACGCCGGAGCCGGGGGCCGCGCGCAGCACCGGCTACATCATGGCCTTCGGCAGCGACGACAAGCTGCGCCTGGTGTCCGGTGGCGAAGAGGAGAACCGCGACATCTCCCTGGACACGCACACCGTCTTCCACCGTGTGAAGGGCGACTGGACGTACCGCAAGGGTCCGCTCACCACCGTCTTCACGCCGTACGTGGGCGTGGACTACTTCGACATCAGCTTTGGCCAGTACATCGAAAACGACTCCATCTACTCGCTGGGCGCGCGCGAGGTGGTGTCGCTGGAGCTGTCCGATACGCTCACCCTGCGCACCGGTCTGGATGTCTACTTCGAGCACGTGAAGGTGGACGTGCAGGCTCCCTCTCCCGAGGGCACCGAGTACGTGCCCTTCCCGGGCAATGACCCCGTCGCGGAGCTCATCCACGAGAAGCTCACCATCAACGGCTTCGACGGCGCGCTCTTCGCCGAGGCGGACTTCAAGTGGGGCCCGCTCACCGTGACGCCGGGCGTGCGTGGCAACCTCCAGAAGGTGGGTGGCACGCGCAACCTGCTCCTGGACCCTCGGCTGTGGGTCCGCTACGCGGCCACCGAGCGGACCTCGCTCAAGGGCTCGCTCGGCCTCTACAGCCAGCCGGCGGACACCTACCAGTTCATCTTCTCCCCCTACGGCAATCCGCTGCTGGGCTACCAGCGCGCGTTCCAGTCGAGCCTCGGCGTGGAGCAAAAGCTGGGGGACGTGTGGAACGTGGACGTCACCGGCTTCTTCAACCGCCGCTTCGAGAACGTGGTGGCGCCGGGTGATGTCCGCGCCACCGACGAGGGGAGCTTCACGCAGGACCGCTTCGTCAACGCGGGCATCGGCAAAGCCTATGGCGTGGAGTTGATGGTGAAGAAGGACCGCGCCGCCGCGACGGACAAGTGGTACGGCTGGCTGTCGTATACGCTCAGCCACGCGGAGGACGGTCGCGCGGGCGCCAAGCCCCGGGTCGACGGTGCCTTCGGCGACGACGGTCCTCCAGGCATCAGCGAGGTCACCTACGGTCTGAGCATCTGGGACCAGACGCACATCCTCACGCTGGTGGCCAACTACGTGCTGGGCAATGGCTGGGAGCTGGGCGGACGCTTCCGCCTCACCACCGGTCGACCGACGACGCCGCTGGTGCATCCGCATGACGTCTACAACTCGGACTCGAACAGCTACGAGCCCACCTATGGCCGCTCGCTCTCGGCGCGGACCTCCACGTTCCATCAGCTCGACGTCCGGGTGGAGAAGGGCTGGCGCTTCGACAACTGGACGCTCGCGCTCTACCTCGACGTGCAGAACCTCTACAACGCGGAGAACGTCGAGTTCGTCTTCAATGACTACCGGTTTCGCGACGAGGTGGAGATACCGGGCATCCCCATCCTCCCCGTGCTGGGCGTGAAAGGAAGCTTCTGATGAATACCTGGCTCAAGTATGGGGCGCTGCTGCTCACGCTCGGCGCCGTCGCCTGTGTCGACCCCGATGACCGGCCGTCCATCGTGCATGACCTGCGCGTGCTGGGCATCGCCGTGGAGCGCCCGGAGTTGATGGCTCCGACGTGCGAACTCACCGCGGAGGCCCTGGAGGTCCTCACCGAGGAGGTGTCCTACCGCGCGCTGGTGGTGGACCCCGCGGGCGAGGGGCGCGCCCTCTCCTACACCTTGTGGGCCTGCGCGGACCCGGAGGACTTCCTCTGCGAGAACACCGCTCTGCGCGTGCAACTGGCGCAGGGCACCACGACGGCGGGCGAACTGGTGGTGCCCATCCGGCCCGGTGCGAGCACGCTGCCGGACGGCACGCTGCTGCTGGACAAGGTGCGGCAGGCGGACCCCTACGAGGGCTTCGGTGGGCTGCGCATGCCGCTGGTGCTGAACCTCAGCGCGGGGAGCGAGGCCATCTACGCGCAGAAGCTGATGGTGTTCTCCTGCCCGCTCGTGCCCGGCATGGCGCCCAACCAGCAGCCGGAGCTGCAAGGGCTTCGCCTGGAGGGTCAGCCGTGGGCGGAGGAGGCGCTGCCCGAGTTGACGGGACAGGGGCCGTTCGTGATTACGGCCGAGGACGTGTCCGCCCTGGAGGAGGCCTATGTGGTGCCCGGGTTCCGGCAGGAGTCCGTGTCGCTCAAGGAGGCCTGGTCCATCAGCTGGCATGTGTCGCTGGGAGAAATCCCGGACGAGGAGACGGGCGGCGCCGACTTCAACGGCGAGCCTGGGCGGCACCGCGTGGAGTGGGAGCCTCCTGAGAAGGACGGCGTCGCTCAGGAGGTCACCTTCTGGGCCGTGGCGCGGGACGGGCGAGGAGGCAGCACCTGGCTCATCCGCAAGGCCCGCTGGTCGCCTTAGCGTCGTGAGGATGGCTCGCAAGGGGGCGGCCATCCGAGGTATGCCCCCGGTGCTCACGCGAGGCCGGGCCGGGGCTGGAGCGGGGTGGGAAGCGGATGATGAGACGGAGCACAGCGCGCGGGTGGGGACGCGTGGCCAGCGTGCTGGCCGCGTGGGTGGTGGTGGCGTGGGGCGTGGGCTCTCGGGCCGCTCCGCTCGAGGAGGCGCCTGACGCGGCGCTGCGCCGCTTCGCGCTCGTCGTCGGCTCCAGTGAAGGCGGGCCCGGGCGCGAGCGCTTGCGCTATGCGGGCTCCGATGCGCTGGCCATGTCGCGCGTCCTGGAAGAGTTGGGTGGCGTGGCCACCGCGGACCGGGTGCTGCTGCTGGAGGCGGACCGGGACGCGCTCCTGTCGGCGCTGGAGCGGCTCAAGACGCTGGTGGAGGGCGCGGCCGCGCCCGGCGTGCGGCGCGAGCTGGTGGTGTACTACTCGGGCCACTCGGACGCGGATGGCCTGTTGCCGCGCGGCGAGCGCGTCACCTACGGCGACCTGCGCAAGCTGATGGGCCTGGTGCCGGTGGACGTGCGCATCGCCATCCTCGACTCGTGCGGCTCGGGCGCGCTCACCCGCTTCAAGGGCGGACTGCGGCGTCCGTCATTCCTCACGGACATGTCCGCGCAGGTGCGAGGCCATGCGTATCTGGCTTCCAGCTCCGCGGATGAGGTGGCGCAGGAGTCGGATGCCATCGGCGCGTCCTTCTTCACGCACTTCCTCGTCACGGGCCTGCGCGGCGCGGCGGACACCACGGGAGATGGACGAGTCACGCTGCACGAGGCGTATCAGTTCGCCTTCCACGAGACGCTGGCGCGCACGGAGCGTTCGCAAGGCGGCCCGCAGCACGCGGCCTATGACATCCAACTGGCGGGCAGTGGCGACCTGGTGATGACGGACCTGCGGGGCTCCAACGCGCGCCTGCGGGTGGCGGAGGACGTGCAGGGCCGCCTCTTCGTTCGCGACTGGGGCAACCAGCTGGTGGCGGAGCTGCAGAAGCCCGCGGGGCGACGGCTCTCGCTGGGCCTGGAGGCCGGGCGCTACCACGTCACGCTGGAGCGTCCCTCGCAGCGCTTCGAGGCGGAGTTGCTGGTGGGGACGAAGGGTGACGCGGAGCTGCGCGTCGGCGACTTCGTTCCGGTGACGCTGACGCGCACGGCGGCGCGCGGAGGCACTGTGTCGTCGGACGTGCCGCTCGCGCACGAGGGGACGCTGGAGGACATGCCCTCCGTGCCCATCAACCTGTCGCTGGTGCCGCCGCTGTCCACGAGTGCGTTGTGGGGCGGTGGTGGCCTCAACAACGTGGCGCTGGGCGGGCTGGCGGTTCGCTCGTTCCAGCTCCGAGGGGTGGGCGCGGCGGCGGGGTTGGGCTGGGTGGACGGGACGATGGAGGGCGTGCAACTGGCGGGCATCGCCAACGTCACGGGTGGCGAGGCGCTGGGGTTCCAAGTGGCGGCGGGTGGCAACCTCGCCTTCGGTGGAGCGACGGGCGGGCAGTTGGCGGGCATCATCAACTACTCGGAGCGCTCGTTCTCCGGGTTCCAGCTCGCGGCGGTGGGAAACCGCTCTGACGCGGACATGCATGGGCTCCAGCTCGTGGGCGGCGTCAACATGGTGGAGAACCTCACGGGCGCGCAGATTGGTGTCTTCAACCTGGCCGGCAGTGTGACGGGCGCGCAGGTGGGCATCATCAACGTCGCGGGCAACGTGAGCGGAGTGCAGCTCGGGTTCATCAACATCGCCGATGATGTGTCGGTGCCCATCGGTCTGCTCAGCCTGGTGCGCAAGGGGCGCATCGCCTTCGAAATCTGGTCCGACGAAGTCACGCCGCTGTCCGTGGGCGTGAAGTACGGCAGCCGCACGGTGCATGTGCTCGCGAGCATCGGCATGAAGGACCTGGAGGGCGACTCCTGGCGCACCGTCACGTCGCTGGGCGTGGGCGTGCATCTGCCCTTTGGTGATTCGGACCGCTACTACGCGGACATCGACCTCTCCATCGGTGGCTGGCAGCCCAAGCTCTTCGGCGAAGGCACGGAGAACAATCTCTATCGCCTGCGTGGCAGCGTGGGCTGGGAGCTGAAGCGGCGCTTCGCCCTCTTCGGCGGTGTGTCGCTCAATGCCTACAAGCCGCCGGACGACAACCCGGACAAGGGGATGACGTGGATGCCGCAGTGGCAGACAGGGCGCGGACCCACGGGCACGCGCATGTGGCCCGGCCTGTTCCTGGGCGTGCGCATCTGACGCGCGGGCGTCAGTCGCGTAGCAACCACTCCAGCAGCTCCTTCGCCGCGTCCACGTGGACGAAGTGGCCCGCGCCCGGGAGCGTCGCCACCGGGCAGCCCGCGGCCTCCAGGCGAGCGGCCTCCTCGTCGGAGACGTAGCGCGAGCGGCCTCCACGGATGCAGCGCATGGGAGGACGGTCCTTGCGCTCCACCGCGGCCCACAGGTCCGTGCCATTCACGCGCGAGTGCAGCTCCGCGAGGGCCTGTCGGTCGAAGCGCCAGCGCACGCCGTCGCCGTCCGCCACCAGGTTCATCACCAGCCAGTCCGCGAGTCCGTCGGACAGTCCCTTGGTGGTGAGCGTCGCTCGCATCTCCTTGCGGTTCGGCGCGCGGGGTGGGGCCTGGAGGAGGATGCCCAGCACCATGCCGCTGTCGGACAAGTCGTAGGGTACGGGGCCGGGGGCGATGTCGAGCAGCGACACTCGGGAGACGGCCTCGGGGACGTGGAGGCTGGCGGCGAGGGAGACGCGTCCGCCCAGCGAGTGGCCCACCCAGTCGAGCGCGCCGGTGAAGCCCTGGGCGCGGGCGGTGTCGAGCACGTCGCGGGCGAGGGTGTAGAGGTCGGCGCTCGGGGGTGGGACGGGAGAGACGCCGTGGCCGGTGAGGTCCGGCATCAGGAAGCGGCGCCGAGGGTCCGCGGCGCTCCACGCCATCGCCAGGGAGCGCAGGTTGCGTCCCGTGCCAAGGAAACCGTGCAACAGCACCGTGGGCACATCCCCCTCACCGACCTGGAAGCTCTCGAGGACCACGCGACTCACGCCTTTCTGGCCGGCCCGGAGTATTGACCTGGGGGTGGGCCGTGCCGCTTCATACCGCGAACTTCTCTTCAACGAGGTCGCCTCGCGTGTCCACTGTCTCCCTGTTGTTGTTCGTGCTCGCCTCCGCTCCCGTGACGGGAACCGCCACGGACCCCAAGGCCGCCATCACCACCGTGCTGGATGACTGGCACAAGGCCGCCGCCCAGGCGGACGAAGCGCGCTACTTCGGGTACTTCACGCCGGACGCCGTCTACATGGGCACGGACGCCACGGAGCGGTGGACACGCGACGAGTTCCGCGCCTGGTCGAAGCCGTACTTCTCCAAGGGCAAGGCGTGGAGTTTCAAGGCGGTCTCCCGCCACATCACCGTGTCGAAGGACGGCGCGGTGGCATGGTTCGACGAGACGCTGGACACGCCGAACCTGGGACCCAGCCGGGGCAGTGGTGTGCTGGTGAAGGATGGCGGCACCTGGAAGATTGCCCAGTACAACCTGTCCATTCCGATTCCGAACGACCTCATGGATGAGGTGGTGAAGCGCATCCAGACGCAGGCGCCTGCGAAGCCCGCGCCGGCTCCCGCGCCTCCGGCTCCGAAGAAGAAGTAGCGGTGCGGGGTCGCGATGCGGTGCGCGTGCTACCGCGACCTCACTCAAGGCGCGCTCCTTTTCGTCAGGTGGGATTTGCTCCGTCCCGTGACGAGGGCGGTGTCACCTGCTCCCCGAGCCGCGAGGGCAACAGCACTCGCGGAATCACTCCGAGCACGGCCCGAAGCTGGGACTCCTTCCCCAGCGTCCTCAACCGCTCCCGCGCGATGACGAGCAGGAGCGCGTTGAACCCGAAGGCCACGAGCACGTGCCACCACGCGTGGAACTGGGGATTGGGGATGCCTCGCGCCGGGAGCGTCTCGTTGAGCGTGGGGCAGAACTGGATGTCGCTCACCCACAACACAATCGCGAGCGCATAGGCCCCGATGCCGAGCTGGAACAGCCGCTTCGTGCCTGCGTCGGGACTGCGCCGCTGGAGGAAGTACGTCCGGCCCAGCGCGAAGAACTCCAGCGACGCGAAGCTCACCTGGAAGAGGAAGAACTGCACCGCGCCCCGGGTGAACGCCGTCAGGTACGTCACGAGCACCGCGTGGCCGAACAGCGCCCACGGGAACCAACTCCCGAACCGTCGCTCCGGCCGGTCCTCCAGCAGGATGTAGACGATGACGATGGCCAGATAGAGCATCGGCAATTCGTCCAGCATCTGGTGCTCGCGGCGCAGCGTCATGTGGAACGCCGTGCTGCCCACGCCCACCAACGCGAGCAACGCGAAGGCGAGGAGGAACCGCCGCTCCAACACGCGTCGGTGCAGCACGACGCCCAGCACGCCCGTGAGGACCAGGATGAGACTGGACGCCGAGTTGAACAGCTCTCCGATGTGGAACAGGTGCTGGTAGTTCGTCTCGCACCAGTCCACCGTCGAAGTGCTCGGGCCCCAGAAGCCCGTCGTGGTCGAAGACATGATGCCCGGGAGCGTAACACCCGAACTTCAAGTCAGCGCGGCGCGACGATGTAGCGACCCAACCGCGACACGCTGCCGCTCACGGTATGAGCCACCGTGTCCACCTGTGCGCCAGGGACCTCTTGCGCGAAGCTCGTGTCGGGCTTCCAGTAGAGCGTGAGGGAAGCCTCGGAAGCGCCAGCGGGCATGAGGCTCGGCTCGTAGCGCACGGTCAGTCGGACCGGCTTCTGGAGCGACTGCTCGCCCGGCATGAAGGAGTAGTTGTGCGCCCCAGCGAACGTCGACCATCCGGAGGGCACCACCATGCCCGAGCGCCAGCTTCCAGGCTCGACTTGAAGCTCCGAGGCCACGGCCCCTGATGGAAGCTCCCAGCGAACCCGCCCTCCGTACATGGAGACGATTCCCCCTGCCGGTGTGAAGCGCGCGGAGTCACCGCACTGATTCGGACGCAGCTCGCCCGCGTCCGACAGGCCGGTGAAGGTGTCCTCGCCCGCGAGCCCGTCCAGGATGCGGTGGTACTGGTACATGGACGTGGCGAGCGGAACGCCCGGGTAAAGCACTTCCACGCCTTGTCCGCTCGACCACAGCGTGTCGATTCGTCGCACGCTCTCCGCGAGCTGCGGATAGTCGAGCCCATGCTGCTGGCACAGGTTCCAGGCCGTGGGCGCGAACAGCTCGTTCGTCGCATCACATAGGCTCCGCGCTTCTCCTCCGACGCGGTAGGAGATCGCGCGCACGAACCATTCGTGCGAGAGCTCATGGCGCAGGAAGAACACGACGTGCGCGTACTCGTGTGCCACCAGCACCTGGTTCTCGCGGGCCAGCGCGTTCTCCACCGTCAAAGGACGCGGGACGCTGGGTGGCTGCACGTGTGAAGCCTCCAGCTCCCAGAGGCAGACGTTCGACCCGGGCCCGGGGCCCTCCGGGGTGGTGTTCATGAACGCCGCGCCCGCGCGGTTCCCTGGACTCCCGCACACGCTGTCCGAGGCGAGGTGGATATCCACCGGCGTCATCTTCGGCACTACGTCGACGCCCGTAAGCGACAGCAGGTCGTCCTTCACCGCGCGGAAGCCCTCGTAGCGGGCGAAGATGTACGGCTCCTCGATGGGGCAGGGGGCCTGGCAGACGATGCGGAATGTGTCTCCGGCGCGTTGGTAGGCAACGTAGGACTGCCCGCCCAGCGTCACCGTCTGCGCGGGAATCGAGGGCACCTCGATGGGAGGGCCCGCATCGGTTCCGGCGTCGCCCCCCGCATCCATCCCACCATCGCTCCCTGCGTCTGTTCCCGCGTCGTCAGCGTCACCGGGGGACGGGTCCTCCTCGTCGCCACAGGCCGTGAGCAAGAGCAGCGTTCCGAGCAGGGCACATCGCGCGAGGTGAACGAGAGGCGAAGGAGAGGTCATGGGTGTGAGGTCCGGAACGAGGTGGCCTGCTGGGACCGATATGGCCCAGGTCGCGCGTCATGGGGACCCATCGTCCTTGGGGTTTCCGCATGAAATGGGTCGCCCAGCGGGCCGAGTCACCACGCGCGGCGCTTTGTCCTGGCGGCGTTGATGGCGTGGGTGGGAGTATCCCTGGCGCATCATTCGAAGGGGCGCCATGTTTGATCATCCTCATCCGTGGGCCTGGGCCGGCTCGAGTTTGCTGGTCATCGCTGTTGGGGCGCTGGCCATCAGAAAGGTCCGGCAGCAGCGCCACAGGCGGAACTGGATCCTCACCCATGGCCGACGGGTGAAGGCCACGTTGCGCGAAGTCACATACGATTCCATGTTCGCGGGCGACGAGGCCACCATGCACCTGCGGCTCCTGATGCACGAAGGGGAGCCGGGCAAGGACTGGCTCGTGGAGCAGGTGCGTTTGGTGCACGGGCGTGAGCTCATCCTCCGGCTGGTGGCCGGCACGGTGTTGGATGTGGCCTATGACCCCGCGGACCGTGAGAATCGTCCGGTGATTCTCCAAGTGGATGGCGACACCCTGATGTGAGTCGCAGCGACAGCGCCTCCCAATCAATGACAGTGGGAGGCACTGTTGGAGACCGCGGGGAGGTCAGGATGCGCGGGCGCCTGTTCGCTGCTTCCACGCCGTGAGCAGGTGCTCGATGACTTCGTCCAGGCCCACGTCCTTCGTGACTTGAGTGAAGACGAACGGCCCGCTGCCGCGCATCTTCTTCGCGTCACGCTCCATCACACCCAGGTCCGCGCCCACGTGCGGCGCCAGGTCCGTCTTGTTGATGATGAGCAGGTCCGACTGGGTGATTCCCGGCCCACCCTTGCGCGGCACCTTGTCCCCGCCCGCCACGTCAATGACATACACCGTGTAGTCCGCCAGCTCCCGGCTGTACTGCGCCGCCAGGTTGTCGCCACCGCTCTCCACAATCAGCAGCTCCGGCGTCAGCTCCTCCATCAACTGCTCCAGCGCCAGCAGGTTGTGGCTGATGTCCTCGCGAATCGCCGCGTGCGGACACCCTCCCGTCTCCACCGCCTTGATTCGCTCCGGAGACAGCGCGTGGTTGCGGACCAGGAACTCCGCGTCCTCCTTCGTGAAGATGTCATTCGTCACCACGCCCAGCCGGTAGCGCTCGCGCAGCCTGCGGCACAGCGCCAGCACCAGCGCTGTCTTCCCGCTCCCCACCGGCCCACCGATTCCGATGGTGAAGGCCCGCGACTGGTAGTCACGCTTCTTCGGCTCCTCCCGCTCCTCGAAGTGGCCCGGATGGTCCCACTCCTCATGCGTGTGGTCGTGCTCGTCGTCATGGCCATGGCCGCGGTGGTCATCGTCGTGCATGTGCGCTTCACCTCAGGACAGGAAGAGTCTCGAATAGAGCCGGTCGTGCGTGGAACCCAGCAAGTCCAACAGCGGTGAGGGCTGCGCCAGCTCCTCCAACCCCAGCCCCGCGCATCGCTCCAACACCGTGTCCAACAATGACGTCGCCTGATGCTGGAGCTGGTGCGACTCGTGCGTGCCGATGATGCCCAGTCGCACCGCCGCGGACAGCGTGCCTCTCAACGTCAGCGACAGATGCAGCCGCTGCGCCTCCGACAGCTCCACCTCCAACACGTTCAACACCGCACCGAACACCGGCGCATGGTGGAAGCCCAGCCCCGCCGCCCGCGCTGCCTCGCGCAGCGGCCCCACCGGCCCCGGGAAGATGCGCGCGCACGTGTCCAGGAATGCTCGCCCCTGCGTGCGGCTCGCCCGGTGCGCCACATGGCTCGTGAGGAACGCCTCCGTGCGCGCATCCAGCTCCGGCAGTCGCGACGGCTCGCGATGCGCCGCGCTCAACAACGGCAGCGCCCCGTATCCCGCCTGCCACAGCAGCTCCCGCGCGAAGCGGCGCAGCTCCGGCGCCCCACGCACCTCGCCCGCCTGCACCGCCGCCTCCAGTCCCCCCGAGTGCGCGAAGCCCCCCGTGGGAAACCCCGAGTCCGCGAGCTGAAGCACCTTCCAGGAAGAGCCCATGGCGCGCGGCTCCCGGTCAGAACAGCGAGTAGCGCTGCGCCAGCGGCAGCTTCACCGCGGCCTCACACCGCAACAGCTCTCCGTCCGCCCGCACCTCGTACGTCTCCGGGTCCACCGTGATGACCGGCAGCGCGTCGTTGAGCCGCATGTCCCGCTTGCTCAAACCCCGACACCGCTTCACCGCGACCACCCGCTTCATCAACCCCAGCTCACGCGTCGTCCCCTCCGCCAACGCACGCGGCGAGACGAACACCACGCTGGTGGCCCCGAGCGCGCGACCTCGCGCCCCGAACATGGGCCGCATCAGGTACGGCTGCGGCGTGGGGATGGAGGCGTTCGCGTCTCCCATCTGTCCCCAGGCGATGAAGCCGCCCTTGATGACCAGCTCCGGACGGATGCCGAAGAAGGCCGGCCGCCACAGCACCAGGTCCGCGAGCTTGCCCACCTCCACCGAGCCCACCTCGTGCGACAGCCCATGGGCGATGGCGGGGTTGATGGTGTACTTCGCCACGTACCGCCGGATGCGCAGGTTGTCGTTGTCGCCGGCTTCCTGACTCAGCCGCCCCCGCTGCTCGCGCATCTTGTGCGCCGTCTGCCACGTGCGACAGATGACCTCGCCCACGCGCCCCATGGCCTGGCTGTCCGAGGACATGATGCTGATGGCGCCCAGGTCATGAAGGATGTCCTCGGCGGCAATCGTCTCGCCCCGGATTCGGCTCTCGGCGAAGGCCACGTCCTCGGGAATCTCACGGTCCAGGTGATGGCAGACCATGAGCATGTCGAGGTGCTCGTCCAGCGTGTTCACCGTGTACGGCCGCGTGGGGTTCGTGGACGAGGGCAACACGTTGTCCACACCGCACACACGGATGATGTCCGGCGCATGGCCGCCACCCGCGCCCTCCGAGTGGTACGTGTGGATGGTGCGGCCTTTGATTGCCGCGAGCGAGTCATCCACGTAGCCCGACTCGTTGAGCGTGTCCGTGTGGATGGTGACCTGGATGTCCTCGTCCTCGGCCACGGTGAGGCACGTGTCGATGGCCGCGGGCGTGGTGCCCCAGTCCTCGTGCAGCTTCAGGCCGATGGCGCCCGCGCGAATCTGGTCGACCAGACCCTCCGGCATGGACGTGTTGCCCTTGCCCGTGAGGCCGATGTTGAGCGGAATCGTGTCCGTGGCCTGGAGCATCCGCTGGAGATTCCAGATGCCTGGCGTACACGTGGTCGCCTTCGTCCCCGTCGCGGGGCCCGTGCCTCCGCCCACCCATGTGGTGATGCCGCTGGCGAGCGCCTCGTCCGCCTGCTGCGGGCAGATGAAGTGGATATGCGTGTCCAGCCCGCCCGCCGTGACGAGGTGCCCCTCCGCGGAGATGGCCTCGGTGGTGACGCCCACAACCATGCCCGGCGTCACCCCGGCCATGATGTCCGGGTTGCCCGCCTTGCCGATGCCGACGATGCGGCCCGCCTTGATTCCGATGTCCGCCTTGTAGATGCCCGTCCAGTCGAGGATGAGCGCGTTGGTCAGGACCATGTCCAGCGCGTCCGCGTCACCGGCCCCCGCGCGCTGGCCCATGCCCTCGCGCAGCACCTTGCCTCCGCCGAACTTGCACTCGTCTCCGTAGACGGTGGCGTCACGCTCAACCTCCGCCCACAGCCCCGTGTCGCCCAGCCGCACCTTGTCCCCGGTGGTGGGCCCGAACATGTCCGCGTAGTGGCGCCGGTCCATCTTCCGACTCATTCGCGCTCCTCTTCATGGCCGAAGCCTTGCGCACGGACCGCTTCCATTCCGCGCTCGCGATTCTCGGCGGACACCTTGCCGCTGCCCAACGCGTTGCCGCCGCGCACCACCTGCTCGCCCGCGATGGCCACCAACTGCACCGTCTTGCGCTCACCCGGCTCGAAGCGCACCGCCGTGCCCGCGGGGATGTCCAGGCGCCGGCCGTAGGCCTTCTCGCGGTCGAAGGCGAGCGCGCGGTTCGTCTCGAAGAAGGGGTAGTGGCTGCCCACCTGGATGGGGCGGTCCCCCAGGTGCGTCACGGTGAGGGAGATGGTGTCGCGGCCCGCGTTGAGTTCGATGTCGCCGGGCAGCACGCGCACCTCACCGGGCACTCCATCCGACGCGGACACCGGCGCGCTGAAGCGCTCCAGCGACGGCACGGGGAGGAAGCTGCCATACAGCGCCAGCTCCAAATCCCCATGCTCGGCCACCACCGGGTGGTGCACCGTCACCAGCTTGGAGCCGTCCGGGAAGGTGCCCTCCACCTGCACCTCCGCGAGCATCTCCGGCACGCCCTCCATCACCTGCGCGCGCCCCAGGAATCGCCGCCCCAGGTCCATCAGCTCGGCGACGCTGCGGCCGTCACGGATGAACTCTAGCAACTGCGTGGCGATGAGGGCGACAGCCTCCGGGTAGCTCAGCCGCACCCCTCGGGCGAGCCGCTTCTGGGCCAGGAAGCCCGCCTGATGCAGCAACAGCTTGTCGACGTCGCGAGGGGACAGGTGCACGAGACCAACTCCCAGGGGCCCGAGGGCGCCATGACTTGACGCGTCAACAGTAGTGCAACGTGTCGGGCGTCGCCAGGGAGGGGGCTCAGACGCGGCGGGCCCAGGGGTCGTCCCCGAGCAGCGCTGGGAGGAAGGAGAGCCAGTCGCGGGTGGTGCGCACCAGCTCCTCCACGGACACGGCGGCGGCGCGCACGAGCAGGCCGTGGGTGCCCAGCGGGCTGGAGGAGGGGATGAGGGAGGCGCGCGAGGTGACGGGCAGCGCGGTGACTCGGGCGTGCAGTGCCTCGCGCGCGGTGGCCAGCGCGGGGCCGACGAGGAGGAGGGTGGCCATGGCCTCGAAGCGGCCCAGGCGCTCCGGGAGCGTTCCGTGGCTGGGGTCCAACAGCCAGCGCTCGTCGATGAGCGCGCGCTCGCCCACGTGGACGCGCAGGGTGGAGGCGTAGTGCGAGAACGCCCAGCGCTCGCCCCGGGCGCTGCGTCCGGAGGTGACGAGGTCCGCGAGGACGAGCGATGCGCCAGGCGCGAGCTGGAACGCGAGGGTCTGGCTGTATCGCGCGCCAGTGAAACACGCGGTGGGGTCTGGCACCCAGGCGAGCAGGGCGTCCTCACCCACGCGGGCGGACACGTCGCTGCGACAGCCGGAGGGCGAGCGATAGACGCGGTTGGCTCCCTGGGAAGACAGCCATGCGGTGGCACCGGGCGCCACGTCCACCTCGAGCGAGAGGTGGTCTCCATCCACGAGGCCACCCCCGAACGAGCTGGTGTAGGCCCACGCGGCGTGGCCGTGGTTGCGCGGGGTAAGCAGGCGCAGCGGGCTGTGCGCCAGCGCCTTGCTCACCACAGTGCGTGGGCCCGAGCGCTCGAAGGCGAGGTGCGCGAAGCCCGCGCGTCGGGGTGTCTCGGGGAGGGGCGACCGCGGGGCCAGACTCACCCGGTCAGCCTGGGCCAAACGAGGCTGGAGCACAACGCCCGGCCCGCAGACGTACGCGACTCGCGGCTGCAAGAGCGCGCTCGAAGACCCCCGGAGAAGAAGGGGAGCAGCGGCTGCGCCGTGTCGTCGCGCCGCGGGTGCGTCGAGCTTCGAGCCCCTCCGCACCCCGGAAGGGCCTCCCGGGCGATTGTCGTGAAATTTAGGTCATGTGACCTATATTGAGTTCCATGGGGCGGAAACACTCCGTGCCCGAGCGTGGGAGTCGCCATGGTGTCCGAGGGAAGTGTCGTGCTGGTGGGGGGCTACGGAGTGGTGGGCGCCCGGCTCGCCCGCCTGTTGAGGGAGCGTCATCCCGGGTTGCCGCTCGTCATCGCCGGCCGGAGGCTGGAGCCCGCGCGGGAGCTGGCCGCGCAGTTGGGTGGAGCGGAGGGCGTGGCGCTGGATATCCGCGCGCCCTCGCCCCTGGCGGCGCTGGGCGTGAAGCCTCGGGCCGTGGTGTCGCTGGTCAATGACCCGGAGGACCACCTGCTGATGTCGGCGGCGCGCGACGGCATTCCCGTGCTGGACATCACCCGGTGGACGTCGCGGGTGCGAGCCGCGGTGCTGCGGCTGTCGGGCACGCCTCCTCGGGGGCCGGTGATGCTGGGCTCGGCGTGGATGGCGGGGCTGGTGCCGCGACTGGTGGCGATGGCCGCGCGACGCCTGGGGCGGCTGGAGCACGTGGACGTGGGCATCCGCTTCGCGCTCGCGGACGAGGCGGGGCCGGACTCCCTGGAGTACATGGACCGGCTGGGGCTGTCCTTCGACGTGACGGAGCGCGGTCAGGAGCGCCAGGTGCTGCCCCTGACGGACGGGCGGCGCGTGACGTTCTCGGATGGAAGGAGCACGCGGGTGTTCCGGCTCGACACGCCCGAGCAGGCGACGCTGCCCATGGTGCTGGGCGCGCGCGGCGTGGCGACCCGGTTGGGGTTCGACTCGGGCTCGGCGACGTGGTCGCTGGTGGTGCTCCAGCGACTGGGCATTCTGCGTCTGCTCCAGCATCCCCGACTGACGCCGCTGCGCCGGGCACTGCTGGCGACGAGTGGCACGGGCGGCGAGGCCGCGTGGCTCGCGGACCTCGAAGGCGAGCATGGCCGCACCCGCATCGAGGTGGTGGACCCGAAGGGTCAGGCACACCTGACGGCCGTGGGCGCGCTGCTCGGCGTCGAGCGGCTCCTGGGCCTGGATGGCGCGCCTCCTCCGTCCTCCGGCGTGTGGTTCCCGGAGCACGAGCCTAGGCCCGAGCAGATGCTGGCCACGCTGCGCGCGTGCGGCGTCACCGTGCGGCTCGATGAGGTAGCGTCCTCCGCCGAGGTGCCGACGAGGAAGGCGGCCTGATGCCCCCACGCGTGAGCAAGTCCCCCGGGAAGCTCCCCTCCGCGAAACCGCGAGAGGGCACGGCGGTCCATGCCAAGGGCCACGAGCGCGTGGAGAGCATCCTGGACGCGGCCATGGAGGTGCTGGTGGAGGACGGCTACGCGGGGCTGAGCCTGCGCGGCGTGGCCCAGCGCGCGGGCCTGAGCCTGGGCAATCTCCAGTACTACTTCCCCACCAAGCAGGACGTGGTGCGCGCGCTGCTCGCGCGCTACCTGGAGACCGCCATCCGCCGGGTGCGCGAGCGCATGGAAGGAGGAGGGCAGGACCCGGTGAAGCGCTCACGGCACGCGCTGGAGGCCCTGTTGGAGGACCAGGAGTCACCCCAACACTTCCAGCTCTTCGCGGAGCTGTGGGCCCTGGCCGCGCGGGACACCATGGTGGCCGAAGCGTTGGGCGTCTTCTACGCGGGCTATCGCGAGGGCATCGTCGAGCTTTTGCGCGAGCTCGCGCCCGACCTCACGCCCGCCCGACGGGAGCGACGCGCGGCCCTGTTGATGGCCTTCTTCGAGGGGCTGTCGCTCTTTCGCGGCGGAGGCAGCCTGCGCGCCTCCTCCGTGCCCGGACTGGAACAGGAGCTGCGCGCCCTGTGGGACGACGTCGCCAGACGGACGTGAGCCTTCAGGGGCTCAGTCTTCTTCGGCGACGAGCACGGACTTGAGACGCTCCAGCGTCTCCGGAGAGACGTCCGTGAACGCGAGGCCTACTTCGAACCGGGCCACCGCGTCCTTGGGGAGCTTGCGCAGCCACGCCACGCGCGCGCGACATTCCAGCGTGGAGCCGTCTCCCGGAAACAGGTCCACCTCGAGCTGGGCGCCCTCGGCGTACTGCTCGTCGGAGTAGATGCGCACGCCTCCCAGGCTCGCGTCGAGCACCTGCCGCTTGTCGCCGAATTTCAGCCGGGCCGGGCGCGCATACAGCGGCGCCTGGAGACGGGGAAACAGACGACGGTCATCCGCTGGAATGCTCTTCGTGCTCACTTGGCTCATCTTCGGCACTCCCCCCGTCACAATCCGGCGGGTCTCACGGGCCTGTCACGAGCATAGGGGATTCAGAAGCCGTGTGCAGGTGGGTCAATGGAACAACCCCGCCACCACCTCCAGCAACCCACCCACCGCTTCTCCCACCACGTTCGCTCCCTCCACGGCCGCCCCGGCGGCGGAGCCCAGGCCCTCGCTGGCCGCCTCCACCGTGACGACCAGCATCTCTCCGACTTCCACCACGTCCGCCGCGTCTCCCGCCCGCTCCAGTGAGGCCGTCAGGACCTCGGCGGCCCGGGAGCGCTCGGGGCTGCCCGCCGTCACCTGGGACAACGCCGCCGCCGCGGCCGCCGCCGCCGCCGTGCCCACCACCGCCGCGCCCACCACGAGTGAACGCTTGGAGCGCTGGTGCCAGTCGATCAACGCCTTGAGTTCATTCGCATCCAGCCACAGGCCATGGCAGCTCCCACACAGGTCGACGGAGCACACCTCCGTGCGGACCTGGGAGAGGAACTCCGCGCAGGACGGACAGCGCGCGGCGGGTGCGCCACACAGCCCGCACAGCTCATGTGTCACTGAAACATGGTGTCGCGTGTGTCGACAGCGCCGGGTCGCCGTCGGCAGGGCCGCCAGGACGGCCTCCGTCCTCCATCCCGGTGCCAGCCGTTCCAACTCACCCGCGTCCAGCCAGTGGCCGTGACAGCGGGTGCAGGTGTCTACGGAGACACCGCGCAGGTCGATGACGCGCAGCGTGGGGGCAGGTTGTGGGCAGATGGGGCAGTCGCTCTTCATGCGATGTGCATCCTTCCATGAATCAGGGCGGAGGGATGCGCAGCCTGCGGCCATACGAGGGCACGCCCGCGTTGTTCACGATGAAGAGCTGGTAGTAGCCGGGCGGCGCGAGGTTGCGGTTGGCGGGCGCGGTGACGGTGAGGCTGTCCGTGTTGCGCGTGAAGTTGAGCGTGAGCAGCCGCTGGTTCATGTCGAACGTGTGCGTCACCGAACCGAGCGCGATGAGGGACACGCGGGAGATGGTGGCCGCGTCGGGCGTGGTGATGGTGAAGGTGCTCGCCGGCAGGGCGGTGGTGGGGGCCGCGGTGACGACGGGGCGCGCGCCCTTGAAGAGATAGGGCGGAGAGTAGATTTCCGCGGTGCGCTCGAGCCGTCCTCCCGCGGACAGCACGCGCCCGTCCGGCAGCAGCAGGGCGGTGGAGTGATAGCCGCGATAGCGGACGTTGCTCGCCAGCGAGGTCCAGGTGTTGGTGGCCGGGTTGTAGACCTCCGCGTGATAGACGGGGAAGTCGGCCGAGTCGAAGCCGGGACCGCTGCTGCCACCGAGGACGAGCACGGTGCCGTCCGGCAGGAGCACCGCGTTGTGCTGGCGTCGTCGGATGCTCATCGCGGCCCGGTACTGCCAGGCGGGCGTGGCGGCGGTGAGGTCTATCTGCTCCACGGTGGCGGTGGGCGGCTCGCTGCCGCCGATGATGAGCACCTTGCCATCCATGTACACGGCGGGGCCGTAGTTGCGGCCGCCGAAGAGGCTCTGCGGCCCGTTGGTCCAGGCGCCATTGCCGTTGGGGTCCAACCAGAGCGAGAGGCGCAGGGAGCCGGCGTAGAAGAGCCGTCCGTTGGGCGCGAGGAACATCTTCGGGTAGTAGGGGAAGTTCTTCTGCGCGCCGGTCAGCGTCCTCCAGGTGCTGGTGCCCGCGATGAAGCGCTGGGGAATCTGGTTGATGTCGCCGGGCCCGTTGACCTCTCCGGAGGTGACCACCACGTCGCCGTTGGAAAGGGTCGTGTTGGTGGGGTACCAGCGCCCCCTGTTCATGTCCGGCAGGCGCGTCCAGGTGTTGGTGGCGAAGTCGAAGAGGCTCGCGTCGTCGAGCCCCACGTGGCTCGCGATGTGTCCCCCCGAGACGAGCATCTTCCCGTTCGAGAGGAAGGAGTGGCCCGAGCAGAAGATGTTGTAGCCGGGGGAGGCAAACGTGGAGAGCACCCCCGTGGTGGGGTCCCAGCGCATGGGAGGCAGGTCGCCCTCCTCGAACTCGCCGAAGAACATCACCTTGCCGTCGGGAAGCAGACTGAGGTGGGTGGCGGTGATGGGCCAGTTCATGACACTGGACCAGCGACCGACCTGCGCGGGGGTCTGCGCGCGTGCTGAAGTCGCCAGCAGCACGAGGCCGAGGAGCCAGACCGCATGCGCGCGTGGCGGGAGGGTGAGGCCGATGGGCTTCATGATCGCTCCGGGTGAGTTCTTTCCAATGGCGGAGGCAGAACGTAGGGGCGCGGCGCAAAGTGCATAGCTGTTCTCGCGTCTCGAACAGTGCCGCTTGGACGACGTGGCGCTCCCACCGGAGGGTCGTTGTCTCGCGGCGCGAATTGGCGTCGTCTCACGCTCGCGCGGAGGTCTCGACGTCGGTGTCCTCACAGGGCGCCCGCGGTCGGCTCGCGCGGATGGAGGAGAAGTCCCGATGAGGTACCGGCGTCGTTTCCTGGGGATGGTGTGTCTGCTCGCGAGTTGTTCCTCCGCTCCGGGCTCGTCGGAGCCGGCGAAGGAGGCCACGTCCCCGCTCGTGAGCACCTGGGAGGCCTGCTCGCGGACCGCCGTGTCATTGGGTGTCACGGCGGTGGAGGAGACACCGTTCTCGCCACCCCTGGCCCCCGGCCCGACGGGCCTGGTGTTCAGCGTGGACGACGGCGTGCGAGGTCGCGAGCCGTGGGTGAGCAACGGCGTGCCGGGAGCGGGGACCCGACTGCTGAAGGACCTCGTTGTCGGAGCGGCGAGTTCGGACCCCCGGTGGTTCACGCGGGTGGGGACGCAGGTGTTCTTCGCCGCCACGGACCCGGTGGCGGGGCGCGAGTTGTTCGCGACGGATGGCACCACTGACGGCACCCGACGCGTGAAGGACATCTGGCCCGGCGCGGTGGGCTCGTTCCCGACCGAGTTGTTCGCGTTCAAGGGGCTGCTCTACTTCACGGCGGGAGACCCGGTGCACGGGCGCGAGCTGTGGCGCAGCGACGGCACGTCCGCGGGCACTTTCATGGTGGAGGACCTGGAGGTGGGGACCGAGGACTCGTCTCCGTCCCAGCTCACCCAGGGAGGAGATGGCGCGCTGTATTTCCTGCGCTCGGCGCTCAGCACCTTCACGTTGTTGATGCGCACGGAGGGCGGCCCCGGCGCGGTGGAGGTGTTCCGCACGCCGAGCGACCAGGGCATCCCGAGTCCGCTGACGCCCGTGGGCCGCAAGCTGTTCTTCGTCGAGGGCGGCGTGCACGGAGGCGGCGGCTCCCACGGCAGGAGCGGGACGTTGATGGTGACGGACGCGGGCGCGACGCCGGTGATGCTGGGCCAGTTCGGGATGGTGGGAGAGCTGGCGGGGGTGGACGGGAAGTTGCTGTTCGGCGCCTCACCGCACATGGCCATCGAGGACATGGAGCTGTGGCGCAGCGACGGCACCCCCGCGGGCACCACGCGGGTGGAGGACATCCGCCCGGGACCCGAGGGCTCGTATCCCGAGCACTTCGCGGTGCTGGGCAACCAGCTCTTCTTCGCCGCGAATGACGGAGTCTATGGCGTGGAGCCCTGGGACAGCGATGGCACGGAGCAGCGCACGCGCCTGTTCGGAGACCTGGAGGCCGGAGCTGGCAGCTCGTTTCCGAGCGAGCTGACGACGCTCGAGGACCTGCTCTTCTTCGGCGCGTCCATTCGCAACCGGGGCGCGGAGCCGTGGGTGGGCGACGGGGTGCGCATCTCCACGGTGTCCCTGACGGAAATCGCGCCCGGGCCGCTCTCCTCCAACCCGAGGAGTTTCACGCGCTCCCAGGACCATGCGTTCTTCACCGCCGAGGACAACAGCGGGGTCCGGCGGCTGTATGCCCTGCTCATCCGGCCGGATGGGGGGTGTCCTCCCTGAGCCGGTGAGTCCAGGCGGGCGCGGCGGCACCGGGACGTTGTAGACAGGGGGCATGGCCCTTCCGTGGGAGAACGGTGCCCTCCGTGGCACGCGGGTGCGGTGTCCGGGCTGCACCCGCTTCAACACGCCCGGCATCCGGTGTCCCAACTGCGCGTGCGGCCCGGTGTCGCCCGAGCACTACGGCGCCGCGCGCATGCTGCTGCACGCGGGCGTGGACCGCTTCTCGGTGGTGGGGCGACTGGAGGCGCTGGAGCCCGCCCTGTCCTGGCAGTTGGAGTCCCAGTACGCCGCGCGGTGGGCGGACGTGCTGCGCGTCGTCGCGGACGTGCGCGAGTGCCAGCCCTTCCTGACGCTGCCGGACTTCGCGGAGGACGCCGAGGACCGCTGGGCCGAACAGCTCCCGTGGACCCAGCCGCCCGTCCTTGAATCCTCCTCCGATGAGGATGACGAGGACTCGCTGGCGGCGATGTTCCAGCGCAGCCAGGCTCCCGAGGTCCGCCAGCTCGCGGCGCTCGCCAAGGTCCAGCTGAGACAGGACACGCGGGACATGTTCTCCACCGTCCTGTCCTGTCTGTACCAGGAGGGACGCGCGGCGATGGAGGCCGCGCTTGCCCTGACTCGCTGGCGGGTGTGGAGCCGCACGCGGTTGCAGCGGCAGCAGCGCGAGTTCATCGAGCGCCACGCGCGCGACATCTTCGCGGGCTTCCCGGAGCACACCGCGCGCGCCGCGGTGGCCTGGGTACGCGCCACCGGCAAGCCGCCCGAAGTGGACCTGCTCTTCGCGCTGCGCGAGGGGCTGCGCTCTCCGGACGAGGACCTCCGCTTCGAGTGCGCGCTCGTGCTCCAGGACGAGCCGGGGCTGCTCGCCGCGCTGGACTCGGAGGACGCGGAGGTGGTGACGGAGGCGCGGGGGGCGCTGGCGTCGCTCGGCTCGTCGGCGCTGCTCGAGCGCCTCCGCGAGACAGGGGACGCGGCGTTCGTCCGGGATGTGCTGCGACGACTGCCCTCACCGCCCACGCTGGAGGTGTTGGACGCGGTGCTCGCCGTCAGCGCGCGGGAGCCGGATGCGCTCGCGGACGCGGTGCAGTCCTGGGCGCGCAACATGCCCTTCGAGCGCCTGTCACCGGAGGTCCAGGCCCGCTGGGGGGCGTGGGCTCGCGACACGCTGGGCACGTGGCCCGCGCGCAACGTGATGCGGTGGCTGGAGTGGGCCACCGAGGAGCGCGAGGCCCGGGCCACGCCGGCCGCGCGCGCGTTTCATGACGCCGCCGTTCGAGCGCTCCGCGTCGCGCCCTCCTCCGAGCGCGCGGAGCTGGTGAGGGCGGGCGCCTTCACGAGCCTCCTCGCGCTGGGCGATGTGGAGGAGCTGACGCTGGTGCACTCGTGGGCGCGGGACGCCGCGTGCGCGAAGGAGCTGCTGGACCTGCTGGTGTCGCTGCCGGGGCGGCTGGACCGCCTGGCGCCAGAGCTGGGGCGAGGCCGCTCGGCGCGGCTGCTGATGGCGGCGTGGGAGCGGCCCGCGCGCGCGGCGGTGCTGGCCCCGCTGGTGAAGGCGGTGCGCTCCTGGAGCGGCATCTCCGGCCGTGAGGAGCTCATCGACGCCGTGTGGCTGCGCTTCCAGCGCCACCCCAGCGAGCGCGCGGAGCTGCTGGCCGCCTTCACGCCCTGGCGACAGGAGCTGTGGGAGCGCCAGCTCGCGGCGGAGCCGGACGCCATCGCCACCTTCGAGACGTGGTGGCGCGCGGACTCGCAGCTCCAGCTCCCGGGGCTGGTGGGGTGGCTGTTGGGTGACGTCCCCGCCCAGACGCTGGCCGAGCGGCTCCCCTTCGTCTGGGCGGCCGCGGAGGCGCGGGTGGATGCGTGGCCGCGCTCCACCTCGCACGCGGTGTCCTCCGCGTCCGCGCCGCTCAACAATGCGCTGCGCCAGGGGCACGACTTCCTCATCCCCGACGTGGAGCGCTTCATGGCGTGGCTCCCGGACTTCGAGCGGCGCGTGCGCGAGGCGCCCGTCGCGGAGGCCGAGTCCAGCTACCACCGGGACCTGCTGGAGGACATCCACGTCGACGTGAAGATGATGGGCGAGTACCTGGAGCGTCGGCGGGACGAGGAGGAGCGTCGGCGCCAGGACGAGCTGAGGCGGCGCGTGGAGGAGTCCCGACGCAGGGACCAGCAGCGGCAGATGGAGCTGGCCCAGCTTGAGGCCGACCGCATCCGGCAGGAGCAGGAAGCGCACCGCGCGCGGCTGATGAGCGCGGTGGCCCAGATGGGAACGCCCATGTCCCCGGAGCGGTGGTTCCAGTCGAACCCCCGGGTGGATGCACAGGACCTGGACACGGAGGTCATCCTCCCCGGGGCGACACTGGGCACGCTGCTGGAGTACGCGCGGGTGCTCAAGGCGATGAGCGTGTGTGGCAACTCGCTGGAGGTCTTCGAGGCGCGCGGCCTGTCGATTGCCGACTGGAGCACGGAGGCGCAGGCCTGGATACAAGCGATGATGCGGCGCCCGGAGCTGAGCGTGCGCTTCGCGCAGTTGCTGACGGCGCCCTGGAACTGAGCGCCGCCAGTCACCCCGCTTGAAGCCTCCGCTACTGCGCGGAGGAGCCGCCGTCGAGGACGAACTCCGAGCCCGTCATCAGCTTCGACTCGTCGGACGCGAGGTACACGACGGCGTGGGCGATGTCGTCCGGCTCGCCCAGGTGCCCCAGGGGGATGCTGCGCCGCATGCCCTCGCGCGCCTTGTCGGGCATGCCGCTGGCTTCCATCAGCGCCTTCACCATGGTCGTCTCGACGAAGGTGGGGTGGATGGAGTTGCAGCGGATGCCGTAGCCCTGCTGCGCGCAGTGCAGCGCCACCGACTTGGTGAACATGCGCACGGCGCCCTTGGCGCTGCCATAGGCGGGCAGGGTGGGCACACCGATGAGGCCCGCCAGCGAGGAGATGTTGATGATGGAGCCCCTGGCGCCGCACTGACGCATGGCGCGGATGCCGTGCTTGCAGCCCAGGAACGTGCCGTCCAGGTTGACCGCGTGCACCAGCCGCCACTCCTCCAGGGAGAGGTTCTCCACGTCCTTGGGGATGCCCAGGCCCGCGTTGTTGACGAGCACGTCCAGCCGGCCGAACTGCTCCAGCGTCGTGTCGATGGCGCGAATCCAGTCCTCCTCACGGGTGACGTCGAGCGGGAGGAACAGACCCTGGCCCTGGCCCAGGGACGCGGCCACTTCGCGCCCGAGCGCCTCCTGGCTCGCGCGGTCCGTCACCACGACCTTCGCGCCCTCGCGCGCCAGCATCCGCGCGGACGCGCTGCCAAGGCCCCCCGCCGCGCCGGTGATGAGTGCCACCTTGCCTTCCACGCGTTTCATCGTCGTGTGCCTTTCAGGGCTGCGAGTCGGAATCAAACCGGACCGTTGGGCGTGAGCAGCACCTTGCCGCCCCGTCCACCTTCCATGGCGCGCGCCAGGGCTTCCTGGATGGCGTCCAGCGAGAAGGTGCCTTCCACCGCCGTCTTCAGCGTGCCGTCCGCCAGGAGCTTCGACAGCCGGGCGTAGGTGTCGCGCTGGTGCTCGCGCTCGGCGCGCTTCAACCACAGCACCAGCCAGAAGCCGCGCAGGGTGATGTCCTTGAAGATGGTGGCCGCCGCCGACAGCTTGGGGCCCTTGCCGCTCATGACGCCGTAGTTGACCACCGTGCCACCGGTGGCGAGCGAGTCGCCGAGCCGCCGCGTGGAGTCGCCGCCCACGCCATCGATGGCCAGCCGCACCTTCGCGCCGCCCGTCGCCGCGCGCACCCGCTCCGGCAAATCGTCCGTGTCCGTGAGCACGACATCCGCGCCCAGCGCGAGCAGCTCCGGCGCCAGTTCCTCGCGGCGCACGACGTTGAGCGTCTTGTAGCCAGCCTGCTTCGCCAGGGTGATGAGATAGCGGCCCACCGCGGAGTTGGCCGCGTTCTGGAGCACCCAGTCTCCGGACTGGAGGGTGACGAACTCGCGCAGCATGATGTCCGCGGTGGGCGGGTTGACGAACAGCATGGACGCCTGCTTCACGTCCGTGCCCTTGGGCACCGGCGTCAGTCCCTCGGCGGGGGCGACCAGGTGGGTGCGCCACGTCCCCGAGCCCAGCGGCAGGAAGACGACGTCTCCCACCTTCACCGCCGAGGAGTCCTTCACCTCCACCACGCGGCCCACGCCCTCGTTGCCCGGCACCGCCGGCAGCTTGGGCAGCGAGCCGTACTGTCCGGAGAGGGTGAGCACGTCCGAGGGATTGATGGGCGCGGCCAACACTTCGATGCGGACCTCACCCGACTTCAGCTCCGCGTCGGGCTCCTCCACCACCTCCACCACTTTCAACGGGTGCCCGAACTTCGAAAACCGGACCGCTTTCATGTGTTGCTCCGTGTGCGCGCGGGAAATCGGGCCCTCACCCTAGCGACCTTCGGCGCCGGAGCCGAGCACGCACTCCGCGTCGCTCGGGCAACCGGTGCTCCGGGGTAGGGGGACCAGGCTCGGATGTCCACCGGCTGACGCGGGAAGAGGGAGGTGGCCGCCGTGCGGCGGACGGCCCTCGCCATCCCGTGGGGGGCTGTCCACCTTCCACGGTGACTCGGGGCGCAGGGATGGTGAGGAGGCGACGGTGAGCAACGCGCGCGGGGAAATGACCCTCGGCCGACCGATGGATGCCGCGATGGCGGTGCCTTCGGTGTCGGGGTCCTGGCGACGAAAGGTGACGGGGCTGCTGCGGTCCGTCTTCGCGGTGGCTGGACTGGGGATGCTGGCGCTGCTGGTGCGAAAGGCAGGGCCTCAGGAGCTGGGCGGGGTGCTGTTGGCAGCCGCGCCCTGGCTGCCGTGGGTGGCGCTGCTGGAGCTGGGACGTCAGGGCATGGACGCGCTCGCGACGCGCGCCTCCTATGGCGCCAGGGCGGAGCACGTCCCGCTGAAGGTGCTGGCACGCGCGCAGCTCATCGGCACGGCGGTGTCCAGCATGGCGCCCGCGGGTCGCGCGGCGGCGGAGGCGACCAAGGCGGCGCTGCTGTCGCCTCACATGGGCGGCGCCACGGCCACCGCGGCGGCGGCCACGTCGCAGGCGGCCTCGCTGGCGGCGGGAGGGCTCATCTCCTTTCCCTGCGCCGCGGCGTCCTTCCTGCTGACGGGCTGGTCCGCCTTCACCCTGGCCATGCTGGGCCATGGCGTGGTGCTGGTCGTGGCCTCCACCGGCCTGCGCGCGTGCATGCGCGCACGCAAGCCCTGTGCGTGGCTCGCGCGCCGCTCCCAGCGCTGGGCCCACCACACGGAGCAGTTCCGCGTGACGGCCTGTCACGGCACGTTGCTGCCCTGGGGCCCCGTGCTGGCCTTCCTGGGCAGCCGCACGCTGCAGGTGGCGCAGTACGCGGTGCTGACGCACGCGGTGGGCATCGACACGTCGCTGGTGCAGGCCCTCTTCTCGCAAGGTCTCTACCTCTGCGCGCTGGCGGTGGGCTCGCTGGTGCCCGGGCAACTGGGCGTCAGCGACGGCGCCTTCGCGCTGGCGGCGGGCGTGTTGGACACCACCACCGCGCGCGCCATGTCGGTGGCGCTGCTGAGCCATCTGGTGCAGCTCGTCTTCGTCGCGGCCGGCGCGCTCACGCCGCTGGTGTGGCGGGTGCGCCCGGCGCCTCGGCCGGCTTCACCTTCACCGGTGTACCGTTGAAGGCGGCGTTGCCGCTGAGCAGGTCCACGGCGCGGTCATCCGTCAGGTCGTTCTGGCTGATGCCCGCATGCTCGGCGGCGATGCGCTGGCCCGTGCCCTGACGGCGGTGGCCGTAGCCGTGCGGCAGGCTCACCACGCCTCGCATGACGTCGTCCGTCACCGCCACCGGCACCGTCACTTCGCCCACGCGCGAGGTGACGACGGCGGCCACTCCGTCGACGAGGCCCAGCCGCGAGGCATCCTCCGGGTGCACCATCAGCGTGCAGCGCGGCTTGCCCTTCACCAGCCCCGCCACGTTGTGCATCCAGGAGTTGTTGTCGCGCAGGTGTCGCCGGCCGATGAGCAGCAGCTCTCCGTCGCGCGGCTCACAGGCGGCGCCCTCCGGGAAGGTCTCCCGCAGGCGGCGCACGTCCGCCATCAGCGGCGCGGGCGCCAGCTGGATGCGCCGGTCCTTCGTCTGGAGCCGGCCGAGCAGACACGGTTGGAGCGGGCCCAGGTCCACGCCGTGCGGGGACGCGCGCAGCTTCGCCAATGACAGGCCGTCGCGCAGCGGATGGAAGCGGGCACCGTAGGGCCCCATGCGCAGGCCGATATCCAGCACCCGCTCCGGTCCCATCCGCGTGAGGGCCTGGTACTTCAGGGTCTGCCGCAGCGAGGGCCGGCCCCGGCGCAGGTTCTCCAGGCGGTGCTGGAGCGCCAGGACGACCTGCCAGTCCTGACGTCCCTCCGGCCCGGGCTGGAAGAGGGGCGGCGAGTACTTGGCGGTGTTGCGCACCGACAGCACGTGGAAGGCCACGTCGTAGTGGCCGCGCTCCAGCGGGGAGACGGGTGGGAGGATGAGGTTTGCGTGGCGCGTCGTCTCGTTGAGGTACGGGTCCAGGCTCACCATGAAGTCCAGGCCCTCCAGCGCGCGCTCCAACTGCGGACCGTTGGGCGTGGAGAGCACGGGGTTGCCGGCCATGGTGACGAGCGCGCGGATGCGGCCCTCGCCCGGGGTGAGCATCTCCTCGGCGAGCACGGCGGCGGGCAGCTCTCCGCCGACCTCCGGCAGCCCGCGCACGCGGCTCTTCCAGCGGCCGTAGCTGCCGCGTCCGAGCGCCATCGCCTTGGGCCCGCCGACGACGTCGAACGCGGGCTGGGTGAACATGGCGCCGCCCTGACGGTCCAGGTTGCCCGTCACCGTGTTGAGGACGTTGATGAGCCACTGGCACAGCGAGCCGAACGGCTGCGTGGACAGGCCCATGCGCCCGTAGCAGACGGCCTGCTCGGTGGAGAGGAAGTCGCGGGCGATTCCGCGCAGCGTTTCCGCGGGCACGCCGGTGTGGGGCGCCACGCGCTCGGGCGGGAAGTCGCGCGCAAGCTCTCGCACGGCCTCCAGGCCCTCCAGGTGCGCGGCCAGGTGGCTTGCGCGCGGCGTGTTCTCCACGAGCACGACGTGCAGCAGCGCCAGCAGCGCGAGCGCGTCCGTGCCGGGGCGGATGAAGATGTGGCTGTCGGCGATGGCGGCCGACTCCGTGCGGCGCGGGTCCACGACGATGAGCTTGCCGCCGCGCTGCTGAATCGCGCGCAGCCGGGCGCGGATGTCGGGCGCCGTCATCAGGCTGCCGTTGGACGCGAGCGGGTTGGCGCCCATGACGAGCAGGTATTGCGTGCGGTCCAGGTCCGGGATGGGCGTGAGGAGCTGGTGGCCGAACATGAAGTACGACACGAGCTGGTGGGGGAGCTGGTCCACCGACGTGGCGGAGAAGCGGTTGCGTGAGCGCAGCGCGCGCACCAGCTCCGGGCCGAACACCATGTTGCCCAGGTTGTGCACGTTGGGGTTGCCCAGGTACGAGGCCACTGCGTCGCGTCCGTGCTCCTTCTGCACGGCGTGGATGCGTTTGGCCGCCTCGTCGAGCGCGTCATCCCACGACACGCGCTCCCAGCCCGTCGCCGTGCGACGCATCGGATGGCGCAACCGGTCCGGGTCTTCGTGCAAGTCCTTCAGCGCCAGCGCCTTGGGACACACGTGGCCCCGACTGAACGGGTCCTCGTCGTCTCCTCGGATGGCGGTGATTTTCTCGCCCTCCAGCTCGATGCGCAGGCCGCACATGGCCTCGCACAGGTTGCACGTACGGAAGTGGACCCGGGACGTAGCCGTCGCGCTCATGCGCGGCACTCTACATCGCCCATGACAGCGCCAATGCCTGTCAGCGCCGCGTTTCGCTCTGCGGTTTCAAGGCTGACGGTGACGGCAAGCACATGAAAGGATTGCGGCGAGAGGGGAACAAATGCGCCGAATGTGGTCGTGGGTCGCTGTCGCGGGGGTGTCGCTGTCGTCCGTCGCGCTGGGGGACGAGGTGAAGGGCGACCGGGAGGAGCAGGGCAGGACCAGGACGCTGCGCTTCACCAAGAAGGACGCGGTGGTGGGGCAGGCCGAAGAGCACCGATTGCTCGTGGAGATGAAGCAGGACTTCACGATGACCGCGCCGGACATGGAGCCGGACGCCATCTCGGGGACGAGCACGATGGTCCAGACGCACGTCCTCACGCCGCTCGCGGCGAAGGGGCGCATCGTCACCCAAGCGAAGATCGCCTATGGCGAGGTCGTGGAGGTGACGACGGAGGAAGGAAAGGAGACGCGCAAGCTGTCTCCTGTCAATGGGAAGGCCTACCTGGGGGAATACAAGAAGGGTCGCATCGTGGTGACGAGTCTCCAGGGCAAGCCGGTGAAGAAGGAGGAGCAAACGGCGGTGCTCGAAGACCTTGATGGGTTGGGCAAGGAGAACCCGCTGGTCGCGGCCATTCCCGACGAGCCGCTCAAGGTCGGCGACAGTGTGGAGCGCCTCGCCAAGATGTTCGAAGCGGAGTTTCAGAAGAAGGGAGAGGCCGACGACGGGATGACGTTTCGTGGCATCAGCGTCCGTCTCACGGAGATTCGCCAGGATGCGCGCGGGCCCATGGGGGTCTTCTCCGTAGCCGCCACATTCGTGTTCGCGGCGGACGAGGAGAGCCCCATCTCGATGGAGATCACCTACCAGGGGACGATGAATGTCCTGGCCGATGGACCGGAGACCACCAGCATCTCCCTGGCGGGTCCCATGACGCTCACCCCCACTCCGGAGATGTACCAGCTGGGCATGCGCGTCACGGGCAAGGGCGACTCGCGCCTTGTGCTCACCACCAAGGTCCTGCCTCCCCCGCCGAAGAAGTGACGACACAGCGCGTCAGCTTCGTGGCGAAGGCGTGACGGGAATGGTCCGGCGCGCCGCATGAGTGGTTGGTTGCTCCGCGGAGTGGCGAAGGCGTGACAGGGCGCTGACAGAGAATGGGCAGGGTTCGTGGTTAGAGGGTTCACATGTTCCTGCACGCGCTCGGCCACTTCCATCCGCCCAACCTCCTGACCAACGCCTTCCTCGAGGAGCTGGGGCTCGAGACCTCGGACGCGTGGATTCTGGAGCGGGTGGGCATCCGCTCCCGTCACACGGTGCTGCCGCTGGAGTACCTCCGGGAGACGCGCAACCGGGACGTGCGGGCCGCGCAGGAAGCGGCCCTCTTCAGCAACGCGGAGACCGGGGCGCGGGCGGCGCGGATGGCGCTCGAGCGCGCGGGGCTGAAGCCGTCCGACATCGGCCTCGTCGTCGCGGGCGGCTGCAGCCCGGACGAGTGCATCCCCGCCGAGTCCAACCGCGTGGCGCAGGTGCTGGGCATCGACGCTCCAGCGGTGGACCTCCAGAGCGCCTGCTCCTCGTTCTGCACGCAGCTGCACTTCCTCACGGGCATGCGGCCAGAGCGCCTGCCGGACTACGTGCTCGTGGTGAACATGGACAACTCCACGCGCGTCGTCGACTACACGGACCGCTCCAGCGCGGTGCTGTGGGGGGACGGCTCGGCGGCGGCGGTGCTCTCTCCTCGCGTGCCCGGGCGGTGGCGAATCACCGAGACGCGGCTGGCGGGAGACCCGTCGGGCGCGGACAAGGTGCGGGTGCCGCGCATCGGCCACTTCACCCAGCACGGCGCGGAGGTGCAGAAGTTCGCCATCCGCCGCGCGGGCGAGACGTTCCTGGATTTGCGCGCCCACTACCTGGCCCAGCACCCCGGCAAGGGCAACGAGGACGTCACCTTCATTGGCCACCAGGCCAACCTGCGCATGCTGGAGGCCGTCCAGCGCCGCTGCGAGGTGCCCGAGTCCCGCCACCGCTTCAACGTCCACCTCCGGGGCAACACCGGCGCGGCCGGGGCTCCAGGCGTGCTGAGCGAGCACTGGGACGACGCCTCCCTGGGCGACGCGGTGGTGCTCAGCGTCGTCGGCAGCGGCCTCACCTGGGCCGGCGCCCTGCTGGAACGCACCAGCGCTGGCACCCCCTGACCCCCCCCCGCCTGGCCGGCCCGGATGCCCGGAACCCGACCTGTCATGAAGCCTGCTGCCCCGCACGTCGGAGAGCACTGGTATGTTCTCCAACGAGCGTCATGGCCCTGAATCACCCCGACATCCCCCTCCTGCTCCCGACCTGGTGCCCCGGCGGTCCCTCCGTGGGTTTGACACCGGGCGTGGGCTGGGACTCACCGGCGGTCTTCTCCGTCCACCAGACCACAGGGGCACGGACGGATCTGCTGGCGGTGAGGCGGGGGCGTGTGCACCTATCCCGGCACCGTACTCGGACGGGGCGGGGGTCGGACGCATGAGAGAGCAGGCGTGGCGGAAGAGCGCGCAGTGGCTCGTGCTGGGGTTGGTTCTGGCGACGGGCGTGGCGCAGGCAGGGCAGAAGCAGGTGGGCGGGGTCCGCATGCCGGACTCGATGACGCTCCAGGGGCGCACGGTGGAGCTCGCCCACATGGAGCTGCACAAGCGCTTCATCTTCAAGGTCTACGTGTGGAGCCTCTATCTGGAGGACCGCCCACGCAGCGCGTCGGAGGCCATCGCCTCCAACTCCGTGAAGCGGCTGCACTTCCGCTTCCTGCGCGACATCACCCGCTCGCAGCTCGTGGACAGCCTCCGCAACGGCCTGAACCGCAGCGCGGAGCTGCGCGAGGGGCCCTTGTCCCAGCAACTGGGCGTCATGCTCGACTCCATGCGTGACGTGGAGAAGGGCGGGGACCTCATCATCACCTACACGCCCGGGGGCGGACTGGAGATCGGCGGCGCGGCCAGCGGCGGCGTCTTCATCCCCGGCAAGACGTTCGCCGACGCGCTCTTCTCCGTCTGGCTGGACGTGCACCCCATCTTCCCGCGCTGAGGGCCGCGCCGCCGTGGCCCCCCTGGCCCACCCGCCAGGGCGCCGGGCTGGCGAAATGCCCGTGTGGGTTCTTCCTGACCTTGGCGCTCCCGAGCAGTAAGGTGGTGCTCCAACCATCGTTGTCGGGAGAACCCATACATATGCGGACACGGCTGATTCTGGCGGCATTCGTCGCGCTCTCCACGGGATGCGTTTCGCAGGGCAAGTTCGACGCGAAGGCCCTGGAGGCGGAGCAGCTCACCAAGGGACTCACCGACGAGAAGGGTGCTCGCGAGGCCGCCGAGGCCAAGGTGAAGGAGCTGGAGGAGAAGATCGCCGCGCTGGAGCAGGAGAAGACAGCGCTGGAGACGCGGCTGACCACCTCCGAGTCTCGCCTCACGGCGGGCGCCGCCGAGCGCCGCGCGTTGCAGGAGCAGAACGCGCAGCTGGCCGCGCTCAATGACGAACTGGCGCGCAACTCCAAGAAGCTGGCGCAGGCGAAGGAGGAGCTGGAGAAGAAGAGCTCCGAGTACGAGAACCTGGCGCAGAGCCTCAAGTCGGAGATTTCGGAAGGCAAAATCGAGCTGTCCGAGCTCAAGGGCCGCATGACGGTGCAGCTCAAGGACAAGATTCTCTTCGCCTCCGGCTCCGCGCGGGTGGGCAAGGAGGGCGTGGCGGCGCTGAACAAGATCGCCGACGCGCTCAAGACGGTGCAGGGGAAGATTGTCCGCGTGGAGGGCCACACGGACGACGTGCCCACGGGCGGCGGTCAGTTCCCCACCAACTGGGAGCTGAGCCTGGCGCGGGCCATGGCGGTGGTCCGGGCGCTCCAGGACGCGGGTGTCGACCCGACGACGTTGTCGGCGGCGGGGTACGGCCAGTACCAGCCGATCGCCGCCAATGATTCGCCGGAAAACCGCAGCCTGAACCGGCGCATCGAAATCGTCCTCGCGCCCAAGTTGTGAGAGCTTCGGGAGGGCGCGCGTAGGTGCGCCCCTCCCTCATGAAAACGCTCTTCACCGTCTTCTGCTTCCTCGTTGCCACCGGGGCGCTGGCCCAGGCCCCGGATGGCGGCGTCGCCGACCCCGATGCGGGCGCCCCCACCGGTGTGCTGACGAAGCCGCCCGAGCTCCTTCGTCAGGTGGAAGCGCCGTACCCCCCCGAAGCCGCCGCCCAGCAGTTGGAGGGGACGGTGGTGATGTTCATCGACATCTCGGAGACGGGCGCCGTCACGAACGTCGAAGTCACGCAGCCCGCGGGGCACGGCTTCGACGAGGCCGCGGTGGAGGCGGTGAAGCAGTTCCAGTTCTCCCCGGCCGAGGTGGACAACGTCCCGTCGCCGGTGCGCATCCAGTACGCGTACCAGTTCGTCTTCCGTCCCATCGCGCCCGAGCCCACGGAGGACGGAGGTGTCTCGCAGCCGGAGGCGCCGGTGAACTTCAGCGGTCAGGCGCTGGAGCGCGGCACGCGCAAGCCGCTCAACGGCGCGGAAATCGTGTTGCCGGAGCTGGACCTGTCCACCGTCGCGGACGCGGAGGGGCGCTTCTCCTTCCGGGGCGTGCCCCTGGGCACCCACGAGGTGCTGGTGGTGCAGGGCGGCTATGACCGCTTCAAGACGAAGGAGACGATGTCCGAGGGCCTGGAGACGCGCGCCACGTACTACGTGCAGAAGCGCATCTTCAGCCCCTTCGAGACGGTGGTGAGAAGCGACCGTGAGCGCAAGGAAGTGACGAGCACCACGCTCCAGGTGGCGGAGGTGCAGCGCGTGCCCGGTACGCAGGGCGACACGCTGAAGGTGGTGCAGAACCTGCCCGGCGTCGCGCGGCCCGCGTTCAACGGCGGCGCTCTGGTGATTCGAGGCACCAGCCCGCAGGAGTCCGGCGTCTTCCTGGACGGCCAGCGCATCCCCCTGCTGTTCCACTTCGGCGGCCTGACCTCCGTCTACAACTCCGAGCTGCTGGAGTCGCTGGACTACCTGCCCGGCAACTTCTCCTCGTACTACGGCGACATCACCGGCGGCGTCATCAACGTGAACAGCCGCGAGCCGAAGATGGACCGCATCCACGGCACCGTGGGCGTGAGCCTCATTGAATCCAACGTGGTGATTGAGGGGCCGATTACGGACACGTTGGGGTTCGCGATTGGCGGTCGGCGTTCGTACATCGACATCGTGCTGGGCGTGATTCCGGAGGGCGACGGCCCGAGCCTCCAGGTGGCGCCGCGCTACTACGACGCGCAGCTCAAGCTGGTGTGGAAGCCGCTGTCGCGCCACACCTTCACGCTGCAGGGCATCACCTCGCGCGACAGGTTGGGGCTGGTGTTCGACCGGCCGTCGGACAACGACCCCACCGTCAACGGCAACCTGGAGGTCACCACGGGCTTCAACCAGCTGCGGCTGCGTCACCAGTACCGCGCGGACCGGCTCACGTTGGACACGCACGCGCTGGTGGGCAACACGCTGGTGGAGTTCGAGATTGGCGACCGCAACCTGCGCATCGCCTCCACGGACCTGAACCTGCGCGCCACCGCGGAGTATGCCCTGGTCGAGCCCTTCACCCTGGCGGGTGGCGTGGACGTGACGAGCAACTTCGCGAACGTCAAGGCGCGCATCCAGCGTCCGCCGCGCGAGGGCGAGCCGCCCAGCCCGCTCATCACCGAGGACCTGCTCACCACCGACGGAGACTTCCTCCAGTACTTCCCTTCGCTGTGGATTGAAGGGCGTTGGCGTCCGTTCAAGGGGCTGCTGGTGGTGCCGGGCGTGCGGTACGAGGGGTATATCTTCACGGACCAGAAGGAAGTGAAGCGCACGCTCAACCCGCGCCTCGCGGTGCGCTATTCGCTGACGGACACGCTGACGTTGAAGGGGGGCGCGGGCGTGTACCACGGGCCTCCGGTGCAGGATGAGCCGAGCCTGGCGTTCGGCAATCCGGACCTGTCGGCGAAGCGCTCGCTCCAGTACGGCGTGGGCGCGGAGTGGCAGCCGCGGCAGGAGTGGTTCGTCAGCGGCGAGGTCTTCTACAACGACCTGGACAACCTCATCAGCCGCTCGGACGCGCTGGTGGAGCGGGACGGGGAGCTGGTGCCGGAGCGGTTGAAGAACGGGGGCATCGGCCGTGTGTATGGCCTGGAGATTCTCATCCGCCGCTCGCTGACGGAGCGCCTGTTCGGCTGGATTGCGTACACGCTCAGCAGGAGCGAGCGTCGGGACGCGCCCGGGGCGAACTGGCGCTTGTTCGACAACGACCAGACGCACGTGCTGACGGCCATTGCCTCGTACAAGCTGCCCAGGGGCTGGGAGGTGGGGGCGCGCTTCCGCTTCGCGTCGGGCAATCCGACGACGCCGGTGGTGGGCTCGGTGAGGGATGACGGCACCGACGTGTTCCTGCCGCTGTTCGCGGGGGTGAACTCGCGGCGGCTGCCGTCGTTCAATCAGTTGGACGTGCGCGTGGACAAGATTTTCGTCTTCGACAAGTGGACGTTGGACCTCTATCTGGATTTGACGAACGCCTACAACAACGCGGCGGTGGAAGGCATCGCCTACAACTACAACTACACCGAGAGCGCCTACTTCGAGGGACTGCCCATCCTCCCGGTCATCGGCGCCAAGGGGAGTTTCTGAGCATGCGCACGCGAGTCTTCGTCACACTGGCCGCGCTGCTGCTTGCCTGCGGCCCCGACTTCGAATTGCAGAGTGAAATCCGCCGGGTGCGGGTGCTGGGCATCCGCGCGGAGCCGCCCGAGCTGGTGTTGGACCCGGACACCGGGGCGTTGCCCGGGCCGATGACGTTCAGCGCGCTGGCGGTGACGCCGGACGCGCGGCCCGTCACCGTCTCGTATGCGCTGTGTCGCTTCAACGGCAACCCGTACGACGGCCGTTGCCCCGGGGTGAACGGCGTGGCGCTGCCGGACGGCATGTTGTCGCTCCAGGACCCCAACGTGCAGGTGGTGCTCCAGGAGGCGCTGGTCGCGGCGAATCCCAATGGAGGAGGGACGCCGAACCCGGATGACCCGCGCACGCGCGAGGCATTGGAGAAGGGCATTCCGCTGTTCGTGGGCTACGAGGCATCGGATGGTTCGGGGACGCCGGAGGGCACGGAGCGGGGCGTGAGGCAGGTGCTGGTGCGCTCGACGACGGCGCCGAATCAGAATCCGGCGGTGGCGGACATCCTCTGGAATGACGCCACGCTGACGGGGCCGTTGCCGTTGGACGCGGAGGTGGTCTTCCGCCCGGTGCTCACGGAGGGCAGCCTGGAGCTGTACACGGCGGAGGACGGCCCGCGCACGGAGCAGGTCTTCTACAGCTGGTTCGCCACGGGTGACGGCGAGGTGAAGGAGTTCCGCTCGCAAGAGCCGGTGGACAACAGGCCCGGAGACCCGACGTCGAAGTACGAGACGCCCGCCACGCCCCAGCGCATCACCGTCTACGTGGTGGCGCGCGACGGACGCGGCGGAGTGGGCTGGCTCAGCCGCGACGTGGATGTGGGGCCGTAGCCCGGGATACCGCTGGCGCCATCCGCCTGCCCCCACGCGACGCGGTGTTGGGGCGGGTTCCGAGGCGGGAGGGCTAGACCGGTTCGAACAGCGTTCCGGTTGCCCCTACTCGCTCCAACGCTCCCTTGAGCCTTTCAGAGACAACGAGGACAACGGACCATCCCCAGGTCCGAAACACTTGGGCGTCGCCCACTCTTGACGGGTCGATGCGCAGTCCTGAAACCTTGCGGTACTGCCCTGCTTTCTCTGGACGCCCATCCTCTGGCTTCCAGTATTCCACCTCTTCGGATGCCGCATCATCAATGCACTGAATGAGCTTGGTCGCGACCAGTATGCAGAACTGGTCGGCATGCCCTTGGATATCGACGGGTAGGATTTGCACGTCGGCCGGGGCCATCTCCACGAAGAGAGAAGCCACCCTGACGTGAACAATGGGAGTGGCGAATCCCGCCAGGCAAAAGTCCAGGGGCTTGCCGGGAACATCCACCGGAACTCGCAAGCGACCCGGGTCTGGAAGGGGTCTCCCTTTCTTGAAAATCCACGGGTCTTCCACTTCCCGGGCTTGCTGGTCCGTGGGGATTCCGAGCACCCACCGTCCCCGAATACTCATGTCATCGGTCAGCTCGAAGTACCGCTGCGGCATGATGCGCACCTTCTGTCATTCGCTGCGAGTCACCAATTTATTGAGCTTGGAGCCCTCCTTCGAAACCTCCCGCGCCAGGCGGCGAAGTTCCGCCGTCAATGCCTCGCGGCACTGCTGCATGGTGCGACAATCCTCGGTTGCTTCAAGTAAGCGCTTGTGAACTTCCTTGTGATACGCCTGCGCGTGCGGCCCTTGATGGCCCTTGATATTGACGATGTTCGCAGGGTCATTTTTCAGCGACATACCCGCTTTGTCGAAGATTCTTTTGAAGAGTGGCGACCAGGGTCCGCCGTCTTTCGTGTCCGTCCACCACTTGTCGGTGGCGATGTGGTGGTCATGGCCCTTTGCATCCACCGGAGCGGTTGCGGTACCGCCCATGTCCTGCGCCGTCGTGGAGACAGCGCCAGGAGCGAGCGCCATGGTGACCGCTTCTCCCGTCACCGTCACTGCCTGTACTTCGCCCACGGCGGACAGCACGATGCCCGCTCGGGAACCTGCCTGCATGGATGCTTGCGCCGAGCCGGGCAGCGTCGGCACCTTGCCCGCGAACCCCGCCGCCGTGTTCCCGATGGCCACCGTGGCGAGCAGGACGAATGCGCGCGCCGCGTTCCGCCCCATGACCTTGCCGTACCGCTCACCCGCGTCGCGCAGTTCATCGAAGGTGCGGGCACGATCCGTCGCGTCAACCAGCTCCCGGAAGCCCGTCATCAGGCCCCAGACAGTGTCCACTCCCAGATAGACAATCAGAGTGGCTGTCATGACAGCGGCCAGCCCCTTGCTCACCGGTTCGGGCACCGTCCATAGGATGAGATACATCGTGCCCGTCCACAACGCCGCCGCCAGCATGGCGTGCGGGTCGGCCATGTCCTTGAAGGCTTCCAACATCTCTTCGTTCACCGCGTCCTGAGCGAACGCCATGGCCAGCGCGTACCGACCATCCCCATTCACAGTGGGGCTCGCCGCGAGCAAGCGCAGACAATCTCCCTTCCTCCCCGTACGTTCGCACCAGTGTAGGTAGACGCGCGTCAGCTCCACGTCTACTTCCAGGGGTTTTCCCTCCAGGTGTTCGCCCGAGCCAAGCGGCGTGACTCGGCGAGTGCGCGCATCGAAGAGGTATGTGCCCGCGCGCGCGTCCATCTCAAATAGCCGCAGCGCGGCCTCTTGCGGACGGGCCGGAGGCCGCAGGGTTCTCGCGTGCGTGGACAGGGCCTCTTCGAATTCGTCCTCTTCCAACTCAAGAGGGCCGGCTTCGTCGGTGCGAGGAGTGAAGGTGAGCACCTCACCCCGGTCCGTCTCCAATCGCACCACACGCGCCGTGGCGCAGCCGGTCAGCAGAGGCAAGAGCAACAACGCAACGGCGCGATGCAGTCTCATGGGGACTCTCCAGGCAACGGGCTCCACCTGCTCCGAGCGCGAGTGGGCACACAGGCCATGCGGAAGGATGGCACTTGGGGCTGACGGTGCAGCCCGCGCACATCCCCATGGAAGCGACGGATGACATTGATGCACCGGGTCGGAGCATCAGATGCAAGCGCGGAAGCCCATGGCCAGGTTCTTTCAAGCGAGACAGTGAGCACTGCGACAAGGCTGGCCGGCGCTGGAGTACGCCAGCACCCTCCGCGACGTGGATGCGGCGCGCTACGGCGCCGTCGCGGGTGGCTTCCAGAGGAACACGTTGCGCCGTGTCCCGTTCACGACGACGAACACATTGCGCGCGGGGCTGTAGCGGAACCTCCCGTACGTGCCGTTCGACGCGGGCGCGCCCGGGTCATCCCCCGTGCCCGTGACTTCCACCCAGCGCGCGTTCGGCAGGTCGAGCAGCGCCAGCCTCTTCCCACCGGGGTACGCGACAAACCGGTCCAGCACCGGTGAATACGCGAGCCCCGGTGCTCCGCCCACCGGCGTGCTCAACCCCGTGGTGGTGACGGTGGCGTGTGTCTTCGCCGCGTCGCTCAGCGCATACGTCGACACCGTGGCGCCCTCGCGCACCAACGCCAGGACGTTGCGCCGCGTGTCCACATCCGCGCCCGCGTAGTAGTAGCCCGCGCCGTCCGCCGCATGCGCGGTCCAGGTGTTGGCGACCGGGTCGTACTCATGCAGCTTCCTCGGCCCGATATACCAGACGTGTCCGCGCGCATCGGTCGCGCTGGCCCCGTAGTCGATGACCGGGTTGTTCGCGCCGCGCACCCAGCGTCCCGTCGCGAAATCGAAGCCCAGCACCAGTCGCGAACCCGCCTGCCCACTGGGATAGGTGCCCACGGAGCCGAGCACATAGAACCGCCCCGTCGCCTCGCTGAAGGCGATGTTCCCATAGGTGTGCGCGCTGCGCGGCTGCTGCGTGTCGAGCTGGGCGACGATGCTCGGCTCGTCACACAACTCCGGTCGCACATATCCGCTGGCCGTCAGGTTCGCGTCGGGAATGGCGAGCGACGTGACGGACGGATAGAAGCCACACGTCTCCACGCGCTTGTCCCGCATCACCGGCGTGACGCTGTTGCCCGTCATCCCCGCGGGCAGCTCCGTCCACCGCTTCCACTTCATCGTCGCGAGGTCGAACGTGAAGACGTTGTTGTACGGCGAGTCGTCATGTCCTCCGCCCCAGACAATCAACCTGTCTCTCAACGTGTCGTAGGCCCCGCCGCTCCACGCAATCATCACCGCTTCGCACGGATAGCTGGAATACGGAGTGGGGCAGACGTCCGCCATGTTCGTCCCGGGCAGCTCCTTCCACGAGCCCTCCGGCATGGCGGCGATGATGGCGTCGACAGGGCCGGGCTCGACTCCGCCCGCGTCGGGCACGGGACCCGAACCTCCGTCACCTCCGGCGCCCGCGTCCGCACGGGAACCGCCATCCTCTCGTGGAGGTGTTTCGGAGGGCTCGCTCTCACCGCAGCCGGGAGACAGCGTGGCGGCCCAGACCAACGCGGCGGGGAGCAGGACTCGGGAGATTCTTCGCATCCCTCATCCTGTGCGGCCTTTTCCCCTCATGTCTCGGAAAGACTCGCGCAGCCTCCCATCCAGAGCGCCGTCGTCCGATGTGCCGCATGTCATCCAGGTCAATGCGCGGACATTGTCGCTGACCATCGGCATGTGAGCGGGGCGTTCAGATATTGGTGAGGATGATCCGCTTCAAGGCGAATTCCGGACGCATGACCAGCGGGTCGTTGCTCAAGGTGATGGAGGAACGATACTGCGTGCCGGCGGAGACGAGCGGCAGCGCGACGCGCAGGGTCAGATTCACCGGAGCCTGCGTCTGGCTGCAGCTGTCCTCGAAGACCGCTGCGTTCGCGCGGGTGAGGTTCCAGGAAAAGGTCTTCTTGTCCGGCGACAGACTGACGTTGTTCCAGAATTGGGCCATCCCCGCCACCAAGGTGTTTCCGTCGGTGACGTCACAGCCGCTGCCCACCTGGGTCAGAACCAGCTTGAGGAACCCCGCGTCAGGGCGGGGCACGCCCATGTTCAGGTCATCCCTGATTTGGGTGATGACCGCTTCGTCGAAGACATGGCTGCTGCTGACGCTGATGGAGCCCTTGAGTGGCAGCCTGATAGAGGGCTGGACGGTATTCATCAGATAGTCGCAGTTCGGGGGGCCGATCCGATTCATGCAGATGTGGATGAGATTGTCGTTCAAGGCGACGTCGAGCGGAGCCTCGACCGTGAGCGAGCCCAGAGCGGGCCACTCTGGGATGACGAGCCCGCCCTCGGCGCCGACCTTGTAGGACGAGTCCCAGTACCGCGCGAGGGACTCCAGGACCCGGTTGCCCAAGGCGTTGAGGGTGAGGTCGTGGCCGCCAATGGAGATGGCCTCCTCGACTTGAGATGCCTGGTCAGACGTCCCGACTCCCCGCTGATGGCTGTCGTGGAGTTCCGGCATCGAGTCCTGGGAACTCGACATGCAACCCGCCAGCAGACTCACACACGCACTCGTCATCACCCGGCTCATCGCCAGACGGCATCGCCCGCGCATCATGGTGCATCCTCCTCTGCACGCTGAAGACACGCGGCGGAGGCAGGCCATGCAGAGATTCCGCACTTTCGCCAATGCTGAAATCTTCCGTCACTGCCGCCCCAGATGATGCTTCCCAGCAAGAGCGGTGTTCGCTGGAACGACCGATGTAACCCGAGTCAATTGAAACCTAATTCTGTCCACGAAAATAAGAATTCGCGAGAAGTCCACTTGGTTCCGTTCACCAGGAATGGTTGGTTCCGCCCCTCCCTTCACCTGGAAAGGACTCCCCCATGCGGAACTTCCTCGCAGTGACTGCCTCCCTCTTTTCGCTCACGTTCCTGGGCTGCAACACCGCGCCCGCCGAGCAGGCCCCCGAGCCCACGCCGGAGACCGCGGAGCAGACGCAGAGCCTGAACGCAACGGGCACGGGCTGCTCGGCTGACTCGGAGTGCGCCTCCGGTCTGTGCTGGGTGGAGGCGGACTCCTACCCCCTCTACAACCCGTACTGGATTCGCGCGGACAGCTGCACCGAGGAGTGTGGCGGCCCGACGGACCACGCGCCTTGCCGCATCCTCGCGGCGGACCTCAACGCTCCGGCCGCGAACTCGGCGCGCTGCATCCCCGCGCGCGGCGTCTACGACGACTACCCCTATGACGACATCTTCTACGTGTGTGACCTGGTCGCCGCCGGCCTGGGCACGGTCCACTGGGTCGAGTAGTCGCGACGTGACTCGTGCCGCCCGGAACGCTGGAACTCCGGGCGGTGTGTCGCCGGGGGTGAACTCCACCGGGTTGCAGGTGTCAGGCAGTGGCGCCCCCGCATCATGATGATTTCATGACGGGTGTTGGCGCGGGCGCGGGAGGGAGACTCCCCCGTCATGAGATGCCTCCTGCTCGCCGTGGGCCTCGTCGCCATCTTCTCGTCGAATGCCTGTGCCCCACGTGTGTCGCGCCCCTCGCCGAAGCTGGGGCAGGTCGAGGACGTCCACACGAAGCCGGGCCGATACGACGGCTACTCCGTGGCGTGGCGCTTCGAGAAGGACGCCAAGGCTCTGGGGGTGGGGTTGTGGGGCGGTGTCGAGCTCCATGGACAGGGTCGCAGGCCCATCGTCGTGTGGCCGCGAGCCGAGTCTGGTGACCCCTCGTCTGACCGTGACTCCGGTCCGGCGCTCCGCATCGACTCCCCCATGGTGACGCGCTCGTCGGACCCTCGGGTGAGGGAGTTCCTGTCGGGACGCATCGAGGGACTCGACTACGAGTACATGAAGGCCCAGGGCTGGCTCTACGAGCGCTGTGGCCCGCCCTTCGTCGAGCCGTGTGTCTTGAGCGGGACCTTCATCAAGACGTCGAGCTTCGAGTCCGTGGACCCGCTCATCGCGTACCTGGGACGCTGGCTGAAGGAGGGCGATTACGCGGGGGTCCTTCACATCAACGTCGTGCAGCACGTCGGCGTGCCCGAGGACATCCGGACGCGCATGGGCGCTTACGACGGCTACTCGGTGGACCTCTGCAAGCCCGAGGAGAATCCGGACCGACGCCTCATCGTGGTCACCGGTCAGGGCTCACGGGTCTTCGCGCCCTTCATCGCCGGAGAGCCCGAGGACTACGACAAGCGCCGCACCTGGGCGGTGCTGATTGGCGGTCCAGACCAGCAGGCCCGCGCCGACCTCACCAGGCCCGGTTGCCACGCTCCCCATGCGGCCCGTATCCGGGTCGTCGGCTACGAGGACGTCGACGCGGCGATTGCCTATTGGGGTGGCCTCCTGAAGGCAGGCAACCATCAAGGCGAGGTGCTCATCTACGTGCAGGGCCTGGCTCAGGGCTCATGAGGCGCGAGCGCGGTGGGCCGCGATTCATGATGATTCCCTGAGTGTCCGCGGTGGGACCGCGGCTCAGCCGAAGGTCGCGGAGGCGCGTCCCAGACCCTCGGCCACGGAGGTGAAGGCGTCAGCGGTGCGCACGCGCTCCTCGCCGAAGCGATTCACGTAGAGCTGGCGCACGGCGGGAATCTGCGAGGAGCCGCCCGTGAGGAACACGGCGTCGATGTTCGCCGCCTCGGGGTGGCGCGACAGCAGCCCTACCGTGCACTGCTCCAGCTCGTCGAGCAGCGGCTTGCTGAACGCCTCGAACTCCGCGCGGGTGATGGGCTCGTGGAGGTTGATGCGGGCCTCCTCGAAGTCCACGGTGGCCACCTCGTCGCGCGACAGGCGCACCTTGGCGGCTTCAATCGCGCGGAACAGGCGGTAGCCCAGGTTGTCCATCACCAGGTCGTGGAGCGCCTCGATTTCGAGCTTCTTGTCACTGGTCTCCAGCATGGTGTCCAGCAGGTCCTGGGTGGACTTCTCCCGGATGAAGGACATCTCGTGCCAGGACAACAGCTTGGCCATGACGTGCTGGGGCATGGGCAGGCGCTTGTCGCTCAGGCCTCGCACCCGGTAGGTGGAGCCCGCGCCAAAGCGGGGCAAGAGCTTGTGGCGCATGATTTCGGCGTCGAACCGGTCTCCACCGATGCGCACACCGGTGGAGCCCACGACGTCCGGGCGGCGGTCCTTGACGCCTCGGCGCGAGGGGCCCAGGCGCATCAGGGTGAGGTCGGTGGTGCCGGCGCCGAAGTCGGCCACGAGGACCAGCTCGTCGCGGGTGAGCTGGGCCTCATAGGCGAGCGCGGCGGCGATGGGCTCGATGAGGAACTCGATGTGCTGGAAGCCGGCCAGCTCAGCCGCACGGTGCAGGCGCTTCTGGGCGAGCGCGTCCGCGTCCTTGTCCGGGGTGAAGACGGCGGGGCGGCCGAGGATGACGGCCTCCGGAAGGCCGCCCATGTGGGCGCCCGCCGCCTCGCGCACGCGCCGCAGGAGGATGGCGACCAGGTCCTCGATGGTGAAGGTGCGGCCCTTCACCTGGGTGGCGCGGAACGAGTTCGAATGGAGGAAGGACTTCACGGACTGGATGAAGCGTCCGGTGTTGTCCTCCATGTAGCGGTTGATGGCGTCGGCGCCTGTGTAGATCTCGCGCTCGTCGTCCGGGAAGAACATCACGGAGCAGAAGAGGCGGGGCTCCGAGGTATGGGGTTGCAGCGACAGCACCGTGCCATCAGGCAGGGCCGCGGCGGTGTTGCTGGTTCCGAAGTCGAGTCCGCAGGCTTGCATGGGGGTGCGCCCCTTATCGCCAAACTCCGGGAAAGGGTAGGGCGTCGTGAGCCGGGCTGCTCGGTGGAGGACGGGCGAGTGGGCGGCCGCCCGGAGAGGGCGTGGGTTGGCGAGGTTCGATGACTTCCCATGTTTCTTTTTCGGGAGTCACGACACAGGGGGTCTCCATGAAGCTCCGCGCGAGAGGGTGGGTGGCCGCCGGTGCCGCCGCGCTGCTCGTCACCGGCTGCCGCGAGCGCGGCCAGGACGAGCAGTCGCAGCAGGGCACGCAGGCGACCGCGAGTGAACAACAGCAGCAGGCGGAAAGCGCCCAGGATGAGGTGCGGCGCAAGCAGGAGGCGCTGGACGAGGCGAAGACACGTGCTCAACGTGAATCGGCTGAGTCGGACGAGGCCCAGACCGCACAGCAGTCCGGAGCCGCACAGCAACAGGCTACGGATGCCACGGCGCAGGCCGGAGCCGCACAGCAGCAGGCCGCCGAGGCGAACTCGCAGCAGGGCGCCGCTCAGCAGCAAGGTGCCCAGGCGAATCAGCAGGCTGCTGATGCCACGCAACAGGCGGGCGCCGCACAGCAGCAAGCCGCGAATGCCACGCAGCAGGCGGGAGCCGCGCAGCAGCAGGCCACGGATGCAGCTCAGCAGCAGGCCGCCCAGGCGGGCCAGCAGGCCACGGATGCAGCTCAGCAGCAGGCCGCCCAGGCGGGACAGCAAGCCACGGATGCTCAGCAGCAGGCCGCCCAGGCGGGACAGCAAGCCACGGATGCTCAGCAGCAGGCCGCCCAGGCAGGACAGCAGGCCGGAGATGCGCAGCAACAGGCAGCCCAGACAGGACAGCAGGCTGGAGAGACTCAGCAGCAGGCCCAGGCCGGAGCGACTGACTCGGAGAGCGAGGCGGAGCGACAGGCCGACCTTCGGTCGGAGAAGGAAGCCGAACTGCGCGCGGAGCAACGGGCCGAGCAGCAGGCGGCGCAGACCGGCTCGACATCCACGGGCACCGAATCGCAGCCGGGCCAGGGCACACCGCAGTCGCCCGTGGCCTCCGCGCCCACGGGGACGGAGTCGCAGACCGGTCAGGACACACAGTCCCAGACCGGCCAGGACACGCAGGCCTCCGCGCCCACGGGGACGGAGTCGCAGACCGGGCAGGGTACGCAGTCGCCAGTGGCTTCCTCTTCTGGGACAAGCTCGCAGACGGCTCCTTCCACTGGGTCCTCCACGGATTCGAGCTCGGACCAGGCCTCCGGGGGGTCGGGGCAACAGGTCGACGAAGGCACTCAGCCGCTGTCTCCCCTCGAGCAACTCGATGCCCGGCAGCAACAGGGACAGACGACGAGCGGAACGGAACAGCAGCCCACCGACTCGACCTCAACGGGCACGGAGCAGCAGCCCATCGCCACCGCGCCTTCGACGACCGAGCAGCAACAGCCTGCTTCCGGGACCTCTGATTCCACGACGGGCACCTCGGGCACCACCTCGCAGCCACAGTCGGGCACGCAGCAGCCCCAGCAGCCGCCCGTGGTCGCGCTCCCGATTCCCTCTGGCTCTCAGCAGGGCAGCGGCACCTCGTCGGGAACCCAGAGCCAGCAGAACACGCCACAGCAGTTCACCGGCGAGGTGGTCCGCGCGAGCGAGACCGAGGTCCTGCTCAGTCAGGGCGGTGAGCCTCAGCTCCGCTTGACGGTGAACCCACAGACGCAGGTGACATTGGATGGATTCAGCGCGGTCGCCGAGGACATCCAGGAGGGAGCCCAGGTCCGCGCCTCGTTCACCACGGACGAGACGGGGGAAGCCAAGGCGGTGAGCATCAACGCGACGTCCAAGGGGAGCACCACGGGAACAGGCTCCACCCAGGAGACGCAACCCACGCAGCAGCAGTAATCACATAGCGTCAGCGTCACGCCTTCCGGCGCTGCCCATGATAATCCCCGGCCCCTCTTTCGAGAGGGGTCACACATGAAGCAGCAACTGGTCGTCCTCCTGGGTGGATGGTGTCTCGGCGCGCTCGTGGCTTGTGGCGTTGACGAGCCGCGGTTGTCGCGAGCCGCGGAGGACTCCGTGGCGAGAGCGGCGCTCACCGAGGAGGGCCCGTCACCTCAGGGGCTTTGCGGTGAGGACGGCGTCTGTGACCCCTGGGAGACGCACGAGACCTGCCCGCTCGACTGCGACGGGCCCAGCGACCCTTGCGGAAACGGAGTATGCGAACCGCTCGAGACGCAGCAGAGCTGCCCCGCCGATTGCGGTGGTCCCATCGGCGGCACTTGTGGAGATGGACTGTGCGCGTCGTCCGAGACGCAGCAGAGCTGCCCCGCCGACTGTGGCGGCCCCATCGGCGGCACTTGTGGAGATGGACTGTGCGCGTCGTCGGAGACACAGCTGAGCTGCCCTCTCGACTGTGACACTCCCGTTGGCGACTCTTGCGGAAACGGGCTGTGCGAGTCCTTCGAGTCACATCAGAGCTGTCCTCTCGACTGTGACGGCTGAGCTTCGCCTCGTGAGCACCACGTCGCGCCACCGAGGATGGGCGCGACGTGGCCGAGACACTCAGGGGGCCCTCGCTACATGAGGACCTGGATGAGTCGCCGGGGAATCGCCTCGGCGTGCCAGCGCTGGAGCTCGCGAGCAATCTCCGCGGAGCGCTTCGCCCGACCCTCGCGGATGAGCGGCAGCAGGGCGCGCGCGGCCTTGCGCTCCCGGGGCTTGCCGCCCGCCGCGAGCCGCTCGAACACCTCCAGCCGGACGTCCGCGTCGTGCAGCTCCCCCAGCCCCTCCTGGAGCGGGACGAGCACCTCCACCAGCGCGCCCAGGGTGCGGCGGAACGCGGGCTGGAAGATCTCCACCTCATAGCGCAGCTTCTTCAAATCCTTGCGCAGCGCATGCGCGGACGCCGCGTCGGGCGCGTCCATGTAGACCTGCATCCGCTTGCGCACCCGGCGCACCCGCCAGTGCAGGGGCTCCTTCACCCGGCGCCCACCGAAGCGATGGTCGTCCTCCAGCGCATCCACCTTGCGCAGCATCCGAGGCACGGTGCGCGAAGCCCACCGCTCCAGCTCCGAGCGCAGTCGCTTCTCCTTCGCCTTCAGGCCCGCCAGTCGCGCCTTGCCCAGCGCGGCGATGCCCGCGCGGGTATCGGGCTTCTCGCGGCGCGCCTTCTTCGCGACCTCCTCCAGCCAGGCCGCCTGGACGTGCAGGTCCCTCACGTCGCCCAGCGCGTCCTGGAGCCGCTTCACCTCCACCTCCAGCTTGCCCAGCCCTCCGAGCGGACGGAACACCTGGATGGCGGCGCGCAGCCGACGCGTGGCCACGCGCATGTCGTGGACGCCGTCGTCGTCGAGCTCGTCCGACAGCTTCGCCTCCGGCTTGCGGACATCCGCCAGCCGGCCCGCGAGGATGCGCCGCGCGGCCTGTCCCAGCTCGCTGTCGGGGCCCAGTCCGCGGATGGGCGTGGGTTGGGCCATCCGACTAACCTCCCGTCCCGGCCTGGGTGTTCAACATCCGCTCGGCGGCCTCGGGGCCTTCCCAGCCGAGGATGCGCGCTTCCTTGTCCTCGAAGTGCACGGCGGTGAGGAAGAAGTGCGCCAGCTCCTCGCGCTCGCGTCGGGACACGTCCTGATACGTGCGCAGGTGCTCGGTGCGAGGCGACGCCGTGGGCAGGGCGATGATGCGGTCATTGCGCTCGCGCTCGCCCGGCTTGCCACCCTTGCGCTTCTGGTCCACCTGGAGGACCCCCAGCGCGCGGCAGGGCAGCACGACACCGGGCCACGTGGTGTCGTCCCACAACACCATGGCGTCGAGCGGGTCCCCATCCGGCCCGCGTGTCGAGGGGATGAAGCCCCAGTCGAACGGGTAGCGCAGACCCCGGGTGAGGGGACGGGAGAGCGTGAAGGCCGAGAGCGCGGCGTCGTACTTCAGCTTCACCGTCGAACCCCGTGGGGACTCGACGACGACGTGGAATGCGCCCTGGGACCCACGCGAGGGCAGGCGGGTGAGGTCCGTCGTCATGGAAGGTGGAAGGTCAGCCCGCCTCCCCCGTGCGGCAAGCGCCCTTCAGGGTGACTTTTGGCTCGCCAACCTTCCAGGCGGGCAGGCGAGTCAGACGGCCATCAGCCCACGAACATCATCGCGACGATGCCGCCCCAGACGACGCCCACACCCGTCAGGGCGAGGCCGGCGATGGCCATCCATCGCAGTGATTGATTGGGTGGCTCCCGCGTGCGGCCGAAGGCGATGATGTTCACCACCACGGCGACTATCTGAATCAGGACGGCCGCCGGCAGCAGCGAGAGCACGCCGAGGATGAGCCCGATGATGGGGAGCGCCGGGCCATGGCGCTCGGGCGCGTTGACGGTGCGCGTGCGCAAATCCCAGCACGCGGGGCACATGGGACGCGCCTCCGGGCGCATCCGTCGCTCGCACGCCGGGCACATGAACGTGCCGCAGCGGCCACACGCCCAGCTCGCGATGACGTCGGGGTGTGCCGCGCAGGAGGCACTCTCTGTCGGCGTCTCCGTGCTCATGCCGAGCGCAGCTCCAGCGGGTGCTGCGCGCTTCGCGGCCGCCGCCCGGAGTTCAGGTGCGCCGCGATGGTGGTCGCCGCCGAGTCGCTGGGAAGGCGGAGGGTGATGGTCCGCTCGTCGATCTTCCGCACCAACGGCACCCGTCCCTTCACCGCCGTGAAATAGGCCACGATGGGCACGAGGATGGCCACCAGCACCGCCACCACGATGGGGGTCCCATCGCCCTTGCCCGCGAACACCGCGATGCCGCCCACCAGGATGGCGATGGTGGCCAGGAAGGAGAGTCCGAAGAGCAGCTTGCTGCGCTGCCACCGGGCCCACCCTTCCTCGCTGAAGGGCAGGGTGCCCTTGGCCCGCTTGGTGAGGACCATGGCGATGAGCAGCACGATGAGGGCCGCGAACGGCAGGAAGATGAGCAGCCAGCGCGGGTACCACGCGAACTTCACGGGCTTGAAGGAGACGCCCTCCGTCTGTCCGGTGATGACGCAGATACGGGGCAGGTCGAACTCACTGAGCTCGTTCTTGGGAATGACGACGTCAGCAGGCATGGCGCGCGGTTCTAATCCAGACACTTTGGCGCGCGCCAGCCGGGTCCTTCGTGCTTCAGGAGCTGCAGCTCACCACCAGGTGCCGGCCCCAGGCAGGAGGCTCCGTGGTGTACTCCTCGTACTCGGGGCGCTGCGTGAAAGGGTCTTCCAGGGCGGTGAGCAGTCGGTCCACCTCCGAGAAGTCGCCCTCCTGGGCCCGGGTGATGGCGGCCTGCGCCATCCAGTTGCGCAGCACGTATCGGGGATTGACGCGCTCCATCAACGTCCGGCGCTCCGCGTCCACGCTTCCCTCGGACGCAAGCCGCGCCCGGTAGCGCTCCGCCCAGGCGTCGAAGCCCGTCCGGTCCGCGAACATCGCCCCCACCGTGTCCGGCTGTCCCAGCGCGCGGAAGAAGCGGGTGTAGTCCACGCGGGCCTCGGCCATGCGCGCGAACAGGTCACCCACCAGGGCGCGGTCCTCCTCGCGCACCTCGCGCAGGCCCAGCTTCTGGCGCATCAGCGTCAGGAAGTGCGCGCTGAAGGTGGGCTCGAAGGTGTTGAGGGCGGCTCGGGCCTCGTCCTCGGACATCAGCGTGAGGAGCGCTTCACCCAGACAGGCCAGGTTCCACATCGCGATGCGCGGCTGCTGGTTGAACGCGTAGCGGCCCCGGTGGTCGGAGTGGTTGCAGATGAAGCCCGGCTCGAACTCGTCCAGGAAGCCGAAGGGGCCGTAGTCCAGCGTGAGCCCGAGGATGGACATGTTGTCCGTGTTCATCACCCCGTGCGCGAAGCCCACCGCATGCCATTGCGCCACCAGCCGCGCGGTGCGCTCGATGACTTCCGCGTAGAAGCGAGCATGACGCCCCGGCGCGCCGGACAGGTGAGGGAAGTGGCCGTCGATGATGTGGTCTGCCAGCAGCGCCACGTGCTCGTGCTGCTCGGAGTGGTGGAAGAACTCGAAGGTGCCGAAGCGCACGTGTGACGGTGCCATCCGCACCAGCATGGCGCCTGTCTCCACTTCCTCGCGGTACACCCGCTCGTCGCCGCCAATCAGACACAGCGCGCGCGTGGTGGGGATGCCCAGCCCGTGCATGGCCTCGCCGCACAGGTACTCCCGAATGGAGGAGCGCAGCACCGCGCGGCCGTCCCCACCGCGAGAGAAGGGCGTGGGCCCACCGCCCTTGAGATGCAAATCCCAGGACTGGCCCGCGCTGTTGCGCACCTGGCCCAGGAGCAGGGCGCGGCCGTCTCCCAGCCGGGGCACGTACACGCCGAACTGGTGCCCGGCGTACACCATGGCGAAGGGCTCCATGCCCGGCAGCGGACGCCCACCGCCGAGCGCCTCGACGAACTCGGGCCGTCGGGCCTCCTCCGGCGCCAGCTCCAGCAGGCGCAGCGCGGCGGGGTTGAGGCTCACCAGCCGGGCATTCGGGAAGGCGCGGGGGGACACCCTCGCGCCGAAGCCGGGAGGCAGGCGGGCGTACGTGTTGTCGAAGCGAAGTTGTTCGAGCGCGGGCATGGAGGGGGAAACGGTAACGCTCAGGGGACCTTCATGCCGCGCTGCACGGCGGGACGTTCACCCACGCGCGCCAGCCACTGCGGCACCTGGCCCAGGCCCGCGAAGAGCTCCGGGACGTACGTGCGCATGCCCGCGACCCACGGGTACAGGGCGATGTCCGCGATGGAGTAGCGGCCCGCCACGAAGTCTCCCTTGCCGAGCTGCCCGTCGAGCACCTTGAGCAGTCGCTTCGACTCCTCGGTGTAGCGGTCGATGGCATAGGGAATCTTGGTGGAGGCGAAGCGGCCAAAGTGGTTGAGCTGGCCGAACATGGGGCCCACGCCGCCCATCTGGAACATCAGCCACTGCGTCACTTCCGTCTTGCCGCGCAGGCTGGACGGCATGAGCTTGCCCGTCTTCTCCGCGAGGTACAGCAGGATGGCGCCCGACTCGAAGACGGTGATGGGGCGGCCGTCCGGCCCGTCCGAGTCGACGATGGCCGGAATCTTGTTGTTGGGATTGATGGCCAGGAACTCGGGCGTGAACTGCTCGCCCTTGCCGATGTTCACCGACTTCGCGGTGTACGTCAGCTCCAGCTCTTCCAGGGCGATGGACACCTTGCGCCCGTTGGGCGTGGCGAACGTATACAGGTCAATCATGGTGAGACTCCCGTGAGCCGCGCGCTTTCACGCCAGAGCTGCTCGGCGAGGGCGTCGTCCCGCGCGGCGGCGGACGGCTTCCTCTTCCGGCAACGGATGAAGTACTTCCCGGAGACTCCGTCCACCTCCGGCGAGGCAGCCAGGTAGATGGACGTCCGCGCGCCGCCTTCGGCGGACAGCATGAACGGCGCGCCGAGCTTCACAATCCAGCGGAAGAAGCCCTTCGTATTGTGACCGAAGCCCGAGCGCACCACGCCAGGGTGCACCGCGTTCGTCGTCACGGGCGTGCCTTCCAGCCGCTTCGCCAGCGCGTGGGTGAACAGGATGTTGGCCAGCTTGGACGTGGCGTACACGCGGAAGCCGTCGTAGCGGCGCTCGCTCTGGAGGTCGGTGAAGTCGAGCTTGCCGACCCGGTGCGCGTCCGACGACACGTTGATGACACGCGCGGGGCCGCTGGCCTTGAGCGTGTCCATCAGCAGATGCGTCAGCAGGAAGGGCGCCAGGTGGTTGGTGGCGAGCGTGGCCTCCAGCCCATCCACCGTCACCTCGCGGCGGTCGATGATGAGGCCCGCGTTGTTGAGCAGCACGTCCAGGCGCGAGTAGCGCGAGCGGAAGGTGTCGGCCAGCGCACGCACGGCCTGGAGCGAACTCAAGTCCGCGAGAATCGTGTCGATGCGCGCGCCCGCGACGGACTGGTTCACCGCGTCGACGGCGGCCTGGGTGCGGGCGGGGTCCCGGCCCACCAGCACCAGCGTGGCGCCAAGTCGTCCCAGGGCCTTGGCCGTCTCCAGGCCAATGCCACCGGTGGCCCCGGTGATGAGGCACACCTTCCCGTCCAACCGTGTCTCAGCGCTCATGGGGCGTCCTCTGGATTTCGAGGACGCCTTCTATATGCCGACACGGGCCCGGACGCTCGTGGAAGCGCCGGGCCCATGGGGAAGGGAGGTCTGGGTGCCGCCGTGGCTCAGGCGTGCGGAGGCCGGGTGGGCTCGCTGGAGCGGGCGTCGTCGCGTCCGCCCTTGGTGCGCGGACTGGGGCGCGGGGCGCCGTTGAGGTGGCTCTCCAGGAACCACATGTCCAGCTCCACGTCGCCCAGGACCTGGGTGAGCAGGTCCACGGTGATGGGCTCCTCCAGTTCATCGCAGCGCTCGATGCCGCCGCGGATGGAGGCGCCGTAGCGCGCGAAGCGGTCCACCAGGCACTTCAGGTGGTCCTCGCTCTCCACGGCCTTGAGGTCGTACTCGGGCAGCTCGCTGTTCTTGGCGGCCAGCCGGATGGTGCCCTCGGCGTAGCCGCCCAGGGTGCCGGCGCGCTCGGCGAACTCGTCGGCCTGCTTGCGCGCATGCTTGGCCAGGTCGTCGAAGAGCAGGTGACGGCTGTAGAAGTGGGTGCCCCGGATGTTCCAGTGCGCTTGCTTGATTTGCCAGTGCAGGTCGATGGAGTCGGCCAGCAGGTTGTTCAGCAGGTCGATGATTTCCTCGCGCGTCTCACTGGGGACATTCACATGGCTGGGAAAGTTCATGGTTGGCGCTCCCTCCAAGAAGGCTTTCGGAAGAGTGGGGATGGCCTTCCCCGCGCGCCATGCCGAGGCGTCCTGGCTGGGGGGCGAGCGGACAGCCGGGCGTTCCATGAGAAACCGCTCTAGAGGTCATTGATGACGCTACCTCCGTCGCCGGGGAGGCGGCGGGAGGGAGCGACTGGACATCATCGAGCTCGGACGTCAGGGCGCTTCTCCTCGGAGGAGCTAGGAGGCACACTCCGAGGTGTGTCCCGGCGTTCATCGTGGTGGATTGCGGTCCTGCTTTCCGTGCTCGTGCACGCGGCGCTCTTCCTGGCGCTGTCGCGAGTGCGGTCAGCCGCGCCAGCGCGTCCGTCGGCCACCGAACTGGAGATTGTCTACCTGGAGCCCAAGGCGCCGGTAGTGGCCCCACCCGTGCCAGCGCCGACCCCGCGGCCTCCCAAGCCCGAGCCGGTTCCGCCTCCGCGTCGGACGGACGAGAAACCGCCCGAGGCCATCGCGCGGGCACCCGAGGGCAAGAAGAAGGAAGAAGAGTCCCCGGCCGTCGCGGAAGCGCCCGGAGTCGCGTCGACGGAGCAGGGGCCCGAGGCTTCTCCGGAGGATGCGCCCACCCGGACCGCGCCGCCGACGATTTCGCTCGTGCCGAAGGGGCTCTGGGGGAGCGAGCCTCCAGGCAAGCCCGCGCAATCGGGCAAGACGCTGCGCAATGACGGACAGCCTGGTGAGGACCCTCGGGCCATCGCGCGGCGGGAGGAAGCGCAGGCGAAGGAGTTGGTGGATGGCTGGGCGGCGGACGCGAGCGCGGCGGCACGCGCGGAGAGCGGCGCCGTGAATCCGTACTTCACGAAGCTCCAGGACCGGTTCGCCAAGAAGCTGGTGAACCCGCCGTCGCCGGACCTGAACGTGCTGGGCTCACGCCTCAAGCGCGAGCAGGTGGAGGCCACGGAGCGCTTTGGGAAGACGGGCTCGCCCTACGTGGCGGAGAAGCGGGACCGGCGGTTGGAGCAGCGCAACCGCCTCCAGGCGGCCGTCGAGGCGGGGCGGGCGGCGAACATGTTCATGATGGACGTCACCACGCCGGTGCTCGCGCTCGCCACGGTGCTGGAGGTGCGTCAGGCGCGAGACGGCAAGCTGCTGGACCTCAAGGTGCTGGAAGGCTCGGGGGACCCCAAGTTCGACGCGTGGGCGGTGTCGCATCTGCGCGATGCGCTGGCCAGCGCGGACGCGCCGCCGGAGTCGGGCCCGGGGCTGCGCTCGGATGAGCTGCGCAGCCGGTGGCGGCTGGAGGAGTACCTGGGCAATCCCCGCGTGAAGGTCGTGCTCATCGGCGTGTACTGAGCCGCCTGGCTCACACGGGGTGTGCTCAGCGCGGCAGGCGCTCGGCGTAGACGGGTTGGCCCTGGGGCGCGGTGCCCTCGGTGGCGTAGCCCTCCTTCACCCAGTACTCGATTCCGCCGATGAGCTCCTTCACGCGAAAGCCCAGCGCGGACAGGCGCGCGGCGGCCTTGGTGGAGCCGTTGCAACCAGGGCTCCAGCAGTAGGTGACGATGACGTCGTCCTTGCTCAGGTGCGCCGTCGTGGTGGCGGAGAGGGTCCGCGCGGGCAGGTTCAGCGCGCCGGGGATGTGGCGCTCGGCGTAAGCGTCGGGCGAGCGGACGTCCACGACGACAAAGCCCTTCTTGCCGCGCTCCAGGTCCAGGTGCAGGTCGGCGGCGTCGGTCTCCACGGAGAGCTTCGCGAGGAAGTGGCGGTGTGCCTCTTCGGGCGTGGCGGCGGGGGTTTCGAGAACGAACGAGAAGGGGGTGGCGGGAGTGATCATGACGGAGACTCCATGGGCTTCGATGCCCGGAACAGTGCTCCCGGAGTGGTCCACGCGAAAGCGCCATTCAGCGACAGTCGACTGGACCACTTCCGCCCGCATCGGGTTGTGATGGGGCAGGGGGCCGACTACAGAGTGCGCATGTCGAAGCGCTTCGTGGGTGTGTCGCTGCCTTTCCTGTTGCCGGACACAGGCAGGCAAGTGGGCTCGCTGCATCGACAGCTTTATGAGCGGCTGCGCGAGGCCATCCTCGCGGGAACGCTCGCGCCACGAAGCCGGCTGCCGTCCACGCGCACGCTGTCCCGGGAGCTGGGGATTTCACGAGGGACGGTGGAGGAGGCCTTCGCGCAGCTCGACGCGGAGGGCTTCCTGGAGCGGCGCGTGGGCTCGGGCAGTGTCGTCGCGCTGCCGGAGCACGCCCGTCAGCCCCGGTCTCCGCTCGCGCGTGGGAGCGCGAAGGCCACGCGACAGGGAGGGCTGTCTCGCCGGGGGCAGCGCATGGCGAGCGAGGTGCTTCCGCCCGAGCCGCGTGACGTGCGGCCCTTCACGCCGTGCCTGCCCGCGCTGGACCTCTTCCCCGCGAAGCTGTGGGCACGCGCGGTGGCGAAGCAGGCCCGGGTGCTGGAGCCCGGGCGGATGACCGCGGGTGAGCCCGAGGGCTTTCGTCCGCTGCGCGAGGCCATCGCGGCCCACCTGGGACCGGCGCGTGGCGTGCGCTGTGACTGGCGGCGAGTCCTGGTCTTCTCCAGCACGCAGCAGGCCCTGGACCTCTCCGCGAGGCTGCTTCTCGATGAAGGGGACGGGGTGTGGCTGGAGGAGCCGGGGTACCTCGGCGCTCGAGTGGCCTTCGAGTCGGCGGGAGCGCGCCTGCACCCTGTCCCCGTGGATGCGGAGGGCCCGCGTGTGGAGCTGGCGGTGTCGCGGGCGCCGAAGGCACGGCTGGCCTATGTCACGCCTTCGCACCAGTACCCGCTGGGCGTGACGATGAGCCTGTCGCGGAGGCTGGCGCTGCTGGAGCATGCGCGCGCCTCCGGGATGTGGTTGTTCGAGGACGACTACGACAGCGAGTTCCGCTATGTGACGCGGCCGCTCGCCGCGATTCAGGGCATGGACGTGGCGGGGCGGGTCCTCTACGCGGGCACGTTCAACAAGGTGATGTTCCCCTCGCTGCGGCTGGCCTTCCTCGTCGTTCCTGAGGTGCTGGTGGACGCCTTCACCGCCGCGCGCGCCGCAACGGATGGCCACGCGCCTCCGCTCACGCAGGCCGCGATGGCGCGGTTCATGGAGTCAGGGCACTACGCCGCGCACCTTCGACAGATGCGACTCGTCTATGCGGAGCGTCGCGACGCGCTCCTTGATTCACTGAAACGCGAGGCACCTGGCGTGCTGCGAATCGGCACGGCGGAGGCGGGCATGCATGTCACGGCCTTCCTGTCCGAAGGGCTCCAGGATGAGGCTGTGATTACGAGGACGGATGCACGGCGGCTGGGGGCACGCCGGCTGTCTCCGCTCTACCTGGGGCGAAAGCGCGAGCAGGGGTTGGTGCTGGGCTTCTCCGGCGCGAGTCCCGCCGGGCTTCGCGCCGCTGTCAGGACGCTGTGCGGGGTGCTCGACGGCCCGACCCGGTAGCCTCTTCGCGCGTGGCCCCGCGCCAACGCAGCGGCGTCGTTCCCTCCCAGCCCTGGAACGCACGGCTGAAGGAGTTCAGCTCCTCGAAGCCCAGCAGGAAGGCCACTTCGTTGGCGTCCAGGTCCGTGCTCCCAAGCAACTGGCGCGCGGCCTGGTGTCTCACTTCATCGAGCAGGAGTTGATACGTGGTCCCCGCGGCTTCGAGCTTTCGCTGGAGCGTGCGCGAACTCAAGTGCAGCTCCTCGGCGACCTTGTCGACGGAGGGACGCTCGCCACACATGCGGCGTCGCAACGCCAGCCGCACGTCGTCCGCCAGGGTGTGTCGCTGTCGCTGGTCCAGCTCTCGCTCCAGTCCGGGCACGAGCAGCGCCAGCAGGTCCGCGTTGTGCGTCAGGAGGGGCTCGTCGAGCGCGCTCGCCTCGAACACGAGCAGGTCCACGGGGGCATCGAAGCGGACCTTGCAGCCGAAGTGGCGGGTGAGCAGCTCCGCGTCGGAGCGACGTCGCGCCAGCTCGACACGCCTGGGCACCAGGGGCTTGCCGGTGCCTCGGCGCGCGAGCGCCAGCGTGGAGGCGAACGTCGCGTCGACCAGGAACAGGGGCAGCGGTCCTTCGGCCAGAAGCCAGTGGAACCTGAACCGCGCCTCGTTCTTCACGACCTCGACGCTCACCTCCTCCGGGCAGACCAGACCCTTGTAGCGGGCGAGCTTCGCCAGGGCCTCGCCGAGGGTGGGGGAGTGGAGGGCCGCCATCGTCGCGACATCGAAGTGATGGGGTCTGGCGTCGGAGCCCACGCGCAGGCCGACCTCCCTCCCTCCGCCCGTGGCCTCCACCGCGTGCCAGAACGCCATGAACTCCTGGGTCGTCAGGCGCGCCTTGGGCTCCTGGAAGCGGGAGCGGACCAGGCCCGCGTGTCGCAGCACGCGCTCGACCTCGACGCCGAGCGCGGTGAGGCGGTCGAGCAGCACGCTGGGAACAGGGACGAGGTCGGCGGGCACGTCAGTTCCTCTTGGGCATCAGCATCTTGGCGACCGGAGTCTCCGCGAAGGGGACCAGGCCATCAATGTCCGTGGAGACGCTGAGCGACTTCCACCGCGAGTCCTCCGCCGTGCGCTGCTGGACGACGAGCTCCGCGAGGAAGACGGCGTCGGAGCCGAGCAACAGCCGCAGGGGTGGCTGCTTCTCGTCGGCAATCTGGAGAATCGCCTTCGCGGCCTTGATGGGGTCTCCGCGCGGGCCGTCCGCGCCCCGGCGCACGTGCTGGGAGAAGGCGCCCACGGTGGCCTTGTAGGCGTCGCTGATGTCACCGACGTTCATGGACGAGCCGGCCCAGTCGGTGCGCATGCCTCCGGGCTCGACGATGGTCACCCGGATGCCCAGCGGCGCCACTTCCTGGGCGAGGACCTCCGAGAACCCCTCCATCGCCCACTTCGCGGATTGGTACGACGCCAGTCCGGGCGAGCCTCGGCGTCCGCCAATGGAGGACACCTGGATGATGTGGCCGTCCTTCTGCGCGCGGAGCACCGGCAGGGCGGCGCGGGTGACATGCATCATCCCGAAGAAGTTCGTCTCGAACTGCTCGCGGAAGTCCGCCTCGTCCACGTCCTCGATGGCGGCCACGTTGGCGTAGCCCGCGTTGTTGACGACGACGTCCAGCCGTCCGAAGGCCGAGGTCGCCTCGGCGACGGCGGCTCGTGCCGCGGCGGAGTCCGTCACGTCGAGCGCGACGGCGCGCACCCGGTCCCCATACCGCTCCACCAAATCCTTCAGTTGCTCCGGCTTGCGCGCCGTGGCCACGAGCCGGTGACCGGCCGCCAGCACGGCCTCCGCCAAATCACGGCCGAGGCCGCGAGAGCTTCCAGTGATGAGCCAGACCTTCGACATGGGGACCGTCCTTCTTCTCTTCGTCGTCGCGCCGTGAATTCGGCCACGCCCAAGAGTTACGAACCGCCCCGCACGCGCGCCAATCGCATGGCGCCAAAGATTCATCGAATCGCGCCACCATCCGAAGAAGCATCCGAGGGCCCGCTCAGGGGGTCAGCGCTTCTCTTCCTCGAAGAGGAAGTCGGTGATGGCCTTCCAGGTGGCCTCGAACTGGGGTCGCCGGAAGCCGGAGCCGGAGATGAGCCAGTCCACGTGCGGCGGCTGGTGCGCCGGCTGGTCGAAGTGGCCAATCGCATCCAGGTGGTCCGCGCGCACCGCCGCCAGCACACGCCCGTAGACCTGCGAGCGCGTGGGGACGATGCCGTCACACGCCGTGGGGCCCGGCATCGCCCCATACGCCTGCACCAGCGCCGCCGTCTGCGCGGGCGAGTGCAGCGGCAGCGCCGTCAGCGGCATCCGCTGCGTCTGCCCATACATGAACGCGTAGATGGTGTGCGTGAGCTGCGCGTAGGGGTCCAACCCCGCCGACACGCGCGTGCGCAGCGACGGTGGCCGGGCCTGCGTCACCACCGAGCCATAGCGCACACCCGGCCGGTCCAACGTGCTCGCGTTGAACAGGTCGATGCCCTCCGGCGTGAGCTGCGGAATCAGCGACGTGTCGTTGCCCACGTCGCTCAGGAACTTCGCCACCGCGTCGCGCCGCTCCGAGGAGAAGTCCCCGAGCAGTTGGTCATAGAGCTGATCCAACAAGGTCTGCTTCCACCCGAGCTGGTCATCCACGCGCGCCATCAGGTGCCCGAAGCGGAATACCACCCGCAGCGGCAGCCGGCCGAAGCGAAGGACGTACACGGTGAACAGCGACAGCAGCTTCAACAGCCGCTGTCCGAACAGCCCCAGGAAGAACGACGCCAGCGGCGTGCCCGCGTGCGGCGCGGACACCGTCACCACCGAGCCCACCCGCCGGGCGAACGGCTCCAGCTCCAACCCCTCCGCGAGCTGCGCGCCCGGGCTGACGAACAGCCGCGCGTCCAGGCCTCCCGTCGAGTGCCCTATCAGGTGGATGGGGCCGTCATCACCGCTCGCCGTCTCCTGCACGGCTCGGAGCAGGTCCGCCGTCCGAGTCCGGATGGACGCCGTCGGGTGAGACAGGACGATGACGACCTCCGACTCACCCATGTCTCGACGAGCCAGCTCCGCCTTCAAGTAGTCGAGCGCGTGTCCGAAGTAGACGAGCTCGCCCAGGTTGATGAACCCGAAAAACCCGGGGACGAGATAGATGTGGTGCTTCGCGGCCATTGTCTCCACCATACCTGACGCGACGCGTGATTCCCGCTCGGGAATGCACTCTCCGAGCAGGCGTTCACCGGCGCCTTTCTCACCCCATCAGCCAGAAGGACGAACACCGTGGACCGTGCATTGCTCGCACTTGGCCTGCTTATGTCTCTCCCCGCCGCCGCGGACGAGGGCATGTGGACCTACGACGCCTTCCCCGTGGAGACGGTGAACAAGGCCCATGGTTTCACGCCCACTCAAGCATGGCTGGACAAGGTCCGGCTCGGCTCGGTGAGGTTGGCCGGTGGCTGCTCCGCCAGCTTCGTGTCTCCGGACGGCCTGGTGATGACGAATCACCACTGTGTCCGCGGCTGTATCGAGGACCTGTCCTCGCCCAAGGACGACCTGCTGGCCAAGGGCTTCCAGGCCCGCACCCCCGCGGAAGAGCGCCGCTGCCCCAAGGTGGAGGCCAACCAGCTGGTGAAGATGACGGACGTCACCGAGCGGATGAACGCGGCGACGAAGGGCCTCACCGGCGCCGCCTACAACACCGCGCTCAAGAAGGAGATGTCCGCGGTGGAGTCCGCGTGCGCCACGTCCACCGACGTGCGCTGCGACGTGGTGACGCTGTTCAACGGCGGCAAGTATCACCTCTACGAGTACCGCCGCTTCCAGGACGTGCGCCTGGCCTTCGCCCCGGAGTTCTCCATGGCGGCGTTCGGCGGGGACCCGGACAACTTCAACTTCCCGCGCTTCGGCTATGACGTGGCGTTCCTGCGCGTGTGGAAGGACGACGCGCCCGCGAAGAGCCCGGACTACCTGCCGTGGGCGAAGCAGGGCGCCAGAGACGGGGACCTCGTCTTCGTCTCCGGCCACCCCGGTGGCACCGAGCGCAAGGCCAGCGTCGCGGAGCTGGAGTTCCAGCGCGATGTGAACCTGCCCTACACGCTGCTGATGCTCTCCGAGCTGCGCGGCAAGTTGAAGGAGTTCTCCAGCGGTTCGCCGGAGCGCTACCGCACCACGCGCTCGCGGCTGCGCGGGGTGGAGAACGGCCTGAAGGCGCTGCGTGGTCGGCACCAGGCCCTGGCGGACCCGTCGCTGCTGGCGCGCAAGCGGGAGGACGAGGCGGAGCTGCGCAAGCGCGTGGAGGCCAACGCCACGGTGAAGGCCGCCACGGCGGGGGCGTGGGAGGAGACGGCGAAGGCGCTCGACACGTACCGCCGGATGCTGCCCGAGTACCGGATGAAGGAGGGCGGAGACGCGTTCTCCTCGGAGTTCTACTCGCTGGCGCGTCACCTGGTGCGCATCGCCGACGAACAGCCCAAGCCCAACGCGGAGCGCCTGCGCGAGTACACCGACGCGCAGCTTCCCTCGCTGCGCCAGCAACTGCTGCGCGGCGCGCCCATCGCCGTGGAGCTGGACGAGGCGGTGCTCGCCTTCGGCCTCGGCCGCCTGCGCGAGACGCTGGGCGCGGATGACCCCTTCGTGCGGCAGGTGCTCGGAACGGAGTCTCCGGAGTCCCTGGCCCGCTCGCTGGTGCGCGGCACGAAGCTGGGCGACGTGAAGACGCGGCAGGCCCTGCTGGATGGAGGCAAGGCGGCGGTGGAGGCGTCGAAGGACCCGATGCTGCTCTTCGCGCGCAAGGTGGACGCGGAGGCGCGCGCGGTGCGCAAGCGCTATGAGGACTCGGTGGAGGCGGTGCTCAAGCGCAACGGCGAGCGGTTGGCCAAGGCGCACCTCGCGGTGTACGGCACCTCCGGCTATCCCGACGCCACCTTCACGCTGCGCCTCAACGCCGGCCAGTTGAAGGGCTGGGACGAGAATGGCCGCCCCGTCGCGGCGCTCACGACGTTCGGCGGTGCGTATGCGCGCCACACCGGCAAGGAGCCCTTCAAGCTGCCGGACACCTGGATGAAGGCGAAGGGCAAGGTGCCGGACGCGACGCCGCTGGACATGGCCACCACCAACGACATCATCGGTGGCAACTCCGGCTCTCCCGTCGTGGACCGCGATGGACGCGTCGTGGGGCTCGTCTTCGACGGCAACATGCACTCACTGGGCGGCCGGTATGCATACGTCCCGGAGACGAACCGCGCCGTGGCGGTGCACGGAGACGGCATCCTCGCCGCCCTGGAGCACGTCTACGGCGCCACGCGGGTGGTGAAGGAGCTGCGCGCCGCGAGCGAGGTCGCGACCCCACCCGTCAGGTAGGCCGGCGCCGGGTTTTCGCCGCCGGAGCCCTCCGGCGGTGGACCCCACCGGTTCCTCATGCTGTGAGAAGGCGATAGCCGGCGCGCCCGAGTCGAGGCGTGCCGGCGTTCAGTGTCCTTGCGGAAATCTCGCGGGGGCGTGTAGCAACGCCAGATGACTGGCCAAGGCGTGTCAGGGGCTCCAGGATAGAATGCGGCTTCCGGAGTGAAGGCCGGTCTTCCATGAGTTCCTTGCCAGCCCACGACATTCCACTCGGCACCGTCCTACGGGACACGTACGAGATTGCCGGCGTGCTCGGCCGGGGAGGCATGGGCACCGTCTTCCTGGCGCGTCATCTGCGGCTTCCGGGTCGGCAGGTGGCGATCAAGGTGCTGCGGCCGGACTCGAGCCTGGGGAAGGATGTCTATCTTCGCTTCCGGCGCGAGGCGGAGATTGCGTCGCGGCTGGGCCATCCGAACATCGTGGAGGTCATCGACTTCGACACGCTGGAGGACGGCTCGCCGTTCCTGGTGATGGAGCACCTGCGCGGGATGCCGCTGTCGCGGCGCATGCGCAAGGGCGCGCCCCTGACGCTGACGGAGGTGTACTCGATTGCCCGGCAGATGGGCTCCGCGCTCCAGGCGGCGCACGGCGCGGGGGTCATCCACCGGGACTTGAAGCCCGGCAACGTGTTCCTCGTGCCCATGGAGATCGCGGGCATGTCGGTGGAGCACGTGAAGCTGCTCGACTTCGGCATCTCCAAGATTCTCGATTCGAAGACGGTGCAGACGCAGGACGCCATCCTGCTGGGCACGCCGCAGTACATGGCGCCGGAGCAGGCCACGGGGAAGAACAAGGACGTGGACCTGCGCACGGACATCTTCTCGTTCGGGTGCATGGTGTACGAGATGCTGGCCCGCAAGCTGCCCTTCAAGGACGGGGGCATCCTGCCGGAGCTCATCTACCGCATCGTTTATGATCCACCGGAGCCCCTGGCCGAAGTGGCGCCGGAGACTCCCGCGCACGTCATCCGCGCCATCGAACAGGCGCTGGCCAAGCGCCCCGAGGACCGCTTCCCGGACGTGAGCGCCTTCATCGCCGCGCTCACCGGGACGCCGCTGCGCACCGTGACGCCGCCCGCGGACGTGCTGCTTCAGCCCGTCGTCGCGCAGGCCGCCGCGCACGTGCCCACGGCGACCGTGCAGCCCCGGCCCATCGCGTCGCCCCCGTCGAGGCCCGCCACGGTGGCCGCCGTGCCCCGCCGTCCGTCCCAGCACGCCGGGTCCCGCCGCTCCGCGCAGGGTGAGCCCGCGCAGTCGCCTGAAGCCTTGCGGCGCTCCGCGCAGGGTGAGTCCGCGCAGTCCGCTGATGCGTCTCGACGCCCCGCGCACGGTGAGTCCGCGCAGTCGCCGGAGGCTTCGCGACGCTCGGCGCAGGCAGACGCCTCACGACCTTCGGAGGCTTCGGGCCTCATCGGGAAGTCGGTGCGTGTGTCGCCGCCGAAGGTCGTGTCCTCCGCTCCGCCCGCGCCTCCGGTGGCCGAGCCCGCAGCGGCGGTTCCGCTCGAGGTGTGGAGGCCCTCGGTCGCGAATGCCGCGCCGATGAGTCCGGACCCTTCGGAGCCCGACTCGGTCCCCGAGCCCCCGACGATTCGGTCCGCCTCGCGAGGTGTCCTGGCGGGCTCGCGCAAGGTCTGGGTCTGGATGGCGTTGGCCGCGGGCGTGCTCATCGCCGTGGGCGTGGGGTTCTCGCGAGTCCTGCCCTTCGCGTCTCGGGAGGACTCCGTGTCCGCCTCCGCCGACCCGGCGGCTCCTCCTGTCCAGGCGCCCGCGAGTCCCCCGGATGTAAATCCCACCCTGGCGCGCGAGGCCCCCGCGGACCCACCCAAGGCGAAGGCCGACTCAGAAGGCGCACTGGCGGTCGGCTCTCCGGAAGCCGCCCCTCCATCGGCGGAGACGAGCGTGACCCCAGAGGTGAAGGCGAAACCCCGGGGCAACGGAACCCCACCGAATGACGCCGCTCGAAACCCCGTGGGCACCTCGCGTCCGACGCTCGATGCGGAGCGGCGACGCAGCCCGGAGACCATCCAAGAAGGCGCGCTCGCGGACCTCGAACTGGCGGAGAAGGCGCTGGCGAGCGGAGACACCAGCGAGGCCCTCCACCTGGTGCGCCGCAGTCAGCGGTCGCAAGTCACAGGCGCCTCCTTCGCGCTGCTGACGCGGGTCCACTGCCGCCAGGGAGATTTGTCCAACGCGCGCACCGTCTGGCTTCGGGTTCCCACGGCGGAGCGCGCCCAGGTTCGCCAGTACTGCAAGCAGTACGATATCGCCCTGTGACGGCGGCGCCCGTGTCGGGCGTCCACGCGGGGCTCAACAAACAGGGGGCGTTGCTTGAGAGTCTTGTTGGCGTTGAGTGTCGTCATCGTCGTCGCGCTCGGTTGTTCGCGGAGCGCGCGGCCCACCACCGAAGCACCAAAGCCGGAGGGCACGGGGCTCGTCTTCACGTCCGAGGGTGGGGATATCATCACCATCGTCCCGCTCCTGCCCGCGGAGCCCCGACGGGCCCTGGTCCAGTTCCACGCCCCGGGCGATGACCTGGATGGGAAGGTGGCGCTCCACAGCGTCGGTGACGACAACTCCTACTGGACGGACTGGCGCGGCAAGCGTCTGCGCCTGGTGCGACTGGCGCCGTCCCAGAAGTCGAACGGGAGGAACACCCTCAACCGCTTCGACAAGGAAGACCCCGTCACCCTCTACGCGAGCGAGGAGCGCTCGAAGAAGGTGGACGTCGAGGACGTGGTGGAGCTGTACCAGCGCCAGCTCGCCGACGGCACGCTCACCCGCGCCGCCGCGTTCGACAAGGCGTTCTGGGCCGCATCCGAGGAGCGCGACCTGGCCGAGAAGGTGAAGACGCTCAACCAGACGTGCGGCTCGAACGTGGCCGTCCAGGTGGCCTGGGACACCGTCTCCGACAAGGAGCTGAGCGAGTACCCCATCGGCGCGTACTGCGCCGGGCCGCTCGAGGCCCTCGAGTTCCTGTGCCGGGGCTCGGAGGAAGCCCGGCGCACCGTGAAGAGCACGCTGAAGCGGGTGGAGTGCCGCAACGGCGCCGCCTACGGAGGCAAGGTCGAAAGCGGCGCGCTCCAGTGGACCATCGCCCCCGCCGCGGGCGGCATGGACACGGCCTCCTACGCCGACTTCTTCCTGGACCACCTGTGAGGCTCCATCCCATGCCCCTGGCCCATCGCCTCGCCCTGCTCCTGACGTTGTCGTCCACCGCCGTCCTGGCCCACGAGCCCCCCTGGGCGCGCGAGGACTCGCTGCGCAAGCGCATGCTCCTGGAGCGCACCGCCGTCTGCACCGACGGCAAGGGGCACTACGTCTCCTCGACGGAGGTCTTCGACAGCTCGCAGCCGCAGCTCTTCTACGGAGACGGCGCCACCTTCACCGAGATTCCCATCGCCCCCAACGTCGTCCGGCTCCCCACCGGCTCGTACTTCGAGCCCCGCTTCTGGAACCCGGACCTGGAATCCAACGCGAATGGCGTGGACGCGCGCGCGTACTCCGTCGTCCAGGTGGACCCGAAGGAGGGCACCTGCTCGGTGCGCTGCGGCCAGCGCGCGACGGCCTTCAAGCTGCTGGCGACGGAGACCTCGCGCGAGCTGCTGCGCAAGGCGGCCTATACCCCCAGCCCCATGAAGTACGAGCCGTACGCCCTCCTGCGCGACACCAAGGGTGTCTACTTCCTGGTGGAGCGGGGCAGGCTCCAGGCCGAGCAGAAGAGCTTCCGCGTCTTCATCGGCCCCCGTGGCCGGATGAAGCAGCAGCAGATGGTCAACGTCGTCTCCGACTCGAAGGGGGAAATCTTCTCCACGAAGAAGGGAGACCTCCAACTGCTGCTGGACCGCGAGCTGCCGTCGCTCTGGGTGGAGAAGAAGGCCCGCCGCAAGCTGCGACAGGTGCCTGTCTCGGAGAACCTGGCGCTCATCTACAACGAGCTCGGCATCTACACCGGCGCCCGCCTGGGAACCCCCTGCGACGACCTGTGAGGCCCACCCCTCACCTGTCCTGAGAAGAACGCGCACCTGACTCACTGCGTTGGAGGTCGGACACCCGTGGAGTCCGACCTCCTGGGCTGTTTGTGCGTCGCGTCAGTGATGAATTATCCTGATGGAGTCGAGCAGAGTGGTTCAGTGTTCGTCCCATCGCTCCCCGGCCCTGACGCAGCGGGACTGAGAGCGAGCGGCCGTCGAAGCCGAGACGTCAGGAGCGAGGGACTTCACGCGATGCATGGCCGCGCCCGTCCGGGCGAGAGGTCATCCGGGGCCCGGTCCCAGCCGTGACGGGGGGCTCGGCTGGGACCGGGGACCTCGTCCTGGAGTAACATTTTGGACAATTGGCATCGGGGGGAGGGGAGTTGAGCGATGGTGGTGGAGGAACCCGAGCCGGGGAAACTGTCGGCCATCCTGTTCACGGGCATCGAGGCCGCGGGACGCCAGTCCTGGCGTGACGAAGCGCTCCAGCAGGTGGTGCGCGACGAGCACGCCGTGCTGGTCCGCGAGCTGCTCCCGCGACACGGTGGCCGCGAGGTGAAGCGTCTGGAGGACGGCTTCCTGCTGGAGTTCGAGGGCGGGCTGGCCGCCGTGGACTTTGGCCTGGAGCTGCAGCGGGCGCTGGAGGTGCACAACGGGCTGGTGGCCGTGGAGCGCCGCGTGGTGATGCGCGTGGGCGTGCACCTGGGCGTCGTCGTGCACCGCGACGGTGAGGTGTTCGGCGAGGGCGTCAACCTGGCCGCGCGCATCGAGGCGCTGGCGCGGCCCGGCACCCTCTACGTCAGCGAGACGGTGGCGCGGCAGGTGGAGGGGCAGCTGGAGTCCCCGCCGGTGCGCCTGGGCCGGGGCGAGATGAAGAACATCCGCCTGCCGGTGGCCGTGTATCGCATCGACCCGCCGGAGCACCGCCGTCGCCAGCCGTGGTTGTCGCGCGTGCGCTCGTTCCTGGGCCGCAACACCCCGGCGAACTGAAGCGCGGGCGTCCCGTGGCGTGGAGCGCTACCGTGCGCGCCATGTCCCAGCTCACCCTCGTCGTTGCCTCGAAGAACTATTCCTCGTGGTCGCTTCGGCCGTATCTGGCGCTGGCCCACACCGGGCAGCCGTTCCAGGAGGTGGTCATCCCCCTGGACACACCGGAGACGCGGGAGCTCATCGCCCGTCACTCCCCCACGGGCCGTCTGCCGCTGCTCAAGCATGGCGACGTGTCCATCTGGGACTCGCTGGCCATCTGCGAGTACCTGGCGGAGACGTTTCCGGAGGCCCGGCTGTGGCCCCAGGAGCGCGAGGCCCGCGCGGTGGCGCGCGCGGTGACGGCGGAGATGCACTCCAGCTTCACGAAGCTGCGCGAGCACATGGGGATGAACCTGCGCGCGCGCCGTCCGGGACAGGGCCGGGTGCCGGGCGTGGCCGAGGACATCGCCCGCATCCAGGCGCTGTGGACCGACTGCCGCGCCCGCTTCGGGCAGGGCGGGCCGTTCCTCTTCGGCCACTTCACCATCGCGGATGCCTTCTACACGCCGGTGGCCACGCGCTTCGTCACCTACGACGTGGCGCTGGAGCCGGTGTGCGCCGCGTACCGCGACACGCTCCTGGCCCAGCCCGCCTTCCAGAAGTGGGCGGAGGCGGGGCTGCGCGAGCCGCCCGTCGCGAAGTACGAGTGAGCCGCCGGCTTGGGCCTCAGTCCAGCCGGCCCTCGCGCACGCGGGCGAACAGCTCGTCGTAGCGCTCCTCCGAATAGATGCGCGCCAGCTCCGCGAAGCGGCCCTCGCGCAGCTGGCGCAGGTACGCGTACTTGGTGGAGTGGTAGCCGGCCACGCCCCACGCCAGCCGGGAGGCGTCCGCTCCGCCCCGGAAGACGGCGCCGGTGAGCACGCAGTCGCGCACCCACGCGGCCAGGCGCTGGATGACCACGGGCTTGAGCCTGCGTTGCTCGAAGTGGGCGCGCAGGGCCCACAGCAGCGCGTAGCGCTCCTCCTTGGCGCAGCGGCGCGCCACCGAGGTGGCGAAGCGGTGGTCGATGGGCGCCAGCACGCGCCCGCCCCGCATCTTCGGCAGGGCCTCATGGACGATGTGCCGCGCGTGCCACACGGCCTTCTCCCGCCGCACCAGCCGTGCGCGCCACTGCGTGCGGAAGAGGAAGCGGCGGCCTTCCATCTCCGCCCAGTCGCGCCGGGGCAGCCGGTAGACGTCGGCGTCGGGCGAGGAGCCCTTCCACGCGCGCAGCGTGTCCACGGCGCCGGGCTCCAGCGACTCGTCCGAGTCCAGGTAGAAGACGTAGTCGCATGGCGCCAGCGCGTTCACCGCGGCCACTCGCGCGGCGCCATAGCCCTTCCAGGAGTGTGGCACCGAGCGCGCCCCCAGGGAGCGCGCCAGCTCCCCCGAGCCGTCCGTGGCGCCGGAGTCCAGCGCCACCACGTCATCGCAGAGGGCCAGCAGGCCGCGCAGGCAGGGCTCCAGCGTGTCCTTGTTGTCGCGGTGCAGGACGTAGCCACCGAGCCTCATAATCCGAGCGCCTCGAGCTGGGTGTCGAAGGCGGCGGCGGTGGTGAAGAGCTGGCCGCGCAGGCCCAGCGCGTTGGCCGCGTCCACGAACTCCGGCAGGTCATCGAAGAAGGCGGCCTCTTCGGGCGCGCAGCCCGCGCGCTCCAGGGCGATTCGGTAGATGTCCGGCTCCGGTTTGACGCTGCCCACCTCGCAGCTCATCACCAGCGCATCGAAGCGCTGGAGCAGGGGCAGGCGAGGCCGCAGGTAGGCCGCGTGCAGCGCGTTGGTGTTGGACACCAGCACCAGCTTCACCCGACCCACCAGGGACTCCACCCGGGGGAGCACCGCGTCGTGGGTGGTGAAGTGGCTGCTCCACAGGGGCGCGAACTCCGCCATGGGCAGCTCCAGGTTGAGCGCCCCGCACACACTGCGGCGGATGCCCTCGGCGTCCAGGAGGCCCTTGTTGGCCGCGGTCCATCCCGCGCCCATCAGCCGCTGGGAGACCTCGTGCGCCTGCATTCGGGCACAGGCTCCCAGCCTGGAGAACAGCAGCGCGTTGTCGTGGAAGACGAGGACGTTGCCCAGGTCCAACAGGACCGCCTTCACCGCCGCCATTCATGCTCCTCGTGCCGCGCGGCCCGCGCGGGCCCGGGCGTCGCCCCACCGCTGACGCCCGGACTGCTGTTCCGGAAATTCCGGAAAAGGCCACGCTAGAGGAGGGGAACGCGTTCAGGCAAATCGCGGGCCGGCACGGTGGAGTAGTCGGAGCCCACGTCCAGCAACACCCGCTGTCGGACGCGGGTGCTCAGCGCCTTGCGCAGCCGCCCGAGGAATTCAGGGGGCGCGGCGATGACGAGCTTGTCGAAGGCGTGGCGGTCATGCCCCTTGTCCAGGACGCCGGACAGCTCCCGGGCGAACCGCTCGTGCTCCAACTCCTTGCGGCCATTGGGCTCATTCTCACCGGGGGGCCCGTGCAGGGTGCCGGCGTTGGGGTTGTCTGGCTGGTCGCGCAGGTCATCGCCCTTGGCCCTGCTCTCCTCGTGGTGGAACTCCTCGACCAGACTCCAATCCTTCTCCGCCTTCGCGTCCGTCGCGAAGAGCCTTGCCCGGCTCGCGTTCCCCACAAGAATCCAGAGCTTTGCGTCCGCCATGTGTCACGCCTCCTTAGGATGGGAGATGAGGACCCACGCGACACCCGGCAAGCTTCCGGCCCCGAGCCGCTTCCCCTTCGTGCGCAGGGCAGGCGGCCATGTCGCACAGGGTTGACACCCACCCCCAGACCCACGGTGTCTGGAATCTGACCGATCATTCCGTTGGGAATGGCAAAGGAGTAGAACGGCGGGATGCGCATTCCCGTCGTTCTGCCTGTCGCCATGCTGGCGCTCGCGCTGCTGGCCCGTCCCGCGCGGGCTCAGGAGCAGGGCGGCCTGGGGCTGGACCTCAGCTCCGAGACCTCCTCCCAGGAGTCCCCGTCGGAGCAGCCGGGCGGACAGGACATGGGGTTGGACCTGCGCGCGGAGGACGAGAACGCCGTGTCGCTGACACCGCGCTTCATCCTGGTCGGGTTGGACACGCCGGAGCGCGCGGGCTCGCAGCAGGCCTCGGTGTGGCTGCGGGAGCTGGCGAAGGGCGCGATGTCGTCCGGCATGGTGGACTTCGGCGCGAGCCCCCGGGAGGTGCGTGAGCGGCTGGAGGCGAACTACGACGCGGCGCTGCGCTGCACGCAGGCGTCGTGTCTGGCGGAGCCGGCCGAGTCGCTGGACGCGGACCTGCTGACGACGGCGCGGCTGTCGCTGGAGGACGCGGGCTGGACGCTGCGCGCGTGGACGTACGACAGGGACAAGGGCGTGGTGCACGAGGACGTGGTGTCGGGGCGCAACCCGAAGGACGCGGCCTTCCAGCAGGAGGCGGCCACCAAACTGGGCAATCGGATGATGGCGCTGGGCCGACCACGCGCGCTGCTGAAGGTGAGCGTCAACGTTCCCACGGCGGTGGTGAAGGCGGGCGAGCGCATCCTCGGCGTGGGAAGCGTGGAGGCGCGCCTTCCGCCGGGCACCGTGCAGGTGGAGGTGTCCGCGGATGAGTATGCGTCCTTCACGCGGACGGTGACGCTCAAGCCCGGTGGGCGCGAGGAACTGGAGGTCCGCATGGAGATCTCCGGCCCGGCGCCGGAGGGTCCCGAGGACGCGGTGGCCCGACAGGTGGCGAAGCGCGGTCGCGGCACGCCCATCTACAAGCGGCCGGCGTTCTACACCGCGCTGGTGGGCCTGGCGGCGGTGGGCGTGGGCGCGGTGCTGGGCAAGGGCGCCAAGGACGTGGAGGGCCGGGCGAAGGACGCGGATGGAGACGGGATGTTGGATGTGTCCCGCAAGGAGCGACTGGATGCGCAGTCGCAGGCGAACCTCGCCACGGCGCTGCTCATTGGGGGTGGCGCGGTGACGGCGGGCAGCGTGACGTGGCTGTTGGTGGTGCCCTCGCGCAGCGAGGTGCCGACGCCCGCGGGCACGGTCAGCGCGGGCGCGGCCACGGCGGTCCATGTCGTCGTCGGCGGGAGCTTCTGAGCTTTATGAAGACCTTCAATTCCTGGCTGCGAGCCTTCGCCGCCCTGCTGCTGGTGTCCGGCGCGGCGGGCTGCAAGGTGGAGTTCCCCGACAACGCCGCCTACACCTGCGCGGTGGAGGCGGACTGTGGTGGGGACGGTTATCTGTGTACGGCGCTGCCCAACGGGGGACCCAAGTACTGTTGTCTCCCGGAGCCCGACGAGAAGTGCAACGGCGTGGACGACGACTGCGACGGCGCGGTCGACGAGTTGGAGGCGGCGTGCTTCTCGGGTGCCGCCAACCTGCGCAACGTAGGCGCGTGCCGCGATGGCCAGTCCGTCTGCACCCGTGAAGGCACGGTGGCCTGCGTGGGCGATGTGCTGCCCGCCGGCGAGCGCTGCAACAGCGTGGATGACGACTGCGACGGTCAGGTCGACGAGGACTTCGACCGGATGACGGACCCGTTCAACTGCGGCACCTGCGGCACGGCCTGCACCGCGCAGCAGAACTGCGTGGAGGGCCAGTGTCAGAAGCGCACGGAGCTCGACTGCGGCAACGGCATCGATGACAACCGGGATGGTCCGGCCGACTGCGCGGACCGCGACGACTGCGACAACCAGGCCTGCGGCGCGGGCTGCACCTGCCAGAACGGGAAGAAGACCGAGACGGGCTGCGGCAACGGCGTGGACGACGACGATGACCGGAGCATCGACTGCGCGGACCGCGACGACTGCGACAACCAGTCCTGCGGCGCCGGCTGCGTGTGTGACCAGGGCCGCAAGGCGGAGTCGCTGTGCACGCCCGACAGCGCGGACGAGGATGGCGACGGCCAGCTCAACTGCAACGACACCGACTGCGAGCGCAAGGAGTGCGGCCCGGGACTGGCATGTCGTGGCATCAATTGTGTCGAGGGCGCGTGCGGCAACGGGAATGACGACGACACAGACGGACAGACGGACTGCGCGGACGTGGACTGCGGCGGTCAGTCGTGCGGCATGGGCTGCACCTGTCTGGCGTCGGCGAAGACGGAGTCGGACTGCACCGACCGCCTCGACAACGATGGCGATGACAAGATCGACTGCTTGGATCCGGACTGTGCCAGCCAGCGCTGCGTGGCCGGTGAAGTGAACGCGGTGTGCATCAGCGAGAAGTGCGCGGAGCAGAACTGCCGCGACGTCACCGACAACGACGGTGATGGACAGACGGACTGCGCGGACCGCGATGACTGCGACTACGTCACCGTGGCCAGCAACGGCGCGACGGTGACGGTGATGTGCACCCAGGGGGCCGCGAAGGAAGTCCAGTGCTCCAACGGCCAGGATGACGACGGCAATGGGGCGATTGACTGCCAGACGGGCAACGCGGACGCCAACTGCGTGAGCGGCGAGTGCGGGCGCGGCTGCAGCTTCCAGAACTGCACGCGCCGGGAGACCCTTTGCTCGGATGGTCGTGACAACGACGGCAACAACGGCCTGGACTGCGCGGACTCCGACTGCAACAACCAGTCGTGTGGCACCGGCTGCGTGTGCACCGGCGGCGCGCGTCGGGAGACCATTTGCAGCGACGGCGTCGACAACGATGGCCTCAACGGCATCGACTGCGCGGACTCCGACTGCAACAACCAGTCGTGCGGTACCGGGTGTGTGTGCGGCGGCACCACCCCCAAGGAGACCATCTGCAACGACCTCGTCGACAATGACGGCAACAACGGCATCGACTGCGCGGACACGGTGGACTGTCCGAACAACGCGGCCTGCACGCGCGTGGTTGGAAGCAACCGCGTGCCGGGTGTCTGTCAGGCGGGCTCCTGCACCTGAGCACCTCCCTGGAGGTGGGGGTTTCCCGGCCCCGTCTCCCGTCTCATCCTTCCTCTCCGCGAGTCGCAGTCGTGATCCTCTCCCTGACGTCCCAAAGCCCGGTGAGCGAGCCTGTCCGGTGGAGGACGGCGCACGAGGCGTGGGCGCGTCCGTGCGGGCTGACCTCTCCTGCGCGGGGAGAAGGGTCTTCGAGGACCTCGGATGCGTCGTCTCCACAGGGAAGGAACGGCGCTGACGTTGGATGGAAGACAGAGGGCCCGGCGTGGGTTGCCGTTGCTCCTGAGCATGGAGAGTTCTTCACACCATGGGCAACGATGACCTCTTCGCGCAGACCCTGCTGTCCGGTCGTGGAGGCTCCATGAGCGGAGAGCCCCGGATGGGCGAGGAGCTGCGGGAGGGCTTCGTGCTGGGCAGCTACCAGCTGGAGACTTTCCTGGGTGAAGGCTCCATGGGGCGGGTGTTCCAGGCGCGTCACGCGCGGCTGGGGCGGCAGGTGGCCTTGAAGGTGCTGAAGCCGGAGCACGCGCGGGACGGCGGCTTCGTGCAGCGCTTCTTCCAGGAAGCCCGCACCGTGAATCAAATCAACCACGAGCACATCGTGGAGATTTTCGACTTCGTGGACGAGGGCGAGGGCGGCCACGTCTACTGCGTCATGGAGCTGCTGCGGGGCCAGGGGCTCGGCGTGCTCTTGAAGCAGGAGCCGCTGTCGCTCGCGCGCATCCAGCGCATCGCCGTGCAGGTGTGCGCGGCGCTGGGCGCGGCCCACCAGGTGGGCGTGGTGCACCGGGACATCAAGCCGGACAACCTCTTCCTCACCCAGCGCGCGGGCCAGCCAGACTTCGTGAAGGTGCTGGACTTCGGTGTGGCCAAGCACCTGTCCTCCGAGGGGGCTCCCACCGGCACGCTGGACGGGACCATCATCGGCACGCCGGCGTACATGTCCCCGGAGCAGGCCGCGGGCCTCTCGGTGGACGCGCGCTCGGACATCTACGCGGTGGGCAACATCTTCTACGAGATGCTCTGCGGGCATCCGCCCTTCCAGGCGGAGGCCTTCGGGCAGCTGGTGGTGCAGATCATCACCCAGCCGCCGCCGCCGCTGCCCTCGCACCTGCCTTCGGGTGAGCCGTTGCCGCCCCAGCTCACGGAGCTGGTGATGCGCTGCCTGGCGAAGGAGCCGGAGGGGCGTCCCCAGTCGCTCGCGGAGGTGACGACGGGGTTGTTGCTGCTGCCCGTCCAGGTGCCCACGTCGCCGGAGGCGGTGGCCGCGATGGAGCTGTCCGAGCGGCCCACGCGGCGGATGTCCGTCGTTGGAGCGGGGCGTCGCCGCGCGGTGATGCTGGCCGGTGGAGGCGCGCTGGCGCTGCTGACGGGCGCGCTGCTGTGGATGGGGCTGGGTGCGGCGGATGCGCCCGAGCTCGTGCAGGCGCCGGTGTCCGTTGTCTCGCCGGAGCGGAGGGTCGAGCCCAGGAAGTTGGAGGTGTTGCCTCCCGCGCCCGTGCAGCCCGGTGTGACGCTCACCGTGCACTCCTTCCCGGAGGGCGCGCAGGTGGTGCGCTCGGACACGGGTGAGGTGCTGGGCATCACCCCGCTGGTGCGCGAGCTGCCGCGCCGTGAGGTGCCGCTGAGTCTTCGCGTGGAGCTCGCGGGCTACGTGTCGTCGGAGCGCTCGGTGCGGCTGGATGCTCACACCGAACTGGAAGTGCCGCTCGCCAAGTCCCTCACGGCGCCGAAGCCGGCCGCGAACGCGAAGAAGGGGAGCCGGAACGCGACCGCGCCTCGCAAGGGCGCGCGCGCCGCGAGCGCCGCCCCCGCATCACGTTGAGCGCGGACCGCCGGGCTCCTGCTCCACGCAGCGCGGTGAGTTACCCACCCCTCGTCACGGACAGTGTCGGGTGGTTGCGTTGCTGGCGGTGCATCCGCGCTCCACGCAGCGGCGCAGCGGGGTGAGAGCCCAGCCTGCGCCACTCCGGTTGCCGCGCTGCTGGCGGCGCGCCCGCGCTCCACGCAGCGGCACCGAGGTCTTCCCGCCTCAGCGCGAGGCGGCCGTCTGCGCCAGCACCTGCGCGGCGATGCGGGAGATGCGCTCGTCGAAGCCGCTCGCGTCGTGGAAGGTGAGGCGCACGTCGCCGACTTCCAGCTTCGCGCCCGGACTCAGCACGGTGCCCTCCTCGGGGAGCTCCTGCCCATCCAGCTTCACCGGACGGGCATCCGCCACCCTCGCCACGTGCCAGCCCGCGTCGGGGCGGGGCGTGAGGATGAGCTGCTCCCGCGACACCGTGGCGTCGTTGATGACCAGCGCGTTGTTCGAGGCGCGCCCCATCCGCATGGGGCCTCGCTCGGCCAGGGCCACCAGTTCGAAGCACATGGCGTCCCCGGCGGGCAGGCAGTCCCGCAGGTCCGTCAAGGGCAGCCGAGTGGCACCCACGTTCCCCTCCGTCGTTTCGGGGACGTTCCACGCGCCTGCCTCCCACACCAACCAGGGGTGTGGGTACTTGGCGCGAAACTTCTCCTTGAGAGCCATGTGCTGCCTCACGAGCAGCGAGAGCAGCAGAGCGCGTGCCATGGGTAACTCATAACCTCTTCGGGGCCCGCCAGGCGCGAGAAGGTGGGTTTGGGTGTCCACGAATGGTCGGAATCCAGGCGAGGAGGCCCCTCTCGCGCCCGGGCGGGAGCCTGTAGTACACCCGCGCCCACATATGTCTGGAGGTCCCATGCGTCGCCTGCTGCTCGCCCCGTTGTTGCTCCTCGTCCCCGCCTGCAAGGGTGAAACCGCGAAGGACGTCACCGCCGCGGTGGTGGGCAAGACGGTGGAGGTCGCCAAGGGCGCGGGCAGCGGCGTGGTGGAGGGCATGAAGGAAGGCCGCAAGGGCGCGGTGAGCACGGATGGCTCGCGCACGCTGTCCGCGGCCGACGAGGTCCACGCCAACACGGAGCTGTCCGTGCTGGAAGTGAAGGCGTCCAGCGGGGGCGGGGTGGAGGTGGTGCTGGCCGTGACGAACAAGACGGCCGAGCCGCTGCACCTGCTGGGACTCCAGGAGGGTGGCGGCGCGCAGTTGCTGGACAAGGACGGCTTCGCCACGCCGCTCCAGGCGCGCTCTCCGGGACAGGCCGCGGACTCCATCAAGGTGCCGCCCTCGGTGAAGGTGAAGGCGAGCGTCTTCTTCGATGGCGAGGCCGACAAGGCCGCGAAGGTGCGGCTGTGGGGGCGCGAGTTCACGGTGTCGGGCACCGCCACCGCCGCCACGCCCCAGCCCTGACGCTGGTTCCCTCCAGCCACTGGAGACGTTGATGCGCCGTCTGTCCGCCGTCCTGCTGTGCGCGACGCTGCTGTCCGCCTGTGATGACTCCGAGGGCGCGGCGTACGTGCCACCTCCGCCCTTCACCCAGACGTATCCGGATGGGGGCGTCTCGCCGGACGGCGGCTCGGGGCCGGAGAGCTGGGCCTGTCAGCGCTCGGCGGTGGTGCGCGGCGCGCCCATCTCCCTGTGGGTGAACCTGCAACTGGCGATGAGCCGCGCCACCTCACCCGAGGTCCGCACGGCGGCCATCGACCAGTTCGTGGCGGATGTGGCGGCGCAGGGCGGCACGCCGCTGGTGAGCGATGCGCGCTCGGGCCGGCAGCGGGTGGTCTTCTTCGCGCGTGGCGACTCCGCGCGCGACACGTCCGTGGCTGGCGACTTCAACGAGTGGTCTCCCACCGCCACGCCGCTGGCGCAGGTGCGTGACACGGACCTGTTCGTCGCGGAGGTGGACATCCCGCGCACGGGGCCGCACCCGTACAAGTTGGTGAAGGGTGGAGGCTTCTTCGAGGACCCTCGGGCGAAGCACGTGGTGTGGGACCGCCTCAACCGCAACGCGGTGGGCCAGTTCAACTCGCTCGTCTATCCGGACGCACAGGACGCGACGAAGGGGCGGCTCACCGCCTGGTACGGCGTGCGCGCCACGGTGCTCGGGGATGCGCGCGACGTGTTCGTCTACACGCCGCCGTCCTACGACGGTCCGGAGTGCCCGACGCTGCCGGTGATGTACGTGCACGATGGCAACGAGAGCATCACCCGCGAGTCCTTCGTGGACGCGGCGGACGCGCACTACAAGGCGCGGCCCCAGGACGCGGCGGTGCTCGTCTTCGTGGCGCTTCCCACGCAGGACGTGCGGCTGGCGCAGTACACCTTCGCGCCCGCGCGCGCCCCGGGCTGGCCCGCGCCCAAGGGCGATGAGTACCTGGCCTTCCTGAAGGATGACCTGATGCCTCGCGTGGAGGCGGGCTTCCGGGTGAAGACGGGTCCCCAGGACACGGGCATCTTCGGTGCGTCATTGGGGGGCCTCATCTCCGTGTACGCGGGCTTCCAGTTCCCGGAGAAGTTCGGCTTCGTGGGCACCCAGTCGGGGACGTTGTTCTGGCCGCACGACGGTGAAGTGGACCGGGACGACGGCAACGCCATGGTGCTGCGCGCGGCGCAGGAGCCGGTGGTGCCGGTGCGCTTCTACGTGGACCACGGCTCGCCGGCGACGGGCTGCACGGACGACGGCGAGCAGGGCTCCGACGACTGTCAGTCCAACCTCCAGTTCATCGCGGCGCTGAAGAGCCGGGGCTACGACGTGGCCCACGTGCACGAGCCGAGCGGGCAGCACGACTGGTCCTTCTGGAAGAAGCGCCTGCCGAAGCTGCTCTGCGTGTTCCGCAACACCGACGCGAAGGTGTGCGGCCTCTAGGGCTTCAGAGTCTGGCTGCGATGGCTCGGGCCAGTCGGCCTGGGGCCTCGGGGTCCAGTGACAGGAAGAGGGAGGGCTCGGTGACTTCCACTTCCTGCAGGCGCGAGACGCCTTCGTTGTCGGTGGCCACGTCCACGCGGGCGTAGAGCAGCGGCTGGCCGATGGCCTCCAGCACGCGCTCGGCCAGGAGTGACTCGTCGCGGTTGTCGGGCGTGAAGACGGTGGGCTGCGCGAAGCCCCGGGGCGCGGACTTCAGCGTGGGGGGCCGGCGCACCGCGTGGCTGAAGGCGCCGTCGAAGGAGATGTAGCTGCGCTCGCCCTCCGTCTCGAAGGCGGTGAGGTAGGGTTGCACCATGAACTCGCACTCGGCGGCCAGCTCCGTCACGAGCTGAGTGGCGGCGGCGGCTTCGGCGCGCGGAAGAATGTGTGTCTTGAGTGCGCCCGCGGACACGGCGGGCTTGAGGACGACGGCGTCCCAGCCGCGCGACTTCACCAGGGCGCCGATGTCGAGCGTGCCGCCGCGCTCCACCCAGACGGTGGGCGTGACGGGGATGCCCTTGGCCTCCAGCTCGCGCAGGTAGAACTTGTGCGTGTTCCAGCGCAGCACGTCGGCCGGGTTGTGGAGCTTCGTGAGGCGGCCGACCTTCTGTGCCCAGGCGACGAAGGTGTCGCGGCGCAGGTGGCTGTCCCAGGTGGTGCGCACGACGGCCATGCGCACGGTGCGGAAGTCCACCGTCGGGTCGTCCCACACGACAGGCCGCGCATCCAGTCCCAGCGCCTTCAGGGCGGGAAGCAGGGGAGCGTCGAAGGCGTCGAGCTCCGGCAGGTCGGCATAGGTGAGGACGGCCACGTCCATGGTGTGTTGCTCCCGGTGAGGCGTGCGCGCCCTAAGTAGCGCGAAGGCGCCGAGCGCGCAGGGATTTTGAGTGGAGGGGCGGCTGCCGCGCGGGCGATGCCCGGAGCGTGGTTGCCCGAGCAGGGAGGCCCTGTGCGCGGTGGCGGATTGAACGCCGATGCGCGTCAGGCCCGAGGGCGCGGTGGCTGGTCGCGCCTCGACGTGCATCAGGCCGGGCGAGCGGTGGCGGGGGCGCGAGGCGGTGCCTGTCCGCCCGCATCACTGGCCTTGTCCTTCTGGTTGCGCTCTTGCGCCTCACGCAGCGCGTTCGCGAGCAGCGCCTGTCCTCGGGGATAGGGCGCGGCTTCACCGCCTATCGCGAGCATTTGCTGTCGCAGCAGCGCGCCGCTGGCCGTGCGTTGCTCGGGCCGCTTCTCGAGCAACCCCATCACCGCCGCGTCCAGCTCGGGCGGCACCTCCGGGTTGAAGTGCGAAGGCGGCGCCAGCTCCTGGTCCAGCGTGGCGCGCAGCAGCGCTTCCTGCGTGGAGCCCTGGAGCGCGCGTCGGCCCGTGAGGGCCTCATGCAGCGTCAGCCCCAGCGCGAAGAGGTCCGCGCGCCCATCGAACGGCCGTCCCGCCGCCTGCTCGGGCGCCATGTAGCCCAACTTGCCGCGCACACTCCCTGCCGCCGTGAGCTGCGAGCGCGCCGAGTCCCGCGCAATCCCGAAGTCCGACAGCTTCGCTTCCCCGAAGCGGGACACCAGCACGTTGGGCGGGTTGAGGTCCCGGTGGACCAGCCGCAGCGGCTGTCCATCCGCGCCCGTGCGGCGGTGCAGATAGTCGAGCGCCGCCGCCAGTTCCGCGCCCAGGAAGGTCACCGCCGCCACCGGCAGCGGCCGGCGCGACAGCCCCCGCATCAGCGAGCTGAGCGGCATGCCATCCACGAACTCCATCGCCAGGAAGTACGTGCCGCCATGCCGCCCCAGGTCGAACACCTGGACGATGTTGGGATGGTTGAGCGACGAGCACAGCTCCGCCTCCCGGCGGAACATGGTGACGAACTCATCGTCGTCCGCGAACGAGGGGAGGATGCGCTTGAGGGCCACCTGCTTCTGGAAGCCACCCTCCGGGCAGTACGTCGCCCGGTACACCTCCGCCATGCCTCCGGCACCCACGCGCTCGTGCAGCACGTATTTGCCCATGACCTCCTGCTCCCGCAGGGCGGACAGCGCCCCCCGCGTCAGCTGGAGGAAGTGCCGCGCCAGCGTGGCGGTGAAGACCCCCGCGGCCACGAAGAAGAAGGCCCGCGTGGCGATGAAGCGCGGCGTCAGCGTGATGAGCGCCGACTCCGGCAGCAGCGGCTGGACGAAGAGGAAGTAGATGCCCAGGTACTCGGCGGCCACCAGGATGCCCGCCGCCAGCGCCAGCCGGGGATTGCTGCGCAGCGTCGCGAGCGTAATCAGCGTGGGCCAGATGACGAGCGTGGGCGCGGTGAGCGCGTAGATGGGCCCCTGGAAGCGCAGGTCGAACGCCAGCACCACCGCGGGGATGCTGACCTCAATCGCCACGTTGAGCCAGGGAATCGCCGGGTGGAACGCACCCGAGCGCAGCACTCGCCACAGCGCCGTGTAGTAGAGCGCCAGCACCGCCGACAACCCCATGAGGGCCTGCGTCAAGCCCCAGCCAATCGAGGGCCCCAGCGCCGCGGCCACCACCACCGACGCGCCCGACAGGCCCGCCATGAAGCGCGCCACCGACAGCTCCCGGGCCTGCGCATCGCGTCGTAGGTGTCCGTCCAGGAAGCGGGAGACGGGGCTCGTCAGGGTGTGCGCGGTCATCGGTCGTCCCACTCTACAAAAAGCTGGGAACTCGACACGGCCCCCCGGCCCTCCAGCCCGCATCTGGCTCGTGGGGTCGTCCTGACTACAGGTATTTCGGGGCGGGGCCCCGGGGTCGCCTGTCGCTGAAATGTTTCACGAGCTACTCTCCGCGCGTGTCGAGGACGTACCGCCTCACCCCAGGCCGGTGTCCCCGGGAGACCCACGAGATGCGAAAGTTCCCTCGCTTGCTGCTGGCCGCGCTCGCCGCGGTGTTGCTGTCCCACGTTGGTTGCTCTGGCGACGACAGGCCGGAATGTGAGGGCGCGAGCTGCGTCGCCCCTGCCGTCTGCGGCAACAGCGCCAAGGAAGAGGGCGAGCAATGCGACGACGGCAACAGGGTCAGCGGCGACGGCTGCGACGCGGACTGTACGGTGACGCCCGAGGTGGAGAAGCCCGTCTGTGGCAACGGGAAGCTGGAGGGCACGGAGACGTGCGACGACGGCAACGCGGCGGACGGTGACGGCTGTCAGGTGGACTGCTCGCTGACGCTGACCCGCTGCGCGGCGGCGGACGTACCCCCGCTCGCGGATGGGGCCACGTGCGCGGTGACGAAGGCCGGCAATGGCGCGCGCCTCTTCACGGGCGTCGTGCTGAAGGACGGCGAGACGCTGGTGGGCGGCCAGGTGATGGTGAACCCCCAGGGCGTCATCACCTGCGCGTCGTGTGACTGCTCCACCGAGGATGGCGCCGCTGAAGCCACCCACATCTCGTGCCCGACGGGTGTCATCTCCCCGGGCCTCATCAACCCGCACGAGCACGTCACCTTCCAGAACGGCCCCTACGCGTGGACGGACGAGCGCTACGAGCACCGGCTGGACTGGTACCGGGGCCTGGGCAACCACACCCGCGTCGCCAACAGCACCCGGTCCGCCGCGGACTCGGTGGGCTTCATCGAGCTGCGCCACCTGCTCTCGGGCACCACGTCCATCGCGGGTGTGGGCGGCGTCGCGGGCCTCCTGCGCAACCTGGACCAGGTCCCCGTGACTCGTCAGGAGGGCATGGACATGTGGGTCGCGGTCTCGGACACCTATCCGCTGGGGGACCAGGAGACGGACCTGCGGGCGGATGACTGTACCTATGCGCGGATGCCGAGGACGTCGAGCCTGTCCAAGGTCGCCGCCTACCTGCCGCACCTGGGCGAGGGCATCAGCACGGAGGCCTACAACGAGATTCGCTGCGTGTCCGTAGCGCCCAATGACGTGCTGCAGCCGCGCACGACGCTCATCCACGGCATCGCGATGACGGCGCGCGAAATCACGCTGATGGCGGACCGGGGCACGGCGCTCATCTGGTCGCCGCGCTCCAACCTCACGCTGTACGGCGACACCGCCATGGTGTCCGCGTACAAGCGGCTGGGCGTGAGCATCTCGCTGAGCACCGACTGGGCCCAGTCCGGCTCCATGAACATGCTGCGCGAGCTGAAGTGCGCGGACACGCTCAACACCGTGCAGTTCGCCCGGACGTTCAGCGACGTGGACCTCTGGAAGATGACGACGGCCAACGCCGCGGAGGCGGTGGACATGCAGAGCCGCGTGGGCCGCCTCGCGCCGGGCAAGCTGGGCGACCTGGCCATCTACTCGCTGCGCACCCACGCCAGCTCGCCGCACCGGGCGGTCATCTCCGCCGAGCCCGCCGATGTCGTGCTGACGATGCGCGCCGGCAAGGCGCTCTACGGCGACCAGACGCTGGTGGGCGCGCTGAAGGCCGAGGCGGAGGCGTGCGACGCGATGGACGTGTGCGGCACCGCCAAGACCGTCTGCCTCCAGTCGGAGCTGGGCAAGAACCTGGAGGCGCTGAAGGCCGCCAACCCCGTGGGCTATCCGCTGTTCGCCTGCGGCGTTCCCCAGGGCGAGCCTGTCTGCGTGCCCCGCCGCATCTCGAACAATCCGGACTTCCCGGCGTCGGTGCGCGGCTCGAACGTCTACTCCGGTGAGAGCAAGGTGGATGACCCGGATGGCGACGGGTTGCGCAACTCCATCGACAACTGCCGCACCATCTTCAACCCCATCCGTCCCATGGACGGTGGCAAGCAGGCCGACTCGGACAGCGACGGTGTGGGCGACGCGTGCGACCCGTGCCCGCTGGCGGCGAACACCTCCGCGTGCACGCACGTCGTCGTCGGCGACGATGACCAGGACGGGTTCCCGACGTGGCAGGACAACTGCCCCTTCACGTCCAACCAGGACCAGGCGGACCAGGATGGAGATGGCAAGGGTGATGCGTGCGACGTGTGCGCCGCGACGCCCAACGCGGGCCACCTGGGTTGCCCGTCCAGCATCCACGCGCTGAAGACGCGGGAGGACGGACGGCTGCCCCTGGAAGGGCGGCCGGTGTCGTTCAACGACGTCATCGTCACCGCCGTGGTGAAGGGCGCCGCGACGGTGGAGGGCTACTGGCTGCAGGTGCACCCGTTGCCGTCGGGAGCGAGCGTGGAGAACTCGGGCATCTACGTGTACGCGCCCAAGGGTGACCTCGCGGTGGGAGACCGGCTGGACATCGTCACCGCGACGCTGACCCTCTTCAACGGGCTGCCGGAGCTGGTGGACGTGAAGTACGTCCGGCGCAGCGCTGGCAACCCGCTGCCGGCGCCGGTGCCCGTCACCACGGCGGACATCCGCACCGGAGGCCCGAGGGCCGAGGCGCTGGAGGGCGTGCTGGTGGAGGTGTACGACGTGAGCACCACGAGCACGGTGGACAACTTCAAGCAGTTCTTCGTCAACGAGAGCGGCAACACGTCGCAGCCCGGGCTGATGGTGGACGACCTGGCGTACACCTACGCGGACCCGACGCTGGGGACGCGGTTCGGCGTGCTGCGCGGTGTGCTGACGTTCAGCTTCAGCGACTCCAAGGTGATGCCGCGCAGCATCGCGGACCTGAAGCCGCCCATGCCGTCGTTGACGGGCTTCGGGCCGGGCGACGGGTTCGTCCGCCTGGGCGAGACGGGCGCGGTGAGCACCTTCCCGCAGGCGCTGACGGTGACGCTGTCCGGCACCTACTCGGAGCCGCTCGACATCTTCATCACCTCCAGCGACAGCAGCGCGCTGCGCGTGGCCAACGGACGGGTGACGGTGCCCGCGGGTCAGAGCGCCGTGGAGGTGAAGGTGGAGCCCCTGGCCCCGGCGGCGAACGTGACGCTGACCGCGTCGCTGCGAAACACCACCCGTCAGGCGTCGTTCCGGGTGCTGGGCGCGACGGAGCAGCCCGCCATCACCGGGCTGACGCCTTCCGAGGCGACGGTGGTTCCGGGAGGCTCGGTGAGCTTCGCGGTGGCGCTGGACCGTCCGGCCCCCGCGAACTCCACCATCGCATTGACCGTGAATCCCACGTCGGGCTTCGGCACGCTCACTCCGGTGGATGGGGCGCTGACGGTGGCGACGAACGCGCTGGAGGCGACGTTCACCCTCACTGTCGACGAAACGGCCACGGGCCCCACGGGCACCGTGACGGCGGAGCTGGGCGCCAGCAGCGCGACTTCCACGGTGACGGTGGACCTGGTCTCCCCGAGGTTGTTGGGCATGACGCCCACGGGGCCGGTGGTCGTCCGGTACGGGTTGACGCAGGAGTTCCGGGTGACGCTGTCCTCGGCGCCGACGGCGGACCTCGCGGTGGCGCTGGCCGCCACGCCGGGCGCGGGTGTCACGCTCTTCGGCACGGTGCCGGCCACGGTGACGGTGCCCGCGGGCGCGACGGAGGCCACGTTCCTCTTCACCGCGGATGCGCGGGGCGAGGGCGAGGGCACGGTGGCCGCGTCGCTGCTCGGTGTGCGGCGGACGTCGGCCGTCACGGTGACGCCGCCGCCCGCGCAGCTCGCCTCGCTGACGCCCGAGACGGCGTCGGTGTACTTCGGGGCGAAGCAGGCCTTCACGGTGACGCTGGACCGCAGGGCGGCCGTCGGTGGCGCCGTCGTCACGCTGGCGGTGTCCTCGGCCACGCTGGGGTCGCTGCCTGCGGCAACGGTGACGGTGCCGGAGGGACAGACGAGCGTCCAGGTCCTCTTCACGGCGGGGACCGAGGCCCTGAGTGGCACCGTGTCCGCGACGTACGAGGGCGTGACGAAGACGGCGGCCATCACCACGGTGCCGCGCCCGGCCATCAACCACCTGGTCATCAACGAGGTGGACTACGACCCGAAGGGCACGGACACGACCGCGAACAAGGAGTTCGTGGAGATCTACAACCCCACGGCTTCGGCCATCTCCCTGGTGGGTGTGTACCTCGTGTTCGTCAATGGTTCGCCAGCGGTGCCGGCGAGCTACGAGAAGATCGACCTCGCGAGCGTCGTCTCGCTGGCACCGGGTGAGTACCTGGTGGTGGGCCCCGCGGGCATCGTGGATCCGCTCGCGGGTCAGGCGGGAATCAAGACGCTGCTGTCGACGAAGGCCATCCAGAATGGTGGCACCACGAACAGTCCCTCGGCGGACGCGGTCGCCCTCTTCGACAGTGCCACGGAATCCATCCTCGATTCGCTCGCCTACGAGGGGCCCGTCAATCAGGGCACCATCGCGGGCGTGACGAACAAGCGGTTCGACTTCACGGAGGGGCCGCGGAGCACGGCGGCGTTGGCGGACATCGACACGACGGAGGGGACGCTGGCTCGCGGCGGGGACAGCTCCGACACGAACGACAACCTGGATGACTTCAGGTTCACCACCACGCTGACCCCCGGCAGGCAGAACATCATCACCCCGCTGCCGTGACACCCCGCGCGGCGTCGAGCCGCGTGACACGGTGAGAAGTTGCTCGGGCGGCTCCCGCGATGTCGGGGCCGCCCGAGCCTTTTCGAGGGACGTGGATGGCCACGTCGAGGTTCTCAGGGACGAGGCGCGGGAGCGACAGCGCCGCTCCTGGTGGCGCTTCTGGGGTTGAGCAGGGCGCTACGGTGCCTTGCGTACCAGCGCGCCGTCCATCAGCAGTCGGTCAAGCGAGGCGGCCATCGAGTCGTAGTCGAGCGTGGCGCGGAAGAGGTTCTGGTACATCAGCGCGCCCAGGTAGCCACCGAAGACGCCGTGGGCCGCCAGCTCCGTGTCCACGTCCTGGCGGAACTCGCCGGTCTTCTGCCCGTGACGGAGGATGCCGCCCAGCACCTTCGCGTACAGGCCCAGCTTCTCGCGGATGGCCTCCGCCACCCGCTCGTTCGAGTCCGCCGCTTCGGCCGCGAGCATGCCGAAGAAGATGCCGTACTCGCGATGCTGGCCCAGGAAGGAGTGCGTGCCGCGGGTGAAGGCCTGGAGTTGCTCGCGAGCGGACAGGCCGCGGTGCTCGTCGAGCAGGTCCACGAAGCCACTCAGGTAGCGCTGGTGCAGCTCCTCGATGGCCGCGAGCAGCAGGTCTTCCTTCGTGGGGAAGTGCCAGTACAGCGCTCCAGGGGTCATCCGGATGGCGCGCGCCAGGTCCGCCATCGTCGTCGCCAGGAACCCTCGCTTCGCGAACAGGGTGATGGCCGCTTCGAGGATGTCCACGCGTGTGCGCGCGGAGCGTTCCTGCTTGAGCTCTCTCTTCGCCGGTTCCTTGCTCATGGCAACGAAAACCATACCCCAGTCCCGCGGCGACACCCGGGCGTCATTCTAGCGCGTTGGCGGCTCATGGTGCCCGGAGCGCGCACCAACAGGAGTCAAGGGTTGAACCTGTGTCTGTCTTTCAGGCCGCCAGCAACGTCACCTTGACGATTTCCGGAGGAGCGCCGACACGCAGGGGCGGCCCCCAGAAGCCCGTGCCCCGGCTGACGTAGAGGTGCTTGTCGCCCTCCTCGAAGTGTCCCGCGTCGTGCTCCCAGATGGCGGACACCGCGAGCGTGAACGGAAAGAACTGTCCCCCGTGCGTATGCCCGGACAACTGCAACCCCATGCCCGCTTGCGCCGCCACGCGCCAGTTGGAGGGTTGGTGCGCGAGCAGCACCGCCGCCCGCTCCGGCTCCCTTCCCGCCACCGCCGCTTTCAAGTCATAGCCCTGCTTCGCGCCCGACAGCCCCGCCGACCAGTCATCCACGCCCACCAGGTCGAACGAGGCCCCCGCGTCTCCAATCCGCACATGGCGATTGCGCAGCACCCGCACCCCCATGCCCTCCAGTGCTCCCGCCCAGGCACCAGGGTCCCAGTAGTACTCGTGGTTTCCCGTGACGAAGTACGTGCCGTGCCGTGAGCGCAGCTCCCGCAGCGCCGCCACCGAGGGCCCCAGCGAGGCGACCTTCCCGTCCACCAGGTCTCCGGTGATGGCCACGAGGTCCGGGCGCAACGCGTTGCACCGCGCCACCAGCTCGTCCATGAACTTGCGCTGGATGACGGGGCCCACGTGGATGTCACTCAGTTGCACCAGGGTGAAGCCATCGAGCTCCCGAGGCAGTCCGGGCAGCCGCACCGCGACTTCATTCACCACCGGGGGATGGAACGCGCTCCACGTCCCGTAGCCCGTCAGGCTCCCCGACGCGAGCAGCGCGCCGCCCGCCGTGGCTCGCGCGAGGAAGTGACGCCGCGCCACATCCACTTCCGGCACCTCGGCCTGACTCGCCGCTCCAGCCGGACTCGTGGAGAGGTCCACGGAGGGCGCTTGCGTCAGCCTCCGCGACAGGGCGCGCACGCCTCCAATGGCCCACAGCGCGAACAGCAGGTACGTCGCCGCGCCCATCCACATCCACACGGCCGTGGCCACCGCGAACGTGGCGTCCATCGGCAGGAAGCGCGTCACCGACCAGGACAGTACCAGCAGTGCGCCCAGCACCGTCATCACCGCCATGCCCACCCGGCGCCATCTCCGGTCCTCCGACGTGTCCGCGAACAGGCGCCGGTACAGGTAGATGTGGACCCCCACGGTGATGAGGCTCGTGAGGACCGCGAAGATGATGAAGCGCGCCGGTGAGTCCATGGTCGTCCCAATACTCGCCCGGCCTCGACGCGCCGCAACGCATTCCTCGTGAAGAAACGTGAATCGCCCCGTGCGTGCACCCCGCCTGCCTGGCCGTGGAGGAGGCTCCCGAAAGGGTGTGACTCAGGCGTCCCGGGCGGGGTCTTCCCGTCGCGCCGTCCTCCTCCTGGTGCACGTGCCCATGCACGACGCTTCTCATCCGCCAAGGACACGAGGTATGGACGGCCGCTTCTCGCGCTGGAGGCGAAGTGATGCGGATGGACAACTTGAAGGCGGGGCAGAAGTTCCCGCTGGTCTTGGTGCTGAGCGTTCTGCTCACCGCGGGGTGCGAAGGATTTTCCACGCCCGTCGCGCCTGTCGTCCCGACGGAAGCGGTCGCCACGCGCTCGCAGGCCCTGGCGGCCGCGGCCCCCAGGTTGGCGGCGGGCGCGCAGCACTCGCTCTACGTCACGCCGCTGGGCACCGTATGGGCCTGGGGTGGCAACGCCTCCGGGCAGCTGGGCACTGGCGACAAGTCCTTCCAGCGCGTCCTCGCCGGGCAGGTACCGGGACTGAAGGACATCACCCACGTCGTGGCCGGTGATTCCCACTCCCTCGCACTGCGCTCCGACCGCACGGTGTGGACGTGGGGCAGCAACTCCTCCGGGCAGTTGGGTGACGGCACCACCGTGGACCGCGCCACGCCGCGCCAGGTCCCCGGGCTCGCCGACGTGGTGTCCGTGGCCGCCGGCGAGTTCCACTCGCTCGCGCTGCGCTCCGACGGCACCGTGTGGGCATGGGGCAGCAACTTCTACGGCCAGCTCGGGCGCGGTCACACCCAGCAGGCGCTCACTCCGGCCCCGGTCGTCGGACTGACGAATGTGGTGGCCCTCGGCGCCGGCTTCGACTTCTCCCTCGCCGTGCGCGCGGACGGCACGGTGTGGGCCTGGGGCGCCAATGCCTCCGGACAGCTGGGCGACGGCACCTTCACCCAGCGCCTGGCGCCGACGCAGGCGATGAACCTCGGGAACGTCACCGCCGTGTCCGCGGGCATCTACCACGCGCTCGCGCTGCGCTCGGACGGCACGGTGTGGGCCTGGGGTGGCAATGCCTCCAGCCAGTTGGGCGATGGCACCTGGACGGACCGCCCCACACCGATGCAGGTCGCGGGACTCTCGCGAGTGACGTCCGTGGCCGCGCAGGACGCCGGCTCGCTGGTGCGCGTCGAGGACGGCACCGTGTTCGCCTGGGGCCGCAACACGCAGGGGCAGCTCGGCGACGGCACCACCACCGACAGCAGCTCTCCCGTGCAGGTGCGGGGGCTGGGCTCGGTGACGGCGCTGGCGGCGGGGACGCAGCACGCGGTGGCGCTGCGCGCCGACGGGACGCTGTGGTCCTGGGGGAATGGGACCTCCGGCCAACTGGGCAACGGCAGCTCCGAGCGGCTGCTCTCTCCAGAGGTCGTCACACGCCTGTCCGGCGTCACCTCGGTGGCCTCGGGCAGCTTCCACTCGCTGGCCGCGCTGTCGGATGGCTCGGTGTGGGGTTGGGGGCGCAACTACTACGGGCAGCTGGGAGACGGCACCGCCGCCGAGCGTCACGCGCCGGTGCGGGTGTTGGGCCTCGGCAACGTGCGCTCCGTCACGGCGTCCGGACACCACTCGCTCGCGCTGCGCAGCGACGGCACGGTGTGGGGTTGGGGACGCAACGCGAACGGGCAACTGGGTGACGGCACCACGAAGGACCGTCTCACGCCGGTGCAGGTGGTGGGCTTGAGTGGCGTGACGTCCCTGGCCGCGGGAGGCAGCCACGTGGTGGCGCTGCGCGGTGACGGCACGGTGTGGACGTGGGGCTACAACGGCGTGGGCCAGCTGGGTGACGGCACCACGAAGGACCGCCTCACGCCGGTGCCGGTGAAGGCCCTGTCGAATGTGGTGTCCGTGGCGGCGGGGACCTACTTCTCGCTCGCGCTGCTCGCCGACGGCACGGTGAGGGCCTGGGGTGACGGCTTCGAGGGACAACTGGGAGATGGCGGCGGCGTCCAGCGCGAGTCACCGGTGCCGGTGCTGGGGCTGACGGGCGTGAGGGCCCTGGCCGCGGGCGCGGCGCATGGGTTGGCCGTGCTCGAGAGCGGCGCCGTGTGGGCATGGGGCGACAACGCGGAGGGGCAGCTGGGCGATGGCTCCTGGGTCGACCGGTTCCGCCCCGTGCAGGTGCCGGGGCTGACGGGGGTGTCCTCCGTCGCGGGAGGTCTGTACCACTCCATGGCGCTGGGCCTGGACGGAACGCTGCGCAGCTGGGGCGCCAACATGTATGGGCAGCTGGGGGATGGCGGAGTCACTTCGCGCGTGGTGCCCGGCGTGGTGCCCGGTGCCTCCGGCATCAAGCTGCTGGGTGGCAGCTACCTGCATGTGCTGGCGGTGCGCCAGGACGGCATGGCGTTGGCGTGGGGCTACAACCGCTTTGGTCAGCTCGGCATCGGGGCGGCGGGCTGGAGCGCGCTGCCCGTGCAGGTGCGCGGACTGGGGCAGGGACGGCGGCTCGCGGCGGGGAGCTCGCATTCGATGCTCGTGCGCGCCGACGGCACCGTGCTCGCGTGGGGACAGAATGCGTCGGGGCAGCTCGGAGATGGCACCGCCACCTACCGCGCATCGCCCGTGCCCACGCAGGGCCTGCCGTGCGCCCGCTCCGTGGCGACGGGAGCTCAGCACTCCCTGGCCCTCGCCTGCGACGGCACGGTGTGGACATGGGGCGCCAATCAGCGCGGGCAGCTCGGGGATGGCACCGTCAAGCCGCGCTTCCTGCCGGCGATGGTGGAGGGATTGTGGGGCGTGGTGGCCGTGGCGGCGGGGGGCGACGCCTCGATGGCCCTGCGCGTGGACGGCACGGTGTGGACGTGGGGCGCCAATGGCAGCGGGCAGCTGGGTGAAGGAGGCCTGGTGGACCGCGCCACGCCCATGGAGGTGAAGCGCTTGTCGGGCATCGCCTCCGTGGTGATGGGTGAAGCGCATGCGCTGGCGGTGGGACAGGACGGCGCGGTGTGGGCCTGGGGCGCGAACGAGAAGGGCCAGCTCGGAGACGGCACCACGACGGCGAGCACGGTGCCGCTTCGGGTGACGGGGCTCGCGGGCGCCGTGAGCGTGAGCGTCGGCCGGGCCTACTCGCTGGCGGTGCTGCACGACGGCACGGTGTGGAGCTGGGGCGCGAACAACTCCGGGCAGCTCGGGGATGGCACCAACATCCCGAGGAGCACGCCGAAGCCGGTGCTCCTGCCGACGAACATCAAGGCGGTGGCCGCGGGCCCGCACCATGTGCTGGCCGTGCGTCAGGACGGCACGGCGTGGGCCTGGGGTGACAACGGTTACGGACAGCTGGGCGACGGCACCCACTACCTGCGCTTCACGCCGGTGCAGGTGTTGGCGCTCACGCAGGTCGCGGAGGTGGCCGCGGGCGAGCAGCACTCGCTGGCGCTGCTGGACGACGAGAGCGCTCGCTCCTGGGGCAGCCACGAATACGGCCAGCTCGGCGAGGTGGAGTCGGGGCCGAGGACGGCGCCGGTGGCGGTCAAGCTTCCGACGTCGAAGGACTTCGCTCCCGTGCTGTCCCTGCGGGCCTGGTACCAGCACGCGGTGGCGCTCCTCGAGGATGGCACCGTGCAGACGTGGGGCGGCAATGGCTACGGGCAGCTCGGCGACGGCACCATCGAGAGCCAGGCCATGCCCACCACGGTGCAGGGGCTGCCGAAGATGCAGGCGGTCTCTCCTGGCGCGTGGCACACGCTGGCGCTGGCCGAGGACGGCACGGTGTGGGCGTGGGGCAACAACGTCTTCGGGCAACTGGGTGACGGCACCACCACGCCGCGCCCGCGGCCCGTCCAGGTGGTGGGGCTCGACAAGGTGGTGGCCCTGTCCGCGGGCAGCTACCACTCGCTGGCGGTGCGGGAGGACGGCTCCGTGTGGAGCTGGGGTTACAACGTCTTCGGGCAGCTCGGCGACGGCACGCTGGTGGCGCGTCAGGTCCCCACGCGCATGGTGGGGATGGAGGGCGCGGTGGCGGTATCGGGCGGTGAGCACCACACGCTGGTGTTGCGCTCGGACGGGACGCTCTGGGCTTGTGGCCACAACGCGCATGGGCAGTTGGGCGAGGGGACGGCCACCAACCGCACCTCACCCTTCCAGGTGCTGGGGCTCGAAGGGGTGAAGTCCGCGCAGGCGGGGGGCTACCATTCCGTGGCGCTGCGCGACGACGGCACCGTCTGGACCTGGGGCAGCAACGACCATGGCCAGCTGGGAGATGGAGGGTTGTCCACGCGCATCTTCGCCTCGCCGGTTCCGGGACTGGCGGGCGTGGTGTCGCTGGGCGTCGGGGCCAGCCACACCTTCGCCGTGGGCTCCGAGGTCTGGGCCTGGGGGCGCAACTCGCACGGACAGCTCGGCACCGGAGACGGCTCCCCGCGACTGGAGCCGACGCGGGTGAAGGGCCTTCGAGGCGCGAACTCCGTCTCCGCCGGCACGGACTTCTCCGTCGCGCTCGACGGTGAAGGGACGGCGTTGAGCTGGGGCACCAACTTCCACGGGACGCTGGGCGTGGGTGTGCCAGGTCAGCGTGCCGTGCCGGGGGCCGTGGCACTGCCCTGAGGCCGCGCTTGTTTCCGGGGCGATGACGGCACAACTGTCTTCGCCCCGGTGCACCGGGTTCGGCGCCGCTCAGAGTCGCAGTCCGGCACCCAGTCGCTTGACGAGCGGGCCGAGCTCGTCGCGGTCCAGGCCCATCTCCATCAGCTCCAGGCGCCGCAGCTTCGGCAGCGCCTTGGCGGTGCGGAACGCGAGCGCGCCCTCTTCGCTCAGGTCGTTCTGCGACAGCTCCAGACGTTCGAGGCCGGTGAGGCCCTTGCTCTTCGCGAGCGCCTCCGCGGCCTCGTCGCTCAGCTCGTTGCGGTTGAGCGTCAGCCACTGGAGCGCGCCCAGGCCCTTCGCGCCCGCGAGCGTCGCCACGCCCTCGTCGGACAGGCCGGAGCCGGACAGATAGAGCCGCTCCCACACGAGGGTCGCCTTCGCGAGCACCTCCGCGCTCGTGTCCGTCAGCGCGCCGCTGGAGAAGCTGACGGAGCGCAGCGCGGGCAGGGCCTTGCTCTCCACCAGGGCACGGACCGAGGTGTCCTTCGCGCCCGCGAGCACCAGGCCCGACAGGTGTCCGGCCCGAGGTGAGGCCGCGAGGGCCTTCGTCGCCGCATCGACGCCGGAGCCCTCCAGGCGCAGCCAGCGGACCTGGGAGAACCAGGGTTGCTCGGCGGCGTGCTCCAGGCCCTTGCCGTCGCGCGTGTCCACGCACAGCCGGGATACGGGCTCCAGCGCGAACAGCTCCGGGCCGTGCTTCGCGAGCCGGTCCTCCGCGAGACTCAGCTCCTCGATGAAGCCCCGGTGGTAGCGCGGCTCATGCACCTTCGCGTCGCGCAGGGGCTTGAGCCAGGCGCGGCCATTCGCGTCCATCAGTTCCCGCACGCGCGACTGGAGCGAGCGGCGTCGAGCCGGGTCCATGCGGCCGGGCAGGGCGAGCTGCACGCGGATGAACTCGGCGCGCGCGGCATCCACGGTTTGAAGTGCATCCGCGCACGCCAGCCTCGGCGCGTCGTTGGTGGGGTCCGCCACCACCTTCGCCAGCAGTGCATCGAGGTCGCTCATGAGGTCAGCAGCTCCTTCACCTCGCGCTGCCAGCGCGCGCCCAGCTCCGGATGCACCATGCGCACGTAGGCGGCGTAACCCTCCAGCCAGGCCGGGAAGTTGGGGCGGCCTCGCGCCTGGGACTCCACGCCGTGCTTGCGGCAGTTGGCGAGGATGGCCTTGAATCGGCGGCGGTCCTCGCGAGGGATGGCCACCCGTTGGTTGACGGTGAGGCCCGTCACCCGCTGGCGTCCTCCCTGGCGCATGACGCGGCGCTTGGCGCCGTTCTCGGAGAAGCCCTCCTGCTGGAGGATGGCGTTCACCCACCAGAGGAAGCGGCCGAGCCGCTCCGGAGGACTGGCGAAGGAGAAGGACAGGTCATCCGCATAGCGGGTGTAGGAGGCGCCCGCCTTCTTCGCGAGCGCGTGCAGGCGCGCGTCCATGCGGCGGCAGACGAGGTTGGCGATGGCGGGCGAGGTGGGCGCGCCCTGGGGAAGCACGCCGGGCCACACCACGGTGCCGTCCGGGAGCCTGGGGCGCCAGGTGGTGAGGCCCGCGAGGGTGGAGGACACCTCGTCGTTGTAGCCGTGGGCCTCGAAGAAGCCCTTCACCCGGCGGTAGTGCACCGTGGGGAAGAAGTCCTCCAGGTCCACGCGCACCACGACGTGGGCGCCGACATGTGCCTCGGCGTTCGTCACCGTGGAGCGGCCGGGCACGAAGCCATGCACGGCGGGGTGCGTGGGCAGGTGCGCGAGCAGTCCCTCGAGCAGGGCGCGCTGCGCGGCCTTGAGCTTCGCGCGGGGCGCGCAGATGCGGCGCACGCCGCCGGAGCGTTTGGGCGTCTCGAACTCCACGTAGCCGGAGCCCTCGCCGGAGCCTGGGCGCATCAGCGCGTCCAGCTCCGCGACGTCCACGCCCACCAGCTTCGCCACGTCCTCGCGGGATTGCAGCGGGGGCAGGTTCTCGGTGGCGGAGGGCTTGCGCTTCACCTCGTCGTCGCGCAGCCCCGGGTAGAGGCCGAAGAGCCAGCCCGTGGGGTTCCAGCCTCCCACGGACCTGGGGCTCGGGCGCCTCGGCGGCTCTACGCGGCTGTCGGGAAGCGACACGTCCGCGAGGCCCAGCTTGCGCACGGCGGCGCGCGCGGCGGAGGCCACGCGGGAGTCAGCGTCCTTCACCCGGCGGCGCAGATGTCCGGCGGCGGCGACGCGGGGAAAGAGCAGGGGGATGAGGCGCACGGCCTGGAGGCGCTCGCGGGGGTCCACGCTGCCCAGGCGCCGCGCGACGGTCTCACTCCAGTGGCGGCTGACGTAGAAGCGGGCCACTTCGTATTCGGCGAGGCCCTGGTGACGCTCCAGCAGCTCGGCGATGCGGCTGAAGTGCGCCTCCGGGTCCTCCATCAAGGGCTTGAGCTCGAGGAGGAGTGAGACCAGGTCCATTCAGCGCTCCAGGGCCACCGGTGCGGTGGGAACCACGAGCTCCTGGGGACGCCGCCACCTGCACGGCAGAGGCGGACGAGGTCGGGGAAGCCCGCCAGGCGGACCTCGTACCGCGTCGTCCTTCAATGGGTGTCATCGGCAGCCGCGACGTGACATCGCGGACGAAAGGCTGGCTGCACGCGGCCCCAGGAGCGGAGCGAAGCTCACCACATCCTTCACGTTGAAGGAAGGTCGTCGAACTCCGCGGGCCCATCTTCTTCCAGCAGTGCGAGCAGGGCTTCCCGAGGCCCTCCGGGCGCCCGACGCACCAGGGTGTCGAGCTGTCGCCCTTGTGCGCGCACGCGCTCGCCGTGGGCGCGCATGGCGGACAGGGCATCTGGCTCCATCCAAGGGCGGGACAGCACGTCGAGGTTGTGCAGCAGCTCGCGGCGGTTGCGTGGCGCGGTGAGGCTCGCGCTGACGCCGGGTTGGGAGAGCGAGTAGCGGTAGCAGTCCACCGCGGAGGGGAGGGTGGTGTCTTGAGGCGCGCCGGGGACGGGGCGCAGGAGTCGGCCGTAGCAGGTGGTGGTGAAGGTGAGCACGCCGGTGCCCTGGCGCTGGGCCTCGGGGAGGAGCGCGGCCTCGGCGCCCGGGTGCGCGGCGCTGTGGCGGGTCATCACGACGGGCCAGGGCTGTCGCGCGAGTGCATCGCGGGCGAGGTCTCGCAGGTGCGTGGAGAAGCCGAAGGCGCGCAGTTTGCCTTCGGTGCGCAGGCGCTCCAGGGCGGAGTAGTCCTCGTCGGAGAGTCGCTCGGGGGCGCGGACCCAGAAGAGGAGGAAGACGTCGAGCCAGGAGGTGCGCAGGCGCCGCAGCGCGGACTCCACGTCGCGACGGATGGCGGCCGGGCCCGAGTGGTACGTGCCCGCGACGATGACGGAGCGTTCGCGAGGGCCGCGACCGCTGCGCAGGAACTGGGTCAGCGCGGCGTAGCGGGGTTCCCAGAAGAACGTGTTGATGCCGGCTTCGTACGCCTCGAAGAAGGGCTCGCGCGTGGTGAGGTGCGCGCCCGAGAGGACGAGTGGCGAGACGTTCAGGCCCGTGCGTCCCAGGGGGCGGGACGAGGCTCGCGGTGGATGCGCTGGGCGCGGGGACGGGGTGGTTCGCTGACGCGGGGTGGAGGTGGGGCGGAGACGCGCGAGTTCGGGCTCGGCGGTGAAGAGCGCATCGGGGAAGGTGAGGGACAGCGCTTGCAGGTGGGTGACGACGCGAGAGGGCTCGGCGTGGGCGAGCAGGGCGTCACGGAGCCGGGCGAAGGCGTTCTTATCCGCGCGGCGCAAGCGCCAGGTCCATGCGGCGATGCGCAGATCCGTGTCGCTCTCGGTGGCGGACTGGCGTGGTGGCACTGCCTGTCGCGTGTCGAGTGGCCCCGGTGGCGCGGTGGGTGCATCGGTGGCCGGCAATCCCAGCAAGGACTCCAGTCGTGCATCGAGTGTGTCGCAGTCTTCCAGCGGAGAGGCCGCCGCCGTGCGGACCATCAGCTCGGTGTCGCGCGACAGGCGCAGCAGGGCGCGCAGCTCCGCGTCACCGTTCTCGGGTCGGAGTTGCTCGGCGGCGCGGGCTCGTATCCACGGGTCGGGAGAGAGGGCGCAGCCGAGCGCGAGGGTGGACTGGAACAAAGGGTCCTCCACTGCGAGCGCGCGCCCGTGCGAGAGGGCGAGCTGCAACGCCATGCGCCGCACGCTCGGGTCTGAGTCCGCGAGGCAGACCCGAGCAGCGCTGTCGACGTCCAGCACTGCGGCGCGCAGCCATGGGTCCTCGTGGGACTCGGCGTGCTGACGCTCGGTCTCCGTGAGCCAATCCAGGGACGCGAGGGCTTGCAGTGCCACCGCGCGCACGGAGGGGTCCTCGTCTTGAGAGGCGTGGAGGAGTGGCTCGGAGGCTTCCAGGTACGCGGCGGCTGTCGCGACGGCCCGCCGCTCTCGGGGAGAGGTGGCGCGCGGAGCGAAGGCCACCAGCGCCGAGGCGAAGTCGTGGACGGCGGCGGTGGATCGGGGCCGGCGCTCCCATGCGCCGATGACCTCTGCGCGCACGGCGGTGTCCTCGTCGTCGAGAGCCTTCAACACGAGGCCGCGACTGTCCGGGTCGAATACGAGCGCGGAGAGCGCCGCACGGCGGATGGCGGCCGCGGGGTGACTCGCCAGCGCGCGCACCCGAACAAGGAGTGTCTCGTGCCCCTGCTTCACCGCGACACGCGCGGCCCAGGCCAGCGAGCCCGGACGAGGGAGCGCCGCGAGGACGCGGGTCGCGAGGTCGACCTCGTCCACGTTGAGGCGCTCCAGCAGCGCGCGAGCCTCGTCCTGTGCATGTGGTACGCGCGGCTCGTCCAGCCAGTGCATCGCGAGGCGCAGCGCTTCCGGGTCCTTGCGCTCGAGGAGTCGCCGACGAGCGAGAACGCGAAGAGGCTCGTGCGGATCTCCCAGCCACTCCACCAGCTCCCGCGCGGAGAGGGACCCTGCGGGGCGAGCCTCCAGTCTCGCGGTGGTGACCGCCGGGTCCTCATTCGTGAGTCTCGCTTCCATATCGTCGACGTGTGATCCCTCTGTCCGAGGGGTCGCCATCATGGTTCCATTTGCTTCAAACGGAAGAGGCCCCACTTCACCCGAGGCCACTGCACGCCACTCACCCTCCAGCCACACCACCGCCGAACGCATCGGTCCTTGATCCCTCGCCTCCGCCGCCCTCCGCACCTGGTGCCGCAGTTCCTCGTTCTCCGCTCCCAGCCACGTCAGGGCCTGCACTGCTGCATGACGCACTCGCCAGAACGGGTCCTCCAGCGCCGCGAGCAACACCCCTACCGCACCCGAGCCCGCGACGGAGGCCGACGCACGCACCATCGCTCGGCGAACCCACCATACTGATTCCCGCCGCACCGCTCGCTCCGCGTGAGGCAGCAGCGCTTCCACTCCCAGCCGAGCCAGCGCGCGCCACGCCCTGTCCCGCACCTTCGGCATCGCATCGCCGAGCGCTTCGAGCAGTGCGAAAGCAAAGCGCGCATCCCTCGCATCCCCGAGCCGCCGTGCGGCGACGGCGCGTACCTCCGCATCTTCATCCGTGAGAAGGGCCTGTCTTAGCGCATAGCGTCCCACCAACTCCGAGGCCGCGACCGCACCGACGGCCTCGCGCCGCACCGTGACATCCTCGTCGAGCAATTGAAATGGCGAGGTGAATGGTGCTTTCATTAGGGGCTTCGCTGTAGTGCTTTAGTGCTTTTTTATGAGCTAGTTCTTTTGATGCGTTTGATGAGTTGAGCGAGCAGATTGTTTAGTTTGCCTTGGCTGGGTGCGTCAGTGTGGCTTGGCATGGATGGTTGAGGTGGCTCTGGGCTTGAAAGGTGCGGTTCTTCCTGTGGTTGGGAGGAAGGCCCTGCTTGCTCTGGTTTGCGTTCGAGTTCCCATCTGACCGATGACATTACGGTGTGATAGACGTTAAACATGAAGGAGTAGAGATCTATGACGATAAACCAGAACCAACTGCCCAGTACGACAAAGCCCATGCGTGAGATGATTTGCTTTGTCGTGTCGTGCCATGCGCTCGGAAGTGTGCCGATGGCAAATGAGGCGACACCGTTAGGCTCACCAAGCAGGCGAATGATGAGGCAGAATCCAATGAATCCAACATAAAGCGCGAACACGCGCATGAAGCTCAGGTAGATGTACTTGATGAACGGAAGGGTTGTTTTGGGTTCGCGATGTCTGGCCAGGGTGATAGTGAATGTGCTCGTGTTCATTGTTGCGAAAATAGTGAATCCAGCGAGCACGAAGCCAATTACTTGGGACGAGAAGCTTAGTCCGTCGCTAGCCCATCCGCGTACTGACGTTATGATGCCTTTGTACCCCCACCCTTCGATGGTTGCTGTTCCAATGGCGTATGCCGTGAGGACGGTGATGATAGAGTATTTGAGCCAAGCAGTTTGGGTTGATTTGGGTAGGGCATTTGAGGATCGATAGAGTTCCCAGAGGTTCTTCTCTTGCGTGAGTTCTTCTGGATTGGGCTCAGTCGGAAGAGGCACTGTCGTCTTCCTCTATGCGGACGGTTTGCCAATTGTTTGTTTGGGCGATTCTTTGGGCTTGTGTGTCGATGGCGGTTGCGTGAGGAGGTTTTTCGATCGGATGGCCGTTCGTGAGATTCTCGAATTCCATGAATAGTTTTTTGGCAATGCTCACTAGTCCTGTTGGGATGGTGCTGATGTATGTTTTGATGCTGAACTTTTCGTTGTCTCCGCTGATTTTCTTGCCGGCCTCGTTGGTTCCAGTGACGCTTACGCGGGCATTGGCTTGTTTGCTGGCGGCAGCGAGGTAGTTCTTTGTTCCGGACGCAGAGAGTCCATCAGGGCTTTTCTGTGTGATTGTGGTTTGTTTTGATTTGATTCGCTCCTGCTCCTGGCGTGCCATTCCGAAGAATGGATTGATGTCGATTTCGCTGTTTGGGCGGATTAGTCGAACCTCGACGCTCTTGATTTTTTCGAATAGCTCGACAAATTCCGAGATGGAACCTTCGTGTGGAATGGGGATAATATGTACATCGGGCTGGGGGTTTTCGGCCTGTAGCTTCCGAAGGCTTATTTTGTCTTTCTTGGGGCGCCGCGCTGTGTATTCCCGGTGGATGATTTTTTGCGTGGTGGTTTTTATTAGCCAACTTAGGGTTTTTTCTAATTGAGAAAGTGGGGGAGCGTGTGCGGTCTCGTGTAGGTATATTAGTTTGTGGTTATTGAGGATTAAGAGGAATACTGCTGATGGGGCTGAGTCAAGTATTTGGGGGTCGGCAATTAAGCCTTCGGATTCGTTGTAGTATTGTGCTCGCTTCAATTTTGTGGTTTTGATGAATCGCGCTGTTATGGCTTGGTATTCTTTGTTGTTGTGTTGAATCGTTAGGCCTTTGCACTCGTTGATGAAGAATGCTGAGTCTCCATGGGTTCGCCTAAGGGTGTTGTCCGTGAGGGCGGGCCATATTGTTGGACTGAATAGGTCAATGAGCTCTTTGTCGTCGGTTCGGATGATGGCGTTTGCGAATTCAACCGTGTGGCGTGCCATGGTGGTTCCCTGAGGGTGTCGGTAGGTTTAGTGCGAGTGCTTTGGGGGGCAGGCCTGCTGGATCTCGTTGGAATGTCTGAAGATGAGTTCGTTGGGCATGGCGGCGTCATGATTGCTGGTTGTTTGCTTGTGACGCTAGCTTCCAGCGAGCAATGTGGTGGTTTATAATGCGGACATGCCCGACATGCTGGCCATCATCAGCAAGGCGATTTTCGAGAAGGAGGCCGCTGGCCTCTCACCCGGCCAGGTGTTGCCGACGGACCGCTACCGCAGCCAGAGCAGGCACCTGTCCCCGCTCGAAGACGGTGGACGCCTCTTCCTCGTCACGGTGCGCCCGCCCAACGAGTCCCTCTGGCTCGTCGCCGTGCTGGAGGGCCTGTCCTCCGATGACGAGGGCTGGGTCGGTCGGAAGAACCGCATCCCCATCACCGACGTCACGTCCGCCATCCCCACGCTGCGCTTCGAATCCGGCAAGGGCCTCCAGGCCGCGAAGGGCGCGCTGGGCATGTCCCTCCAGACTCCGCGCATCCTCACCGCGACGGACGCGGAGCTCCTGCTCGCGAGCGCGGGAGGTGGCCCCATCAACTTCACCGCGCATCAGGAGCACTCCGCGCTGCCCTGCCTGTGCAAGCAGTGCTTCCCCCGAAGCCCCGAGCGCGCGGAGGCCCAGGGCATGCGCTTCGTCCGCGCCCAGGTGGAGACGAGCGGCCGGCTGCTCTACTACTGGCTGCCCGAGGAACTCGCCGGTGACTCACGCGCCGTTGCCCAGGCCGTTCGAGGCGCGCTCATCGGGCGGCTCGGCGCCTGACACACGTCCACCATCTCCATGGGCGACTCACCCATGGCGCGAACGGTGGTGGACCGTCAGTGGGAAGCTACGGCTTGCTCGGGCCCGCGTCCGACGTGGACAGCTCGGAGCCGATCTGCTGCCACTCCTGGGCGTAGGCGCCCCGGGTGAAGGTGCGCAGGTCGTCGCTCGTCACGGTGCCTCGCGCCATCGCGGTGTCGAGCGCGCGGACGACGGCGGCGCGGTGCGGCTGCTCCACGTAGGGATTGCCCTCGCGGAACACCTCGCCAAACAGCGACTCCAGCCGGCCGTCCTGCTTCAGCCGCTCCACGATTCGCGCCTGCGAGGCGGGCTCGTCCGCGTGCGCATGCAGCATCGCGGAGGCGAGACCACCCTGGGCGTCGGCATCGGGGAACTCGGAGAGCAGCTCCAGCTCCGCGTCCGCTCCGGCGATGGCCGAAGCCTCCGAGGCGGCGGGCGCCAGCGCGGCGTTGATGGCCGGCGTGGCGCGCGGCGTCGGACGGCGGTCCGGCTCGAAGTCGCTGCGTCCCTGGAACGGCCTCACCGCCTGATGTGCTGGGAGGTCCTTTTTTCCGGGGCTCTGCTGCGCGCCCTTGGAGGCGGAGTCCGGCCGCTCCGTGCTGGAGCGCTCCGAGACGGAGCTCTTCGGCGAGGACGAACGGTTGCCACCATCAATGCGCGACATGAGTGCGCTCCAGGAAGACTGCGAGCCGGTGCGGGCATGGCTCCGGGAAGTCTCAAGGAAGTTATCGGACGCCCCCGGCGCCAGTTGCGTCCAGTGCAAAGGTGAGGTGGCACACGCGCGAGTGCAGCGCTGATGACCGCCAGAAGACACTTGAAGAAGCACAGCAACTACCGGCGCTTGGCCGCGGGCCGCGGGGGAAACAGCCACTCCAGCCCACGCACCACGTCATCCCGCCAGGCCGGGTAATTGTGCCCGCCGCTGTACTCCCGGTACTCGACCCGGTGTCCCGTGGCCTTCAGCAGGGGCCCCAGTCGCTGGTTGCCCTCCAGGAGCACCTCGAAGCGCCCGCAGCTCATCCACACCTCCAGCGGGCGCCGGGGCACGTGCCGCGCCAGATCGAACACGACGAACTCGTGGTTTTCCACGATGAACGCCCCCGACTGCGACAGCACCCGCCCGAAGGTCTCCGGCGCGCGCAGCCCGATGAAGAGCGACATCAGCCCGCCCAGCGACGAGCCCAGCACCCCGTGCACCCCCGGGTTGTGTCTTTCGTCCACCAACGAAAGGTGTTCCCGCGCCAGGGGCAGCACCTTCCACAGCAGTAGGGCCACGGTGTACTCGCTGCACGCGTACTCCACGCCGCGCGTCAGGCCGCCGTTGGAGACGAGCGCGAGGGCGACGGGTTGCACGCGGCCGTCGGCGACCAGCGTGTCCACCAGCTCCGGAAGGCGCACGCGGCGCAGGTAGTCGTCTCCGTCGAGCACGACGAGGAGCGGCACCGGCTCTCGCGTCGGCGGGGCGTACAGGTGCACGGTGCGCTGTCCATCCAGGCCCACGTCGGACATGTCCACGCGGTGGCGGGTGACGCGGCCGCGCGGCACGCCCCGGGGGCGTCGCAGGGGCAGCGAGGGCCCGCCGTCGGGCATGTAGAAGGCGTGGTTGACGTCGCCGAAGCCGTTGTCGGAGACGCGGGTGTTGAAGTCGTCCTTCAGCCGTTGGCCGTGCGCATCGAAGAGGGCGTATTCGACATAGGCGTCGCGGGGCAGCGCCAGCGAGCGCGTCCACAGGCCGGGGGCCACGCGCTCCAGCGCAAGCGGCTCGCCCCTCCAGTCCTGGAAGTCACCCTGGACGAAGACGGGGCCTCGCCCACGCCACACGAAGGTGGCCGTGTCTCCGATGATGACGGGCGTCCCCTCGGCGCGCGCTCTTGCTTCCAGCTCCTTGGCGTCCATCCCGTGTCGCTCCCTGGTGGGTCCAGGGAGCGCGTTCTAGCGCGAGACGGCCACGCGGGCGCGCGCCGTGCTCCGGAGTGTGTGGTGGCCCCGGAGCGCGGGTGGACTCAGCCGACGTTGTCGCGGTGGCGGGCCTGGATGTCACCCGGGAGCGGCTTGCCGGGGACGTGCAGGGGGCCCAGGTCCTCCGCGAGACCGCCGAGCCCTCGCGGGGCGTTCTTGGTCAACGTCAGGATTTCGGCGACCTCGGCCGGGTCCTTCGCGTTGGCGAGCTTCTGGACGAACTCGAACTGGTTCGTCGCCATCTTTCCCGAGTGGCTCTCCCACCGGGACTTGAAGTCGCGGGCGCGATCGGCGAGCTCGGTGAGCTGGTCTCCGGAGAACGTCAGCTCGATGTCCTTCTTCTTGTCGAAGTCGTGCTGGTCGACGTTGTACTGCTGCGCGAACGTGTACTCGGCGCCGCCGGACAGGCCCTCCATGAACATCTTGTATTCGAACTTGTCCTTGTCGAAGACCTCCTTGCCGTCCTTGTCGAAGCTGCGCTTGTAGTCGAGCCGCGTGCCGTCCGCGTCCTGGGTCTCCAGCACCGTGTCCCGCGAGCCATCACCCTTGGTGGTGATGGTGATGCTGCCGCCGTTCTCGGGGACGGCCTGGAACTCCTTGCTGAGGGGGCCCAGCTCCAGCTTCACCTTGGCGTCCGAGGAGAGCTCCAGCTTGTCGACGGTGGCGGAGTCGGAGACGCCCGCGCCGTCCTTCTCCGGCAGCTGCTTCGTCTTCGCGAACTGCTCGAAGGCGTCCTTGCCCTCCTTCGTGTTCACGTCGAACGTGGCGGTGCGCATCTTGTAGTCGGTCAGCTCGGTGCTCCCGTTGAGGGAGACCGTGGCGCCCGCCGCGCCGACGCTGACGGAGGCCCCGCTCTTGATGAGGTCGGTGGGGCCCGCCGTCACGGTGACCTGGCCCTTGTCATCCTTCGAGGTCTCGAAGGAGACGCCACGGCCCTTCTGGATTTCCTCGCCCAGGCCCAGGTCGACGCCCTTCACGTCCACGCTGCCGTTGTAGGAGAAGCCCTTGAGCTCGGCGGCGTCCATCTTCACCGAGGCGCCGTTCGGAATCGTCTCCGGCTTGAGCGGATGCGGCGGAGCGATTTTGCCCTGCTTCAGCTTCTCGAAGTCCTCGTCCTTCATCTTCACTTCGTACGTCTGGGTGTTCGCGCGGGAGACGCCGCCGCCCACGGTCACCTTCTTCATGTCCAGCTCGGCGTTCGCGCCCACCGACATCTCCGCGGAGAGCTCCACGGTGGTGTAGCCGTCCGCCTTCTTGACCTTCTTGTCGAGCTCCGCGCTGAACTCCAGGCCCACCGAGCCGTTCTTTCCCACCGGCACCGTGAGGGGCGGAAGGGGGAGGGAGCCGGTGGGGGCGTTGGCGGCGTCGGGGGCCTGCGAGGGAATGGTCGGGTCGGCGACCATCATCTTCCGCAGTTCGGGCGACACCTTCCCGTCGCTCAGCGCCTGGGCCCGCTCGGGGGAGCCTGCCTCGGTGGCCAGAATCTTCGCGGCGGTGGTGCCCGGGATGGAGCCGGCCTCGGAGTAGTGCGGCTGCTCCTTGAGGTAGCTCTTCATGTCCTCGTAGCTCTTGCCGTTGCTCGGGTCGAGCACGCGCTCACCCTGCCGCACGACGACGTGGCCCGCCTGGCCCTCGGCGCCCGTGCGCGAGTCCTTGAGGAACACCAGGTCCGAGCGGCCCTGCAGCTCCGGCGAGCTCTTGCTGACGAAGTCCGCCGCCTTGTCCAGGCAGTTGACCTTGCCGTCCTGGCTGTTCTCCGTGAACAGCGAGGTCGCCGGCGCGGAGCCCTTTCCATCCAGGTTCAGCGTGTTCTTCGCGCCCGCGGCCTCGAAGGTCGACTCGTCCTTCTTGGCTTCCTGCGCCTGGCGCGCGGCCTCGGCGGCCTGACGCGCGGCCTCGGCGGCCTGGCGCGCTGCTTCCGCTGCACGGCGCGCCGCCTCTTCCGCCGCGCGTCGAGCCGCTGCCTCCGCCGCGCGTTGTGCCGCTTCGGACGAACCACCACTGCCTACTCGTTCCACAGTCATCGTCGACTCCTCGAGCCTGAAGGGGGGTGTGGGAAGGCTCAAGTCATGTTGTCTTCTGAATTCTCAGGAGTCGATGTCTGAAGTTGCGCGAGCGCTCCCCTCGGTTCGAGGATGCTTGAAACACACACATCGGGTACATGTGTGCAAGGCGTCAGGTGAAGGCTCGGTGCGAACAAGCGTTCATGCGAGCAGGTGTTTCAGCGCGGCCTCCAGCTCCGGGAAGCGGAAGGTGAAGCCCGACTCCCGCGCGCGCTCGGGCAGCACCCGCTGGCCCTCCAGGACGACCTTCGCCATCTCCCCCATGGCCGCCTTCACCACGAACGCGGGGATGTGCATCACCGAAGGGCGGCCCAGCGCATGTCCCAGCGCATGGGCGAAGGCCGCGTTCGTCACGGGCTCCGGGGCCGTCGCGTTCACCGGGCCGTCTTCCAGGGTCGCGTGCTCCAGCGCGAAGCGCAGCAGCGCCTGGGCGTCCTCGCGGTGAATCCAGCTCACGTACTGCCGGCCGCTGCCCACCGGTCCCCCCGCGCCCATGCGAAAGGGGGGCAGCATCTTGTGCAGCGCGCCGCCGTCCGGGTGCAGCACCACGCCCATCCGCAGCACCACCGTGCCGATGCCCGCCCCGCGCGCGCCCCACGCCTCCGCTTCCCAATCCACACACACGCGCGCCAGGAAGTCGTCCCCCGGCGGGCTCTGCTCCGTCAGCGGCTCCGCTTCGCGCGTGCCTCCGTAGTAGCCAATGGCCGACGTGGACACGAAGCGCTTCACCGTGCCCGCAGCCTTCATCGCCTCCACCAGCGTGCGAGTGCCCTGCACCCGGCTGTCATGGATGCGCTGCTTCGCATCCCGGCTCCACCGCTGCGCCACCGGCTCGCCGGCCAGATGGATGACCGCGTCCGCGCCCGCCAGCGCCTCCGGAGCCAGCGCCGTCCGCCCGTCGAAGGGCGCCCCCGTCACTCCCGGAGGCAGCTTCTCCAGCGCCCGGGCCACGTCCCGCGTCAGCACATGCACGCCATGGCCCTGGCTCAACAAACCCTGGACAAGCCCCGTGCCGAGAAAGCCCGTGGCACCGGTGACGGCCACCTTCATGGCGCGGCCTCCGGGGCCTTGGGGGCCGCGGGCGTGTTGAGGTCCACCCCCACCAACTGGCTGAGCGCGGAGAAGAACGCCACCTGCTCCTCCGGTTTCATCTTCCCGGAATGCCGGTAGACCAGGGCGCCCTGGGCATCCAGGAGGAGGATGTTGGAGGTCTTCATTGGCAGGCCCCAGGGCGGCGCGCCCAGCGTCCCGTCCATATCCACCAGGATGGGCACGCCCACCTTCTTCTCCTCGTCCCGCACGTAGGACAGCGCAATCTGCCGAGCGGGAAAGAAGTCGAACTTCCTCAGATTCGCCACCGCCACCACCCAGGCGGAGCCCAAGAGATTCCGCTCCTTGCCGCGCGCGAAGAGCTCTTCCTTCATCCCCGCGTTGAGCGTCGTGGAGTCCTTGTCCTCATAAAACATAATTACCGGTTTTCCGCGCCAACGAGAGAGGCGGACCTCATCTCCGCTGGAACTCCGTAACGTGGCGTCGAGCGGGCCGTCTGCTGGGCTGGAAGCCAACGCGCCCTGCGTGAGCAGGGCCGCCGCCAGTGTGCTTGTGATCCACATCCTCATGAGGTGACCCCCGGTGGACAAGGTTCTTACAAACCCTGTACATAGCCTTGACAAGCCCTCGACGCAAACGCTACGTCTGGGGGGCAGGAACGTCCTGAATCTGGAGGATCACCCCATGGCACTCCCGCGTCCCGCTGCGCAGCCGTTGCCGGGCGAGGTCCCCCTGGAGCAGGCGTGGCTGGGGCTGGTGCACGCGGAGGTGGAGGCGTCGCTGTCGGAGCTGTTCGAGCTGCCGGACGAGGCGGGCCTGGACCCGCGGTGGACGCGGGCGCTGGAGGAGGCGCGGCTGTACGCGCTGCGGCCCGCGAAGCGGGTGCGGCCGGCGCTGGTGATGGCGGGGCACTGTCTGGCGAAGGGCACGCCAGTGGTGCCCTCGGAGCTGTGGCGCTTCGCCGCGGGGCTGGAGCTGCTCCACACCTTCCTCCTGATTCATGACGACGTGGCGGACCGCGCGGTGCTGCGGCGCGGGAGCGCGGCGTTGCACCACCTGCTGGCGCCGGGCCGGACGGGCGAGGACCTGGCGGTGGTGGTGGGCGACCACCTCTTCGCGCGAGCGCTGGAGGCGATGCTGGAGTCGGAGCTGCCGGGCGTGGCGAAGGTCGTCCGCTACTACCTGTCGGTGTGCCGGCACACGGCGGCGGGCCAGTACCTGGACCTGTCGCTGGAGCGCGCGCCGCTGTCGGAGGTGTCGCTGTTCCAGGTGCTGCGCGTGGCCTATCTCAAGACGGCGCGCTACGGCTTCTGCGCGCCGCTGGTGTGTGGCGCGATGCTGGGCGGCGCGAGCCCCGCGCTGCTGGAGGGGTTGGAGCGCGTGGGCCGCCAGGTGGGGCTCGCCTATCAGCTCCGCGATGACCTCATCGGCCTCTTCGGTGACTCCAGCGTGGCGGGCAAGTCGTCGGATGGCGACTTCACCCAAGGCAAGCGGACCTTCCCGGTGCTCGCGGCCTTCGCGCGCGCCACGCCCGAGGGACGTGAGGAGCTGGAGGCGCTCTGGGCCCTGCCGGAGTGTGAGAAGGACACGGTGGCCCTGGCGCGTGCTCGCGCCTTGGTGGAGGCGCATGGCGGCCGTGCCGCGTGCGAGCGGATGGTGGAGCGCGCCTCTCGCGCGGCTCGCCGCACCCTCCAGTCGTTGCCCAACCCCAACGGCGTGAGGGATTTGATGGACGCCCTCATCGCGCGGCTCGCGCATCGCGCGGCCTGAGGAACACATGAGCCCGCGGACACAAGGCAGACGTGTGGTGGTGGTGGGCGCCGGTGTTGGAGGTCTGGCCGCCGCGGCGCGACTGGCGCACCAGGGCTTCGACGTCCAGGTCGTCGAGAAGACGGTGGGACCCGGAGGGCGCTGCAACCGGCTGCGGGTGGATGGCTTCTCCTGGGACATCGGTCCCACCATCGTGCTGATGCCGGAGGTGTTCGAGGAGACCTTCCGCGCGCTCGGCCGCCGAATCGAGGACTACCTGACGTTGCTCAAGTGCGACCCGAACTACCGGGTGCACTTCCGGGACGGCTCGGACGTGACGTTCACCTCCGAGCTGTGCGCCATGGGGCGCGAGCTGGAGCGGGTGGAGCCCGGCAGCTACGCGCGCTACCTCGCCTTCCTGGCCCAGGGGCGTGTCCAGTACCGCACCAGCCTGGACCATCTGGTGGGCCGCAACTACGCGGGCATCACCGACTACCTGTCCCCGCGCGTGCTGGCCCGCATCTTCCAGGTGCGCGCCCACCGGCGCATGTACCCGGACGTCAGCCGCTTCTTCCGCGATGACCGGCTGCGCGCGGCGATGACCTTCCAGACGATGTACCTGGGCGTGTCGCCCTTCGAGTCGCCCGCCGTCTACGGCCTGCTGCCCTTCACCGAGCTGGGCGTGGGCATCTGGTTTCCCAAGGGAGGGCTGTACGCCATTCCGCAGGCGCTGGAGCGGGTGGCCATCGAGGAGGGTGTGCGCTTCCATTACGGCACGCCGGTGGAGCGCATCCTCACGGACGGGGGCCGCACCACCGGAGTCCGACTGGAGGGCGGCGAGGTGCTGGAGGCGGATGCGGTGCTGTGCAACGCGGACCTGCCCTACGCGTACGAGAAGCTGCTGGACCCCCAGGCCACCACGCTCAAGCGCCGCGAGTCGCTGCGCTACACCTCCAGCGGCTACATGCTCTACCTGGGCATGCGCCGGAAAATCCCGGGGATGTTGCATCACAATGTCATCTTCGGCCGCGACTACCGGGGCTCGTTCGAGGACATCTTCAAGCGCTTCCGCGTGCCGGAGGACCCGAGCTTCTACGTGAATGCGCCCACGCGCACGGACGCGTCGCTGGCGCCCGAGGGCAAGGACTCGCTCTACGTGCTGGTGCCCGTGCCGCACCAGCACCCGTCGCTGGACTGGAAGACGGAGGGGCCGGCGCTGCGCGCGAAGGTCCTCGCGCGGCTGGCGGAGCTGGGCTTCCCGCGCCTGGAGTCGGACATCGAGGTGGAGCGCGTCTTCACGCCGGACGACTGGGCGGGGACCTTCAACCTGGCGCGAGGCAGTGCCTTCGGCCTGGCGCAGAACTTCCTCCAGATTGGTCCGTTCCGTCCGGCCAACCAGGACGCGAAGGTGAAGAACCTCTTCTTCGTCGGGGCCTCCACGCAGCCGGGCACGGGGCTGCCCACGGTGCTCATCTCCGCGCGGCTCGTCGCCGAGCGACTGGGAGACTGGGCGCGACAGCAGGGCGTGAAGCTGGCGCCGCGCGCGGCCCCGGTGAAGGTGGCGGAGGCGGCATGAGCGTGTCCGACGAAAGGGCGCTGGTGCGCCGGGGGTACTGGCTGGCCCGGCGGGTGACGCGTCACCACGCCAAGAGCTTCTTCTTCGCCTCCTATCTGTTGTTCGGCCAGCGTCGGAAAGCGGCGTTCGCGCTGTATGCGTTCTGCCGACGGCTGGATGACCTGGTGGATGAGGCCGGCTCCGGGATGGAGGAGTTGTCCGTGCGACTGGGGCGGGCGCGGCGCATGGTGGCGGAGCTGTATGTGCCCATGCCGGAGCTGGCGTCGCGGGAGCTGGGGCCGCCGGGTGGGCGGTTGGAGGGCGTGGCGGCGCGCTCGCCGTGGGACGCGGGAGAGTTCGCCGCGCTGGCGCATACGGTGCGCCACTACCGGATTCCGGAGCAGCCCTTCCAGGACCTCATCTCCGGCATGGAGATGGACCTGACGAAGCACCGCTACGACACGTGGGAGGAATTGGACCTCTACTGCTACCGCGTAGCGGGCGTGGTGGGGCTGATGCTGACGCCGGTGCTGGGGTGCTCGGACGAGGGCGCGCTGCAGCCGGCGGCGGACCTGGGCCGGGGCATGCAGCTCACCAACATCCTGCGCGACGTGCGCGAGGACCTGGAGCGGGGGCGGGTGTATCTGCCCTCCCAGGAGCTGGCGTCCTTCGGGTTGTCGGAGGACGACTTGCGGCAGGGGAAGGTGGACGCGCGGTGGCGTGACTTCATGCGCTTCCAGGTGGAGCGCGCGCGGACGTACTACGCGCGCGCGGCGCAGGGCGTGCCGTCGCTCACGGGCTTTGGCAGTCAGCGGATGGTGCGGCTGATGGGCGCCATCTACGGCGACATTCTCCGTGACATCGAGGCGCGCGACTACGACGTGTTCAGCGCGCGGGCGTATGTGACGACGCGCCGCAAGCTGTCGCTGGCCGCCGCGGCCTTCATCCGACCCAAGTCCGTGTTGCCCTCGCTTCCGGGCGAGCCGCGAGTGCCACTGCTGCCGAGCGAAGTGGGGGGACAACGCCATGGGTGATGCGTGTGCGAAGGCCGGATCGAGGTCGCTTGAGCGCGAGTGCGCGAGTGTCCTCCATGACACCGAGGTGGCGTGGCGAAGGCGGGGGCCATGAGCACGACGCGTGTCGCGGTGGTCGGCGGAGGCATTGGGGGCCTCACCGCCGCGGGGCTGCTGGCGAAGGAAGGCCACGCGGTGACGCTCTTCGAGGGCGGGGCCTCACTGGGTGGCAAGGCGCAGGCCGTCACGGTGGATGGCGTGACGCTGGACACAGGCCCGACGTTGCTGACGTTGCCGGACCTGGTGCGTGGGACGTTCGAGCAACTGGGAGCGCTCGACCTGATGCCACCCCTTACCGAGCTGGAGCCGCAGTGCTCCTACCGCTTCGGGGATGGGTGCGCCTTCACCGCGTACAAGGATTTGGACCGCACCGCGGACAGCGCCGCCGACGTGAAGCCGGTGGAGCGCAGGGGCATCCGCGGCTTCTACGCGGAGGCCGCCGCCATCTGGGGCGCGGCGGGTGAGCCGTACCTGGAGGCGCCCTTCGAGGGCATGGCCGGGTTCATGGGGCGCGTGGCTCGCCGGGGGATTGGCGCGGTGATGGCGGGCATGCAGTTGTCGTCCCTGCACGGGCTGGCGGTGAAGCACCTGCGCACCGACCACCTCCAGCAGTACGTGGGTCGCTTCGCCACCTACGCGGGCGCGTCTCCCTACGAGGCGAGCGCGGCCTTCGCGCTGATTCCGCACATCGAGCGCGCGTACGGCGTCCACCATGCGCGGGGCGGCGTGGGCGCGCTGGTGAACGCGTTGGGACAGGCAGTGCGCAGGCTCGGCGTCACGGTGCATCTCCAGACGCGCGCCCGCTTCGCGCACACGCGCGATGGCTACCGCGTGGGCCCTGGTGAGGACGCCGCGTGCTTCGACAGCGTGGTGGTGAACGCGGACCCGATGGAGTCCCTGAGTCGTGGAGAGGAGCCGTTGGCGCTCTCCGGCTTCGTGTTGTTGCTGGAGGTGGAGGGGCGCCCCGCGCTGCCCCATCACGCGGTGCTCTTCGGGAGGGACTACCGGCGCGAGTTCGACGAGCTGTTCAGCGGGCAGCTCGCGTCGGACCCGACGGTGTACTTCTGCAACCCGTCCGCCACGGATGCCACCATGGCGCCTCCGGGGCGCACGGGCCTGTTCGTCATGGTGAACGCGCCGCCCTTGCCCGTGGATGCCGCGGAGGCGGACGTGGCGACGCGTGCCTGGGAGCTTCAGGCCGAGCAGGTGAAAGCGCAGATGTTCGAGAAGCTCGTCGCGCACTTCCCGGAGCTGAAGGGGCGCGTGCGAGTCATCGGCCAGCGCTCGCCGGTGGACCTGGCCGCGCAGGGGGCGCCGGGTGGCTCCATCTACGGCTTCCTGCCGCACGGCAAGCTGGGGCCGTTTCGTCGTCCGCGCATCCGGGGCAACACGCCGGGCCTGTTCTTCGCGGGAGGAGGCACGCACCCGGGTGGAGGCGTGCCCCTGGTGATGCTGTCCGGCCGTTTCGCCGCGGAGATGGCCTCCGTGCACCTGCGGAGGGGCGAATGAACACCTTGCGAGACATACCCACGCTGCCCATCGAGGCGGGGGCCTATCGCTGGTTCTACGCGGACGTGACGGCGGGGCCCTACAGCGCGGTGTGTATCTTCATGCTGGGCTCGCTGTTCTCCCCGCGTTATTCGGTGGCGGCGCGACGGGGCGGCCGGCCCATGGAGCACAGCGCGGTGAACTTCGCGCTGTACCACGAGGGTGTGCGCCGCCTGTGGGTGTTGAGCGAGTACTCTCGCGCGGAGGTGGAGTCGGCGGGGCGGTTGCGGATTGGACGCTCGACGCTGACGTATGGAGAGGGCGGAACGGTACGCATGGACGTGGAGGACTGGACGGCGCCCTGGGGTCGGCCCGTGAGTGCGCGCCTCACCCTGGAGCCGCTGACGCCGGTGGGCGAGGTGGTGCGGTTGATGCCGGAGCTTCCGCACTACTGGCAGGCCCTGGCGCCTCGAGCGCGTGCGCGACTGGAGGTGTCGTCGCTCGGCGTGAAGGCGGAGGGGCTGGGCTACCACGACACGAACCACGGCGAGGAGTTGCTGGGCGAGCGGCTCGCGGGTTGGCACTGGGCGCGCACGCATCGCGGGGATGCGACGACGGTGGTGGACTACCACCTGCCGGATGGTGTGGCGCCGCTGCGGATGACGGCGTGCGAGCAGAGCGTGCGTTGTGAGCGGGGGCCGGGGCCGCAGACGCGTCCCACCGTCATCACGGGCTGGGGCCTGCGCGTGCCCACGCGTTTGCAGACGGGCAATGTGGAGGTGGGTGAGGCACGGCTTCTGGAGTCCTCGCCGTTCTATGCGCGACTGGAGGCTCGCAAGGGCGCGCTGGACTGCATGGGTGAGGTGGCGGACTTCCGCCGCTTCCACTCGCCCTTCATCCGCTGGATGGCGCACTTCCGTACGCGGCTGGGGACGGCGGCATGAACGCGCCTGTCCTCCTGTGTCTGGGCTGGGCCGTGCTCGCGACGGGCTTCAGTGGCGTCGCGCTTGCGCGCCTGCTGCGCGTGCGCCGAGGCGGCTCGTTCACGGGGGCACGGCCAGCGCAGGGTCACCTCGGTACGACGGAGATGTCCACGCTTCGGAGCACGGAGCAGTCCGCAGCGGTCCTGTGTGCTCAGCCCGCGGGGAGTCGCCTGCATTCAGAGGACGTGCTCGCGCCTCGGGATGAGGAACCGCCCACCGAGGACCTGCGCCCTCAGCTTGCGCAGCATCACCTTCGTCTTGAAGAAGCGCTCGCGCCTCGGGGCGAGGAATCCCCCACCGACGCACTGTGGCCTCAGTCAATGCAGAGTCTCCTTCGTCCAGAGGATGCGCTCGCGCCCCGGAGCCAGGACCTGCCTGTCGAGTCCGTACGGTCTCAACCAGCACAGAGTCTCCTTCGTCCAGAGGATGCGCTCGCGCCTCGGAAGGAGGAGTCGCCCACTGAGGCACTGCGGTCTCAGCCAGTGCAGAGTCACCTTCATCCTGAGGAGGTTCTCGCGCCTCGGAACGAGGAGTCGCCCCCCGAGGACCTAAGCCCTCAGCTTGCGCAGCATCACCTTCGTCCTGAAGAGACACTCGCGCCCCGAGACCAGGACGTGCCCGTCGAGTCCGTACGGTCTCAACCAGCACAGAGTCTCCTTCGTCCTGAAGAGGCGCTCGCACTTCGGAGCCAGGACGTGCCTGTCGAGTCCCCGCGCACTCCTCCTTCGGTGCTGCTCTTGCGCCCGGTCGATGCGCCTACGCCTCGAGAGCTGGAGAACCTGGCGCTGCCCATCGAGTACGCAGGCGCTCTGGAGCAGGTGGTCGTGTCCCCTTATCGGCCTCGGCTCGCGCCCGGCGTTCGCTGGCTGCCGAGCGACCCGCTCACCCCCAACCGCAAGGTGGGCCACCTGCTCTATGCCCTGGAGACGCTCCCCACCGAGGGCCGCGTGGTCCTCTCCGTCGACGCCGATGTCGCGGTGACCGGCGCGCTGGTGGAGGGACTCGTGGCTCCTCTGGTCCGAGGTGCCGCGCTGAGCACCGCCGCCCCCACACTCGTGGACGTGCGTGACGGCGCCGGCCGCGCCATGGCTGGGCTGCTGCGCTACACGCATCACAGCTTCCTCGCGCTGCACGCGATGAGCGCGGGCGCGAAGGCCGTGTGTGGCAAGGCCCTGGGCCTGTCCCCCGAAGCCATGGAATCGCTCAAGTCCCTGTCCGACCACATCGGCGAGGACCTGGAGCTGTCGAAGCGCCTTCACGCACGCGGCCTGGACGTCGCGCTGAGCGACGCGCCCGCGGTGGTTCCCCTGGGCGATATCGGCGCTTGGGAAGTCCCACTGTCCCGCTTCACCCGCTGGATGCGCGTGCTGGCCAGTCACCGCCCCGCGCTGTACCCCACGGTGCCGCTGCTGTTCACTCCCACCGTGCCCCTGGTGCTGCTGGCGGCGCTTCTGGGCTCGCCCGTGCTGTCGCTCGCGGTCGTGTCGCTCGTGGGTGTGCGCTCGCTGCTGGCGCTCCGACTCGCGGTGCTCGGTGCGCCTCGCGCGGCAAATGTTCGCGACGCGAGCCTGGGACACGCGCTGACGGACTGGCTCCTGGGTGAGATGTTGTTGCTGACGGCCTTCGTCATCTCCCTGGGTCGCCAGGGGATGGTGACCTGGCGGGGGCGCACGTACGCGCTGCTGCCGGGGGGCCGCATGGTCCGGGTGTCGCCGGAGCTGACAGGAGGACCTGGATGACCTACGCGCGTTTCCTCGGGCTGTTCGTCGTACTGCCCATCTTCTTCCTGCTGTGGCGCTACCGCCGCACCTTCACGGCCCGAAGCCTGGCGCCCATGGGCCTGCTGCTCGTGGTCGTCTACGCGGCGACGTCACCCTGGGACAACCTGGCGGTGAAGTGGGGCCTGTGGGGCTTCGATGAGACCCGCATCTGGGGCATCAAGCTGGGCTACCTGCCGCTGGAGGAGTACCTGTTCTTCGGCCTCCAGACGCTGCTGGTGGGACTGTGGGCTCGGGCCCGGCTCGCCCGCGCGTTGGCTCGGCCCGCGACGACACCAGCGTCGGCATCGGAGTCCACTGTCTCCTCCGAGCGAGCCCTGTCCCCGAGCGAGGTGTCCTCATGATGGATTCGCGCTGGGCCTACCTCATCCATCTGGTTGGCTGGACGCTGCCGCTCATCGTGTTCCAGACGGTGGTGCTGGTGCGCCACTACAAGGAACGCTCCGGCGCGGTGCTGCGCGCGGTGCTGCCGCCCGCGTTCATCATCGGCATCTATCTGGCGGTGGCGGACCACCTGGCCATCTCCACGGGCATCTGGAACTTCGGCGAGGGCCTGCACCTGGGCATCTACGTGGGGCTCGTTCCCCTGGAGGAAGTGCTGTTCTTCCTGCTGACCAGCGTGCTCGTGTCGCTGGGCCTGGCCCTCTTCACGGGGCTGGTGGAGCTCTTGACGAAGAAGGAGGCCGGGGCGTCGTGATTCCCGCCGCCAAGGGAGGCCCCTTCGGGTGGGCGCTGGACGCGTACATCGGGTGGAAGTTCCGCTCGGCGTTCCGGGGCATGTGGGTGCGCGGTGAGCTGCCCGCCGCCGGCCCGGGGAGGCTGGTGTACCTGAACCACGCCAACTGGTGGGACGGCTTCATGCTGCACCAGCTCTCCCGGGTGGCGGGGTGGGACGCCTACTGCCTGATGGACGAAGAGAACCTGCGCCGCTACCGCTTCCTGGCGCGCATCGGCGCGTTCAGCATCCGCCGCAAGGACGCGGTGTCGTCGGTGGAGTCGCTGCGCTACGCGAAGGACCTCCTGAAGCGTCCGCGCGCGGCGCTGTATGTCTTTCCCGAGGGCGAGCACCGTCCCTTCGGCGAGCTGCCGCTGCGGCTGGAGCGCGGCGTGGAGCTGCTGGCACGCGTGGCCAAGGTGGAGTGCGTGCCCATTGGCGTGCGCTACGCCTTCTTCGAACACGAGCGCCCGGACGTGCTGCTGGAGGTGGGCACGCCGCATCCGCCCGGCTCGCTGGCCGTCTTCCAGCAGGGCCTGGAGTCAGTGGTGCGAAAGCTGGCGGCGGTGACGACGCTGGAGGGCTTCACGCGCAAGGTGTCGGGCGCGCGGGGCGTGGCGGAGAAGTGGGATGCGGCCCGGGGAGTGGGGCCATGATGTTGCGCATCCGCACCATCGCCCGGCTGACGGGCATCCGAGAGGCAACGCTGCGCGCATGGGAGCGGCGCTACGGCTTCCCGCGTCCGATGCGCTCGGAGGGCAACAACTACCGCGTCTACTCGCGCGAGGAAGTGGAGGCCATCCGCCGCGTGGCGCGCCTCATCGAACTGGACGGTCTGGCGGTGAGCGAGGCCATTGCCCAGGTGGTCGCCTCCCCCGTGAAGACGATGCCCCGTGCGGAGCGGCACCAGGAGCGCTTCTGGGCCGCCGTCATGCTGCTGGACGGAGACGAGGTCTCGCGCGTGCTGGACGAGGCGCAGGAGGCCATGGACGTGGACACCTACTGCGACGGCTTCCTGATGCCGCTCCTGCGGGAGATGAGCGCGCGGCTGGATGTCGCCCGCGAGCACCTGGCGTCCGGGTACGTCCGCCAGCGGCTGCGGCAGGTGCTGTCGAGCCTGGAGAGCACGGCGAACGGGCCCCGCGCGCTGCTGGCGTGCCTGGCGGGGGACTTCCATGAAGGGGGCCTGCTGGGCCTGGGGGTGCAGCTCAAGCGCAAGGGGTGGCGGGTGACGATGCTGGGGGCGGATACCCCGGCTGACGCGCTGCGTGCCGCGTGCGAGCAGCTCCACCCGGACATGGTGGCGCTGTCTTTCGTGCAGCGGCGCGAAACGGACGAATTCGCAACGCTGTTGTCGGATGCGCTGCGAGCCTGCGCCCCCTCTCCGGTCGTGGTAGGAGGGCCCGGCGCGCGCGAGCACCTGAAAACCACCTTCACGCTGGGTGCGCAGTACGCGGAGTCCTCGCAGGAGCTGATTGCCCTCTGGAGCCAGGTGCGAACCGCGCAAAGTCGCCCCTGACCCGTATCGCCCATGGCCGAGCGCACCTACCGAATCCACGTCGCCGCGGAGCTGTCAGGGGTTCGGGTGGAGCTCATCCGGGCCTGGGAGCGGCGGTATGGCGTGCTCCAGCCCTTGCGCACGCCCGCGGGCTACCGCGTCTACACCGAGCGGGACGTCGCGCTGCTCAAGCGGCTGAAGAAGCTGACGGACGAGGGCGTGGCCATCAGCGAGGCGGCGAAGCTGCTGCCTCAACTGCTCGAGGAGCTGGACGCCGCGCCCACCGCCACCGAAGACGTCCAGGGCTCCAGCACGGGCCTGGAGTTCTGGCGTGACGCCGCGCTGCTCGCCGCGGAGGCGTATGACCAGGGCGGCGTGTCGGCGGTGGTGGACGAGGTGCTGTCCGCGCTGCCCCCGCTCAAGGCGTTCGAGGGCGTGCTGGCGCCGCTCCAGCGCGAGGTGGGCGAGCGCTGGCACACGGGCGAGCTGTCCGTGGCGCAGGAGCACCTGGTGACGCAGGTGGTGCGCGCCCGGCTGGTGAGTCTGCTGCACGGAGCGCCGGACAGCGGGCGGCGCCACGCCGTGCTGGCGTGCTTCCCGGACGAGGAGCACGAGCTGGGGCTCTTGGGCGTGGCGCTGCGCCTGCGCCACGCGGGCTTCCGGGTGACGCTGCTGGGACAGCGGGTGCCCGCGCTGGATTTGGGGCGGGCGGTGGCGTCGCTGAAGCCGGAGCTGGTGGGGCTGTCCGCCATCACCAATCACGGTGTGGAGGTGTTCCGCGACACGCTCACCCAGCTCATCCGGGCGCTGCCGGACGGCGTGCCCGTCTGGGTGGGCGGCGCGGCGGCGGTGGCCCACTCGGACACCGTCGTCCGACTGGGCGCGCGCCTGTTCAGCGACGAGGACGACTGGGTGAAGGTGCTGAAGGAGTAGGCAGCGGCGCCCGCACGCGCTGGAGCATCGCGATGATTCCCGCGTCTCCGACGGCCCACACGCGCTTGCCGGTGAGCGACGCGGACACGGCATGGAAGCCCGTGGACCCCAGCGACTGCCAGCTCCGCGCGCCATCCGCGGACATCTCCGAGCCAGAGGGCCCGACGGTGACGAGCGTGGGCCCTGGCGCGCCGTGGACCTGCGCGACGCAGGAGCGGTAGCCCGCGGGCCTTGCTCCCCCGGGCACGCTCCACGTCTTGCCGCCGTCTCGCGTGAGGGCCAGGTTGCCCTTGGCGTCCGTGGGGAGCTTGTGGTTGCCGCCCACGGCGATGCCGTCGCGCTCGCTCCAGAAGACGAGCGAGAACACGCCGCCGCCCTCTCCCGTGGCCAGGGGCGTGGTCGCGACACTCCACGACTTGCCTCCGTCCGACGTGCGGAGCACGCGCGCCGCCGCGCCCCCCAGGCCGAACCACGCCTGCTTCGGTGCTCGCACGGCGATGCTGGTGCCGCTGGCCGCGAAGCCCGCCTCGCCGGGGAGCGCCGGAGGAAACGCCTGGGCGGGCAGGGGCGTCCAGGTGGCTCCGCCGTCCGAGGTCGCGACCACGAGGAAGCGGCCCTCCACCGGGTCGCTGAAAGCGAGGCCATGCTTCTCGTCCCAGAACGCCATGCCGTCGAAGAACGCGCCCGGCGTCGGGTTGGTGAACTGGAGCGTCCAGTGCTCGCCGCCGTCCACCGTCTTGTAGATGCGGGACTTGTCACCCTCGCCGATGGAGAGCAGGTACGCGGTGGTGTCGCTGAAGGCATCCACGTCCCGGAAGTCGAGCGCCTCCGCGCCGGGCACGGTGCCCGCCTTCCACGTCTGACCTCCGTCCGTCGTCCGGACGAAGGTCCCCTTGTCTCCGCTGGCCCAGGCCACGCGTCCGTCGACGGCGCTGACGCCTCGCAGGCGCACGGTGGTGTGGCTGTCCTGGGTCACCCACTTCATCTCCGCGCTCCCCAGTGACAGCAGCGCTGTCAGCCAGATGGCTCCCGTCATCATGCCGCGTCCTCCTCGCGGCCCGGGAGGCTAGCTCAGGGCTGGGGATTGGCGAGCTGCTCGTTGGCCAGGGATTTGTTGAAGACGAGGCTCTTGAAGAGCTGCTTCGCCTCCTCGGCGTTGTCGCAGATGGGCGAGCACTTGTACGCGCCCGCGACGTTGTGCGGGTCCCTGCAGTCGTTGATGACGTGGCCGTTCGAGTCCTCGATGGGCGGCTGGAGCGTCACGCAGCCGGCTTGCAGGTGCTTCCATCGCCAGTGGCTCAGACACGCCGGGCCGCCCGTGTCCCAACCCGCCTCGAACTGCATGCCCGACGGGCCCGAGCCCTCCGTGGGCGGGGCGATGATGTTCGGCGTCAGCGCGTCCCACGGCTGGATGAGGGTGCCGTCCTGGGTGAAGGACGTGCCGCTCCCGCAGTAGTCGGCGCGGGCCATCCGGGTGCAGGCCCAGTGGGTCCTCGTCACCGCGCCGGGGTTCGCGCCATCCAGCCACGGCTTGTAGCCCCAGCGGTAGCACTTGGCGAGCACGCCCGGGTCGCACGCGAGCGTGAAGGCGTGGGTGCTCTCCTCGCGCTCACCCGCCTTCGAGAAGAGGCCCTCCAGGGGAAGCGTCCACGCCCAGCCCACGGCGGGGTCCGCGCCCGTCTGGCACAGGTCGATGGGCGACCCGCTGGTGGGCCTTATCTGCAGGCGATAGAGGAAGGTGTCGCCGGTGGCGTCCCAGATGCCGGGGGACTCGGGGATGGTGACGTTGGCCGCGTTGGTCGCGTCCTTGACTTCCAGGACGGTGCCGTAGCCGGACGGCGACGAGCTCAGCATCCGCGCGCCGATGAGCTGCTCACCCCGCAGGTCCTTCACCGTCACCGGGAAGCGGCCGGCGGTGGAGCGCAGCGTCACGCTCGCGCTCTGCGTCGTCGTATAGGGGCCCGTCAACACGGTGAAGATGCCGCTCTTGGGGCAGGTGAACTTCACGGCGGGACAGCTGGACGTGCTGCACTGAAGGTCGGGCCCCGCCGTCCCCACGCCCGAGCCCAGGTAACCCGTGCGCTCGAACTCGCAGGGGCTCTCCCCCGAGCAGACGCGCAGGATGGGGCGGCCCGTGCAGCTCCCCGGTGCTCCCGAGCATTCGCCGCTGGAGAGGGTGACCAGCGTGTTCGGCGAGCAGGTGCCCTGGCCCTCCACGGAGAAGCCACAGGTTCGCTCGGGCCCCGTTCCACGCAGGAGGCACGGGGTGAGGCTGGGCGTGGGGCCCGTCACCGACAGGTTGATTCGGGCGACCAGCTCACCCTTGTAGATGCGCAGCGTCGCCGCGCGGCGGACGCCGTCGTGCAGCACGGACGCTCCCGTGTAGGCGGCGGACGGGATGTGCGAACCGTGGAGCTGCGTGCCCTGGGAGTGGGAGTCGTCGTTTCCAGCGGAGAAGGCCTGGGACTCCAGGGGAGGCGTCGCGTCCTCGGGGGCCAGCGGCCCGCATGCGGCGAGGAGACAGAGACAGAAACTGGGTAACAACAGTCGCGAGATGGCGCTCATGTGAGGGACCTCGGTTTCGTTCAAGGCAGACCCAGGTCCCTAGAGCATGTCGTATGCCACGGACACGTCCGCGCACACCTCGGGGGGAGGGTGGGCGGGGCCTCGGGGAGTGGGGTGAAGTGGCGGTTCTGGCCGGCAAGACTTGCCGGGGTCCGGCGAGGGTTGCCGTTTCAGGGGCGCGGCGTGGCGCAGACGCGCAGGCCGATGAGGGCCTCGCGCTGCGTGGGCTCCACGCGGTCCCGGTTGGCGGAGTGCGCGGTGAGGTCGCTCTGGTACCAACTGCCGCCCTGCGCGGAGGGCTTGGTGGGGTCCACGCTGGAGCGGGTCCACTCCCAGACATTGCCCGCGAGGTCGTCCACGCCGAAGGGGCTGCGCGAGCGCGGGTGGCTGCCGACCTCGTCGGGTCCGAAGCCTCCGGGCTCTCGGCCGTACGTCACGTCGTGGTTGGCGTCGTCCGGGGACAGCCAGTCGCCCCCCGGGTAGCGTCGTCCGTCGGCGCCCCGGGCGGCGCGTTCCCACTCGTGCTCCGTGCAGATGCGCGCTCCGGGGACCTGGCCGGTGCGGTCCAGCCAGGCCACGTAGGCCTCCGCGTCCACGAAGGAGATGGCCGACACGGGGAAGCGCAGCCAGTCCTGTTCGAGACGTCGGTCTCGCTTGCCGTAGCGCAGGCGCTCTCCGTCGAGCACGCTGTAGCTGGCGGAGGCCGGCCGCAGGTTGAGGCGCCACCGTCCGTCCGGCTCCTGGGCCAGGTCCACCACCGTGAGGCGCCGCCGCGAGCCCGGCATGCGCGCGGTGCGCTCCTCGGGCGAGAGGGTCTCCAGGAAGGTGATGTACTGGCCGAACGTCACCTCGTGCCGGGCGATGAGATAGGCGCCGGTCTCCAGCTCGTGCAGCGGGGGCGAGAAGAAGAAGGCCCGGCGCAGGAATTCGCTCTCGGATGCGCCTTGGAGGAAGCGGCCGGGGGGCACGTACACGAAGCCCTCGGGGACGGCGGAGGCTTCGGGCAGCGCGAGGTCCAGGGCGAGGGTCTCGCCCGGTCGCACCAGGATGGGGGCTCGCACGGGGAAGCGACCCGGTGCCTCCACCAGAATCAGATGAGAGCCCGCGGGAAGCTCCAGCTCACGCAGCGGCGTCTGGCCCAGGTCTTGTCCGGAGGATGCCGGTGGCGCAGGTGAGTCCGAGGGCCGCGCCGTGTCGCTCGTTGGAGAGATGTCGGGGGTGGCCTTCAGCAGCCGCACCCGTGCACCCGGAGGCGAGGTGATGATGGAGACGCGCGCGGGTGCCACCAGCTTCCGCTGTCGCAGGCCCGATGTGTCGTAGGCGGCGAGGCGCGTGAGCAGTTGAGTGCGCAGCTCGGGCTGTCGCTGTCGGTCGGCACGCTCCGCGCGCTCCGCGAGCAGGTCCGCGAGGGGCTCGTTCACCCGAGGGCTTCCCGGGTCCAGGCCCCAGGCCGTCTCCAGCGCGGCCTGGGCTCGCAGCGAGAGGGTTTCGACCGCCTGCTCCTCGTCTCGGACGCGCGCCCACAGCGTCTCGGCGGCTTCGCGGCGCTCGGGGCCCGGCGTGTCGAAGAGGGCGAGGGATTCCTGGCGCAGTCGCCGCGCCGTCGCGTCCTTCTCGCGGGCATCGTCGTGGTGCCTTCGTGCTTCGTCGAGGTGCTGCGCGATGCGGGCTTCCAACTGCGCGCGCGACTGCACGCGAGTCACCGCCACCACCGCCAGCAGCGCGATTGGCGCCGCGATGGCCACCGTCCAGCGTGCGGCCCGGCGACGGCGGGCCGTCTGGTGCGAGCGGGCGAGGAAGTCCTCCTGGCCTGCTCCCTCGGGAAGCACTCCGGCGGCGCGCGCCTCGGTGAGCTGTCGCTCCGCGTAGAGCAGCTCGGAAGGTTGGCCCAGTCGTGCCCATTCGGTGGCGGCGCGAGCGAGGCGGTGCCGTATGGCGCGGCGCTGCTCATCCTGACCCAGCCAGCCGCGCAGCGTGTCCCAGCCCGTGAGCAGGCTCTCGTGCGCGAGCGTGTAGACACCCTCGCCGCTCTCGGCCTCGCCCGCCGTAAGCAGGCGACCGCGCACGAGGCCATCCAGCACCGCGCGGCCGTTGTCATCGTCGGGCCCTCGCAGCAACTCCTCGCGAGTGCGGCGCAGTCGCGTTCCCTCGGGAGTGACCAGCTCCAGCAGCAGCTCCCGTGCGCGGGGACGCTGTTCCGGTCGGAGCTTCTCCACCACCGCGTCCGCATGACGGGCCAGCGCGCCCTCCACGCCGCCGAGTGACGCCAGCGCCTCGGCGGGAATGGTGCCTCGCGCGACGTCGCGTGCCTCCCACAGTGCTTCCAGCGCGAACTGCAACAGCGGAAGTCCGCCGTCGGCTCGCGCGGCTGAAGTCACGAGTGTGTCGACCAACGCGGGGGACTCGAAGCGAACGCCGAGTGCGCGGGCGGGACCTTCCACGGCCTCGCGCAGTCCTCGCTCGGACAGGGCGCGGACGAGGTACAGCGCGCGGGGAAGCTCGTCTCCCAGGCCCGGCAAGGCGACCAGACGGGTGAGGCAGTCACTGCGCGCGGTGGCCAGCACGCGGATGCGCGGAACCCGGTGCAGTGCGAGGGCCAGCTCCTCGGCGAGCCGCGTGGCCTGGGTGGGCTCGGAGAAGGTGACGAGTTCCTCGAGTTGGTCGATGAAGAGGAGCACCGGTGGGGCGCCCGAGGGACGACGGCGCAGGGCTCGGGCGAGGGCTCCGGGTTCCTCGGTGGCCACCTGTGCGAGGAGCGCATCGGGGCCTTCCGCGAGCACGGGCGCCAGGGCTTCGGCCAGCGCCTCCAGCGGGTGCCTTCCGGGAGTCCACGAGACGATGGTCCACGCGGGGTTGTCGTCGCCGCGTCCGGCGCTGGCGATGGCGGGCAGCACTCCGGCGCGACACAGCGATGACTTGCCGACGCCCGAGTCTCCCGCGAGCAGGACGAAGCGCTCGCCGCGCAGCCGGTCCATGACCTCACCCAGCTCCGCCTTGCGGCCGAAGAAGACGCCCCGGTGCTCGGCCTCGAAGGTGCGAAGTCCCCGGTAGGGATTGCCGGAGGGCAGGGGAGAGGTGTGAGCGGAGTGGGCCAGGGCTTCCAGGGCCTCGCGCAGCGCGTCTCCGGATTCGAAGCGTTGCTCGGGGGCCAGGGCGAGGCAGCGGTCCACCACGGCGGCCAGTCCGGGAGGAAGGTCGAGGTCCTGCTCCACGAGCAGGCGAGGGCGCTGCTCCAGCACTGCGCGCCCGAGGTCGGACAGAGGCACGTCTTCGTGGGGCGCGGTGCCAGTGCACAGCTCGTGGAGGAGCACACCCATCGCGTAGATGTCGCTGGCCCGGCTGGCCTGCTCACCGCGCCAGAGTTCGGGTGCGAGATAGAGCGGCGTGCCGGGTACGGTGAGCGGGAGGGGCGAGGGTCCTCGGTGCGCGGGGGGCACTCCGTCCCAGGGCCCACCGGGAGACGAGTCGTCGCGAGGGCTCGCGACCTCGCGAGGTTCCGTCGTCGGCCGAGGTGCTCCGCTTTGTGCTCCGTGCGCCGAGGGAGCCGAGTCTTGCGACGTGCTTGATGGATGCTCGTTCGCGAGAGCATCTTGTGAATGCGGCGCTGACGGAACGGCGAGCCGCGGGCGCGTCTCCGATGGCTGCCCATGCGCGACGTTCTCGCGAGGAGGCCCTACTGGGCGCGTCTTCGCTGGTTGCCCTGGCGCGGCGTCCTCGCCAGGGGGCGCCACGGGACGCCTCTGCGCTGGTGGTCCTGGCGCGGCGTTCTCGCGAGGAGGCGCCATGGGACGCATTTCCGCTGGTTGCCCTGGCGCGATGTCCTCGACGGGAGGCCCTACTGGACGCGTCTCCGCTGGCTGTCCTGGCGCGAAGTCCTCTCCAAGAGGCGCCACTGGACGCGTCTCCGCTGGTTGCCCTGGCGCGGCGTCCTCGCTGGGAGACGCTACTGGACCCATCTCCGCTGGCTGCCCAGGCGTGATGTTCTCGCCAAGAGGCGCTACTGGCCGCGTCTCCGCTGGCTGTCCAAGCGCGACGTTCTCGCGAGGAGACGCCATGGGACGCATCTCAGCTGGCGGTCCTGGCGCGGCGTTCTCGCCAAGAGGCGCCATGGGACGCGTCTCCACCCGGGACGTTGGCGAGGAGGCGTCGCCAGGGGGCGTCATGGGCCAGGGCTGCACCAGCGCGTTGAGCGGGGTGGCGTCGCCAGGTGGCGTCATGGGACGCGTTTGCACCTGTGCCTTCGGCGTGGTGCCCCCGCCAACATGTGACACCAGGCGCGTTTCCACATCGGGCTCCGTGCCCCCACGCGCATCCTCCCGGCCAGCTCCCCGTCCCGTGTCGAGCGTCTCGCGAGGTGCCTCTCGCTGTCCCGTGTCGCGCGTCGCGCGCGGTGCCTCTCTCCGTCCCGTGTCGAGCGGCGCCTCTCGCCCCGCGTCACGCGCGTCTCGAAGACCCGCTGTGCTCGTTCCCCCCGTCCACACCAGCGCGCGAGGACCGTCCTCGCCCGTCCACGACTCCGCGAGCCCGAAGTCGAGCAGCTTCACCTCGCCTTCTTCGGAGAGGATGGCGTTGGCGGGCTTGATGTCGCGGTGCAGGACCCCGCAGCGGTGCGCCGCCGCGAGCCCGCGCGCGAGTCCAATCCCCAGCACCAGCACCTGCCGCCCGTCCATCGGACGCCGCAGCGTATCCAGCGGCTCGCCTCGGATGAGCTCCGACACGAGATACGGCTGGCCGCGCACCTCGCCCACGCGGTGGATGGCCACCACGTTGGGATGCTGGAGCCGGGCAATCGCCCGCGCCTCCTGGAAGAACCGCGCGCGTGCCACCGCGTCCGGCAGTCGCCCCGCGGGCGTCGCGATGAACTTCACCGCCACCAGCCGGTCCAACAAGGTGTCCCGCGCGAGAAAGACCTGTCCCATGGCGCCACGCCCCAGGGGGCGCAGCACCTGGTACTCCTCGAACTCGCGGGGGGGCTCCAGCAGCCCGGGTGGCGCGCTCATTCCGGCGAGGTGCCTCGGCGCGCGGAGCGAGGTTGCAGTCCCAGTTGCTTCAGCTTGAACGAGAACGTCCGGATGGGCATTCCGATGAGCGCCGCCGCGCGCGTCTGCACGCCCTCCGCCGCCTCCAGCGCCTCCTGCATCCTGCGTCGCTCCAGCTCCCGAATCTCCTGCGCCAGCGGCAGCCGGGGCCGATGCGCCGGAGCCAGCGCATGCTCCGGTTCAGGCTCCACCACCTCCGCCTGCGCCGCCGTCCGCCCGCTCGACATGCGCGCCGGCAGGTGGTGCGGCTCCACCACGTCGCCCGTCACCGCCGCCGCCACGTAGTCCATCAGGTTGCGCAGCTCGCGCACGTTGCCCGGCCAGGTGTGCCGCGACAGCGCATGCAACGTGCCCGACGCCAGCTCCAACTCCCCACGCCCCAGCGCCACGCAGGCCCGCTCCAGGAAGTCGCGCGCGAGCATGGGCACCTCGCGAGGCCGCTCCCGCAAAGGAGGCAGCAGCACCGTTGCCGCACCCAGCCGGAAGTACAGGTCCTGCCGGAAGCGCCCCGCCGCGACTTCAGCCTCCAAATCCCGATGCGTGGCGGCCACCACGCGGATGTCGATGGGCCGCTCCCGCGTATCTCCCACTCGCGTGATGCGACGCACCTCCAGCGCGCGCAGCAGCTTGGCCTGCGCGGACGCGGGCAGCTCGCCCACTTCATCCAGGAACACCGTGCCGCCCTGCGCGCTCTCCAGCAACCCCGCGCGCGACGTGGTGGCACCCGTGAACGCGCCGCGCTCGTGGCCGAACAGCTCGCTCTCCACCAGGCCTTCCGGGAGGGCCGCGCAGTTGACGGGCACGAAGGGACCGGAGGAGCGACGCGACCAGTGATGCACCGCGAACGCGGCGTTCTCCTTGCCCGCGCCCGTCTCTCCGCACACCAGCACCGGCAGCTCGCTCGCGGCCAGCCTGCGCAAAAGCGCGTAGAGCTGCGCCATCGCCGGGTCCGCCACCAGCACCGTGCGCTCGCCCAGCGACACCCGGGTGATGTCCTCCGCCGCCGAGGCGAAGCCCCCCGGCGCCGCTGTCCGCGCGGCCGTGCGCGCCGCGGCCACCAGCGTCTCCGCGTCACAGCCATCCGACGGACACGTGGCGGAGCCCAACCGCGCGCGAGGGCACGCACTCAAGAGCGCCTCCACGCGCTCCCCCATCCCCTCCTCGCCTGGATCTCCCGACACCTCGGGCAACAGCCACAGCAGGTGCTCACCGTCCAGCCAGCCCGCCGCCTCCGCGGGCCCCGCGTCCGAGCCCAGCACCGCCTCCACCGCCTCGCGCTCGGAAGCGCCCTGCTCGGCCAGCGCGAGCGTCAGCACCGTGAGCGGCCGGCCATAGCGCAGCGCGCGTTCCACCTCCTCGCGCAGCTGCCCCATCAACCGGTCCGCGTCGAGCGCCCTGCGCGCGGGCATGGGCCGGCGCTTCGCCCGCACCACCGCCACCACCGCGCCGAAGGAGAGCACATCCCCCGACAACAGCGGCCGCGCATCCTCGAGCTGGCGGCCGTTGATGGACGTCCCATTCTGGCTGCCCAGGTCCACCACCCGCGCGCCCTCGTCCGTCACCAGGATGCGCGCATGACGTCGCGACACGCTCTCGTCCTTCAGCTTCAGGTCCGCCTTGTCGTCGCGGCCCACCAGCACCACGCCCTCGGCCGGCAGCGGGAAGCGCCACGACGACTCGCCCTCCAACACCAGCAGGTACGCCGCGCCCGTCCCGGAAGGCTCCGAGGGGGTGCCGATGGGGCGGGTGTCTCGAGCACTGGGAGGCGGAGCGGACATCGAGCGGTCGTCCATGCTGGCACGCCCGCGTCGAGTCGAGCAACCCATGGGTACCCAGGAAACAAGGAGCCGCTTGGGACCCGAGCGAAGGATGCTCACTTGCGCAGCGTCATGGGCAGACGCTCTCCCGCCCGGGAGAGGTAGACGCGCGAGCTTCGGCGGCCCCCTTCGTTCTGGGGACGTACGACGGCCTGCCCCCGCAGGCCCTGTACGCGCAACAGCGAGGTCAACAACTCCGCCTGGGCATCACCGTTGTCATGCTCCACCTCCAGCGTGCACAGGTGGGTGCGGCACTCCACGCGGGTGAGCCGCGAGCCCGTGAAGTCCGGGCCCTGAAAAGACCTGGTGACGAGCGATTCGGTGGGGACCGCCCACTGCGTGTCCCGAGGCTCCGTGTTCGCGGCGGCCTCCAGCTCCGCGTCCAGCTCCATCACCCGCTCCCGCCGACGCTGCTCTTGCGCCGCCTGCTCGGCCTCCTTCGTGGGCGCGGTGTCCGGGCCCTCGGAGCCCTCCTCCTTCGCGGTGACGCTCCCCCCCGGAGGCGTCGCCGGCGCATGGGGCTGCTGCTCCAGGCGGCCCTGTGCGCGGCGCAGGGCCTCCAACTCCGCGCGCAGCGCGCGCACTTCCTGCTCCAGGTCCGCTGGAGGTCCGGTGTGAACTTCCGCGACGGCCGGAGGTGTCGCGCCCTGCATGGGCACATCCCCCCTCAGACTCCACACTCCGGCGACGGCCACGGTGGCTCCAGCCAACCCCAGGACTCCCCAGCGGACCTTGGACATGGTGGCTACTCCGAGATGTAGAAGCTGGAGAGCGTGGACTGGAAGCCGGAGTAGGGGCCCGGCAGCTCGCAGCGCAGGGCGATGTAGCCGTTCACGGACGCGAAGGCCGTCGCCAGGTTCAGCGAGATGGTCTTCGGGTTGGCGGTGTCGGCGCCGGCGGTGCAGCCGGAGTCAGCGGTGATGGCCGTCCCGTCGGGCTCGGTCAGCGTCGCGGTGCAGCAGACGTTCTCGGTGAGGTGCGGGTCTCGCGCGGTGATGAGGAAGGAGACGTTCTCGTTGAACGACGGGGCGACGACGTTGCGCTGCACGGGACAGACGACCTCGATGGCGCCGCCGGTCTGGTTGATGAGCCGGCCGCTGCGGAAGATGCTGGGCGCGGCGAAGCCCGACACGGACGTGCACAGCGCGCCCGCGTAGGTCGCGGGACCGGCGACCGCCGGCAGGGCACCGAGCAGCGCGAGCGCCGCCACCGACTTCTTGAACGTGTTCTTCGTCATGGGATTTTCCTTGTCCTGCGCGCCACCCCCGAGATGTCGCGTCATGCGCAAACCCGGGTGGCGTGCTGGGACAGGGAAGAGCAACGAAGATGCCAGCGCCTGTCGGCCCGCCTTTCGAGGGAGGGGACGCGCGCCCCCGGCAGGAGTTGCCGCACGGCGCGGTCTTCGGACCGGCAAGGCTTGCCGTCCCCGGCGAAGCTTGCCGGGGTGTGAATGACGAAGCCCCGGCCACCTACGGGCGCCGGGGCTCAGGCTCACGACAGGAGTTGTCGCGCGCTACTTCGCGGCGTCGAGCTGTGCGACCTTGCTCTGCGTCTGCAGCGCCGGGGGCGAGGCATTCAGCGTGCCCAGGTACAGCCGCCCGTGGAAGCCGTCCGGCCGCGCGGCGTCGAAGAGCTGCACGCCCTCGTTCACCTTGGAGAGCTGCAGCGCTTGATTCGTCGGGCTGATGGCGAAGACGTTGCACTCCACGTCCTCCCAGACGCTGTAGCGACAGGCGAACTGGGTGCCGCGCTTGAAGCCCACATCCAGGGCGCGCACGGACGAGGGCAGGGCCCGGGCCACGCGCGCGCCGAACGGCTCGAAGTCGCCGTCCCAGCCCACCTTCGCGGTGCGCGCGTGCACGCTGCCGGTGAGCACCAGCGTCCAGGACTGGGCGCGCTTGGACTGGAAGGCGAGCAGGTGTTTGGCCATCTGCGCCTCGCGCTCGTTGCCCTGCACCTTCTCCCCGTCGATGGCGGCCAGGGCCACGTCCTTGCCGGAGACGCGCAGGCGGCGCACCTGCTCGACGAGCCAGAGCATGGCGCGGCTGCTGCGACCGTCCTGGTACACGCGGCGCCAGAAGGCGCTCTCCGACAGCAGCTCCTGCGCGTCCTCGGACGTGCCCTCACTGGCGAGGTAGCGCTCCAGCAGCGGCTGCTCGGAGATGGGCGCCGACAGGGCCAGCGTCACCGGCAGCCCCTTCGACGTGGCCTCGCACAACATCCGCAAGGCGGTGGACGGCACCTCCTGGGTGCCCAGCGGGTCCGCGACGAACAGCACCTGCCCCGCGGCCAGCAGGGGGCTTGCGCCCTCCACGGGCTCGCCGCACTCCGCCGCGCGGACCGTGCCCGCTTCGCCCGTCTCTCCCCAACCCTCCATCATCACCGAGCGCATGGGCACCGGCGCGTTGCCGCCCACCAGCTCCAGCGCCGGCACCATCTCCAGCCGCTCGAGGAGCTGCCGCTCGATGCCCAAATCGCGCACGCCGTGCACCATCCGGAAGCGCTCCATGCCCGGCGCGTTCGGGAACGGGTCCTCGAGCGCGACCTGCCGGCGGAAGCCCTGCGCGTTGGTCTCGGTCCGGAAGGCCTCCAGCCGCGCATCCAGGGGGTTCGAACTCTGGTCGGAGAGCAGGTCCCTGTTTATCGAGCCCGCCACGCGAGGCCCCTGCTCCACGACGTTCTCCATCTCGTTGTAGCTGAGCCGGAAGACGCGGACGAGCGTCTTGCGAGGCCCCAGTCGCTCGCCCTTGACGTAGTAGCGCTCGAGGGTGCGCAGGTTCTTGTTGTTCTTCCCGGGCTCGTGCGCGGAGGAGAACAGCTCCAGTCCGCCGTCCTTCTCCAGCACGTCGTAGCGCTCCGACTCCAGGATGCGCCGGGCCGTCATCATCGCGTCCTCGACGGGCACCAGGTACACCGTCTCCTCGACGGGGGTTTCGAACTGGCCTGTCTCCGGGTTGATGTTCGACCCGAGCGGACGGGTGAGCGACGCACACCCCGTGAGCATCAATCCCAGCAGCAGTCCGTACCGGCGCATCTTGGCTCCCTGTTCCAGGCGTGAGCTGCCCGGTGCGTCACTCCCACGCAAAACGCCCGGCGGCCGGCGAGTATATCGCGGCCTCCCGCACGGCTCAGTGCGTCGCCCGCGCGGGTGTGTCGACAGGGGCACGGGCCTGGGCGTGCAGTGCGGGCGGCGATGCACTCAACGCGCCCAGATACAGCCGGCCGTGGAATCCCTCCGGAAGGGGCGCGCCGAACAGCTCCAGGCTCGCGGGCTGGCCCACGGGGTGTCGCGTCTGTTTCGAGGGGCTGATGGCGAAGACGTCACACTCCACGTCCTCCCAGACGCTGTAGCGACAGGAGAACTGGGTGCCGCGCTGGAAGCCGATATCGAGCGCCTGGACGGAGGGCAGCTGACCTGCGAGCCGTGCGCCCAGCGGCTCGAAGTCGCTGTCCCAGCCGACCTTCTGCGTGCGCGTGTGTGTGCCTCCGGCGAGCACCAGCGTCCACGCGGGGGCGTGCTGGCGCTGGAAGTCGAGCACGTGCCGGGCCATCCACGCCTCGCGCTCGTTGCCGCTCGCCTTGTCGGCGTCGAAGGCCAGGAGCGACACGTCCTTGCCACTGGCGCGCAGGCGGCGCACCTGTTCGATGAGCCACAGCATGGCGCGGCTGCTGCGACCATCCTGATACACGCGTCGCCAGAAGGAGCCGTTGCCCAGGAGCGTCTGCGCGTCGCTCGCGAGTCCGGCGCTGGCCAGGTAGGCGTCGAGCAGGGCCTGCTCGGTGGAGGGAATCGACAGGCCGAGCACCACGGGAAGTCCCTTCGCCGTCGCGTCACATACCAGCCGGAGCGCGGCCGAGGGCACCTCGCGCGTTCCCAGGGGATCCGCGAGCAGCACCGTGGCGCCCGCCGTCATCACCACGTCCGTGCCGGCCAGGGGCGCGCCGCAATCGGGTTCGGGGACGGACGCCGGGGCTTCCTCCGCCCACTCCTCCATCATCACCGAGCGCACGGGCACGGAGGCGTTGCCGCCCACCAGCTCCAGGGAGGGCACCATCTCCAGCCGCTGGAGGAGCGTGCGCTCGATGCCCAAATCCCGGTTGCCGCGCGCCAGGCGATAGCCCTCCACCTGGGGCGCTCCGGCGAAGGGGTCTCTCTTGAAGGGATTGTCCACGCCGTCCGCGTTCCGGTGCGCTTCTTCCCGGACACCGGCGGCCAGGGGCGGCGTCTCCGCCACGGTGTCGATTTCGCTGTAGGAGAGTCGGAAGACGCGGACCAGCGCCCTGCGCTCGCCCAGCTTCTCGCCCTTCACGTAATACCGCTCGAAGTTGCGGGAGCCGGCGCTGCCCTTGCCGGGCTCATGGGCGGAGGTGAACAGCTCCAGCCCGCCTTCCTTCTCGAAGACGTCGTAGCGCTGCTCCTCGAGGATGTTGCGTGTCATCGCCATCGCATCGGCGAGGGGGACCAGGTAGACGGTCTCCTCTTTCGGCGCGGGCTCGCCCGCCTCGTCGATGGGGACACCCAGGCCGCGCGAGAGGACCGCGCACCCCGAGCACACCAGCCCTAGCATCACCGCCATCCAGCGCATGGGAAGCCTCCATGGGCGCCTGGCTGCTCGCGACTCCCGGCCGCCCGCCTGTCACTCGACACGGAACGCTCCGGCGCTCCGGCTATATCGAGACGCGAGGGGGTGGGTTGGTGCCGGGGCCGCGGCTGTAGTGAACTGCGGTTCGTGCCCGCTCCCCTCGCTGTCTCCGCCGCGTCTCAGGAACGGACGGTCGGTCCGCTCCAGCTCCTCGCCCTGGGCGTCAACGGCATCGTCGGTGTCGGCATCTTCTTCGCCCCCGCGGAGGTCGCCGCGACCACGCCGGGCATGGGCGCGGTGCTGGCCTTCGCGCTCACGGGGCTCTCGCTGATTCCCGTGGCGCTGGCCTTCGCGGTGCTCGGTCGTCGCTTCGACGCGGATGGGGGGCCCGTCGTCTTCGCGCGGGCGGCCTTTGGCGAGCGAGTCGCCTTCCTCGTCGGCTGGGTGGCCTACGTCAGCGCGTTCCTGAGCACGGCCGCCGTGGTGGCGGGACTGTCGCAGGCGGTGGCGCCGTCGCTGGGGCTGGAGGGGCCGGTGGGGCAGCGCCTGCTTGCCTCCGCGCTGGTGACGGCGCTCGCGGCCATCGTCGCCTCGGGCATCCAGGTCTCCGCGCGGACGTGGACATCGCTCACGGTGCTGAAGCTGCTGCCGCTGGCCGCGCTGCTCATCGCGTTCTCACTCGCCTCGGGGCCCCGGCCCGTCATCGCGCCCACGTCGGGGCTCGCGGATGGCGCGTGGCTGCGCGCGGGGCTCACGGTGATGTTCGCGTACCAGGGCTTTGAAATCGTGCCGGTGATTGCCGGACAGGTGCGCTCGTCGGAGCGCAGCGTGCCGCTGGCCACGGTGGGCTCGCTCCTGGGCGCGGTGCTCTTGTACGTGGGGCTCGTCTGGGCGTGTGTCGCGGCGCTGCCGGAGCTGGCGACGAGCGCCGCGCCCCTGGCCGCGGCGGCGGGCGTGTGGGGCGGGACGGGCCTGTCGCGGGTGGTGTCGGCGGGCACCAGCGTGTCCGCGCTGGGCATCTGCGTGGGGATGATGGTGACGACGCCGCGCTACCTGTCCGCGCTCGCGTCGGGAGGCCGGTCGCTGTTGGGGCTGGAGGGCATGTCACCCCGGGGCGTGCCCCTGCGGGCGCTGGCCGTCACGTGGGGCGCGGTGCTGCTCTTCGTCAATCTGGGGAACCTGTCGGAGCTCTTCGCGCTCTCCAGCATCGCCGTGCTGATGCAGTACGGCGTCACGGCGGCGGCGCTGGCGTGGCTCTCGTGGAAGCGTCAGCGGGGCCTGCGCCCGGTGCACGCGATATTGGCGGTGCCCACGCTGGGGCTCGGCCTGACGCTGGTGGCGTTCGGCGCGAGCCTTCGGGAGGCCGCCACCACCGGAGTCGCGGTGGTGGCGGGCCTGGTGCTGCTGGGGCTGTCCAGGCCGAGGGCCTAGAACTGGCTCCAGAGGTACTGGTTGGTGATTTCGTGGTGGAACTGGATTTCGGACGTCTTCACGCGGGCGCCCAGCTGCTTGGGGCAGCGCTCGGCGGAGGCCGTCTTCAGCTCCGCGAACTTGGACTGCACGTTCTCACCCAGGATGTTGGCGATGAATGAGCTGCCCTTGAAGAGGCGGATGGCGTCGAAGATGTTGTCCGGCAGGAAGCGGGTGCGGCTGCGCTTGGACTCCGCGTCCTCCTGCGGCTGCGGGCCTTCCAGGCCGGTGCGGAGCAGGGAGTAGAGCACCAGGTACGGGTTGGCGTCCGGGGCGACGGAGCGGCACTCGACGCGCGCCGAGCGCTCGTTGCCGTAGGGGATGCGCACCATGGCGCCGCGGTTGTTGGCGCTGGCCTTGATCTGATTCGGGGCCTCGTAGTGCGGGTCCAGGCGGCGGTACGCATTCACGCTGGAGTTGAGGACCAGGCAGATGTCGTTGGCGTTGGTGAGCAGCCGGTCGATGAACTCCCAGCCCATGGGGCTCAGGTTGTCCTGGCCGGCCTTGTCGTAGAACAGGTTCTTGTTGTTCTTCGACAGCGACATGTTCATGTGCATGCCGTTGCCGTTGACGCCCGTCACCGGCTTCGGGAGGAAGCTGGCGGTGGTGTCCATCTGCGCGGCGACCTGGCGGCACAGGAGCTTGTAGAGCTGAATCTGGTCCGCGGAGATGAGCGCCTCGCTGTACGAGAAGTTCATCTCGAACTGGCTGGGGGCGACCTCCGGGTGGTCCTTCTCGTTCTGGAAGCCCATGGCGCGCTGGGCCTCGGCGGCCTTGTCGATGAAGGCGCGCAGCGGGTCTCCGGGCAGCGAGTGGTAGTAGCCGCCGGTGGAGATGAAGTCGAACTTGCCCGTCTCGTGGTAGTGGCGCTCGGCGTCGCGGCCCTTGAAGAGGAAGCCCTCGACTTCGGGCGCGGCGTGGAAGACGGTGCCGTCCTTCTGGTACAGCGCCTCGGTGATGCGCTTGAGCTGGCCGCGCATGTCCGCGTGGTACGGGCTGCCGTCGCGCTCCAGCACTTCGCTGAACACCAGCACCTTGCCGGGTCCGAAGATGTCGGAGGGCAGCCAGTAGAAGGAGCCCCAGTCGATGTTCAGCCGCAGGTCGCTCTCCGACTGCTGGGAGAAGCCGCGGATGGAGGAGCCGTCGAAGGTGAGGTTGTCGGCGCTCTTGAGCAGGAACTTCTTGTCGTAGTCCAGCATGTGCAGCCGACCCTCGAGGTCGGTGAAGCACACGGTGACGGCCTTCAGGTTGCGCTCGTCGGTGAGGTACTTGATGCGCTCCTCGCGGACCTTGTCGGCGGCCACGTGCTGGACGCGCTGCTCCTTCACCTTGAGGTTGCGCTCCTCCAGCTCGTCGTAGGGAATCTCCAGGAAAGTCCGCAGCCCCTTCGTCTCCATGTGTCCGTGCCTCCAGGCCGGTGACCGCCGTCAAACGGCGGCAGCGAATCCGTGGGCGCAGGTATTTACATTTGGCGACGGGAAATCAAGCCTAAATTTGCGCGAGTGAAGGCTAAATCCTTGGTCTAAAAACGTTTAAAGCCCGTTTGGCAACACTTGGGAGGGCCTCCGGGAGGGTGGGAGTGACGTCCGAAGGACACTTGGACGCCCTGGGAGCTTGCCTGCCCGGGAGGGCCATGGACGGGCACGGCTTGTGAGGGCCCTGGCGCCTCTTGAAAATGCGGGCATGAGCTCGCTGTGGATTCTCGAGGAGGCGCCTCCCGCGCCGGATGCACGCATCAGCTATGGCCCGGGGCCGCACCACTTCGGGGAGCTGCGGCTTCCGTCGGGTCCGGGGCCTCATCCCGTCGTCGTGGCCCTCCACGGGGGCTTCTGGCGCGCGAAGTATGACCTCGCTCACCTGGGCCACCTGTGCGCCGCGCTCACCGCGAGCGGCTTCGCCACCTGGAGCCTGGAGTTCCGACGCATCGGCCACGAGGGCGGTGGCTATCCCGGCACGTTGGAAGACGTCGCGCTCGGCGCGGACTTCCTGCGCACCCTCGCGCAAGCGCATCCCCTGGACCTCTCCCGCGTCGTCTTCCTGGGACACTCCGCGGGCGGCCACCTCGCGCTGTGGCTCGGGGCACGTCACCGGATGCCCGTGGGGAGCGCGCTGCGCCGCGAGGACCCGCTGCGCCCTCGCGGAATCGTCTCCCTCGCGGGCCTGGCCGATTTGACGCGCACCTACGAGCTGGGGCTGAGCGACCGCGCCGCGGAGCTCCTCCTCGGCGGCTCCCCCTTGGAAGTGCCCCTGCGCTACCAGCGCGCCTCGCCCGCCGCGCTCCAGCCCCTGGGCGTTCCCCAGGTCATCCTTCACGGCTCCGAGGACGACACCGTCCCCGTGGCGATGAGCGCGGACTACTGTGCCCGGGGCCGCGCGCATGGCGACGACGTGCGCTGTGTCGTGCTGCCCGGCGCGGGCCACTTCGAGGTCGTCGACCCACGCTCGCGCGAGTGGCCCCAGGTGGTGGACGCCGTGCGCTCGCTGCTCTGAGCGCCGTCGTCCCCATGCTCCTCTGAAGTCGAGCGCGCCCTCATCGCCTTGTCGGCATGAGCGGCGCGCCCGGCCCCGTCGCTAGTTCACGTCACCGAACACGAGGCCGTAGCCCACCGAGTTGGGCGTCCCACCGTCCGGGCCTCCGGTTCCCGTGGTCATGCACGTGAAGGTGCTGGTCGCGTCGTCATACGCATACGTGTACGCGGTGGGGCACGCCTTCTTGAGGAACGCGAGCCACGGCTGGACGTTCTGCGCCCACGTGGTGTTGTTGTTGATGCACTGCCCCTGGGCCTGCTGGGCCGGGTTGTTGCCGGCCTCCAGCGTGGTGGGCCAGAAGCCGCCCGCGGGGTTGCCGGGGAACGTCGGGCAGCCGCAGCAGGAGGGGGTGTTGCCCGCGCTCGAGTTGTAGCAGGACTGGCCGAAGTTCCCCGCGCACTGGAAGAGGTTGTTCAGCGTGTCCGTCACCGTGCCCGCGCTCATCGGCTGCGCGCAGTTGAGCGGGCCGTAGCTGAACGGAGGCATCGCCGCGCAGAGGTCCTCGTAGGACCACCAGCCGATGGACTGGCCACACGTCTGGATGAGCGGCGTCATGGTGTTGACGCCCGGAAGGAAGGCCGTGCCGCACGTCGGCGTGCCCCCGTCATCCAGGCCCGCGCAGTCGCTGTTCGACGCGCAGGTGCTGCAATAGCCGGCGGCGGGGTTGTTGGGGTTGCTGCACACCGCGTTGCCCGCGCAGTACGGCTCGGTGAGGGCACACTTCGTCAGCGTGGGCTGGCACACGCCGCTGATGCAGGTGGTGCCCGCCCCGCAGTCGCTGTTCTGGCTGCACGTCGGCAGGGTGATGGCGCGCAGCAGGGTGGAGTAGTCGGCCGAGAGCCCGGCCGTCGTGTCCGGAGTGAACTGCCAAGAGCACGCCTCCAGCGTCCCCGCGTCGGGAACGCTCTGGGCCACGCGCGAGCCCGCGGTGCCACAGTTATAGGGCGACGGCTGGGACGCGGGCGCGAAGCCGCCGTCATTCGTGGGTCCCATCTGGATGCTGACGTTCGCGCCGTTGATGACGGTGACGTCGTAGAAGTCGGACGCATTGGGCTGGAGGGTGAACTCCGCCGCGGCGAAGGGATTGGTGCCGCCCTTGCCGAGCGGACACGGCATTCCGGGCCCGTTGCCGCAGTCCGCGCTCTGGCACTTCGTTCCGTCAGCCTGACACCCCGTGCGCCCGAAGATGCCGCCGCTCCAGCCGACGACGGGGCGACACAGGCACGAGGTGGAGCCCGCGTCCTGGGGACAGTCCGTGGGCGGGTTGGTGATGTCGGGGCCGCTGGCCACCAGGCAGCGGTTGCTCTGGCATTGCGAGTCCTGGGTGCAGGCCGTCAACTGGGGTTGGAGGTTGGCGTAGGCGGGCGGAAGCGAGGACGGCATGCACAGCGTGGCCGTCTCCTGGGGCGTCAGCTCCAGCGCATCCAGGGGCACGCCGCCATCCGTGCGCGAGTACTGGCACAGGCCCAGCTCCACGTCGCACGTCTGTCCCGTCGGACACGTGGTGTTGCCCGAGCCGCAGGCCTGGTTCTCACCGGGGACGACCTGCTGGAAATAGCAGGTGCCACCGTTGGCGAGGCTGCACTCCTGCACGGTGTTGGCGCACGTCGTCCCGGTGGGGCACACGCCCTGGCCACCCGTCGCGCAGTTGCACAGGCCCGTGGTGGAGTCACAGCCCTCGGAACCGCAGCCCGCGCAGGCCGCCACCTGTTTCGCACCCGTGCACTGCATGGAGGGAAGATTGACGGTGACGATGGGCGCGCCACCGTTGCATGCGCTGCCGGTCGCCACCATGCACTGGCCCGTGTTCGTGTCACACATGTTGCCGGCGTTGCAGTCGGCGCTGCTGGTACAGCCCGGGTTGTTGCACTGCTGATTTGGACCACAGTCCGTGTCGGTGGTGCAGGCGAAGGGCGGAGGCGCGGCGCCCGCCGTCTGGCCAATCCACACCGTCTGGCTCGCCTGGTTCGTCAGCGTGAAGGGACGGAAGCCCGGAGGGCATGTCACGGGCGGCGAGGAGTCCGCGGTGGTGCGAAGTCCGGTGCCCGTCGTCCTGCAGCCATTGCCCACCGCGAGCACCAGCACGAGCGCGGACAAGCTGAGCGACACCACGGGTGCAACCAATCGACGCGAAACCATGAAGGGGGACTCCGAGGCAGGTTCGCCCAGGGACCGTACTGCGGGTGAAAACGCGCACCAAGGATTCGGCGCGTCGGATGCGCGCGTGCTCCAAGGCGTACCCGCCACGGGTGTGCTCCCGAGCTTCGTGCGGAGCGCTCGCGAAGTCCCTCGGCGCACGAGCACGCGGGCCCGTCGTCGCGGCCCCGCCGTGCGCGCGTTCTGTCGCGAGGGACTTGCGCGCGACAGCGTCCTTGATTATCACTGAACCATATGGTTCAGTTTAATTCGCAGCTCGATTTGGCCTTCGGAGCGCTGGCGGATGCCACGCGTCGGGGCGTGCTGGAGCGGCTGGGACGTGGCGAGGCGTCCATCAGCGAGCTGGCCGGGTCCTTCGACATGACCCTGACGGGCATGAAGAAGCACGTGCACGTGCTGGAAGAGGCGGGGCTGGTCTCCACCGAGAAGGTGGGGCGGGTGAGGACCTGCAAATTGGGACCGCGTCGCCTGGAGGACGAGGCGGCGTGGATCGCCGGCTATCGGCGGATGCTGGACGCTCGGCTCGACAGGCTGGGCGAGTTCCTCGCGCGAACGAAAGATGAGGAGGAGTCATGAGCAAGTCTTCGCAGCAGACGTCCAGGGATGCCGTCGTCACGCAGCCGTCCGACCGGGAGATTCGCACCGAGCGCATCTTCGATGCCCCGCGCGAGCGCGTCTGGAGGGCGATGACGGACCCGAAGCAGGTGGCCAAGTGGTGGGGCCGTGGCAACAAGCTCGTCGTCGAACGGCTGGAGGTCGAGCGCGGAGGACACTGGCGCTTCGTCGAGCACGCCGAGGGCGACGCTCACGGCTTCGAGGGCCGGTTCCGCGAAGTCACGCCGCCCGAGCGGATGGTGCAGACCTTCGAGTGGGATGGCATGCCGGGCTACGTCATCCTGATTACGACGACGCTCGAGGACGTGGGTAACGGCCGCACGAAGCTGGTGGCGACGTCGCTCTTCTACACGACGGAGGAGCGCGACGGCATGGCGTCTTCCGGCATGGAAGGCGGCCTCAACGAGAGCTACCGCGCACTGGACGCGCTGCTCGCCCGAGAGGCGTAGGCGCCTCGACGTAGCTCGATTGGCTCATTCCCTGTGGCGGTTTTAAGGTTCAGGGAATGAGCCAATCACCAGCGGCTCCAACGCTCACGCGAGGCGTATCATGCGGGGGCACCACATCCGGGGGGTCGATGGTAACGATTCGCGCGTGGTGGGTTGCACTGTTGTGGGCCGTGCTCCTTGGCTGTGCGACGACGTCGGAAATCGCGAGCACGGAAACCATCACGCTGCCGCGAGAGGCTGATTCCGCCGAGGATTGCGCGGGAGCGGCCGATGACGACGCGGACTGTGTCACCGTCGCGTGCGCGGGCGATGTCTGCGGCGCATACCGGTGCGAGGATGTGGCATCGGCTCCGATCGCCCTGCGCGGCGCTACCTCGCCAACGAGCGCGGGCGTCAGCTCATCTCCCCAGCGGCTTTGGGGCGCTCCGCAGGTACTCCCCGGACGGGAGGCGGTGTTCGTCATCCACTGGGAGCGCCCGGAGGAACTTCCGAGTCAGAAGCAAATCAGAAAGGCATATGCGGAGTGGGAGAAGGTCCCGAAGGAGAAGCACCACATCTTTCCCCGGGCATTCGAGTCCTACTTCTCACAGCAGGGCATCAACATTCACGAGTACGCCATCGCCATCGATGTGAAGCGGCACAAGGAGATTCATCGCGGTGAATCGGGTGCGCCGTGGAACGCCGATTGGGAGGACCACATCCTCCGGATCGAGGGATCAAGCCTGTCGCCCAGGGAAGCGAAGCGAAGGCACTTCGAGCACGCGGGCTACATGCTCCAGAAATATCGTCTTGTCGGGATGCCCATGTCCTACTGGCAGCAGCTCGGCAAGTTGGAGCAGGTACTGCAGGGAGTGAGTCGCTGATGCGCTACTACACGCTCAGGAACGTCATCGACCGGGAGGTGAATCGCCGGCAGTGGACCATCAGTGCCAAGCGAAAGTGGGCGCTCCCGGGGGCGGCCTGCGGCAAGTGCTTCGCGGAATGGGCGACCCTCTCCCTCAACTACCCGAGCGCGGACCTGTCCACGCTGCCTGAGCAACGCGAGTTCGTGAAGGCTCGGCAGGAGTCCTGGTCGGAGTACATCCGTCTCCACGACCTCGTGCATCCATTCATGCCGGACGGGGCGCTCGTCAGGCCAGGTGCTGGAATGGGCCCGCTGGTCGGGCAGGTGAGGGGACAGCCCCCTCCGATTGCGATGGACGCGCCGTGGAACATCTTCGTCCAGCCAGCGGCGGTTGAGGCTCTGTCGGCGGCGCGGCTTCGCGGAATCAAGCCCGTGTCGACCGCATTGAAGATGGCCCCTGGCGCCCCTCCATTGCTTGAGCTGGAGCTGCTCGTCGCGGGTGACTACGCAGCGGAATGTCGCCCCATGCCAGTCGGAGAACCTTGCCCGGTGTGTGGCTCCCAGGAGATGACCCTGGCGCCCACTCGCTGGTGGCTCGACGCGGCGACTCTGCCTGATGCGGACGTGTTCCGCTTCCGTCCGGGTCCAGGCCACATCATCGCAAGCGAGCGGTTCGTCGGCGTGCTCCAAGGGCTGGGAGACACCGGCATCCAAGTGACGGAGATTTCAGCGCCAACCTCCGAACTTCCGTGAGGCGCGGAGCCCGTCGGGCAACTCCGCACCGCCGTGAGGTCAGAACCCGCGCTGCGCGCCGCCGTCGACGATGGACTGGCCGGCGATGTACGAGGCCTGCTCGGAGGAGAGGAACGCCACCAGTTCCGCGTTACGGCCCAGTCGCCACGCGGAAAACTGCGGAGCCACTTTCTCGTCCGTGAGACCCAGTTGCGTCATCCGCTCCGTAGCGTGGAAGCCAGCGTCTCGAGGTCGCTTATTATTAGAGTGGTAACCCTACAGTCAGTGAAGTGGCGGACGAGGTTGCTGACCGACCGGAGCAGTAGTCGGCGAACTCTCGCGACTATCAGGTTGTGACCGTCCCAAGGAGTTGGCGCGATTCCCCGAGGTCATCGTCTTCGTTCCCATAAGCGGCATTCCCCAAGAACTTCTGTCTCGCACTCGGAGCGGGAATTGTCGCTCTGTCACAGAGCTTTTGACTTCCTGGAGTGGTAAAGGAGTACGGCCGAACGAAAACTGCGATTTGGCCGTCGCATACCGACACTCCATGTAAAGGCATATAGCTACGAGCCTTTTGTTTCTAGGCTACTACGCTGTAATCACCCGACCAAGGCGACTTGCAATGGGATGTTCCCAGAGCGCTGCGTCGGCCGATGCAGCCCTGACAAACGCATGCCCCCAACGCGACTTTGCGTTTGTATATGCATTGCGCTGGTATTTCACGGCCAGTATGGCAATGTCGAGAACCCTTTTGTCTAGTTCTGCCTCGTACGTTTTGAATTTTGGCCAATCTTTAGGCTTCTTCTTTTCGACCTCAAGTGCTTTGCGGACTGTTTGCTCGTCCGAGACAAAGATCGCCTCAAACATTGGATTCATGAATATTACCTCCAACGCACTGAGTTTGCCCGCACGCGGGCGCAGTTCGGTGCGTGATTCATACCGCAGCAGAAGTGCTTTTGCCGCATTTCGGAAGATGCTGTCGAGATACTTGCTCACTGCGAGATGGCGTAAAACGAAACTCACCTCCGGGCGCATTGGGCATGGTAGATCCTGCTCCTCAGGGGAGAGGATTTGATTGGGCCTCCAGCGGTCAAACGCGATAATCACACGGTCAAATCGGTCCTTTTCGTAAGCGCGCTGAATGGCGACATCTAGTGGGTCGCCGCCACCGACAAGCTGTGTCTGCCCCTTGGCAATAAGCTTAGTTGCACCCTTTTTGACGGGCAGATCGGATTGCAGTCGTACGATTTGACCCTTGCTTATTCCAAATACCTTGAGTTCGATGTCGCGTCCAAAGTGGTCGGCAAGGTGTTGCCACATTTTCCCGAAATCGTCGCGTAAGGGATCGGTGGGGCGAGAGCCTTCAACAAAGAGCCCGATTACTGGCTTTCTCCTTGCGCTCATGATTCATCACCGCCGAAATAGCCGGCGATGTACATACCTCCGGGCGCGACGGCGTCACCAAACTTGGCGACGTCCGCGTAGGTAGAGATAGCGCGGTACGTAGAGTCGCCCTCTTCTCGACGAACGTGAATAACCTCATCAATGTTGACGTGATCTAGTAGGAAGGGTGAGTGTGTTGTGATGATGACTTGAGTTCCCTCCGACGATGCTTCTCTTAGTGCTTGAAAGACATACTCAAGCGTCCAGGGGTCGAGGCCATTCTCGATCTCCTCAATAACGAGAAGTGATGGACGTGGGTTCGCAGCGAGTAAGGCAAAGAGAGCAGTAATTCGGCGTGTACCTTCAGACAGCATCCAGCTGGGCAGATCTACTTGCCGACCACCACCGCGCCATTTCATGCGCTCAGTAGCGGTTACGTATCCCCGTGCGCGGTCCGTTTTGGTGATCTTTACATTTTTGATTCCCGACAGGACAGCGGAGACGCGCTCTCGCACCCACGCGCGCTGACTGTCGTCGAAGGATGCGATGAGTGCAGGTAGTTGTGCGCCTTCCTCATCCAGCATCCGGCCGGCTGCCCGCTCAAGGCGCGACTCGAAGCGCATCATTGTGGGACTTAGGCGAAGGACAACCATCCGCTCGACAAAGCGTGCTATCGATTGTAGCGAAACATGACCATCTGACATTGATGCGATGCCAAGGCGATCAGCGTTTCTCTCAGGATTCATTCCCTCGACATTTCGGTACACTGGGCCTTTTGAGCCCTTTGTGGTGGAGAGGATGGTTTTTTGCGCGTTTGTTCGACCCCAGAATAGAGATTCGTCGCGAACGATAGGGCGGTCGAAGCTACCTGCAGCTCCTCCAACATTGAGGTCGTAGTAGACAGGTTTCCCCGACGATTGAAATTCTAAGTGAAGTGTTGTGGTCGTCGACCGCTTGTTGAGTAAGTACGAATATGCACGGAAGCGACGGCCAGTCGCCTCAAGCAGTCCATCAAAGTAAGCGTCTTGCATCCATTGCAGGGCTTCGACAAGTGAGCTTTTCCCACTGCCATTGCGGCCAATAAGAAGTGTCAGTGGTTTCAGTTCAACGTAGCCAGAAGACTTCACTGCCTTGAAGCCATCGAGTTTTATGCGCGTGAGAGTCAGCCGCGGAACTCGCTTAGGACGTTTGATCTTGGTGGCGCGCGCTTTTTTTGCAGTACTTCGTCGGGAAGGGGGCAGTTGAGCCCGCCGAACGCGCTTACGCTTTGTAGCCATGTGGTACCTTTATCACGACCCATTTGAGGGCAGTCGATTTGAACTTCATAGAGACCTCCGACTTACGTCGAAGAGGATTCGAGAGGCCCCCCAATGTACCGACCGACATCTGATGAGCGGCAAGGATGTGCTTGGTCAGACGAACATCCATCACGGTCTGTCGCCATGTGGGCCGTGCGCCTCTGGCGTAGTGGGCCGACCCTCTTTGCCGGGTCCAGGGCTATTCCTCGGAACTCCGCAGAGTATGCAGGCTTGGCTTTCCGGCATCGTCAAGGCCATCTCCCTCAGTTGAACGGACTCAATGCATCGAAGCAACTCTAGCAAAGTCGCTTCAGAACCCGCGCTGCGCGCCGCCGTCGACGACGATGGACTGGCCGGTGATGTACGAGGCCTGCTCGGAAGACAGGAACGCCACCAGCGAGGCCAGCTCCTCGGGACGACCCAGTCGCCGCGCGGGAATCTGCGGCGCCACCTTCTCGTCCGTGAGGCCCAGTTGTGTCATCCGCTCGGTGGCGTGGAAGCCCGGCAGCACCGCGTTCAGCGTGACGCCGTGCTGCGCCACTTCGTTGCTCACCGTCTTCACCAGCCCGAGCAACCCGGCGCGCAGGCCGTTGGAGATGGTGAGGTTGGGCATCGCCTCGCGCGCGGCCAGCGACGTCACCAGGACGATGCGGCCCCACTTGCGCTCCTTCATCCCCGGCAGCGAAGCCTGGATGCCATCCACCGCCGCCATCCACAGGCTCTGGAAGCCGAGCTGCCACTGCTCCGCCGTCAGCGACTCGAAGCCGCCCGCCGGAGGCCCGCCCGTGTTCACCACGAGCACGTCCACGCCACCCAGCTTCGCGACAACTTCGTCCACCAGTCGCTTCGCCGCGCCCGGCTGGTTCAAGTCACACGGCACCGCGAGCGCCGCGCCCAGCTCCTTCGCCGCGCGCTCCAACTTGTCGCCACCGCGCGAGCAGATGGCCACCGTGGCGCCTTCCTTCACCAGCGCCTGTGCCGTCGCGTAGCCCAGCCCCGCCGATGCGCCCATGACGAGCGCGCGCCTACCCTTGAGTCCGAAATCCATCCGCGTGCTCCTTCATGAATGGCACCAGCCGCTCCTGGATGAGCTGCTTCGCCCGCCCCAGGTCCACGTCCTCGGCGCGCGTCAGCCCCTCGGACAACTCGGAGACGATGCCACCGGCAATCGCCCCCACTTCATAGGCCAGCCGGTACGGCACGCGGCTGAAGCTCACCATCGAGTAGCGACTGACGAACTCGCCCGGAAAGGCATTGAGCAGCGCCTTCTCCACGGCCTTCTCCAACAGGAAGCGCGGGCTGCCGGTGCTGTCGCGCATCTCCACGAAGTTCTCCACCGCCATGTCCGCGATGGCATCCGCGTTCGTCTTGCGCAGCCGCTCCAACGTCCCGAAGACGTCAGCCCACGTGCCGTGCTGCTCCAACAGCCCATCCAGCACCGTGCAGTCCTCGAAGCCGCAGTTCATCCCCTGGCCGAAGAAGGGGACGATGGCGTGCGCCGCGTCGCCCAGCACCAGGGCCTTGTCGCCCACGCGCCAGGGCGCGCACTTCACCGTCACCATGCCGCCCGTGGGCCGCGCGAAGAAGGCCTCCGTCAAATCCGGGATGAGCGCCTTCGCGTCGGGGAACTGCTCCTCGAAGAACGCCTCCAGCTTCGCCGGCGTGTCCAGCGACTCGAAGCTCACCGGCCCCTTCCACGGCAGGAACAGCGTGCACGTGAAGCTGCCATCTTCATTGGGCAGCCCAATCAGCATGTACGTGCCGCGCGGCCAGATGTGCAGCGCGTGTTTCTCCATCTGGAACGCGCCGCCCGGGCCCGCCGGAATCGTCAGCTCCTTGTAGCCGTGCCCGAGCTGCTCCTGCGTCGCCGCGAAGCCCGGCACCTGCTCCATCGCCTGCCGCACCGCCGAGCCGGAGCCGTCCGTGCCGAACAACACGCGGCCCGCTTCCTTACGCTCCTGCCCAGTGGCCTCGTCCATCACCGTGAGCGACCCCGTCACGAGGTCCGCCTGCGTCACCCGCTGATTGAAGCGGATGCGCACCTTGCCGGTGGTCTCCGCCGCAGACATCAGGAACTTGTTCAGCCACGCCCGCGACAGCGAGTTGATGTGCTGCGAGTCGTCCTTGCCATAGGGCTGGTACGCCAGCGCTCCCTTCGGCGGGTGAATCATCCGCCCGCGCATGGGGATGGCGTGCTTCAGCGCCTCCTCCTCCAGCCCCACCTGCCTCAGCGCGTACAGGCCGCGCGTGGAGATGGCGAGGTTGATGGAGCGGCCCGCGTCGATGACCTCGCGGCGCATGTCCGGACGGCGCTCCAGCACCTCCACGGAGTAGCCCCGGCGCGCCAGGAACACGGAGAGCAGCGAACCCACGAGGCCCGCGCCCACCACGGTGACGGCTTCGTTCCGCTCACCCACGGGCATGGCCCTCCAGCGTCTTCACGAAGCGGTAGACATCGGTGAAGTTGCAGTACAGCGGCGCGGGCGCCGCGCGGATGATGTCCGGCTTGCGGAAGTCGCAGACGATGCCCGCATCCGACAGTCGCTTGAGCATCCCCTGCGCCTCGCCCTTGAAGCGCAGTGAGAGCTGAGCGCCGCGCTGCTTCGGGTCCCTCGGCGTGGTGATGCGCACGAAGGCCGGCGGCAACTTGTCCAACAGGAACTCCAGATACCCCGTGAGCCGCTCGCTCTTCGCGCGCAGCGCCTCCATGCCCGCCTTGTCGAACAGCTCGAACGACGCGCGCAGCGCCGCGAGCTGGAGGATGGGCGGGTTGGACAACTGCCACCCCTCCGCGCCCGGAATCGGGTCGAAGTCGGGCCCCATCTGGAAGCGCGTCGTCTTGTCGTGTCCCCACCAGCCCTCGAAGCGGGGGATGTCCCGCGAGCGCGAGTGACGCTCGTGGACGAACACGCCGCCCAGGCTCCCCGGGCCACCATTGAGGTACTTGTACGAGCACCACACCGCGAAGTCCGGCCCGTCGTCGTGCAGCGACAGCTTCAAGTTCCCCGCGCCGTGCGCCAGGTCGAACCCGACGAGACACCCCTTCGAGTGCGCCGTGCGCGTAATCGCCGCCAGGTCGAACGCCTGGCCCGTGAGGTAGTTCACGCTGCCGAGCAACACGAGCGCCACCTCGTGCCCGTGCTGGTCCAACGTGGCGAGGATGTCCTCGGTGCGCAGCGTCTCCTCACCGGGGCGCGGCTTGAGCTCCAGCACCGCCTCGCGCGGGTCATACCCGTGGAAGCGCGCCTGGGACGCCACCGCGTACTGGTCCGACGGAAACGCGCCGCCTTCGACGAGGATTTTGAACCGCCCGCGCGTGGGCCGGTAGAACGACACCATCATGAGGTGCAGGTTCACCGTGAGGGTGTTCATCACCACCACTTCCTGCGGCTTCGCGCCCACCAGCCGCGCGGCCTGCTCGGTGACGAGCTCGTGGTAGTGCAGCCACGGGTGGCGCCCCTGGTGGTGCCCCTCCACGCCCAGCTTCGCCCAGTCCTCCAGCTCCTCCTGCACGTAGCGCGCGGCGTTGCGCGGCTGGAGCCCCAGCGAGTTGCCCGCCAGGTACACCACCGGCTTGCCGTCCGGGGCTTGAGGGAAGAGGAACGCGTCGCGGAAGGTGCGCAGCGGGTCCTCCGCGTCGGCGCGGCGCGCGAAGTCCTCGGAGTCCTCGTAGGGAAGCGTCGTCGTCATGGTGCGAAGTCCTCGCGAGAGCGCCCCAGCCACGCCAGGGCGTTCTTCCAGAGCAGTTGCTCGCGCGCGTCGGGCGCCAGCTCGCTCATCGATTCGATGAGAGTGCCCGGGCGCAGCTCGCCCAGGGGGAACGGATAGTCACTGCCCAGCGCCACCTTGTCCGCGCCGAACAGCTTGACGATGAAGCGCAGCGTCTCCGCGTCGTGCACCAGCGAGTCCACCCAGAAGCGGCCCAGGTAGTCGCGCGGCGGCACCTTGTTGTCCACGGCCACCAGGTCCGGACGCGCCTCGAAGCCGTGCTCGATTCGCCCCAGCGTCCCGGGGAACGAGCCGCCACCGTGCGCGAAGGCGAAGCGCAGCCTGGGCAGCCGCTCCAGCACGCCGCCGAAGATGAGCGAGCACATGGCCAGCGACACCTCCGCGGGCATGCCCACCAGCCACGGCAGCCAATACTTCTGCATCTTCGCCTCGCCCATCATGTCCCACGGGTGGACGAAGATGGACGCGCCCAGCTCGCTCGCGGCCTCGAAGAAGGGGAACAGCTTCTCGTCGGAGAGGTTCCAGTCGTTGACGTGGCTGCCAATCTGCACGCCCGCCAGGCCCAGCTCCTTCACGCACCGCTCCAGCTCGCGAATCGCCAGCTCCGGCGACTGCAGCGGCACCGTGCCCAGGCCCACGAAACGCTTGGGGTGCTCACGCACGACGGAGGCGACGTGGTCGTTCAGGAAGCGCGACAAATCCAGCCCGTGCTCCGGCTTCGTCCAGTAGCTGAACATCACCGGCACGGTGGAAATCACCTGGACGTGCACGCCCGCCGCGTCGCACTCCTCGATGCGCTTCACCGGGTCCCAACAGTTGCTCTCCACCTCGCGGAAGAACTTCCCGTCGTCGCGCAGCATCCGCGCTCGGCACGGCTGGTGGTGGTCCAGCGTGATGAAGCCGCCATAGCCATAGCGCTCCGCGAAGCGCGGCAGCTTCTCCGGCAACAGGTGCGTGTGGATGTCGACCTTCAACGCTTCGGCCCTTCCTTGGTGACCTTCGTCCCGCACTTCTTGCACGTGCAGTTGTCCGGGTTGCCGTAGAAGTGCTCGAAGATGGGCGGCAGCTGCGTCACCAGATTGGTGACGTGCACGAACTCCTCGTGGAGCTTCTCGCCGCACGTGGGGCACAGCCACATGAAGCCATCCAGCTCTCCGGGAAGGCGGCGGCGCTCCAGCACCAGGCCCACCGTGCCGGCGGGACGCTGCGGCGAGTGCGGCACCTTGGGCGGCAACAGGAAGATGTCCCCTTCGGAGATGGGGATGTCCACGGGCTTGCCGTCGTCGAGCACGCGCAGGTTGATGGTGCCCTCCAACTGGTAGAAGAACTCCTCGCCCTCGTTGATGTGGAAGTCCGTGCGCGAGTTGGGGCCGCCGACCACGGTGACCATGAACTCGCGGTCCGCCCACACCTGCTGGTTGCCGACGGGCGGCTTGAGCAGGTGGCGGTGCTCATCAATCCACTTCTTGAAGTTGATGGGGGTCAGGCGGCCCATTCAGTCGTCTCCGATGGTGGCGATGCACTTGAGCTCGATGGCAATGGGCGTGGGCAGCCGATTGATTTCGAGCGTCGTCCTGCACGGCGGGTTGTCCTTGAAGTACTCCGCCCACAGCCGGTTGTACGTGGGGAAGTCCTTCTTCATGTCCGTCAGGTACACCGTGACGTCCACCAGCTTTTCCCAGGACGAGCCCGCGGCCTCCAGGATGTAGCGGACGTTGCGGAACACCGAGTGACACTGCGCCTCGATGTCGTACGAGGTGATGTTTCCCTCGGCGTCCAGCTCCACGCCGGGAATCTTCTTCACCCCGCGCTCACGCGGGCCCACGCCCGACAGGAACAACAGGTTGCCCACGCGGCGCGCGTGGGGGTACAGGCCCACGGGCTCCGGGGCCTTCTGGGAATCGACTCGCTCACTGGTGCTCACGTCGTGTCTCCGTCCAGCGCGTCACAGCTTGATGCACACGTTCTTCGGCTCGGTGAAGAAGCGCAGCGCTTCCCACCCGCCCTCGCGTCCCACGCCCGAATCCTTCACTCCACCGAACGGCGTGCGCAGGTCTCGCAGCATCCAGCAGTTCACCCAGACGATGCCGCTGTGCAGTCGGGACGCGAAGCGGTGCGCTCGCGTCACGTCCTTCGTCCACACGCTGGCCGCCAGGCCGTACTTCGTGGAGTTGGCCCACGCGAGCACCTCGTCCTCCTGGTCGAAGGGGATGATGCTGGCCACCGGCCCGAAGATTTCTTCCTGGTTGGTGCGGCACGCTGAGTCCAGGCCCTCGATGAGCGTGGGCTCCACGAACCAGCCCTCGCGGCAGCGGCCGGACAGGCTCGCGCGCCGGCCTCCCGCGAGGATGCGCCCGCCCTCCTGCTTCGCCAGGTCGATGTAGCCCATCACCTTGTCGAAGTGCTGCTGTGACACCAGCGCGCCCTGCTCGGTGCCGGCCTCCAGCGGGTCGCCGACCTTGAGCGCCCGCGTGCGCGCCACCAGCGCGTCCCTGAAGCGCTCGTAGAGGGGGCGCTGCACGAAGATGCGCGGGCCGCACAGACAGATTTGCCCCTGGTTGGAGAACGACGAGCGCACCGTCGTCGCCAGCGCCTCCTCGAAGTCGCAGTCCTCGAAGATGACGTTGGGGTTCTTCCCGCCCATCTCCAGTGACAGCTTCTTGAAGTTCGGCGCCGCCACGCGCGCGATTTCCGAGCCCACGCGGGTGCTGCCCGTGAAGGAGATGGCGGCGATGTCCGGATGCTGGCTCATGGCGGCGCCCACCTTGGGGCCCAGGCCGTGGACGACGTTGAGCACGCCCGGCGGCAGGCCGACTTCGCGGCAGACCTGGGACAGGAGATACGCCGTCATCGGCGTGACTTCGGAGGGCTTGGCCACCACGCAGTTGCCGATGGCCAGCGCGGGCGCGAGCTTCCACGTCAGCAGGTACAGCGGCAGGTTCCACGGCGAGATGCAGCCCACCACGCCCAGGGGCGAGCGCAGCGTGTAGTTGAGCGCCACGCCGTCGGTGGCGTGCGCCTCACTGGAGAACTGCGTCACCGCGTCCGCGAAGAACTCGAAGTTGAGGATGCTGCGCGGGATGTCCACGCTCGACGCGACGGACAGCGGCTTGCCGGAGTCGATGGACTCCGCGCGGGCGAAGTCGTCCAGGCGGCCCCGGATGGCGTCGGCCAGGCGGCGAATCAGGCGGGAGCGCTCGGCGGCGGGCGTGGCGGACCAGGCCGGGAAGGCGCGCGTGGCGGCCTCCACCGCGTGCTGGATATCCGTCGCGTCCGAGTCGGGCACCTGGGCGTACGTCTTCCCCGTCGCGGGCTCTGGCTTGTCCAGCCACTGGCCACCGCGGGCGGGCAGCAGCTCCCCACCGATGTAGTTGAGCACCTTCTCCATGGCTGGACCCTCCGTGCGTGCCCGCACCACGAGTCGCTCACGGGCGCCCGCCTCCTCGGTTGCCGAGAGGGAGGGGGACCGCGGGAACCCCGGTCGAACGGCGCGCAATGTACGCAACCGACGGAGCCGTCACCAGCATCACGGCAGGCGCACCCCACCATGTCGTCCGCTCGCGTCAAACGCATGACGGCCCAGGCTGTCCGGAGGGCAGGGGAGCAGTGAAGGCCCACGGGTGGCCGGAGGGGGTGAGGGGCCGGACGGGGTTGAACCCAAGGGGAGTCGAACATGCCGATGGAACCTGTCGCGCCCATGTCGCTGGAAGAGGCTCGCGCGGCGGAGGATGCGGACTCGAGGCAGCTCCTGTCGGCCGCGACCGTCGAAGAGGCGCTCGCCGTGCTCGTGGAGATCGCCCGCCGTCTGACGCGCGCCCACCAGGCGACCGTGGTGATGACGCCCACCGTCGGGAAGACGCGGGGGGCGAGCGTCACGTCGCTCTCACGGGCCTACGAGGTCTGGGGTGGCTACGCGGTGCCCTCCGGCGACGAGCCGGGTCGCACGGCGAGGGAGCGTCGCAGCGCGCGCGCGGAGCCCCGCGGCCGAATCTCCGCCTCGCTGCCCTCGGACGCCGGCGTGCTCTACCTCTTCGACCGGGAGGTGGGCGACTTCAGTCGCGAGGACGAGCTGGCCCTGCACCGACTCGCCCGGCTGGCGGGACTGGCGCTGGAGTCCGCGCGCCTGTTGCGTGAGGAGCAGCAGGCACGCTCGGAAGCGGAGGCCGCCGAGCAGCGCGCGGCCTTCCTCGCCGACGCCAGTCGCCTCCTGGCCTCATCCTCGCTGGACCCGAAGGCCACGCTCGACACGCTGGCCCGGCTCTGCGTGCCCATCCTCGCGGACTGGTGCTTCGTCGACATCGTGGACGAGTCGGGCACCGTGCAGCGCACGTCGGTGGCGCATGCCGAACCCGGCCTGGACGCGCTCGCCCGGCGCGTGCGGGACTTTCCTCCCGGGCCCGAGGGCAGCGCGCACCCCACCACCCGCGTGGCCCGTCAGGCCGAGTCCCTGCTCGTGGACAACATCGACGACGCGTGGTTGCGCGCCGTCTCCGTGAGCGAGGCCCACTTCGAGACGATGCGCGAGGTGGGCTTCCACGGAATCCTCGCCGTGCCGCTGCTCGCGCGAGGCCGCTCACTGGGCGCGCTCACCTTCCTCGCGGTGCGCCCCTCGCGCCACTACAACCAGACGGACTTGGAGACGGCGCAGGACCTGGCCCGCCGCGCCGCGCTCCTCGTGGACAACGCCCGGCTGTACCGCGAGGCGCGCCGCTCCGTGCGCCTGCGCGACGAGTTCCTCGCCGTGGCCAGTCACGAGCTGAAGACACCCCTCACCCCGCTCCAACTGCGCCTGCAGTGGCTGCGGCGGCAGACGCGCAAGGACCGGCCCTTCCTTCCCACGCCGCTGGTCGTCTCGCAGCTCGACGTCGTGCAGCGCCAGGTGGACAAGCTGTCGGGGCTCGTCCACGGACTGCTCGACGTGTCGCGCCTGTCCAGCGGTCGGCTGACGCTGCATCGCGAGGACGTGAATCTGGAGGCCGTGGCGCGCGAGGTGAAGGACCGGCTGGCGGTCCCCGCGAGTCAGGCCGGAAGCCCCGTGTCGCTGTCCCTCCAGGGCGACCTGCGCGGGCACTGGGACCGTGTCCGCCTGGAGCAGGTGCTCACGAACCTGCTCGCCAACGCGCTGAAGTACGGCGCGGGCCAGCCCGTGCACATCGCGCTTCGGGGCGAGGCGGACCGGGTGCTCTTGCGCGTGGAGGACTCGGGCATCGGCATCGCGCGGGAGTACCAGTCGCACATCTTCGAGCGCTTCGGTCGCGCCGTCAGCGAGCGCCACTACGGGGGACTGGGCCTGGGGCTCTACATCACCCGGCAAATCGTGGAGGCGCACGGCGGCGAAATCGGCGTGCGCAGCGAGCCGGACATGGGCAGCCGCTTCGAGGTCAGCCTCCCCCGGCACGAGAGCACCGCGTGAGTCCTCCCGCGCTCGGCTATAAAGGCGCTGGGAGGAAACAACATGTCACGCAAGGTGGCCCTCATCACCGGAGCCTCGGCTGGCCTCGGAGTGGATTTCGCGCGGCGCTTCGCCCGGGACGGGCACGACGTCATCCTCGTCGCGCGCGGCGCGGCGCGGCTGGAAGCGCTCGCCGCGACGCTGGAGAAGGAGCACGGGGTGAAGGCCCACGTGCTGCCCACGGACCTGTCCCAGCCCGACGCGCCCGAGCAGCTCTTCGCGCAGGTGGCCGAGCGCGGGCTGGAGGTGGAGTTCCTCGTCAACAACGCGGGCTTCGGCTCCTCGGGCCCCTTCCTGGACCAGGACGTGAAACGCGAGGCGGAGATGGTGCAGGTGAATTGCACCGCGCTCCTGAAGCTCACGCACCTGTTCGCCCGGCCCATGCGCGAGCGCGGCCATGGGCGCATCCTCAACGTGGCCTCCACCGCCGCCTTCCAGGCCGGGCCCTACATGTCCACGTACTACGCGACGAAGGCGTTCGTCGTGTCGCTGTCGGAGGCGCTGGCGTACGAGCTGAAGGGCACCGGCGTGACGGTGACGTGCTCCTGCCCCGGCGCGACACACACGGAGTTCGCGCAGAAGGCGGGCAATGACAAGAGCCGCCTGTTCCAGCGCTCCGGCGTGGCGAAGCCCGAGGACGTGGTGGAGCACGCCTACAAGGCGATGCTGCGCGGGCGGGTGCTGGCCATCCACGGCGCGCTCAACGGCCTGGCCGCCTTCATGGTGCGCTTCAGCCCGCGCTCCGCCGCGCGCGCCATCGCCGCGGGGCTCAACCAGCAGGCCTGAGCACACTCACGCCGATGGAGGGGCCGTGACACTTCGGAAGAAACGGAAGCGTCACGGCCACCCGTCCCACGGTCAGTTGAAGGTGGCGGTGAAGAGCAGCGAGAAGTGGGTGACGTTCCAGTCGTCCCCATCGTCGTTGTCGCTGCGGATGCGGCCCAGCGCCACCTCGCCGCCGATGCCCACCGCCCAGTTGTTGCTCACCCACCACTCCTTGCCCAGGCCAAAATGCAGGCCGACGCCGGAGTCCGTCTCCGCCTCGCGCTCGCCGTCCTGGGTGATGCTCAGCTGGTTGGCCACCACCGCGCCGGAGATGTAGAGGTTGACGGGCATGAAGTAGTACGTGGCGCCCACGCCGAGCGCGGCGTAGTTGCTGCTCACGTCGCCGTCGTCGTCACCCTCGATGGTGGTGTCGCCAAACTGGATGTCCGGGTTCGGCGTGGAGGTGCCGAAGAGCTTCCCGTAGATGATGAAGTTCTCGATGAGCGCGTAGCCCAGCTCCAGGTTGATGGTGGCGCCGGCGCCCTTGAGCGCCAGGTCAATCTCCTGCGCCTCGGAGTGGGTGTAGGCGATGCCGAGCTGACCGCGCAGGTAGAAGCCGTCGTGGGTGTGCCGCCCTGGGGTTTCGTCCGCGAACGCCGCCGAGGTCGGAAGAAGCACTGCCGCGAAGAGCCAGAAGAGTCGCATGATGGGAGTCCTTGCTTCGGAGGCCCGCCCCGGCCGGGGGCTGGAACCGGGGTTATGCAGCACGTTGGCCCGGTGAATCCAGTCCCCGGAAGCCCCGTGCTTCCGGTGCGCGCGGCTTATACCCCGACGCGGGACAACCTGCGCATCAGCCGCCTCGCCTGGGACCCCCGGCCGTGCTCTGCTGCGCCGCCCGGCGCGTCTGTCCGCGCTGAACCGACCTGGAGAGGGATGCAATGACGCAGACCGTGGACCCCTCGGAGCTGGCCCGACGCCTCGACGCCGCGCGGCGAGAGCGGCGCGAGGTACCGCCCCTCACCAACGAGCTGCCGAAGCTCACGCTGCCGGAGGCCTACGCCGTCCAGGAGGCGGGCCTCCAACTGCGCCTCGCCGACGGTGAGCGCGTCGTCGGCCTGAAGATGGGCCTGACGTCCGAGGCCAAGCGCCGGCAGATGAACCTGGACTCGCCCGTGTACGGCGTCCTCACGGACCGGATGCGCGTGGCGGCGGACGGGGTCATCGCCCTGGGCCAGGGCATCCACCCGAAAATCGAGCCGGAGATTGCCTTCCGCACCGCGCGCGAGCTGCGCGGGACGGTGACGCGCGAGGAGGCGCTGGACGCGTGCGAGTCCGTGTTCGCCGCGATGGAAATCCTCGACTCGCGCTACCGCGACTTCAAGTACTTCTCCCTGCCGGACGTGGTGGCGGACAACTCGTCCTCCTCGCTGTTCGTCCTCGGGGAAGAGGAGCACCCGCCGCGCTCGCTGGATTTGACGCGGCTGGAGATGAAGATGTCGGTGAACGACGCGCTGGCGCAGTCGGCCCGCTCGGACGCCATCTCCGGGGACCCGGTGTTGTCGGTGGTGCAGTTGTGCGAGCTGCTCGCGCTGCGCGGCCAGGTGCTCCCCGCCGGCAGCATCGTCCTGGCGGGCGCCGCCACGGTCGCGCACATGCTCCAGCCCGGAGACCGGGTGCGGCTCATCGTGGAGGGCCTGGGCTCCGTGGCGGTGTCGGCCGCGTAGCTCAGTGCATCCAGGACGACACGCCCGCGCTCGAGTGGCGCGGGCTCGTGTCGGCCTCTTCCCAGCGCACCGGGTAGCGGTCCCCGTGCTGGCGCAGGAACGCGTCCAGGCGCTTCAAGTCCAGCCGCTCCGGCATCGGGTAGCGCGCGGCCATCGCCCGCTTCACCGCGGGGTGGTAGCGGACGACGGCGGCGAAGTCGCGCGGATACTCCTGCTCGTCCACGCCCAGGAACTCACCCCGGTCCAAACCCCGGGAGAGCAGCTCCCGCCAGCGTTGCAGCGGCGCAAGGCCAATGGACTCCACGCCCCGGGAGCAGAGCATGAGGTACAGGGCTTCCCACGGCTCGGACGCGTCCAGGTAGTGCTCCAGCGCGCGCGCCGAGGGCCGCGTGTTGAGCACCATCCAGAACGGCACCGCGCCGCCGCGCAGCGCCCACCAGGGCTCCATCAGAATCGACGACTCCACCAGCAACCGCCCCAGCGGCATGTGCCTGTCGCGGTACCAGTGCCGGTACAGGTCCGCCACCAGCGGGCTGAGCGCCTCCGGCTCCGGATAGACGATGCGCCGCAGTCGCCAGCGTCGCTTGCGCGCCAGGCGCTGGAGGTCCTCGCTCAGCGCGGGCTCGTAACCCCACTCCGCTTCCGGGCTGTCGCTGTCCGGAGGCGGCGTGGGCCAGCGCGGACGCGGCGAGCCCTGGCGCCGCAGGTACGCCTCCACGCGCGGGCCGCCCAGGTAGTACTCGTCAGGGCTCGCGCCGCCGAGCGCCCCGTGCTGGAAGACGTGCCGCTCGCCCTGTCGCAGCGTCGGCCAGCGCAGCTCGCACTCGGACACGAAGAGGGTGGCGCCGGGCTCCAGCACGTCCTCCAGGAAGCGGACGTAGGCGACGCCCAGGCGTCGTCGCTTCACCCGGAAGTGCGTCAGCCCTCGCAAGAGGAGCCGGTCGTGGTTGGCGTCGTGCGTGTGGTGCAACTGGAGGTCTGGATGGGACTCCAGCAACCGGCGCGCGGGCTCTCGCGCGAAGTCCAGGTGCTGGAGCGGCTCGTCCACGGGCACGCGCCCGTCGTGACGCACGGCGAGCAGTTGCGTCTGGGGCAGCCACGGAATGCCCAGCGCCGCGCACAGGTGGACCAGGGCGCCGTTGGAGGAGCCCACCACGGCGGCCGGATAGCGTTGGCGCGGATAGCGGGCCACCACCCAGCGCGACAGGGCCTCCGCATCGAAGTGCGTCAGCGCGCGCGGCGTGAGGGCCTCGGCCAGTCCGCTGCGGACATAGGCGGCCTCGCGCCTCGGCACCGGGAGGCGGTTGACGACGGGGAGCAGCGCCTCGAACAGCGGGCTCGTGTGGCGGTGGGTGCCCAGCGCGGGAAAGTCGCGGCCGTGCAGGAAGCCCGCGAGCGCGCGCAGCATGGCGGCCGACGAGTCGAAGTCCGCGACGAAGCGGCGCGCCCTCATGGCGGCCCTGCTTCACACCCGGAGCGCTTCGGAGAATCCCAGCCGGGACTCCTCGCGTGCGGCAGGTCCATACCCCCTCCAGGGCGGTGACGCGTCCATCAGGAAGGTAGGCCCTGAAGGGTACCCGAGCAGGCCGCCGACACCGGCCTGCCCGCCTGAGGGCACAGGAGGCGTCCTGGCGTCGCTCAGGGCTTGGGCTGGCGCGTGGTGGGCGGCGGGTCCGCGGTCACTCGCAGGCCGTGGGCCGCATGGGCGCGCGAGCACGGCTGGAGCCGGGCCTCCGTGGGGCCCAGCGTCTCGAGCACGAAGGAGGAGTCCTTGTGCCGGGGCGGCGACTCCGGCCAGTGGCCCCGCTCGGCGCGCGCCAGGTCGACCTCCGCCAGGGTGATGAGCGCGTCGTGCTGGAGCTTGCGCAGGTCCAGTCGCTCGGCGTACTCGCCGTAGGTGGCGACGTGGGGCCCATGGATGGAGCCCAACTGCTCTTCCTCCTCGCTGGCTTCCATGAGGGCGAAGGCCCGCCGGCGCGCCGGAGTGGGCAGGTCCGCCGCGGTCGTCAGCGCGTCGAAGCCCTCCACCAGCGTCCACCACGCGCGTCGCGCCGCCAGGGGGCCGTCGTCGGAGGCCTCCGCGTCCCGCAGCTCCGGCGGCACGCAGTCCTGACTGCCCGAAGGCAGCGCGGCCAGGGCCTCGTCGGACAGCAGCCCCCGGAAGTGGACCAACTGCACCAGCGCCGATTCGTGCCGCAGCGTCATGGAGAAGGGCGCGAAGCCCTCGGCCAGCTTCACCAGCTGCGAAATCGCCAGCCGCTTGCGCTCCGTCGGCGCCGCGTCCAGCGCGTCCGCGCACGGCCGGTAGAGCACGCCGTGGCCCGTGGCGGAGAGCAGTTGCCCCTCCATCCCCCCGCCCAGCTCCAGCTCCCGGCTCAGCGCCAGCGCGTCCAGGCACGTGTCCAGCGCCGCCAGGGGCCGCCCCTCGGCGAGCTTCAGCCGCGTGTCCAGCGCGGCCAGGTTCACCACGTACATCAACGCGAACCTGCCGTTCGCGCGCGCCTGGGTGAAGGGCGCGAGCACCCCCAGGCTCCGCGGCAGCCCGCCGACCTCCGCGTGGGTCGCCGCCAGCACCTGCTCCAACAGGGGCCGCGCCCGCTCCAGCGTCTCGGCGCACGCCGAGGACAGCGCCGACGTCGGCAGCTTCCCGTCCGCCACGTCCCGGCAGGACTGCCCCAGCGTGGAGTCCGGCCCCGTGCCCGACTTCTGTCGCTCCTGGTACAGGTGCAACACGTCATCCAGCAGCGGCTCCAGGTGGCGGGCGAAGGTGCCCGGCCTCGGCGGATGCGCGTGCGAGGGCCGCGCATACCGCGCTTGCGTCAGCTCGTTCACCTCGCGCACCAGCCGCGCTTCCAGCGGCCCCGTACGCAACTTCACGTACGCCAGGCCCCCCGCGCAGGCGAGGAGGACGGCGAACACGCCTCCAGCGACTGTGACGAGAGAGCGATGAGAAGTCATGAGGGGGAGTAACGCGGGCCGAAGCCTCGCACGAAACCCCGGCTCCAGGGATTTCCACCCATCCTTGGATAGGATTCACTGCCAGTCCGGGCTCAGCCGGCGCTGCGGCGGGGGGCGACGAAGCCGTGGCCCAGGCGTTTGAGGAGGTGTTCGGCCAGGGCGCGGGCCTGGGTGCGAATCTCCGGCACGGCCGTGGTCTCCCACAGCTCTCCGCGCCGCAGGGGGCCCAGGGTGAAGAGGCGGCCCCCGGCATGTCCGCGCGCGTCCAGCAGCGCCCCGTGGCGGTCGGTGTCCAGGCCCAGGCCGAGCGCATCCGGGCGCACCCGGCCCGCCTCCGCCAGGTGCTTGAGCAGCGGGTGACCATGGCGGGTGACAGAGCCCTCCGGCCCCGTGCAGTTGACCACGTGGTGGACCTGGAGCTGCTCCTCCCGCCGCTCGCCCCGGCGCCGCACGCTCACCCGCACCGTGCCGGAGTCGTCCAGTTGGAAGCCGCGCACCCGGGCCGCGTACAGCGCGAGCCGGCCCTGGGCCCTGAGCCGCTCCACCCCGTCGCCGACATCCGGCGCCATCCGGTGGCGGTGCACGTCCCAATAGGCGCGAAGGTGCCGCAGGAAGCGCTTGCGCTCTCCGTCATCCAGCCGCTGCCACAGGGGCACCGTCACGGGCCGCAGCGCGTCCACCACCGCGCGCCAGCTCGCCCCGGCCTGGGTCGCCAGACGCACCTCGTGGCGGAGGACACGCAAGAGCGCGCGCACCCTCACGGGGATGGGATGGGAGGGCTCCGGAGCGCGCAGTCCCTCGCGGCGCAGCGCGCGCAGCACGTCGCGGATGCCGGGCGACGCATACGTCCCCGGGGCCGCCGCGCGCGGATGACGGTGCGGCAGGAGCCCGTGCCGCGACAGCGCGTGCAGCGGGCCCTGGTGCCCCATCTGCTCCAGCGACAGCACGGCGTCCACCATGGTGAGGCCCGTGCCGATGAGCAGCACCGCGTCGTGCTCGCCAATGCCCGCCAGCGCATCCGGTGCCCACGGCGAGCGGTGATAACGCGGGCTCGCATACAGTCCGCCGTCCGCCACGCGCAGGTCCGCGGGGCTCGCGTTGCCCAGCGCCAGCACCACCGTCCGCGCGACGAGCTCTCCGCCACTCCGCGTCGACAGCGTCACCAGTCCGCCATGCTCCCGGGTGGACGTCACCTCGCCTGGCAGCGTCCCCAACTGGACGCCCGGCGGAGCGCGCGCGACGGTCTCCTTCAGCACGGCCTCCAGGTACTGGCCGTAGCGCAGGCGAGGGACGAAGTCGCCGGCCTCCGTGTCGGGTGTTTCCTGGCGCAGCCAGCGCAGGAAGTGCTCGGGCTCGTCCGCGAAGGCGCCCATCCGCGAGGCGGGGACGTTGAGCAGGTGACGCTGACTCCGGGTCGAGTAGGCAAGCCCCTGTCCCACCCGCCCGCCGCGCTCCACCAGGAGAATCCGGAACGGCGCGCGCGCTTGTCGCAAGAGGTGGATGGCCAACAACGTTCCGCTGGCCCCGCCCCCCACCACCGCCACGTCCCAAGGGCTGCTCTGAACTTGCACGCGGCAATCCTATGTCCGCTCCCGTCCAGCGGCATCCGTGGATGTGCGTGGACAATCGAATGCCAACCCCTGGTCGCGGTACGAGAGCGTGTCCACACTCCCACGCACATGCCGGGAGGAGCCATTGCGCGAGCGCCCCAATGAAGACTGGGACGGAGAAGTCCCGGACGCGAGAAGCCTGCTGGGCTGGCCCCTGCCTGAGCGACGCGGGTCCATTCCCTCGCTGTCGTGGCTGGTGGAGAGGCTTCGCGACAGCCGGCCTGACTGGGGGCTGCTGGAGTCGTTCGTCGAGTTCGACCCCGCGCGCTACGTGCGCAAGACGCTGGCGAAGACGCGGGCGTGCGAGCTGCTGCTGGTGTGCTGGGGCCCGGGCCAGGGCTCGCTCGTCCATGACCACGGGGGCTCGTCGGGTGTGTCCCTGCTGGTGCGAGGCGAGCTGCGGGAGACGCGCTACGCGTGGGCTGGAGACAGGCTGGTGCCCGACGTGTCCGTGCGCGCGGCGGAGGGCGACCTGCTGCTCGAGGAGTCGGACACCATCCACCGCGTCCTCAACACGTCGCGACACGGCGCCGTGTCACTGCACCTCTATGCGCCGCCGATGGAGGGCATGACGCCCTACGACGACCAGGTGGCGTCGCTCAAACCGCCGCGTCCAGCTGACGTGGGGGCTGGGCGAAGGCGCCGGCCACGGGCAGGGTGACGCGGAAGATGCTGCCCTGACCGGGCGCGCTCTCCACCGTCAGCGTGCCGCCCAGGGACGTGACGATGCCGTGGCACACCGCGAGGCCCAGGCCGGTGCCCACGCCCAGGGGCTTGGTGGTGAAGAACGGGTCGAAGATGCGCTCGCGGTGCTCGGGGGAGATGCCGCAGCCGGTGTCTCGCACCTCGACGGCGACGCGGCCGGGCATCGCCTCGCGCGCCACGACACGCACCTCGTTCACCTCCACCTGACCGGGGACGATGGCCTGCGCCGCGTTGAGCAGCAGGTTGAGGAACACCTGCCCCAGCCGCGAGCCGTTGCCCTGCACGGGCGGCACGCCGTCACACTCGACGACGAGTCGCGCGCGGTGCCGCAGCTCATGCATGGCCATCTTCGCCGCCGTGCGCACCACCGCGCCCACGTCCGAGGGCCCGCTGCCCACGTCCTCCGAGCGCGACAGCGTCTGCAAGTCACGCACGATGAGGCGGATGCGCTCGGCGCCGTCGCGCGTCTCCGCCAGCGCCTCCAGCACCTCCTGGCGCTCGCGCTCGGGGAGCTGCTCCTTCTGCTGGAGCTCCTGGTGGATGTACTCCAGGTTGCTGAGGATGAAGGCGAGGGGGTTGTTGATTTCGTGCCCGACACCCGCGGCGATGCGGCCCAGGGCGATGAGCCGGTCCGCGAAGAGCAGCTGCGCCTGGGTGGCGTGCAACTGCTCCAGGCTGCGGGACAGCTTCGCGTTGGCGGCCTCCAGCTCCGCGGTCCGCTCCCGCACCGTCTCCTCCAACCGCCTGCCCGACTCGCCGGCCTCGCGGGTGAGGTCCGTCCCTGGACGCTCCACTCCGTGCGGAAATCCCGCGCGAGTCTGGAAGGCGCGGCGCAGCGTGCCGCGCCGTTGCGCCACCGCTGACATCAACAGCACCCTGGCTCGTAGCGTCATCACGTCGCGGTCCCGGCGTCAGGTGTCCGTCCCGAGTGCTGCGCGCGGAGGCGGAGCGGACCTTCCCAGTCAACACCGCCGGGCCGTGTCGGGCAAGGAGCCGATGTCGGCCCGCGCGAGGGTGGGTGCCCGTCCAGATGGTTAGTCGACGCCCGCGCTCCCGGCGGACTCCGACAGCGTTGGCGAGTGGAAGGTCCGCGTGTCACCGCGCCGGTGTGGGTGCTTCTCGGAGGTGGGGATGGGAGGCCCCGCTCTGCTCCGGCGCTCGCGCGCGACTGCTCAACGTCACCGCGAGCACCGAGGGCAGCCAGCGCCGCGCCCACCACCCCACGCCGCCCACCAGGCAGACCCCCACGCCCAGTGCCAGCAGGGCGCGCGGTAACTCGATGGCGCGACGCGTCCGCGTCACCGGCCGCGCCCGGACCACGAGTCTTGGCGGCTCCGCTTCGGCCAGGGGCTCGACGGTCTGAATCGCGGGCAGCCTCCCGGAGTGGCTGGAGCGCCGTCCTCGCGACGGGGTCCGCTGGCTTGGGCCGTCGGGTGGGAGCTCGGCGGCGTCCGGGAACAGCGGCTGCTCCCACGCCGCGTCGGCGCTGGCGAGCGCGGTCTCCAGGGCCTCGCACCAGGTTCTCGCGGTGCCCCGGCGCCAGGGCTGCTTGGAGAGCAGCCGCAGACACAGCTCGCTGAGTTCCCACGGCACCCGGGGGTTGAGCACGTACGGCGTCACCGGAGGGTGGTGGATGACGGCCAGTTCTCCCTCGGGTGTCTCGACCTGCTCGAAGGGGTAGCGCGCGGTGAGCATCCAGTAGAGGACGACCCCGAGCGCATACAGGTCATCCGCGCTGGTGGCCGGGTACACGCCGTCGCGGCGCTCGCGGCGGAAGGCCAGGGCCTCCGGGCTGCGGTAGCGCGGGGTTCCGGGGGGCAGCACGCCGCGCGGAAGTCGGGGCGCTCCGGAGTAGTCCCCCACGCCGAAGTCCATCAACACCGGCGTGCCGTCCTCCTCGCGCACCACCACGTTGGCTTCCTTGATGTCGCGGTGGAGCACCTGCGCCGCGTGCGCGGCCTCCAGTCCTCGCGCCATCCCCAGCGCCAGTCGCGCCGCGCTCCGTGCCCCGGGGTTCTCCTCTTCCACCCACTGGGCCAGCGGGCGCCCGCGCACGTACTCCATCGCCAGATAGAGCCACTCGGGCGCCTCCGGCGGGAACAGGCCGCCGTCGCGGAAGCCCACCACGTTGGGGTGCGCCAACCGCGTCAGGATGGCCACCTCGCGCCGGGCCCAGCCGCCCAACTGCGCCAGCGACTGGAGCTTGAGCGCCACGGCCTGTCCGTCGCGAGTGGCCCGATACACCACGCCGCAGCCGCCCGCGCCCAGCAGCCCTTCCACCGTGTAACCGGCGATGTCCGTGCCCTCGGGCGCGTCCAGGACGTGAAGACCGTTCATGCCACCTCCCGTGTCCGGCCCGACCTCGGGAATGGGGAGAGATTAACACCACCCAGGGGGATGTCCCCACCGGCGGGGGCCCGGGGGGCCCGACACGCCGGCGCGGACTGTGTCGTGGAAGACCAACGGTCCGCCCTCAGGGGCACGTGCCACAATCCGCGCGGCAGCTCAACGCGGTGGTGTCCGTGCCGCAGCGCTCGGTGAACTGACAGATGCCGTCGCCGCAGCGATAGATTTCCTGCGAGCGAATCCGCGCGGTGATGGGGCGGTACGACTTCCCGTTGTACGCGCAGCTCTCGTAGTAGGGCTGGGGCGTGGTGCCGACGACCGCGGGCTGGCACAGCGTGGCGCACATGCCCACGTGGGTGATGGGAGGGCACGCCTGCGTGGGGCCCGACGCCAGTCCACACGTGCGCGGGGTGCTCTTGTCCGCGGACAGGTAGGGCTGGTCATTGGCCGCGAAGACGCCGGTGCCGTCGAACAGGTTGCCGAAGAAGCACGCCTCCTGCTGGTTGTACGTGGCCAGCTCCTCCGCCGTGTAGGGGATGGGCGCGTTCGTTTGGGACGTGGTGAGGCCCAGCACGGAGATGGGCACGTGGAGGCCGTACTTGTTCGCGTGCGCCGCGAGGCAGGCGGAGACCACCTGCTGCTCCACCTCCGTCGCCGGCAGCCCCGAGGCCCAGCGCGGCGCCAGCCCCAGCGCTCCGAGCCACATGTGTGTGATTCCCGTCACCGGATTGGTGAACTGGCGCGCCACCCCCGCCTGCACCGCGCACGTCACCACGTAGGCCATCACCGAGTCCGCCGTCGCCGGATCCTGGTTGAACCAGGTCACGAAGCCATTCGTGGACAGGCCATTTGTCGACAGGCCATTGGTGGACAAGCCATTCGTGGACAGGCCATTCGTGGACAGGCCATTCGTGGACAGGCCATTTGTCGACAGGCCATTCGTCGACACCTGGCTTTGTCGCAGGTGTCCAAGGTCATCCCCCACCGGTTCCACCCCCACGCCACAGGCCCCTGTTCCAAGCGCCAGACTCAGGAGCCCCGCGAGCCATCCCCGGGCGTGGAGTTGGAGAGCGGTGGTGTGACGACGCGACGGCGAAGCTGGTGTGCGGTGCATGCTTTTCCCCCGTGTGTGGCAGTCAGCGTTCGCTGACCACCTTGCCGCCCACCTGTTTCAGCACTCCCAAAGAATGCCGCTGTAACTGATGGGTTCGACAAGATTTGCCGGGGTTTCAGGCTTTTGCATGCCGCATGGGAAATAATTTTCCTATGGAAGCTGAATCACAACAGTCAGGCTGTAAGGTCCAGGACTCAGGCAGTCCTGGATGAAATGGAATCAACGGATGTCTGTGATTTCCGGGAGGCCTAGATTGGTTCCGGGAATTCCAGGGACAAGGCCGCCGCGGGGGTGAGGGCGAAGCCCTCGGGTCCGCGCAGTCGCCAGGCGCCCACGTCGGTGACGGGGCCTCCCACGACTTCGGACTCTCCGGTGTCGCCGCGCGTCTCGGCCTGGCCCAGGTGCAGGCACAGGTGGACGCGGGCATCCACGGGGTCGGCGAGCTTCTGCGCGGCCTGCTGGAGGATGCGCAGGGAGCGCTCGGCCTCGCGCAGGTACGCGGTGCGCTCCGGCGTGGGCGCCCCGTTCTCCAGGGGGCGCACGGCCAGCAGGGTGGTGCCGGACTGGAGCGCGAGCAGGAAGCCGCCGCCGCGCAGGCCCTGCTCGAGTCCGTCCAGCACATCCGCGAGCACGGCGTACATCGCGTCGTCGTCCTGGGCGGCGGAGGGCAGCATCACCTCCGCGTGGACGGCGAGCGCCAGCCGGGAGCGGTTCGCGGGCTGCACGGGCTCCTCCGCGGCGTCGGCGAGCGAGGCGAGGAAGGCGCCCACGCTGCTGAAGCGCCGGCTGGCGTCCTTCTCCAGACAGCGCAGCACCACCGCGTCCACGGCGGGGGACACCGGGGCGATGGCGCTGGGCCGGGGCGCGGGGGCCTCCAGGTGCAGCCGCTCCAGCTCCATCCGGTCCTCGCAGAGGAACGGGTAGCGGCCGGTGAGCAACTGGTGCAGCAGCACGCCCAGCGCGTAGATGTCCGTGTACGGGCCAATGGTGGAGCCGCGGAACTGCTCGGGGGCCATGGCGTGCGCGGTGCCCAGCCGCTGGCCGGCGATGGTGAGGCCCTCCTGCGAGGGCTCCGCGTGCATCAGCTTGGCGATGCCGAAGTCGAGCAGCTTCACCCGGGGCTTCTCGCCCTCCTCCACGACGAGGATGTTGCTGGCCTTCAAGTCGCGGTGGACGACGCCGGCGCGGTGCGCGGCCTCCAGCGCGCCGCACACGGGCTCCAGGTAGGCGCGCGCGCGGGACGCGGAGAGCCGGCCGCGCTCCTGCACCACCTGGCCCAGCGTCCGGCCCGCGAGCAGCTCCATGACGTAGTAGGGGCTGCCGTCCGGCATCAGCCCGAAGTCATAGACATCCACGATGTTGGGGTGGCGAATCTGGTTCACCACGCGGGCCTCGCGCACGAAGCGCTTGAGCATCTCGCCCTGATCCGCCAGGTGGGGATGCAGCACCTTCACCGCGGCGCGGCGGCCCAGAATCCGGTGCTCGGCTTCGTAGACGCTGCCGTGTCCACCGGAGGCGAGCAGGGCCTTGAGGATGTACTCGCCCGCAAGCGTGCCAGGGCCCCGTTCACCTCGGCCCGCATCGCCACGCCCTCGCTCGGAGCCATGCAGATCCGCCCGTGCCTGGATGCGGAACGTGCTCTCGGAGTCGGCCGCCATGTGTGGTCAGCACCCTACCACCCACCCTGGAGCCCTGCTGCATGCCCCGGGCCCGAAGCGACCGCCGCGTCGCGCCAATCCCCGCCATGCGTTCACCACCCATCACCTCGGGTGGGGTGCGTGGGGGCAGATGTTGCCTTGCGAATGCTCGGACGCCCCAACACCCCGGGTGGTTGGACGCCGTGGCTGGGGACTGCTGGATTCTCGGGACGTGACATCACGCGTGCGAGTCGGGGCAGGTCGGGTGGACGGAAGCGGCGCGTGGTGCCGGGGGGCCTCTTGATGACGACATTGGATGACCTCACGACCTGCGCCGGCATGGCGCTGGCTCCGCCTTCCTCGACGGGTGCCTGCCTCATCCTCATCAGCACCACCACGCCCGCGGCCATCGGCAAGGCGTACCGGCTGGAGCCCGGCGAGCACATCATCGGCCGAGGCTCCGAAGCCACGGTGCGCATCGACGACCACGGCGTCTCGCGCAAGCATGCCCGCATCATCCGCGCGCTCGACGGGGGCTGCCACGTCACGGATTTGGAGTCGACCAACGGCACGCTGCTCAACGGCACGCCCATCGCCACGGCGGAGCTTCAAGAGGGAGACCGGCTCCAGATTGGCACCGTCACGGTGTTCCGCTTCTCCAAGCGGGAGCTCTTGGAGCAGCGCGAGGAGCAACTGCGGCAGGCGTTGTCCGCCGCGCGCGTGGGCATCTGGGATTGGAACGCGCAGAGCGGCCGGGTGACGTGGAGCGAGCAGGTGGACCGGCTGTTGGGGCTGGCGGTGGGAAAGCTGTCCGGCCGCGCCATGGAGCTGGAGGAGGTGGTGCACCCCGGCGACCTGCCGCGCGTGCGAGAGGCCCTGTCCACCGCGCTGGAGAAGAAGACGCAGGTGGACGTGGAGTACCGCATCGAGCCGCAGGGCAGCGGGTGGCGGTGGATTTCCTGCAAGGGTGATGTGCTGTGCGACGCGTCGGGCATGCCGGCGCGGGTGACGGGCACGGTGATGGACATCACCGCGCGCAAGCAGGCCGAGCAGGAGCTGAACCGTCAGGCGCTCATCTTCGAGAGCATCTACGACGGCGTGGTGATTACCGATTTGGGCGGCGGCATCATCGACTGGAACGCCAGCGCGGAGCGGATGTTCGGCCGCAACAAGACGGAGGCGCTGGGACAGACGCTCTTCCGCGTGCTGCATCCGGAGGAGCCGGACCGGCTCACCGGCATGGTGCTCGCCGCGCTGGAGAAGCAGGGGCGGTGGACGGGGGAGCTGGAGTTCAAGCGCCACGACGGCACCACCTGCTGGTGCGAATCCGTCGTCGTGCCGCTGCGCGACAGCGAGGGGCGCACCATCGCCAACATCATGGTCCACCGCGACACGTCCGAGCGAAAGCAGCTCCAGGCGCACCTCGTCGTGGCGGACCGGCTCGCGTCGGTGGGCACGCTGGGCGCGGGCGTGGCGCACGAAATCAACAACCCGCTGGCCTACATGCTCGTCAACCTGCACCTGGTGCGCGAGGGGCTGGAGCGGATGGAGAGCCAGGTGCCCGCGGCGGCCATCGCCTCGCTCCAGCAGTTGGTGCGCGAGACGACCGAGGGCGCCGAGCGCATCGCCACCATCGTCCGCGACTTGAAGGTCTTCGCGCGCGGCGAGCAGGAAGTGCGGCTGATGCCGGTGGACGTGCGCCGCGCGGTGGAGCTGGCGTGCAAGATGGCGGACAACGTCATCCGCCACCGCGCGCGGCTGGTGACGGAGTTCGAGCCGGTGGCCCCGGTGGAGGCCAGCGAGTCGCGGCTGTGCCAGGTGTTCCTCAACCTGCTGCTGAACGCGGCGCAGGCGATTCCGGAGGACCGCTCGCCGGAGCACGAGCATGAAATCCGCGTCGTCATCCGCGCGGGAGACCGCGGCCGGGTGCTGGTGGAGGTACGGGACACGGGCATGGGGATGTCGCCCGAGGTGATGGACCGCATCTTCGACCCGTTCTTCACCACGAAGCCCGTGGGCGTGGGCACGGGGTTGGGGCTGTCCATCTGCCACGGCATCATCGAGTCGATGGGCGGCTCCATCCATGCGGAGAGCGACCCGGGCAAGGGGAGCACCTTCCGCGTGGTGTTGCGCGCGGCGACGCGGGAGCTGGAGGTGCTGCCGAGGCTGACGGCGGTGGTGGCCGTCAATGCGCGGGCGCGCATCCTCGTCGTGGATGACGAGCCGAACGTGACGCTGGCGCTCCAGCGCTCGCTGGCGGCGGACCATGAGGTCGCCACGGCGAACAGCGCGCAGGCGGCGCTGAGGTTGCTCAACGAGGGCAGCCGCTTCGACCTCATCCTCTGCGACGTGATGATGCCGGGGATGACGGGCATGGACCTGTACCACGAGCTGGGGCGCAGCGTGCCGGAGCAGGCGGGCCGCATGGTGTTCATGACGGGCGGCGCCTTCACCCCGCGCACGGTGTCCTTCCTGCGCGACGTGCCCAACCTGAAAATCTCCAAGCCGTTGGACCTCACCCAGCTCCGGGAGTTGGTGGGTCGTTCAGCGGAGGCGGGCAGATGAGCAGTCCCCTGGAACCCATCGTGTCCTCCACTCCTGTTGTCCCCGAGGTCGCCGGCGAGACGCGTCTGGCGGCGGTCTCCGATGAAGCACCGTCCCCTGTCCGCGAGCCGAGGGAGGGGACCGCGCGTGCGCTGGGGATGGGGCTCGTCGTCGGCGCGCTCCTGGCTGTCACCAACGTGTCCATGGGGTTGAAGTTGGGCTGGTGGGAGAGCGGCTCCGTCACGGCGGCGGTGCTGGGCTTCGGTGGCCTCGCGGCGGTGTCTCGCAGGCGCGGCTCGCCGTACACGCCGCTGGAGAACAACCTCACGCAGGTGACAGCGGTGTCGGTGGGCGCGATGCCGGCGGCCGCGGGGCTCCTGGGGCCTTTGCCCGCGCTGATGCTGCTGGGGTTGGACGTGCCCGGCGTGGGAGTAGCGGTGTGGAGCGTGGCGCTGGGGGTGCTCGGTGTGCTGGCGGCGCACCTGTTGCGGCGGCGGTTGATGGAGGAAGAGGCGCTGGCCTTTCCCACCGGCATCACCACGGCGGAGCTCATCACCGCGATGCATGCCTCTGCGCCCGAGGAGAATCGCGGGCGCGGGGTGTGGTTGGCGGTGGCGGCGGGGGTGTCCGCGGCAATCACGGCGGTGCGCGATGTGCTCCAGAAGCTGCCCGGAATGGTGGCGGCGCCGGGCTCGGTGGGCGGGGTGTCGACCGCGTCGCTGACGTGGGGGCTGGCGTGGAGTCCCATGCTGCTCGCGGTGGGGATGATGGCGGGGCTGCACCTGGGCTTGAGCATGCTGGCCGGGGCGCTGGTGGGGTGGGGCGTGCTCGCGCCGTGGCTCTTGAATACGGGCGCGGTGAAGGACGCCACCTATGACTCCCTGCTTGGCTGGCTCACGTGGCCGGGCGTGGGGTTGCTGGTGGGCTCGGCGGTGGTGTCGCTCGCGGCGCAGGCTCGGGACTTCTGGGGCGCTGCGAAGGATTTGGGCTCACTGAAGCGGAGTGGAACGCTCCCTCGGTGGGCGTGGCTGTGTGGCGGCGCGGCGGCGGTGGTGACGCTGGCGCTGGGCGTGGGCCTGTTTGGGATGAGCGTGCCGCAGGTGTTGCTGGCGCTGGTGGTGTTGCTGCCGCTGTGCGCGGTGTGCGCGCGTGGCGCGGGACAGGTGGATGTGTCGCCGGTGACGCAGGTGGGGCAGCTCTCGCAGGTGGCGGCCGGGGTGCTGCTGCCTGGGGCGGTGGCGCCGAACATCGCGGTGGGCGGTGTGGTGTCCGGGGCGGCGGCGCAGACGGGCGTGAGCATGTGGGCGCTCAAGGCGGGGCACCTGCTGGGGGCCTCGCCACGGAGGATGCTCGGGGCGCAGTTGGTGGGAGTGCTGGCGGGTTCGCTGGTGAGCGTTCCGGCGTATCTGCTGCTGACGCGAGCGTATGGATTGGGCTCGGAGGCGTTGCCCGCGCCGTTCTCACATCAGTTCCGCGCGGTGGCGGAGCTGGCGGTGAAGGGGCTCGCGGGCCTGCCGCCGAACGCGGCGCTGGCGGGTGGCGTGGCGGCGGGTGTCGGCGCGCTTTTGACGCTGTTGGCGCGAGGTCGGGCGGCGCGGTGGATGCCTTCACCGGTGGCGATGGGAATCGGCTTCATCCTGCCCGCCTACTTCGCGGTGACGCTGTGCCTGGGTGGAGCGATGGCGGCGGTGGCGCGGTGGCGTTGGCCGCACGCGACGGGGCGCAATGTTCCCGCGCTGGCGGCGGGAGCGATTGCCGCGGAGTCGCTCGTGGGCGTACTCATCGGCGCGCTCAAGTTGCTGGGCTTCATGGCGTAGCGGGCACTTCACGTCGGAGGGGCGTTGTCCCGAGCACGCTCCAGCGAGCGGCGGATGCGCGCTTCCATGAGATTGGGCAGCCGCGAGGCGAGCTGGAGCGCGTCCGTCAGGATGCGGATGGCTTCCTCTCGCTCACCCCGGCGCAGCGCCGCCAACCCCATCATCTCCAGCACCTCGAGCGGCTCCTGCTCCACGGACACCTGGGCGGACCACTCCCGCAGCGTGTGCCATGCCTCCGCCGTGGCGTCGCGCGTGGCCAGCTCCACCATGGCGAAGAGCACCTCCTCCGACGGGCTCAACTCCACTCCGTTGCGGCCCTCCGACAACACCTGCCGCACCTGCGCGAGCAACTCGCGGGCCCGCGCCTGCCGTCCCAGCCACGCCATGGTGCGCGCCTGGAGCAGCAGGGCCCACGGACGTGGCGCCACCTCCGGGTGCCGGCGCTCCAGCGTGATGGCCCGGGTGATGTGCGGCGTGGCCGCGTCGACGTCTCCCGCCTGGTAGTGCAGCTCACCCAGGTTGTGCTCGGCGAAGTACTCCCAGCCCACCATGCCCAGCTCGCGTCCCAGGTGCATGAAGCGCTCCTGGTCCTTCAACGCGTTGGCCAAATCCCTGCGAGCCACCCACAGGTTTCGGCGGTTGTTGATGGCACTGCCCAGGTGGAACAGGTCGCCACGCTCGGTGCACGCGGCGACGACCTCCGACAGCACCCGGTCCGTCTCGTCGATGTCGCCCAGGTTGGGGAGCATCACGGCCAGCAGCAACTGGGACACCACCTGCGTCTCATAGCCCGCGTCGCCCAGGCGCCGGGCAATCTCCGCCGCCGCCTCCAGGGGCTCGCGGGCTTCCTGCCACTCGCCCTTGCGGAACAGCGCGCGGCCCACCGCCAGGAGCAGCCGGCCCTGCACATAGGCCGAGCCCACACGGGCCGCCTTCGCCTGCGCCTCCAGCGCGCGAGCCTCGCTGGCGGGATAGTCATTCACCCAGTCCAGCGCCATGGCCTCGTCGAGCAGCAGCTCCACCTCCGTGCGAGTGTCACCCAATCGTTGGGCTCGCTCCCGAGCGGCGGCGAAGTCCGCCAGCGAGTCGTCATACCGGCCGATGCGGATGCGCATCAGCCCGCGTCCTCGCAGCGCGGTGAGGCAGCGCAGTTCGTCCGTGCTCTCCAGCAAATCCAACGCGCGCGTGTACATGGCCTCCGCGTCGAGGAACGCGTGGCGTCCGCGTGCGGACTCGGCCAGGTCGATGGAGAGCGCGGCGGCCTCGTCGCGCAGGTCCGCGGCGGCGGCATGCAGGGCCAGCCGAGGCAGGCGCTGCCGCTCGCTGGCCCCGGTGGGCCCCAGGAAGTAGCGGTAAGCCGCGCGGTGGATGCGCTGGCGTTCGGCGGCGGGGAGGGTGGCGGCGACCGCGTCGCGCAAGAGCTCGTTGCGGAAGCTCAGTCCTTCCAGGCGGTGGGACACCAGCAGTCCGGAGTCCAGCAACCTGCGAGTCGCATGGCCCGCATCCAGCGGGAAGCCACCGGCCGCGCCGTCGCGCTCCAGCTCCCGCACCACGCCCTCCGCCGTGGCGGCGGTGAAGTCCGTGCCCAGCAGGGCGCACAGCCGGGCATGCGCGGCGAGCGTCGGCGGCAGCGCCCCCAGCTCGCGGTCCGCCAGCCACTCCACGAGCCGCAGCTCGGGCACCTTCTCCACGCCGTCGGTGACGAGGTACCAGCTCCCGCCCGGAGCGCGCTGGCGGACCAGTCCCTGGCGCTTGAGGCCGCGCACCAGCTCCACCATGTAGAGCGGCACGTGCTGGGCGCGCTCGACGATGCGGTCCACCGCCTGCGCCGGCACGTTCTCCACCGGCTTGAGGAGCATGCGGCACAGTTCCTGCGCCTGCTCCGCCCCCAGCGCGCGCAGGGTCACCGTGGACTGTCGGGCCGCGCGAGTGCCCCACAGTGGCCGGCTCTTCTCGAACCCCGGGCGCGCCAGCACACACACCCAGATGGGGACGCTCGCCTCGGCGAGACACGCGTACTCCAGCGCATCCAGCGCCGTCTCCTCCGCGAAGTGCGCGTCGTCGATGACCAGACACAGCGAGCGCTCGCGTGCGGTGGCGGCCAGCAACTCACCCGTGGCGCGCATGGCCAGGGAGCGCAGCGCACCCGGCGCCGCCGCCCAGCTCTGCAGCTCCGGCCCGCCCGGCGCATACCACCCCAGCGTCGCGGCCACGCCCGGCCACAGCTCCGTGCCCAGCGTGGGCCCCAGCCGCTGCATGATGGACGCGCGGCCCTGCTCCTCCGTGTCCGTGTTGTCGCTCTCGAAGGCGTTGAGCGCGCAGCGCAGGAGCGTGCGCAGCGTACCGTCCGGGTCGCCCTGGACCGGCTCGCGTGAGCGCGTGGTGTAGATGCGAGTCAGTGGCAACTGCATCTGGAGTTCGCGAGCGAGCGCCGCGGCGAGGTGGCTCTTGCCCAGCCCTCGCTCGCCCATCACGGTGACCAGCGTCGGCGCCGCTTCGCCCACCGCCGCGCGGGCGCTGTCCAACAGCGAGGTCAGCTCTGCCTCGCGGCCGACGAGCACCTCGCTGCCCAACTGGAGCACGGTGATGTCTGGGCGAGGCGCGGCGCCAGGGGACGCGGGACGCAGCAGTCCGGGATGGCCGGGCACCTCCGTGCAGGGCACCTCTGGCACGGCCTCCGCGGCGGCGGGAGACAGCAGGAGCCCATGGGTCTCCGGGCCAATGGGGTAGCGGTCCGCGCGGGAGAGGATGGCGCCCAGGTAGCGAGGGGTGCCGGTGGGACGGCGCTGGACGGTGACGGCGGACACGTCCACCAGGGCGCTCGCGGCCAGTCCCCGGTCGGCCAGTCCCTCCGCGGCGCGCATGGCCCGGCGCACGGGATTTTCTCCCACGTCCGGGTCGAACACGGCGGCGATGCGCGGCCCATCCGTGAAGGCCAGATGCCCACCGTAGGAAGCGAGCCCCTTCTGCAGGCTGACGGGGTTGGCGCGGGACGTCAGGAAGAGCACGGCGACCGAGCGGCGCACCTGCGCGGGCCGAGGCTCACCGGGCGCGGTGGGACGGGGCGTGACGGGCTCGTGGGGTCGGTGCGCGTGAGTGAAGGCCTCACGCAGCGCGGTGCCGAGCGCCGTGGCGTCCTCGGGTCTGCGCGCGCGCTCCTTGGCCAGACATCGCAGTACGACTTCCTCCAGCGCCGGAGGCACGGGCGCGAAGTCGGAGGGCGGAGGCGGGCGCAGGGCCAGGTGTGCCTGGAGCACGTCCGGCGTGGGGCCGAAGAAGGGCGGCCGACCGGTGAGCATCTCGTAGAGCAGCACGCCCAGCGCGTACACGTCCGTGCGCGCGTCCACGTCCGAGTTTCCCGCGCACTGCTCCGGCGCCATGTACTCCGCGGTGCCGGCGAAGCCAGACGAGTCGCTTGTCGTCGCGCCCTCCCCGGGCAGGGCCGAGCCCTCCAGGGGAGAGGTTCCGCGCACCAGGCCGAAGTCGAAGACACGCACCTGCCCGCCGCCGTCCTCGTTCAGGAAGAGGTGCTCGGGCTTCAAGTCGCAGTGCGCCAGCCCTCGCGCGTGGACGTGGGCCACCGTGTCCGCCACGGACAGGGCCAGGGCGGCCAGCTCCTGGGCCGGCACGGGCCCCGCGGCGCGCGCCAGCCGCTCCGCCAGGGTGGGCAGCGGGACGTGCTCCATGACGAGGAATCGAATGCCTTCGGAGAGCACGCCCACCTCGTACAGCGCGGGCACGGTGGGCGGCCCCAGGGTGCGCAGCGCCTCCGACTCCCGGACGAGCTGCGCGCGGGCCAGGGCATTGCCGGTGCGGGCCAGCTTGATGGCCACGCGCTGCTGGTCCGTCTCACGCCGGGCGCCCAGCAGCACGCCGAAGCCGCCGCGCGCCAGCACCCCTTCGACGAGGTAGCCGGGGATGAGTGGTGGAGGGGGCTCGGCGGACGACGCACGTCCCGCCCCGTCGACAGGTGAGTTCGGCGGGCACGGCGCGTGGGAGCCTTCCCAGCGCCGCCCACATGTCTGGCACCGCGGCACGCGGCAACTCTACGCCAAATGCAATGGGGATTCAGGACACCCCCTGGAAACCCCGGGGGTCGGTCTCGCATCACCTGGACTCCAGGGCCTCTTGCTGGCGCGAACGCACGTTCATTGCCCCGCCCGGGTGGCGATGCTGTCATGCCGCCTTCCCCGAGGAGGACCGCGTCCCGTGAGCCTGGCGAAGAAGCTGAACCTCAAGCAGGACATGAAGGCCCGAGTCCTCGGCAAGCCCAAGGGGGTCGACCTCGACGATGTCGTGACGACTTCCTCCGTGAAGGCGGAAGGGCTGCTGCTCTTCGTGACGCGGATGGAGGACGTGGACACGAAGTGCGCGCCCGTCATCGCCGCGGCGAAGGAGGACCGCGTCGCGTGGGTGGCGTACCCAAAGGCGGGGCAGCTCGACACGGACCTCAACCGGGACATCCTCGCCAGGCGCCTGGAGCAGGAGGGAATCCAGGCCGTGCGACAGGTGGCCATCGACACGGTCTGGAGCGCCCTGCGCTTCCGCCCGGGGACGTGAGCGCGCCCGCGCCGAGGTGTCGGAATTTCGTCGTGATGAAGGGATGCTTCCCGTGGCGCGAGGAGCGGCGTGTTTGACTGGCCGCTCTTCTCGTTCCTGGAGGTTGTCATGCCCTACGTCGATGGATTCGTCCTGCCAATGCCCACGAAGAACCTCGCCGCCTACCGCAAGATTGCGCGCAAGGCTGGCAAGATCTGGCGCGAGCACGGCGCGCTCCAGTACACCGAGTGCGTCGCCGATGACATCGCCGAAGCCCCGCTCGCCCTGTTCGCCAAGAGCGTGAAGCGCAAGCCCGGGGAGACGGTGGTGTTCTCCTTCATCGTCTATGCGTCGAAGGCCGACCGCAATCGCATCAACAAGTTGGTCATGAAGGACCCCCGCCTGAGTGGCATGCAGAGCATGCCCTTCGACATGAAGCGGATGATGTACGGCGGCTTCAAGCCCATCGTCTCGCTCTAGAAAACCTCAGCGGCGTCCGGCGGGTGGGAGGGAAGGCCCGCCGGACACCGTGAGGGACTACGGAATTTCCAGGGCGCGAAGCACCGTGGATTCCGAGTCCGGGGCTCGCACGCGCAACAGGAGCGCGGCGCCCGACTTCACAGAGGACAGGGTGTTGGCCGCGTCGGACGCGCTGGACACCTTGTCGTCACCCACCTGCACCAGCACCATGCCGGGCATCAGGCCCGCGCGCTCGGCGGGGCTGCCGGGCTCCACTTCCATGATTTGAGCGCCGCCGCCTTCCGCGTCACGCAGGCTGATGCCCAGCTTGCGCGTGGCGGGAGCGGTGAAGTTGCGCGGCGTGACTTCCTCCTCGCCGCGCTGGGCCGGACGTGTTCCGAGCGTCACCTCCAGCGACAGGGGCTTGCCACCGCGCACCAGCTCCACCTTCACGCGGCTGTCGGGCTTGAGCAGCGCCACGGCGCGGGTGAGCGTTCCGGCGGACTCCACCGCGCGGCCACCGACGGAGGTGATGATGTCCTCTTCCTTGAGGCCCGCGCGGTCGCCAGGCCCCCCTCGGCTGATGCCGGACACGACGGCGCCCTTGGCCGCGTCGACCTTGAGCGCGCGCGCCAGTTCCGGCGTGAGGTCCTGGATGGCCAGGCCCAGGTAGCCACGGCGCACCGCGCCCGTCTCCTGGAGTTGGGGCAACAGCGCGCGGATGAGGTTGCTGGGCACCGCGAAGCCGATGCCGCTGGCGCCGCCGATGATGGCGGTGTTCATGCCCACGACTTCGCCCTTCATGTTGAAGAGCGGGCCGCCGGAGTTGCCGGGGTTGATGGCGGCGTCCGTCTGGAGGAAGTCGTCATAGGGGCCGGAGTGGATGTCGCGAGCGCGCGCGGAGAGGATGCCGGCGCTGACGCTGGAGTCCAGCCCGAACGGGTTGCCGATGGCCATCACCGCGTCGCCCACGCGCACCGCGTCCGAGTCACCCAGCGGCACGAAGGGCAGGTTGTTCGGCGCGCCCTTGAGTTTGAGCAGCGCGACGTCGGTGAGCGGGTCTCTGCCCAGCACCTCCGCGTCGAACGAGCGGCCATCCTCCAGCTTCACGCGCACCGCGTCCGCGCCCTCCACCACATGGTTGTTGGTGAGGACGGTGCCCGTCGCGTCGATGATGAAGCCCGAGCCCAGGCCCTGACGCGGCTGCGGATTGCCCTGCATGCCCGGCGGCATGCCGAAGCGCTCCGCGAAGCCCGGAGGCAGGCCCTGCATGCCCGACATGCGCTTGGGGCGGGCCTGCACTTCGACATAGACGACGGAGCCCTTCACCGAGTCGACGAGTGGCGCCAGCGAGGTGACGGTGCCGGACGTCGCGGGATTGAAGCGCGCGGGCTGCACGGGTGCGCCGGAAGGTGTCGCGGCGGCGGCCGTCGCGGTGGCGGCGACCGTGGCGGTCGCTTGAGAGGAATTGGAGGCACCCAGGGCCTGGGCCTGTCCGCACGCGAAGCCCAGCGTCGCGGCGGGCAGGAGGGCCAGGGCACCGAGGAAACGGCGAGAGGGGAGCGAGCAGGCCATCGTTCGTTCTCCGTGAGGCCGGAGGCGTTCCGGCCAGGAAAGAGTGTTTGAGAATCGGCCCGGACGTGGGGAGGACGCGGAGCGGCTCCCCCTGGAGGTGGAAAGGTGTGCCGCTGGTCGTCCCCCGACTCCCGACGGCTGCCATTGCTCGGGGCTCGTTCCGCGAGTCCCCACATCCGAACCGATGCCAGACACCTGTGCACGTGCCGGGCCAGGGCTCCGCGCGGGGGTTCTCCTCTGAGAGTGGGGGCCGCGGGGCAGGAAGCGCGGGGCAATGTGCCCCGCTCGGGGCAAATGTCCCCGGGGCGAAGTGCCTCCTTCTCCTGGGGAATGAAGTGGCACGTCGAATGCTCTGCCCGGGCACGCTCGCACCCACGTTCCGGCCTTCATCGTGGAGGTTGGAGAGAGGGCGGGCAGCCCACCGCGCTGGAAGGAGTCGACCTTTGATGGGGCCAGACGAAGAGCAGGAGCAGCAATCAGGAGCGCGGCCGTGGCCGCTCCTGGACCCGGAGCGAGGGCAGCGCCCGCGAGTGCTCGTCGCGGAGGACCAGCCGGAGATGCGCGCGTTGTTGCGCAGGGCGCTCAAGCGCCAGGGTTATGAGGTGGTGGAGGCGGCGGATGGGCCTGGGTTGGTGAAGGCCATCATCGATGGCCTGCTCGCGGACCAGACGCAGGTGCCGGACCTCATCATCACCGACGTGCGCATGCCGGGGTACTCGGGGCTGGAGGTGGTGGCGCGGCTGCGGCGCGAGGGCTGGACGACGCCGGTCATCCTCATCACCGCGTTTGGAGATGCGCAGCTGCATCGGGACGCCGAGCTGTTGGGCGCGGCGCGTGTGTTGGACAAGCCCTTCGCGATGGAGGACTTGTGCGCCACGGCGGAGGCGCTCGTTCCGCCGGTCCGCTGAGCGCCTGCCTGCCCGACGCGGGCGGGGATGGAAGCAGGTGTGCACTCTCGAAGGGTGCTCTCTCGAACCACGTTGAGGCGAGCGCTCCTCGCCTTGCTCCCCCTGGTGCTGCTGGCGCTGGCGTTCATCGTGATGCGCCACGAGCTGCATGAGTTGCGAGGGGTGGACGTGGCCCGGGGGCTGTCGTCGATTCCGCGCGAGCGCATCGTGTTGGCGGTGGTGTGCGCGGCGTGCAACTACCTGGCGCTCACGCTCTATGACGTGCTGGCGCTGAAGCACCTGGGGCGCAGGCTGCCCTATCGGCAGGTGGGGTTCACGGCCTTCGTGGGCTATGCGTTTGGCCACAACATCGGCATGTCGTTCCTCACGGGAGGGGGCGTTCGCTACCGGCTGTATTCTGCGCGGGGGTTGACGGCGCTGGATGTGGCGCAGGTAGGGACGTTCAACGCGCTGACGTTCTGGGTGGGGTTGTTGGCGGTGGCGGGGGTGGCGCTGGTGGTGGATGCGGGGCAGGGGGCCATGGCGTCGCTGTCGCTCTCGCCCGGGGTGGCGCGGGGGCTGGGCTTCTGCCTGCTCGGGGTGTTGCTGGGCTACCTGGTGCTGTGCGCGCGGATGCGGCGGACGCTGAAGGTGGAGCGCCTGCATCTGAAGGTGTCGTTGCCCACGCTGAGGCAGGCGTTGGAGCAGCTCGTGGTGTCGTGCCTGGACTGGTCGCTGGCGGCGATGGTGTTGTGGGTGTTGTTGCCGTCAGGGGTGGGGATTTCGCCGCCGAGCATGGTGGCGTTGTTCGCGGTGGCGCAGCTCGTGGGCATCGCGAGTCAGGTGCCCGGCGGGTTGGGCGTGTTCGACTCCATCATCCTGGCGGCGCTGACGCCCGAGGTGCCGGCGTCGATGCTGCTCGGCACGCTCGTGGTGTACCGCATCGTCTACTACCTGCTGCCCTTCGCGGTGGCGGCGGTGATGCTGCTGGGGCACGAGCTTTCGCAGCATCGCGGCGACTTGTCGGAGCTGCGGACGCGGCTGGGACGGCGACGACAGGAGGGGTGAGGTGCCTGCCCGGTTCGGGACGGAGCGGACCTCGCGCGTGTTGTGCCGGCCTTCGTTTCCTGCTTCCGTGGCTCCCTCGATGCGAGTCCATCAAACAGCGTGGGTGTCGGCGCTCTGTGTCCTGGGCATGGGGCTGGGAAACGGCTGTAGCTGTGGCCCCGCGCAGCGGCGCATCACCCCCGAGGGCGCGCCGACGCGGAAGGTCGCGCACATCGTCCAGGAGTATCCGCACTCGACGGACGCCTTCACGCAGGGCCTCGTCTTCCACCAGGGCCGCTTGTTTGAAAGCACCGGCAACCAGGGCACGCTGCGCGAACTCTCCCTGGAGTCCGCCACGCCGCTGTGGATGGAGCCGCTGGGCAACATCTTCACGGAGGGCCTCGCCAGTGACGGCGAGCACCTCTACCAGCTCACCTGGACCGAGGGCCTGCTCTACACCTGGAGCGGCCTGCCCCCCACGCGTGAGCGCACCACGCGCTACTCCGGTGATGGCTGGGGCCTGTGCTACTGGCAGGGCCGCCTGGTCCGCAGCGACGGCACCTCCATGCTGACCTTCCACGCACCCGACACCTTCGAGCCCGTGGGCTCCGTGGAAGTCACCCTGCAAGGCCTCCCCCAGGACCAGCTCAACGAACTCGAGTGCGCCAACGGCGTCATCTACGCCAACGTCTGGCACTCCTCGAGCGTGCTCGAAATAGACCCCACCACGGGCCACGTCACCGCCATCATCGACGCCTCCGCCCTGACGCGCGCCGTGTCCCCCCAGCTGAACAGCCGCGAGGCCGTCCTCAACGGCATCGCCGTGGAGCCCGGCACCGGCCGCATGCTGATGACCGGCAAGCTCTGGCCGAAGCTCTTCGAAGTGCGCCTGGAAACCGTCGACTGACGCTCAGGGCTTCTTCGCCTCGTCGTCGCGCTCCAGCTTCCGGTACAGCGTCTTCCGGTCCACGCCGAGGATGCGCGCCGCCAGCGTCCGACTGCCACCCACCGCCTCCAGCACGCGGTGGATGTAGCGCCGCTCCAGCTCCTCCAGCGTCACCAGCTCCGACGGGTCCGTGTTCTCCGGCACCACCTTCGGCTGGCTGTAGTTCCGGATGCGCTCGGGCAGGTCATCCACCGTGAGCTGCTCGAACGACGTGAGCGCCACCGCGCGCTCCATGCAGTTCTGCAGCTCGCGCACATTCCCCGGCCACCCATAGGCCAACAGTCGCTGCGCCGCCGCCGGTGACAGTCCCACCACGCGCTTGTTGTTGCGTACCGCGAACTGTTCGATGAAACGCTGTGACAAAAGCAGCACATCATTGCCCCGCGCCCGCAGCGGAGGCAGCTCCACTCCGATGACGTTGAGCCGGTAGTACAGGTCCTCGCGGAACCGGCCCTCCTCCACCGCCAGCTCCAAGTCCCGATTCGTCGCCGCCACGATGCGCGCGTCGAACGGCACCTCCGTGTCCCCACCCACCGGCCGCACCACGCGCTCCTGGAGCGCGCGCAAGAGCTTGGGCTGGAGCGTGAGCGGCAATTCGCCCACTTCATCCAGGAACAGTGTGCCGCCATTGGCCTGGACGAAGAGGCCCGTGCGCGTCGCCTTGGCGTCCGTGAAGGCGCCCTTGGCGTGGCCGAACAGCTCGCTCTCCAGCAGCGCCTCCGGCATCGCCGCGCAGTTGAGCGCCACGAACGGCCCCGGCGCGCGCCGCCCCCGCGTGTGCACCGCGCGCGCGGCCACTTCCTTGCCCGTGCCGCTCTCGCCGGTAATCAGCACCGTGGAGTCCAGGTCCGCCACCCGGTCGATGAGCGCATAGGCCTGCTGCATGGCGGGGCTCTCGCCCACCACCGCGCCGCTGTCCTGCTGCCGTCCCAGCTCCTGCCGCAGCCGGCGCACCTCGTCGCGCAGGGCCCGGTGCTGCACCGCGCGCTCCAACACCAGCACCAGCGCGTCCAGGTCGATGGGCTTGGTGACGAAGTCGTACGCCCCCGCGCGGATGGCGGCGACGGCCGTCTCCAGGCTCCCGAACGCCGTCAACACGATGACGGGGATGTCCGGCCGGTTGAGGACGATGCGCTCACACAGCGCCAGCCCATCCATCCCGGGCATGCGCAGGTCCGTCAACACCACGTCGAAGTCCTCGCCGGACAGTCGCGCCAGCGCCTCGTCGGCGGACCCGAGCGCCACGGGCGTGTAGCCCCGACGGGTCAACCCCTTCTCCAACATGGCGCGCATCTCGCGCTCGTCCTCGACCATCAGGACGCGGCCTGGCATGTGTCCCCTCCGCTCGGCAGGTAGATGGAGAAGCAGCTACCGCGTCCCAGCTCGCTGCGCACGGCAATCCAGCCGCCATGGTCTCTGACAAGACCATACGAGACGGACAGCCCCAGCCCCGTGCCCTCGCCCACGTCCTTCGTGGTGAAGAAGGGCTCGAAGACATGGCCCAGCACGTCCGGGGGGATTCCGCCGCCCTCATCCTCCACGTCCACCCGCACGTAGCTGCTCTCCGCGCCCCCCACGTCAGTGGGCGGCGTGGCGCGGGTGCGCGTCGCGTGGATGCGCACCGTTCCGGGCTTGTTCATCGCCTGCAGCGCGTTCATCACCAGGTTGGTCAGCACCTGCTGCACCTGTCCTCCATCGGCCTCCAGCATGACACCCGGGGGCACGTCGTCCACCAGGGTGATGCTCTTCTTGGAGGCCATGGGCTTGAGCAGCGACAGCGAGCGGTCCACCAGCTCCCGCACGTCCTCCGGGGCCCGGTGGGGCGCGCGGCGCCGCGCGAAGTCGAGCAACTGCCGGATGATGCCCGTCATGTGCTGGGCCTGCTGGCTGATGATGCGAGCGCACTCGCCCACCTCCTCGCCCTCCGCTTCGCCCGAGGAAATCATCTTCGAGCGGCCCATCACCACGTTGAGCGGTGTGCCCAGCTCGTGCGCCACGCCGGAGGCGAGCTTGCCCACGGTGGTGAGCCGGTCCGCGTGGCGCAGGTGCTCCACCGCGGACAGGCGCGCGACAGTCTCCGAGGACAGGCGGGAGCGCGTCTCCTCCAACTGCTCGCCCATGCGGTTCATCGCGTTGGCCAGCATGGTGATTTCATCGCCCCGGCGCCGGGTCGGCAGCCGCACGCGGGCCGTCAAGTCGCCCTGGCCGAAGCGGTTCGCCAGTTGGACCAGCTCGTCCACGGGCTCGCCGACGAGCTTGCGGCCCATGGCCATGGCGGCGATGAAGAAGGCGAAGGTGATGGTGCCGGTGGCGACGATGGTGCCCACCACCGTGACGAAGACGTGCTGACGCTCCTCGCCCAGCGACTCCGTGATTTCGATGGCGCCAAAGCGCTGGCCCCGGCCGATGAAGACCGGCGTGTAGGAATGCAGCAGGCCAGGGTCCGGGCTCGGGTCCACCATGGAGCCGTCCTTCCCCTGGCGCAGCGTGGCCAGCAGGCGCGGCGGGAATCCGACGAGCGACGGAGTACCCGGGCCACCATCCAGCCAGACCCAGCGCAGGTGGACCTGCCCCTGGTAGCTGTTGGACTGGTTCAGGATGGTGAGGGCTTCACGCTCACCGGCGAGCTGCCACGCCTTGCCGATGGCTCCGGCGAGCGTGTGACCGAGCAGCTGGTGGTCGTGTTGCATGTCCAGCGCCGAGCGCTCCAGCTCACGGCGAACCTGGATGACCTGCAGCCCGGCGATGACAGCCACGGCGAGCAGGACGAGGGCGAGGGTGAACTTGCGAGCGAGTTTCACGGGAGGTCGAGGCTATTCCGGTCCATGCACCTTGGAGGGGTCGAATACGCATGGACCGGAAGGAAGTACTCACAACGTACCGCGAGTGCCGCGAGAAGAGAGCAGTGCGTCGTGCCGGAGTCCTTGGAGGGAGTGGGAGCGACCTTCGTGCGTCACACGGAGGTCTAGAGCATCCGCCATGCCAGGGCGGTGCTCGGAGCGGCTTGCCTCGGAGGAGGGTGTCTCGGCGGGGCGGGATGACCCGCCGAGACCGGGGCACATTGCCCCGTGGGGGCGAAGTGCCCCCGCCTCAGAACCCCTTGGGCAGGGCCACCACGTCGCTGACCAGCGAGAAGCCACTCGCGGGGCAGGCGGCGATGGCGGGCTCCGACGTGTCGAGGAGTCCCCTGCGCTCGACGAGCGTGCTGCCCACGACCTCGTGGACGAAGATGCGCCCGCCGTTGGTGTCGCCCAGGTAGGTGCGATTGCCCACCACGGCGAAGCGGCCGGCGGCCGGAATCGGACAGGAGCCGATGCCCGGCGAGCACTGGATGGGCGCGGTGGACACCACGCGGTCCTGCGCGTCGAGGAGCACCAGCGCCGAGCGCTCCACGGACAGCAGCTTGAAGTTGGTGTCATAGACGGCCTTGCCGCCGCAGCTCACGAGGAGTTGCTCGCCCACGGGAGCCACGGAGCCCGGGTTGAGGCAGCCGTCGCCCAGGTCGATGAGGTCCACCGCGCGGCTCGTCGGGTCGATGCGTGCGAGCAGGCCAGGCCCGCCGGGGCTGTACGTGACGGGGTTCAGGTTGTTGAGGGTGACGTACAGCTTGCCGTGGTGTTCGGTGATGCCGGTGGGCGTGGACAGCGTCGTGTTGTCGGGGAAGGGCTTCAGCGCGGCCCCCGAGGGCAGCACGATGGTATCCACCACGGCGGGTTCGTTGTTGGCCAGTGAGACGCGCACCACACGGCCCCCGGCGGACGGGTCTCCCAGCAGGTTGCCGTAGAGCGTGACCCAGAGGTCGTGGGTGCCCGTCCTCGTCATGGCGAAGGGATTGGTGTTGGCGCCGAAGCTCACGCTCGCGACGTTGGTGAAGGTGATGCCGTTGGGGAAGCGGGAGCCCGGGGGGCCGGGAGGCAGGGGGTCTCCTTCGCGACGGAGCACCTGGAGCGTGTTGTCGGACGAGTTGAGGATGTAGACGTACGGGTCCTGGACCAGGACCTGGTTGGGAGCGCGGCCCGTGTCGTTGCTCGCGGGCAACACGCCGTAGTCGCTCAGTTTCGCCTGGACAAGCTTGCGCGTGGAGTCGAGCACCAGCAGCACGTCCAGCATCCGCGCCGCGCTCTGCGGAGACGAGGCCACCAGGGTGTTCGGGCCCTTGAAGTCCGAGCCGGACTGGATGCCCACCACCTGCCCGGTGTTGAAGCACGTGGCCACCACGTCATAGGTGCACACGCTGCCCCGGCAACTGCGGGCGTCTCCGCAGACGTTGCCGCAGGCGCCACAGTTGTTGGGGTCGGCCTCCCCGTTGATGCACGCGTTGCCGCACTGAAGCATGCCCCCGGCGCAGCTTCCCTGGCAGTCGCCGTTCATGCACACCTCGAAGGGTTGGCAAACCTTGCCGCCTTCACCCGCGCAGCCGCCGCAATGCTGGGGCGAGGACTGGGTATCGACACAGGCGCCGCCGCAGGCCGTGGCGCCCTGCTGACAGCGGCACGCGCTCTGCGCGCAGAGCTGTCCGGTGCCGCAGGTGTTGCCACACTCGCCGCAGTTCGCGGACTCGCTGGTGAGGTCCACGCAGGTGTCCCCGCAGCGGGAGAGTCCCTCGCTACAGACGACGCCTTCGTCGGGGCAGCCCGTCAGCAGCAGGCACGACAACAGTGAGACCAGGGCAGCGAGGTGTCGCCCGGGAGGAAGTGACGCGGCATTCATGGGGTGTCCGCCTTTCGATGCGAAGAGGGAGAAACGTCGAGCGCCATCGCCACGGAGGCGAGCACGGCGCGGCCCGGCAGGGGATAGCCGTCGAAGTCCTCGACGAAGGTGTCGAAGACGTTTTTGAAATCGAGGGAGAACGTCAGCGCGGGCCGGCGCCCCACCGTGCTGGACACCCCCGCATGCAGCAGCGCACGCGCTGGCAGCATCAGCTCTCCGGTGCGGTTGCGCAGCTGCGAGGACTGCGCCCGAAGCTCCACGCGTCCCGTCAGCCAAGAGGGGCCCGCGGCCACGCGCGCGGACAGCGTGTGGCGCGGGCGGAGCGGTATCTCCTTGAGGTAGTAGCGCGGGTCATCCCGGAGGTTGCGGGAGACGAGCAGCGTGTACGCCAGGGAGCCGGACAGGAACGACGTGGGCCGCGCTTCCGCGTCCACTTCCAGTCCCGAGACTCGCGCCGAGGCGAAGTTGAAGGGCTTGGCGGCGAACGGGGGATATGCCTCGTAGGCGATGAGGTCTTCGTAGAGGCTGTGGAACCCTCCCACGGACACGAGTGAGCGCTCCGTGCGGTGCGCCAGGGCCACGTCCGCGGAAACGGCCCGCTCGGCGCGCAGGTCCGCGTTCGGCAGCAGCGTGCCCTGGCGCACGTACAGCTCCAGCAACGAAGGCGCGCGGTGGGCCTGGCCCACGTTGGCGCGCAGCTCCAGGCGCGCGGGCAGTGACACCCGGGCACCCAGCTTGGGTGACCACAGCGTGTACGGGCCCACGCGCTCCAGTCGCAGCGAGGGTGTCACGTGAAGGCGCCCCGAGAGGAGTGCGACGTCATCCATCGCCATGACGCTGGCGCGCAGCCAGGAGGTCCGCTCTTCCGTCGGCGTGGCGACTCCGTTCGTGGACAGGCCCTCTCCGCCCACGCTCGCCAGCGCGGAAACGACGTGCCAGTCACCCAGGGGCAGCCGTCCCTCGAACTCACCTCCGCCGGCTCGCAGCACCTGCACGCCCTGTTGTGACACCGGGCCACCCGACAGCTCCAGGCGCTCCTGCCGGAAGTGCGCGCGCGCCGACACATCGACGCGGTTCGCGAGTGAGCCGAGCACGCGCAGGCTCAGCACGCCCCGGCGGCTGGACTGCCGCGCATCCGCGACGGGGTTCTGCGCCGTGCCCGCGAGCCCGCGACCTTCCAGTGAGCCCTCGCCCATCGCGTCCACCACCACGCCCGGGGCCAGTCGGTGCCGCACGCGCAGCAATGCCCCCGCGCCGCGTGCATCGTTGTTGTCACGTCGCCGCGTCTCGGGCGCGTCTCCCGGCAACGTGGGCGTGGTGTCGAAGGGGTAGGAGAAGCCGCCGGAGGAGGTGCCTCCGTGCACGAGCAGGAGCAGCTCACTGTCCAGCAGCGGGCCGGTGGCGGCGAGCCAGCCCGTCGCGGTGTCCCAGCTCCCATAGCTCACTTCGCCGGACAGGCTCAGCGTGTCGCCGGGACTTCGGGTGACGATGTTCACCACGCCGCCGAGTCCACCGCTGCCGTAGCGCGCGCCCGCGCTTCCGCGCAGCACCTCGAACTCGCGTGCGAGCGCCAGGGGGATGCGCGACAGGTCCGCGCTGCCCCCCGCGCCATTGAGGGGAATGCCGTCGAGCAGCACCAGCGTCCCGTTCGACGAGGCTCCTCGGACGACCAGGCTCTTGCTCTGTCCGTACCCGCCAGACTCCTGGATGGCGACACCCGGTGAGGTGGCGAGCACCTCGGCGGTGTCGCGGGCCGTGCCGCCGCGCTCCTCCACGGAGATGACGGTGACGACGCTGCTGGGGTCTCGTTGCGACGCGCGGTCCATCGGCTCGGGGTCGGGCACCTTGCCCACCACGTCGATGACCTCGGACATGGGAGGTGTTCCCGCGTCCTCGGTGGATTGGGCCCATGCCGGCGCGCACGCCAGCAGCGCCAGACTCAAGAGCCACCTCGTGAGTGCCGTCTTCACGCTCCTGTACCGGGAGCGAGTCCCGGACCGAAGCCGAGGATGGAGGCGCGGCGCAACGAGCCGAGCATCCGCAGCAGCCGCGCTTCGTCCAGCGTGGAGTCCTCTCGCGAGGCGCGCTCGAGCAACTTCCAGCCCGTCATGCCGGGCTCGACCTTCGTCACCAGCTCCAAGAGCGTGAGGGAGACGAGCTGGAGCACCGTGCCCCACGGTGTCCGCACGCGGAACGCGCCACAATGTCTCCACCCGCCGGTCATCTGGCGCGCATCCTCCAGGGCGCGACCTTCCGCGTCCAGAGCGAAGCCCAGGGGCTCCTTCAACAGGTGCCGCAGGTCCGTTTCACCCGTGAATCCGGAGGGCTCGGGCGCCAGTCGCTCTCCGAGCACGAGCAACTCCAGGTCCAGCAGTGAAGCGTAGGCCGCCTGCTTCAGCACCAGGTGCTCACCGAGCACGCAGCCGTCGAGCCCCGTGGACAGCAGACACCAGAGGGCGTCCTCGGGTGTCTCGACGATGGGCTCTCCCGCGACGTTGAAGGAGGTGTTGAGCAGGATGGGCACGCCGGTGCGCGCGTGGAACGCCGTGAGCAGCGCGTGCAACAGCGGGATGTGCTCCGCGCGGACCGTCTGGACGCGGCCCGTGCCATTGACGTGGGCGACGGCGGGGACGCGATGACGCTGGGCCTCGCGAAAGCGCCACACCCGGAGCATGAAGGGACTGTCGTCGGAGGCTGTGTCGTCGAGGTCGAACCACTCGCGCGCATGCTCCGCGAGGATGGCGGGCGCGAAGGGACGGAACGCCTCGCGGAACTTCACCCGGCTGTTGAGGACGTCCTTCATGTCGCCGGGACGTGGGTCGCAGAGAATGCTCCGCTGCCCGAGCGCGCGAGGGCCCAGCTCCGAGCCTCCCTGGAACCACCCGAGCATCTTTCCTTCCACCAGCAGGTCGGCGACGGCGGGCACCACCGAGGGCAGCCGACGTGACACGACAGCGGGAGTCGCCTGGATGGCGCGGTCCACCCATGCGGAGGGGTAGGTCCTGCCCACGCTGTCCTGCTGGAGCCGTCGAGTCGACTTTCGCCCTGTCAGGTGCCAGAGCCCGTGATACGCCGCGCCCAGGGCCGTGCCGCTGTCCTCGGCGGCGGGCATGACGTAGACGTCGCGGAAGCCCGCCTCCGTGAAGAGCCGCTCGTTCGCCACGCTGTTGAGCGCGACACCGCCCGCGTAGCAGAGCCTTTCGCAGGATGTGCTCGCGCGAAGGCGTCGGACGATTTGCAGCAGCCCGGCTTCCAGCGCCGCCTGGGCGGAGGCCGCCAGGTTCCGATACTCCTCCTGGCGCGCGGGCCATCGCTCGTTGTGTGGGAAGCGCCGAGGCACGGCGTCGGAGAAGACAAACCGTCCATCGACGATGGTGAAGAAGTCGGTGATGGGAATGTCGGGAACGCCGTAGGGCGCCAGCCCCATGACCTTGCCCGGACCTTCGAGCACATCGGAGAAGAGCTGTCGCCCGACGGCGGAGTACAGGCCGCCGAGACTGCCGAAGCGCGGCATCCCCTGGAAGCGCTCCAGCTCCGCGGAGGCGGTGACCTCCAGGAAGGTCCCCAGGTGCTTCTCCAGCGGGACGAAGCCGTCGCGCGACGCGCGGTAGACGGAGAGCGTCTCTTCTCCTCGCCGCTCGGAGACGACCGCCGCCAGCTCCGTTTCGGACAGGTCCTGGACGTTGGAGCCGAAGCCGTCGGCGACGAGTACGAGGGCCTCATCGAAGCCGGACGTGGCGAAGGCGCCGACGGCGTGTCCCAGGTGATGCGAGAGGGTGAGCGTGGGCACCCCCGTCCTGGCGAGGGCGAGGTCGGGGTTGGCCCGCACGTCGAAGAGGGGCCCGCGAGGCCCCATCAGTGAGCAGCACGCGACGAGGCTCAAGTCCTCGGGTTGGATTCCCGCATGCTCCAGGCAGTAGCGCACCGACAGTGACGCGAGGCCGCCAGGAATCCACGCCCGCTTGCGTCGCAGCAGGCGTTCTTCCTGGATGGCCACGACCAGCTCGTCGCCGCGCAGCAGACACGCGGCGCCGTTGTGGTTCGACGCGCCAATGCCCAGCACCCACGGAGCGCTGTGGCCTGACATGGCGATGCCTCAGTTCGCCGGGGCGGGCTCGGGCCTCAAGGAAGGAGCCTGGGGCGGAGCCACCTTGGGGACCGCCTGCTTGCGAGGCGCGGGAGTGGCGGGCGCGGGCGCGGCGACGTTGAAGAGGTTGACGAGCACGCCCACGGCCGCGAGCTGGGACGTGGTCGGGTTGTAGTCAATGGCCTCGCCGATGGGGAAGTCCACGGAGCTGGAGGCCTGGACCTGGAGCTGGCCGTCGGGGGTGACGAGGACGGTCCACAAGAGGCCCTCCTGCGTGGTGGCGAAGACGTACGGCTGGCCGCCGACGCGGGCCATGGCGGCGCGGAACGCGAAGGACTGGGGCAGGGCCAGATTCTGCTTCAGGTCCACGGAGCCCTGGGACTGGAACTCGGCGGGGCGGACGCGGAAGAGCCACGTGTTCTTGTCCGCCGGGCCCACGGAGCAGGCCACGGCGACCAGGTGGTCATCGAGGATGGCCAGGCCGTTGATGCCGCGCTGGGCGGCCGGGTTGTAGCGCTTGCGGGCGAGCACGTTGCCCTGGGGGAGCTGGAGCATCACCAGGTCTCCGTCCTCGGCGCCGGTGATGACGATGCCGTCGCGCCACGCGACGATGTCGCGCACGTTCCAGAGCTGGAAGGGGCTGGGGATGGGGTCGGGAGAGCGGACGTTGAGCTTCTTCAGCACCGCGAGCTGGCGGCCGTTGCGCGAGACGTTCCAGATGAGGACGAAGCCATTCTCATGGCCCGTCACCAGATACTCGCGATTCGCGTGGACGACGAAGACGCCGCTGTTGGCGGTGCCCACGTCCGCGTCGTAGGCGAAGTTCTCGAAGCGGAACGCGCGAGGAAGCCTGTCCAGGTGCGCGGGCTCCGCGTCCTCTTGCAGCGCGGTATCCCGCTCGCGCCAGAGGGTGATGGTGGTGCTGTCATTGGAGGTGACGAAGGTCCGCTCGTCGCGGACGGCCATCATCTCCACACCCCGGTTGGCGGGGGTGCGCAGCACATCGGTGAGCATGGGTCCCCACTCGGTGGGGCCCGGAGGGCGGAAGAACGTCATGGAGCCATCCAGACGTCCGACGATGAATCGGCCCGAGTCCAACCACTGCAACTGCTGGGTGTAGGGATACGTGGTGCCAACGGGTGTGAGCACCTGGGCGGCGAGGTTGCTGTCGGCGGTGCCGGCCTGGGCCTGTTCCTGGGCATGGGCATCGTGCTGACAGGCCATGACAAACAGCAGCACCAGTCGTGGCAGGACGCGAACGAATCCATCGAGCTTCATGTTGAGCCTCCTCCTACATGCGCTTCAGTCGGGAATCCCCAAGCGCCCCCCTCGGCAGGATGGAGTCAGGCAAATGTTGTCATGTGCTCGGCCAAGGCGGCTGCGAGGCGATTATAACTTTCCTCCCGACGGGTGTCATGGTTGCACAGGGGCGCTGTCAGGACTGGCAATCCCTTGCGCTGGCGCAACGTGTTGATGAATGCCCGACTGAGTCGGGGATTCTTGAACAGGTCATGGATGAACGTGCCGAAGATGGGCAGTCGCTCATGCACGGCGCCATCGACTCCGCCCGCATGGGCGTACAGCGGCCTCGCGCTCGCATACCTGACGAGTCCGGAGTGAATCTCATACCCTGACACCTCGCCCGCGCTCGCGAAGGGGTTGTCGGGCGTCGGCGTGTAGTGACGATTGAAGACCGTCTTGCCAGGGAGGAACTCCACGTCGATGTCCAACAACCCCAGCCCCGTGGTGCTGCCGTGCTCGGACTCGCGGCGGCCCTCGTCGAGCAGCTCGCGCCCCAGCATCTGAAAGCCCCCGCAGATGCCGACGATGGGCGTGGTGGTGCTCAAGTCCTGGAGCACCCGCTCGAAGCCGATGCGCCGCAGGTGGAGCAGGTCTCCCACCGTGTTCTTGGTGCCGGGAACGATGATGGCGTCCGGCGCGCCGAGCTGGTCCACGGAGCGCACGAAGCGCACGCGCACGTGGGGCTCCTCCTGGAGATAGTCGAAGTCGGTGCTGTTGGAGATGTGCGGCAGGTAGAGCACCGCCACGTCGATTTCAGGCGCCCCGTGCATCCGGGGCTGGACGCGGTCCTCTTCCTCCAGCGCCAAGGAGAGGTAGGGCATCACCCCGACGACGGGCCGCTTCGCGTGGTGCTCGATGAAGTCGACGGCGGGCTGGAGGACCTGCCGGTCTCCTCGGAACTTGTTGATGATGAACCCGGCGATGCGCTCGCAGTCCTCGGGCGCCACCAGCTCCAGCACCCGCAACGTGCCGAGCAGCTCCGCCGCGATGCCGCCCTTGTCGATGTCCACCGCCAGGTACACGCGCGCATCCAGCCGATGGGCCACCTCCATGTTCACCACGTCGAACGGACGCAGGTTGGGCTCCGCGCAGCTCCCCGCGCCTTCCGCGATGACCAGGTCGTAGTGGCGCGTCAGGTGGTCGATGGACTCCTGGATGGCGGACAGCTTGAGCGCGCGGTGCGTGTCGGAGAGGAAGTACTCGCGCGCGTCGACGTCCTGGTGCGGCCGGCCGTGGATGATGAGCTGGCTGACGCTGTCCGACTTGGGCTTGAGCAGCAGCGGGTTCATGTGGACGATGGGCCGCTGCCTCGCCGCGAAGGACTGCACCGCCGTGGCCCGGGCGATTTCCTCGTTCTCCTCCGTGACGAAGGAGTTGAGGGACATGTTCTGCGACTTGAAGGGGGCCACGCGCAGCCCTTTGTTTGCGTACAGACGGCACAGGCCGGCGACCAGCGTGGTCTTCCCCACGTGGGAGCCCGTGCCTTGAATCATGAGGTGAGGGTGCTTCGGCATGGCGGGCCTCCTGGCGCGCGTGCACTATAAGGCGTCAACCTCTCACGGGTTCCCTGCTGCTCATGTCCGTCGCGCGCTCCCTCTCCCTGCTCGTCGTCTCCCTCTCGCTCCTGGTCGGCTGCCAGCGCTCCGCGCCGGCTCCGGAGGCGGGGACGCGGCGAATCGTCTCGCTGTCGCCCGGAATCACGGAGACGCTCTACGCGCTGGGTGCGGGTGAGCAGGTGGTGGGCCTCTCCGACTGGGCCTCCTGGCCCTCCGAGACGGCATCCGTGCCCAAGGTGGGCTCCACGCTGTCGCCCAACTACGAGGCCATTGCCCGCCTCAAGCCCACCCTCATCATCGATGAGCAGGTGAAGCAGGCCCCCGCGGGCTCACTGTCCGCGCTCGCCCCGGTGAAGGTGCTGCCCTGGCTCTCCGTCGACGATGTGGCGAACGGGATTCGCGAGCTGGGCCGCCAGACGGGGCGCGAGGACGCGGCCACGAAGCTCGCCCAGAAGGTGGAGACGACGCTGAAGCGCAAGCCCCCGCCGGACGCGCCCCGGGTGCTCCTGGTGATTGGCGACCCGGAGGCCGCGCTCACCAGCATCTGGTACATCCGCAAGGGCTCTCTTCACGGCGCGGCCCTGGAAGCGGCGGGCGCGCGCAACGCCGTCGCCGAGGACCCCGCGGGCCCGCCCAACGTCTCCGTCGAGCAGCTCATGACGTTGGACCCGGACATCATCCTGGTGCTGGTGGAGGGCCCCCGCCTGACGCCGGAAGAGGAGGCGCGACAGCTCGCCCCGTGGAAGCAACTGACGGTGCTGCGCGCGGTGAAGCAGGGGCGGGTGAAGCTGGTCGCGGGCCCGGGCGTGCAGTCCACCGGCCCTCGCATCCTGGACGTGGTGGAGCAGCTCCAGGCCGCGCTGCGCTTCGACACGAAGACCCCATGACGTCTCTTCTGGAGGTCTCCGGGGCGACGGTGCGCAAGGGTGAGCGGGCGTTGCTGGAGGATGTGTCCCTCCGCGTCGCACCGGGAGATTTCGTCGCCGTGGTGGGACCCAATGGCGCGGGCAAGACGACGCTGATGCGCGTGGCGCTCGGCCTTCAGCGCCCCGACGCGGGCCGAGTCACCGTGAATGGCGGCGACGTGGGAGCCCTCTCCCCCCGGGAGCGCGCCGCGTTCCTCGCGTGGCTGCCCCAGCGCGTCCAGGTGTCCGAGCCCATCACCGCGCTGGAGCACGTGGCCGCCGCGCGCTACCGCTTCAAGGAGTCCCACCGTCGCTCGGAGGAATCCGCGCTCGTGGCGCTCGCCCGCGTGCAGGCGGAAGCCCTCGCCTCGCGGCCCATCACCGAGCTGTCCGGCGGAGAGCAGCAGCGCGTCGCGGTGGCGGCGCTGCTCGCTCAGGAAGCGCCCCTGGTGTTGCTGGACGAACCCGCCAACTTCCTGGACCCGGCCCAGCAGTTGGAGCTGTATGCGCTCGTGGGGCAGATGTGGCGCTCGGGGCTGGGCGTGCTGTGCATCACCCACGACATCAACGTGCTCGCCCATGCGATGCGCGCGGGCAGCGAGGGACGGATTCGGGTGCTGGGCTTGTCGAAGGGTCGCATCGCCTTCGAGTCGCACTACGACGCCCCGGACCTGGGTGAACACCTGGGCCGGGTGTTCTCCGTGCGGATGCGAGGCGTCGAAGTCGAGAACCGCCGGGTGTTCGTGGGCATGTCCCTGGAGCGTGGGGAATGAGGACGCGACTGGTGGTGATGCTGGCGGTGTGCGCGCTCGTGGTCGCCGTGGCGCCCTTCGTCGGGCCGCCCATGCCTCCGGACGCGCGCGACTTCATCCTCTGGCAGCTGCGCATCCCCCGGACGTTGATGGCGCTGGTGGTGGGAGGCACGCTGTCGCTGGTGGGCGCGGTGTACCAGTCCCTCTTCTCCAACCCGCTCGCCGCGCCGAGCACCATTGGCACCACGGCCGGCGCCACGCTGGGCGCGCTGGTGGCCATCGTCCTGGGCGCGCGCACCGCGCTGTGGGGCCTGCCGCTCATCACCGGCGCCGCCTTCGCGGGCGCGCTGGGGGTCAGTCTGCTGGTGGCCGCCATCGCGGCGGGGCGCAACGTGCGGATGAATGACCTGGTCCTCGCGGGCATCGCCTTCTCCATGGCGGCGGGTGCCATCTCCACGGGCGTGCAGTTCTCCGCGGACTCCGCCGAGCTGCTCACGGCCATGCGGTGGACCATGGGCCACCTGCCGCAGGTGGGCTATCAGAACATCGTGATGTTGTTGCCCATCGCCGCGGTGTCGGTGGTGGGCCTGCTGACGCTCACGAGGGCGCTGGAGGTGTTCATCTCCGGTGAGGAGCACGCCGAATCGCAGGGCGTCAACGTGCGCGCGGTCCGCATGGCCTCCATCGGCCTGGGGGCGCTGGGCGTGGCGGGCTGTGTCGCGTGGTGCGGTCCCATCGCCTTCGTGGAGCTCATCGTCCCCCACATCGTCCGGCGGGTGCTGGGCGTGAGTCGGCGCGTGCTGCTGCCGTGCTCGGTGGTGGTGGGCGCCAGCTTCCTCGTGCTCTGCGACGCGGTGGCCCGCATCATCCTTCCAGGAAGGGAGACTCCCGTGGGCCTGGTGACGGCGGCCCTGGGCACGCCGCTCCTCATCTACCTGGTGGCGCGCAAGTCGTCCTGAGCCGCTCAGCCCTGGCAGGGCAGTGAGGTGAGGCCTCGGAACACGGCGGTGTCGCGCCGCTTCCACGCGCCGGGTACCAGTCGCAGTCCAGGCAGGTCCCTGGCCAGCATGCCCAGCACGCCCTGGGCCTCCATGCGCGCGAGCGCCGCCCCGACGCACTGGTGGATGCCATGGCCGAAGGCGATGTGCTGGAGGTCCGGGCGTTGGATGTCGAGCGTGTCGGGTTGCTCGAAGCGCCTCGGGTCCCGATTCGCCGCGCCCAGCAACACCCAGGCCCACTCGCCCGCGCGCACGGCGGCGCCGCCCACCTCCACGTCCTCCTGGGCCATGCGCGAGCAGAGCTGCAACGGCGTGTCGAAGCGCAACAGCTCCTCCACCGTCCCCTTGAGGCGCGAGGGCTTGGCACACAGCGCCTCCCATTGCGCGCGGTGCTCCATCAGCGCGAGCACTCCGTTGCCGATGAGGTTGACGGACGTGTCGTAGCCTCCGAAGAGCAGGAGCATGCAGGTGGGCAGCAGCTCCTCCTCGCTCAGCGCCTGCTCGTCCTCCTGCGCGGCCACCAGCAGCCCGAGGACATCGCCGCGACGCGACTGCCTGCGCCGGGTGACGGAGGCCTGGAGGCTCTGGGTCACCTCGCGGGTGGCGGCGCTGGCGGCCTCTCTCACGGCCAGCGGCGCGGAGGCGTCTCCACAGCGCGCGAGCGCGAGCGCCCAGCGCTGGTACAGGTCCGAGTCCAGCTCGTCGGCGCCCACGAGCCAGCGCAGCGTCGTCCGGGCCAGGGGCGCGGCCAGGTCCGCGATGATGTCCAGCTCTCCTTTCTGCCGCGCGCGGAAGAGGAGCGCCTCCACCGTGGCCTGGACGTGCAGGGACAGCTCCTTCATGCGTGGACCCAGCGCGCGCTTCGTCACGGCGCGCAGGCGCGTGTGGTCCGGCGGGTCCATCAACAGGAACCACTGACGGTGCATGGCGGACAGCGCCGCGAGCGCCTCCGGAGGCGAAGGGAAGTCCTCGGGGCGGCTCTCCCTGGCGCCCGTGATGTTCCGGCTGAAGCGCGGATGGGAGAGCACCTCCACGCAGTCCGCGTGGCGGGAGAACAGCCACAACCGGAGCTCGGGGTTCCAGCAGGCGGGCCGCTGGAGGAGCTGCTCATAGACGGCGTAGGGATTGCCCCGTGACTCGGCTGAGAAGGGATTGAGGCAGTGCGTCTCACGGGCCCCGGGGGCGCTGGGAGGCCTGTCGGCTTCGCCTCGCGGGTCGCTCTCCATGGGACGGTCCCCCGTGCGGCGGATGGACGATGTGAGAAAGACAGACACAGCGCCGCGCCGTGAATCGCAAAGGCTACGCCTCGCGGACAAAACGGGTCAAGCCGAGGGCCCCGGGGGGCTGGCCCGCTGTGTCACGGCGCCGCGTTCGTCAACTTCACCACGGGCTCATCGCCATAGAAGTCGATGACATTCACGGCGGCGTGGACCTGGTCCAGGCGGAACAGATGTTTGTCCGCCATGCCCAGCGACTCGGCGAGGAGGGTGCGGTTGACGCCTCCATGCGACACCAGGGCGAAGCACTGTCCGACATGTCGCGCGCGCAGGGCTCGGCCCCCCGCACGGACGCGCTCGCGCATCTCCGAGAAGGTCTCTCCCTCTGGAAACCGCACCCGCTCGGGGTGCGCCATCCATTCCGCGTACACCTCCGGAAACTGGCGCTCGGCCTCCTCGTAGGTGAGGCCCTCGAAGAGTCCGAAGTCGATTTCGCGGAAGGCCTCCTCCACGCGGATGTCCAGGCCGCGTCCCTCCGCCACGCGCTTCGCCGTATCGAGGGCTCGGCGGCGAGGGCTCGAATAGAGGCCCTGGAGGTCCGCACTGGCCAGCAGGCTCGCGGCGCGCTCCGCCTGGGCGTGCCCCTCCGGCGCGAGGCCCACGTCGAGCCGTCCGTAGCAACGGCCCTTCATCTCCTCGGAGGGCTTGCCGTGCCGCAGCAGAATCATGCGCGTCACGCCGCTCGGTATTCGCCAGTCCATGCCGCGTCCGTTCCCTATGCTCGCTTCACTTCAACCGAGTGCCAGCGCGAGCACGAGCACCAGCGCCTCGCAGACCTCGGTGTTGGCTCCCATGGTATCGCCGGTGATGCCATCGATTTTCTTCCGGCACCAGAGGCCCTGGAGCGCGGATACGACGGCCACCATCACCAGGGCCACGCCCCCTCGCCAGCCCATCAGGCCCAGCGCGAAGCCGAGCGCCAGCACCGTGGCGCCGATGACTTCGACGCGGCCCACATAGTCGGTGATGGCCATGCCGATGCCCCCGCTTCGCCGCGCATAGGGAAGCAGCCAGCCTTGAGGGACGGAGCCCCAGCGGCCCAGCGCCAGCGCCACGACCAGCGCGGCGTCCGCCTGCCCGCGCTCCAGCAGCGCCGCCAGGGCGCTGGCCTTGAGGCCCACGGTCAGCAACAGCGCGACACCTCCATACGCGCCAATGACGTGGTCTCTCATGATGCGCAGCACGTCCTCCTTGGTGCGCCCGCCGCCGAAGCCGTCCGCCATGTCCGCCAGCCCGTCCAGGTGCAGAGCGCCGGTGAGCAGCGCGTAGACGGCGAGCAGCAGATACGCCGTCACCATCGACGGCAGCAGCGGGTAGAGCGCGAAGCGCACGCCGACGAGCAGGGCGGCGAGCAGGGCGCCCACCAGGGGGAAGCACAGCGTCGCGCGGCCCACGTCGGCGGCGTCGAAGGTGGCCGCCCCGGGGACGGGGATGCGACTGAGGAAGGCGATGCCGGCGAGGAGTCGCTTCATGGGGGCTCGGGTGTCGCGACTCCTGCCACGTTTTGGCCGGAGGAGCGAGCCTCAGCGCCGGCTCTTCTCCGCGACGCCCGCCGAGGCGAACGTCGCCATCTCGTGCAGGATGTGCATGCTGCTGTCCATCAGCCCCATCGCGAGCACGGCGCCCGTGCCCTCGCCCAGGCGCAGGCCCAGGTCGAGCAGGGGCCGCAGGCGCAGGGCCTCCAGCACCCGGCGGTGGCCCGCCTCGCGCGACATGTGACTGGCGAGCAGGAAGGGCATCACCTTGGGACACAGTCGGGCCGCCACCAGCCCGGCGACCGAGGAGATGAAGCCATCCAGCATGACGGGCACCCGCCGCGAGGCCGCGCCCAGCGCCGCGCCGGCCAGTCCCGCGATTTCAAAGCCGCCCACCTTGGCGAGCACGTCCAGCGGGTCCGCCGCGTCCGGCTTGTTCACCGCGAGCGCGCGGCGCACCACCTCCACCTTGCGCGTGAGGCCCGCGTCGTCCACGCCCGTGCCTCGTCCGGTGGCCATGTCCGGTGACACGCCCGCGAGCACGCACGTGAGCGCCGCCGACGCGGTGGTGTTGCCAATGCCCATGTCGCCCAGGCCCAGCAGCGTCACGCCCGAGTCCGCCAGTTCCAACGCCAGGAGCGCGCCCACGCTCAGGGCCTCCTCGGCCGTCTTGCGCGACATAGCCGGCCCTCGGGCCAGGTTGGCCGTACCGGGGCCCTGGCTGTGCATGCGCACGCCCTCCAGTCCCTCCACGGGCACGCGCACGCCCATGTCGACGACCTCCACGCGCACGCCGTGCTGTCGGGCCAGCACGTTGATGGCGGCGCCGCCTCGGGCGAAGTTGGCCACCATCTGCGCGGTGACCTCCGCGGGGTAGGCGCTCACGCCTTCCTCCGTCACGCCGTGGTCCGCCGCCATCACCACCAGCCCCTTGCGCGGCATCGCGGGCGCGGGCTCACCGCGCAGCGTGGCCCACTGACACGCCAGCTCCTCCAGGCGGCCCAGGCTGCCCTGGGGCTTCGTCTTCATGTCCAGCAGGCCCTGGCACTGGCTCCCTGCCTCGGCGTCAGGTTCGGGAATCCTGGCGAGCACGTCACGGTACGCAGGCATGGGGCCCCCTTCGAGGGAAACCCCTTCAAGCTAGGCGTGCGCGGTGCCGCGAGGCAATGGCCGCGGGCCGGTCCGAGGGCGCGGTGCTGCATGGTGGTGGACACAACCCCGCACGCGCGTCCTGTCGTGGAGGCCACGGGCGGTGTGCCTTCGAGGGCTGGGAGACCGTGCGACGAGGGGTGCCCTTCGAGGCGGGCGCATCGTCGAGCAGTGAGGGATTGGATTCCGGCGCGTCGGGTCAGTGACAGCGCCGAGGCGTGTGTCCCTGGCACGCGGCGCGGCGCGGGTGAAAGTGCGCGGGCCGCTGTACGGCTGTCCCGAGCTCAGGGCGGCGGGGGGAGGCGCTCATGAACAGGAAGGCACGGTGGTGGGGGCTGGCGCTGGTGGCGTTCGTCGCGAGCTGCAAGTGCGGGAGCGAGTCGGACCCGACGGGCACGGGGGGCAGTGGAGAGCCTCCGCCCCTGGTGGAAGTCACCACGCCGGAAGGGGGTGAGCCGGTGTCGCTGGCCATCATCGAGGCCTTCACGCGCCGCGAGGAAACGCCTCCGCGCACGTCGTTCGTGACGAGCGAGGAGCTGGTGGTCCGCGCGCGCGTCACGGGCGGCGAGGCGGGGTTGGTGGACCGCATCAAGTGGACGGTGACGCCGGTGGGCACGCGCACCGGGCCCGCGGAGCTCGCCACGGCGACAGGCGCCGAGCTGACGTTCCGAGGCAAGTCCGCGCAGTCGGTGGCGGGCAGCCGGGACCCCAACCCTCCGCTCGAGTACGAGGTGTTGGGCGTGCTCGACCTGGAGGATGGCCGCGGGCTGGAGGTGAAGCTGCCGCCGTCCTCGTTCCTCCGCCAGGACGAGACGGACACGCTGAGACAGGAGTACGTGGATTACGACACGGACTTCCAGCCGACGCTGGCGAACATCCGCGTGCCGGGCAACACGACGCTCAACCGGGGCAACTACACGCTCGTCGCCGAGGAGACGCCGGGCGACCTGGACAAGCTGCTTCAGGACGTGGACGCCGAGCTGAACAAGCTCCTCAAGGATGATGTGCAGGTGGTGCCGGTGGGCACGGTGACGAGGAGCCCCGCGACGGTGGTCGTGTCGTCTGGGGGGTCGGTGCTGATGCTCGGGCCCCTGGGAGACACCACGCCGAGCGGCGATGACGTGTGCGCGGGACTCCGGGTGGGCGGCCTGTGCGCGGGGCCCATCCTCGCCGGGCCGAACCGGCGGGCGGACACCACCGCGAACAACCGCGTCGCGACGGTGAGCGTGGAGCCCTTCATCACCAGCGCGTTCCGCAATCCGCAGCGCAACCGGTTCATCGGCTCGGGCTCCATCAACAGCCGTCACACCCGGGGACGCGCGCTCGACATCGACCCGCGCTCCATGGTGGTGCCCGGCAGGGATGCGCGGCAGCTCATGTGTCTGGTGGAACTCGCGGGCATCCGGGTGGTGGGCGAGGAAGACAGCTTCACGGAGAACGGGCCGGTGACGTTCCTCGACTGCAATGACCCGGCGGCGGACCACGTCCACATCCAGCGGTAGCAAGGAGGGCAGATGAGCGCGAAGGTTCTACTCGTCGCGGTGTGGGGGTTGCTCACGCCCGTGTTGGCACAAGTCCCGTCGTCCGCGGCGCCCAAGCCCTCGGTGGCGACGCCCGCCACGCTGTCACCCACGGCGAAGGAGGGCATCCGGTTGGCGCAGCGGGACTGTCCCTCGGATGGCTTCGACAAGGCGCGCTGCGCGAGGGCCATCGCCCTGCTGGAGGAAGCGGCGAACGAGAACCCGAACCAGCAGGACGTGCAGCTCGCGTTGGCGCAGGCGTACTGGAACACGTCGTTTCGCGAGTCACCGCAGGGGCGCTCCCGGGGGGACTTGCGGCAGCGCTCGCTGGACATCTACCAGCGGCAGGTGGAGCTGGGCTCGAAGGATGCCAGGCCCTACTGGGAGCTGAGCCTTCGACAGAAGGACGAGGCGCAGCGACTGCCGCTGTTGCGACGCACGGTGGAGCTCAACCCGGTCCATCCGCAGGCCAACCGGGAGCTGGCGCGCACGGAGCTGTCGGTGGGGGAGGTGGACGCGGCGGTGCGCAGCTACCAGAAGCACCTGGAGGTGAGCCCCTATCGCGACTCGAGTGATGCGCTCGCGCACCTGGACTTCGCGAAGCAGTTGGAGGGCGCGGGACGCCCGAAGGACGCGGCCCAGGTGACCGAGCGGGTGTCGACACTCATGCAAGGCGAGCGTCGTGCCACGCGCTGCGAGGTCTGGCGGTCCGCGGACCCGAAGCTGTACGCGCAGAAGGCGGAGCTGTCGAAGAAGGTGAAGGAGCTGCTCCCCTACTGCACGGAGACCGCGTCACTCGAGCAGGCGGCGGAGCTGGAGCGCCAGGGGCGGGTCGACGAGGCGATTGTCGCCGCGAAGCGACAACTGGAAGAGAACCCGAAGCCCGAGGCGACCCACGTCATGCTGGAGCGCCTCTATCAGAGCAAGGGCGAGCCGGCGCAGGCCGCGCAGGTGGCCACGCAGACCCTGGAGCAGGAGCCCGATGCGAAGGAGAAGTGCGAGCGCTTCCGCGAGCTCGCGCCCACCACCGTGCGGGCCATGCCGCAGGACCAGGTGGAGGCGCTGCGGCGCGACTGCCATCAGCCGTGAGGGCCACTTCGCCCGGCGCTCCCGGGTGCGGGCGCCTCGCGTTCCCCGAGGAAGCGCCGCCGCAAGGTCTTCGTCACCTCCGCGTCCCAGCGCGGGGACAGCAGTTCGACGAAGGTCCGCCGCCAGCGCAGCGCGCACGCGAAACACGCCAGCGTGGTGATGAGGCCGATGACCGCGTTCTGCCACGAGGAGAGGTTCCACTGCCCCTGCCAGAACCACTCCCGGAAGCTGGTGGGCCAGTAGTAGTAGATGGGCCACCCCGGTCCGCTGCCCGCGAGGTCGCAGAGCAGGTGCAGGTGGAAGGTCCCCAACGCGAGCAGCCCCACGCGCAGCCGTTGTCGCGCCAGCCCCATGCACACCGCGGCGGTGAGGAGCGCCCCCACGTAGCCGTGGAACAGCACGTGGTGATAGCGCACGTACAGCTCCTCGCCCCCCAGCAGCGTGAGCCCATCCAGGTCCGGGGCCAGGCCCGCGCAGGTGACCAGGATGCGGTCTCTTCGCTCGCGCAGCCCCTGCGCCGCCAGCCACGAGAACTCCGCATGGACGAGGGGATTCATGAAGCCCCGGAGCCTACGTCAGCGGCGCGTCCCCGCGCTCACGTGGGCACGGGCGAGCGACGGGGTGTGCCCAACAGCTCCAGCGTCCGCACCGCCACGTCCGCCAGCGTGGCCGAGCACGGCTGGCAGCCTCCACCGCAGCAGGGGGACCAGTCCCCCTCCGGGTCCCTGAGCAGGCCATACACGCAGCTGCGCAGGGAGTCCGGCAGCCCGGCCTCCTCGGAAGCACGGCGCAGCGCCTCCTGCACGGTGGGGTCCTTCACGTCGAGCACACCCCTTCATAACGGTGCGCGTGGCCCTTGGGGATTCGCCTTCACTCCCCGGGCAGGCGAGCAGCCCTGCCTGTCTCTTTCTGGCGCCCTCCCGCAGATTTCTATTGCGCCCACTAGTTAGGGGCCTTACGAGTTGGGGGCGGCATCTTTTCGCCGCGCATCGAGATGAGCGTGAGTCCTCCTCCCATCACCCGCTTCGAGCGGTTGCAGCGACTGGCGCGGCGCTTCCCGCAGCTCGACACGAGCGGCCTGGAGACGTGCATCACCCTGCTGCGCCTGTCGAACGATTTATCCGACGCCTACGACGCCAGCCTGGCGCGACACGGGCTGTCGAAGGGGCGCTTCACCGTGCTCGTCCGGCTGTTCTCCACCAGCGAGGCGGAGGACGGCCGAGGGCTCACGCCGGCGGAGCTGGCGGAGAACTCGTGTGTGAGCCGCGCCACCATGACGGGCCTGCTCGACACGCTGGAGAAGGACGGCCTCATCTCCCGGGAGGACCACCCGGAAGACCGCCGCATGTACACCGTGCACCTCACGCCGAAGGCCCGGCAACTGCTCGAAGGCATGCTCCCCGAGCACTACCGCCGCGTCGCCGCGCTCATGTCTCCGTTGAACGAGCAGGAACGCGTCACCCTGCGCGAGCTGCTGGCCAAGGTCTCCACCGGCATCCCGGCCTTCCGGGAGCCGTGAGCCACCCCCTGAACCCTTGATTCCCCTTTGCCGATTCGGCGGATGAGCCGCTGCGTCCAGATGGTTAGCCACCAAATCATCGACCCGCTGAACCTTTGAGAACCACCATGAGCACTGCTTCCCCCTCCCTGGATGTGCAGGACAACGATGTTCCGAAGAACCTCCCCTCCGTCGTGAAGGAGCCCGCCGCGCCGCGCTCGCGAGCGAAGAAGGTGTTGCCCGCCCTCGTCGCGCTGGCGCTGGTGGGAGGTGGCGCCCGCTGGGTGCTGACGCGAGGCCACGAGTCCACGGATGACGCGCAGGTGGAAGGCCGCATCGCCAACGTGTCGCCGCGCGTCTCCGGCATGGTCGCCAAGGTGCGGGTGAGCGACAACCAGGCGGTGAAGGCCGGCGACGTCCTCGTCGAGCTGGACTCCACGGACCTGGACGCGAAGCTGGAGGTGGCCCGCGCGGACGTGCTGAGCGCGGAGGCCCAGGCGTCCAACGCCCAGTCGCAGCTGGCGCTCACGGAGGTCAACGCCGGCGCCAACCTGCGCCAGGCGCGCGGCGGCGTGGTGCAGGCGAACAGCGGCATCAGCTCGTCCAAGGCGGCGCTGGACCAGTCGCACGCGGACGTGGCGGCGGCCGAGGCCCGCTTCAAGCTGGCGGACGCGGACATGACGCGGGTGAAGACGCTGAAGGCGGAGGGTGCGGTGACGCAGGCGGACCTGGACGCGCGGCAGTCCGCGTATGACCAGGCGAAGGCGCTGCTGGACGTGGCGCGCGCGCGGCTGACCTCCACGCAGGCGGGGGTGCAGGGCTCCTCCGGTGGGCTGGAGACGGCGCAGGGGAAGCTGGCCGCCGCGGAGACGGGGCCGGTGCAGGTGCAGGCGGCGCAGGCGGCGGTGAAGCTGTCCGACGCGAAGCTCAAGCAGGCCCAGGCGGCGCTGCACCTGGCGGAGCTGGCCGTCTCCTACACGAAGGTGCGCGCGCCGGTGGACGGCGTGGTGAGCCGTCGCACGGTGGAGGTGGGGCAGATGGTGGGCCCGGAGCGTCCGCTGATGGCGGTGGTGCCGCAGGACGACGTGTGGGTGGTGGCCAACTTCAAGGAGGACCAGGTGGGCGAGATGAAGGCGGGCCAGCCGGTGGAGGTGGAGGTGGATGCCTTTGGGAGCCACGCCTTCAAGGGCCACGTGGACAGCCTGGCCGGCGCCAGCGGAGCGCGCTTCGCGCTGCTGCCTCCGGACAACGCGTCCGGCAACTTCGTGAAGGTGGTGCAGCGCATCCCCGTGCTCATCCGCTTCGACGGTGAGTCGCAGGTGGCGCTCAAGCCGGGCATGAGCGCCGTCGTCACCGTGGACACGAGGAGCAACTAGTCGTGAAGGGCGACGTCATCACCGGCTCCAAGGCCGGCATCACCATCGCCGCCATGGCCGCGGCGCTGATGTCCGTGCTGGACATCTCCATCGTCAACGTCGCGCTCAGCGACATCCGCGCGAGCTTCGGCACGCCGTTGGACCAGATTGCCTGGGTGTCCACCGGCTACATGATGGCGAACGTGGTGGTCATCCCGATGACGGGCTGGCTCCAGCGGCGCTTTGGTTTCCGGCGCTACTTCACCGCGTCCATCCTCATCTTCACCGCGGCCAGCGTGCTGTGTGGCCTCGCGTGGGACCTGCCGTCGCTGGTGGCCTTCCGCATCCTCCAGGGCATGGGGGGTGGCGCCATCATCCCCACGTCGCAGGCCATCCTCTTCGCGCGCTATCCACAGAAGGAGCACGGCATGGCCGGCGCGCTCTTCGGCTTGGGCGCGGTGACGGGGCCGCTCCTGGGGCCCACGGTGGGCGGCATGCTCATCGAGGTGGCGAGCTGGCACTGGATATTCCTCATCAACCTGCCGGTGGGCCTGTTCGCCGCGTTCATGGCGTGGCGTCACATCAAGCAGGAGGACTTCGCGCCCTCCACGGCCCGCGTGGACCGGTGGGGAATCGCCCTGCTCGCGGTGGGCATGGCGGCGCTCCAGTTCGTGCTGGAGGAGGGCACGCGCGAGGACTGGTTCGACAGCATGAAAATCACCGTGCTCGCCGTGGTGGCGGGCGTGGCGCTCATCACCTTCATCGTCCACCAGTTGGAGACACCCGAGCCGGTGGTGGATTTGAGGGTCTTCGCCAACCGCTCCTATGCGGCGGCCACGGGGGTGAACTTCCTCGTCGGGACGGCGCTGTTCGGAGGCTCGTTCCTCTTCAGCCTCTTCTGCGGCACGGTGATGCACTACTCGGCGCTCGACATCGGCCTGGTGTTCCTCAAGGGCAGCTTCATCCAGGTGTTGTTGATGCCGCTCATCGGCAAGTTCGGCGGCAAGCTGGACGGGCGGTGGCTGGTGGGCCTGGGCATCGTCGGCATGTGCTTCTCGCTGTGGACCAACGGCCACTTGAGCAGCACGGCGGACGAGGCGGCGCTGATTACACCCGTCTTCATCCGCGCCTGCTCCATGGGCTTCATCTTCGTGCCGCTGTCGGTGATGGCGCTCAGCAACCTGCGTCCGGACCAGCGCGGCAACGCGGCGGGGCTCTTCAACCTGACGCGCGAATTGGGAGGCTCCATCGGCACCGCGTGGATGAGCAGCGCGCTCAACCGGCTGACGAAGGTGAACACCACGGCGCTCGCGTCGCACGTGGACCCGTACAGCCAGGTGACCCAGGAGCAGCTCGCCGCCCTCAAGGCCACGGTGGCCGCGCGGGTGACGGACCCCCTGGCCGCCGCCTATGGCCTGTTCAGCCAGCGCATCAACATGCAGGCGCTGGTGCGGGCCTTCAACGCCAACTTCACCGTGCTCACCGCCATCTTCGCGTGTTCACTGGTGCTGGTGTTCCTCCTCCAGCGCGCCAATCCCGGCGTGAAGGTGGAGGGCGCTCACTGACGTCCGGGCGGCTCGCGCCGCGCACGCGCTGAAAACACAAAAGCGGGTCCGCTCTCGAGGAACGGACCCGCTTTCGTGTTTCCAGGCGGCGGAGAAGAGGTCCGCCGGTTCATCTCAGCGCCGGGGGGCGCGGACTTGCGCGGGCTTGCGACGACGGCTCAGCAGCGTGGCCATGGCCAGGAGCGCGGTGGCGGCGACGAACGGAGCGCCGCCCGTGGCCGACGCGCCACAGCCCTGCGCGCCGCTGTCGGACATCGGGTTGTTGGTGCCATCGCCAGGATTGTTCACCACGCCGACGTTCGGCGTGCCGGTGCCAGGCAGCGTGGGCACGGTGATGACCGGAGGCGGAGTGGGCGTCGGGGTGGGGGTGGGCGTGGGGTCCGGCGTCGGCGTGGGAGTCGGCTCCGGAACGGGCGTCGGCGTGGGAGTCGGCTCCGGCACGGGCACCGGCGCGGGGGGAATCACGTCCTCGAGCGCGGTGCTCATGGTGAAACCATCGTGGTACACGCTCGCCTCGGGCTGGATGGTGTCCTCGCGGTACAGGCCGAGCTTCAGGTAGTTCATCTCGCTGCCGAACTGCGTGGCGCCCATCGTCTTCGGCAGCGCCAGCTTGCCGTTGTGCCAGAGCTGCACGAAGCCGACCTTCGCGTTGGAAGACCACTTCACCTGGAGCACGAAGTCGTGCCACGAGCCCCGGGAGAGCGGGCCCTGCCAGGGGATGGGACCTTCGGAGCCGCCCACGCGCAGGAACATCTGGTCGCCCTTCACGAAGAACTCCAGCGGGGGCGAGCCACAGCAGCCCTCCTGGTGCCACTGCGCGAAGACCTGCCACCCGTCCGACAGGGGGTAGTCCTTCGGGAACAGCGTGCTCCACTTGTAGAAGTACGTGGAGCCCGCCTTCTCCTCACTGATGTAGAGCAACTCGTTGCGATTGCCGCTGGCTCCGATGGGGTCATCGCCCTGGCGCACGGTGGCCTTCAGGGCATAGCGGCCTTCGCGCACCATGTCCGTCACCACTTGAAGACGGCTGTTGGAGACGCTCTGCGAGCGCGTCCACTGCGAAATGTTTCCGGTCTCGAAGTCGCCCTTCCACACCACCTCCGCGGAGGCGAGTGAGGGAACCAGCAACACCAGGGCGGCGAGTCGAAGGAATGCGGTCAAACGAGGTCCTTTCATTCCGGGTTGGCGCATGGGGACACCCGGCCGGGCGTGCTACTTCCCGCTCATGACTGGCTGCCAACCCCCAGGGGTGCGCGCCCTCGTCCGTTCGCCCGGTGGGGAGTGAAGCGGCACGGCGCTTTCGTGCTCGCTCGCCGGTTGCCGCATCGCGCAGTGATTCTGGGGGGATGGAGCGCCGCGTCGCGGGTGGGTGCGCGGGCCACCTCGCGTCGTGTCGTGCTCGCATGCTCCACGGCCTGGGGGCGCGCCGTCGTCCCGCACGTCCGCCGTTGCATGGGAAATCCGGACCTGCGTCACCGGTGCCGAGGATTCGGCGGCATGTCCGTTCGTACGAGACGGACGTGGACTCCCGAACGTCCGCACCCTGGGGGAGGGGTGTCTGCTTTCCGTCGAAAGTCGGCGGAGGCAGGAGGGTTGGTGTAGAACCCAACGCGTGGGCGGCTGCTTGGGGGAGGCGCCCGAGGGGGCAGCATGTTGAAGTCGACGTACGACAAGGCCCTGGTCCTGGCGTTGGCCGCGCCCGTGCTCGTTGTCACCTTCCTGCTCGCGCGCACACCGTCCGGGGGGAACGGAGTGGAGACGCGATTCTGGGCCGAGCGCCGGGCGTCCGCGCGCATCGAGGCCCGACTCACCTACCCGGAAGCCGACCGTTACCGTCCGCGAGTCTCCGCGGGTGGCTGTCTCATTCCTCCCGAGCCCATTCCGTTGAAAGAGCTGGCCCGGCTGGAGGAGGAGGGCGACTGGGCGGGCATCGCCGCCGCGTACGGCCTGCAGGGCGAGTGGAACCAGTCCGGCTCCTTCCTGGAGCGGATGACGTCATCCCCGGACCGCGACAGCGACCTGGCCGCCGTGCACCTGGCGAAGGGAGCCCACGAGCAGGCGCTGAGGTTGCTGGATGGCGTGCTGGCGACGAAGCCCCAGCACCCGCAGGCGTTGTGGAACCGCGCGCTGGTGCTCCGCGACATGGGGCTCACCATGAAGGCGGCGGAGACCTTCGAGAAGGTGGCCGCGCTCGGAGAGCAGGGGTGGAGCCGCGAGGCGAAGGCGCACGCGCTGACGCTGCGCGAGGAGACGCTGGAGCGGGCGAGGAAGTGGCGCGGCGCGCGCGACGCGACGCTGGCGCTGATGGACGACGCGAAGGCGCCGCTGCCCCTCCAGGAAGCGCGTCAGAGTCCGGGGGTCGTCCGGCAGCACTTCTACGACGTGGTCCGCGCGGCGCCGTCGAAGGAGCGCGTGCTGGCGCTGATGCCGCTGGCGCGGGAGTTGGACCGCATCCAGGGCGGCTCCTCGCTCGGGGACTACGTGACGCGCGTGTCGTCCCGCGACTTCGCCCGCCGGGGTGAGCTGTCGCGGAGTTACGCGGCGGCGGTGCGCAAGCGCGCCGCCGCGCCGGAGTCGCTGGTGGAGATGGTGCGCGCCTCCAGTGAGGACGACCTCTTCGTCGGGCTGGCGCTGCACAACAAGGCCGCGCTGCGCTACCTGCCGGACCTGGAGTCGCGAACCCAGCGCGACCAGGACTCCTGGTTCAGCCTCTATCTGGAGCGCGAGCGGGCCCGCAAGGAGGTGGCGGACGGGGAGTGGTGGAAGGCCGAGCAGCGCCTGTTCAACGCGCTCCAGCGCTGCCGCGAGGGCGCCTTCTCCGTGCGCTGCGTGGAGCTGGAGGGCCGCCTGGGCATCCTCTACGCGGACCTGCGGCGGCTGACGGAGGCCGAGCAGCACACGCGCACCGCCTGGTCCTGGGCGCGCCAGCTCCAGGAGTGGGACCTGGAGCTGACGGCGCTGGAGAACCTCAACCACATCGCGAGGGACCGCGGCGATTTCTCCAGCGCGCTCGCCTATGTGGAGGAGTGGTCCGCGCGCGGCGGTCGCATCGACCCCTGCTACTGGCCGAACATCAATCGGGCCCACACGTCCTACCTGGCGCTGCGTCCGGAGGCCGCGCGTGACGCGCTGGCCGCCGCCGCCGCGTGTCCCCAGGCGCCGTTGGACCTGATGTTCGGCGCGACGTTCGCGGAGATGGCGCGCGCGCGTCCGGACCCGAAGGACGCGGAGCGGCTGCGCCATGTGTTCGACGTCGCGCGGGTCAACAACCCGATACCCGGCGACGCCGTGTACGCGCGCTACATCGAGGGCCGCTTCGCGCTGGACCGGGAGCATGAGCGGGGCGTGGAGTTGCTCACGCGCGCCATCGAGGACGCGCGGAAGCTGCCGTCCACCGACGTGCTGGCGCGCGAGTCGTGGACGCTGAGCTACTCCTCGCTCGTCACCGATGCGGGGCGCACCGGCGACTGGGCGCGGGTGCTGGAGTTGATGGCCGCGCAGTTGGAGACGCAGGTGCCCACGAAGTGCGCGCTGGCCGCCGCCGTGCACAGCGAGCGTTCCGTGGCCGTCGCGCGCGGACCGGACGGCGAGCTGGTGGGTGACTACCAGGGAGACCGCAAGGCGCCCTTCGCCGAGAGCTCCAGCGCGCAGCTCATTCCCGAGCGGGTGCGGCAGGCGCTGCGAGGCTGCCCCCAGGTGGACGTGCTGGCCTGGGCCCCTGTCTTCGGGCGCACGGACCTGCTGCCCTCGGACCAGCCCTGGAGCTTCCGCATGGGCCGCACCGTCCCGCCTCCCGGCGGCGCGCCCTCGTCCCGGCGGCTGGTGGTCTCCAGCGTGGAGGCGCCCGCGCTCCTGCAACTGCCCCGGCTGCCCCCGTGGACGCCGTCGACCGAGACAGAGTCCACGGCGCTGGAGCTGCTGTCGGGCCCGGACGCCACGCCCTCGCGCGTGCTCTCCGGCATGTCGGACGCGACGGAAATCGAGATTCACGCGCACGGCATCAGCGACCCGGTCCTCTCCGACGCCGCGTTGGTGGTGCTGACGCCCGAGGGCAACGGCCGCTATGCGCTGACGGCTGACATCGTCCGGCAGCAGAAGCTGGCGGGCGCGCCGCTCGTCTTCCTCGCGGCGTGCAGCGCGGGGCGGCTGGCCTCCACCACCACCCACGAGCCCTTCAGCCTGCCGGCCGCGTTCATCGAGGCGGGCGCGCGCGCGGTGCTCGCCTCCACCGTGGACATCCCGGACGCCGCGGGCCGCTTCTTCGACGGCGTGCGCCAGCGCATCCGCGGCGGCACCGCGCCCGCCGTGGCCTTGCGCGACGAGCGACAGAAGTGGCTCGCGCGCGATGCCCGCAACGGCTGGACGCACCACGTGCTGCTGGTGGAGACGTCCGACTGAGCACGCGCCGCTAGAGCGGCGTGGGCAGGTACGTGTTCCCCTGGGGCACGAGGAAGTGGTGGAACGTGACGGACGCGCTCACGTCGAGCGCGTGCACCCAGTGCCACCAGCCCACGGGGATGAAGACCAGCTCCCCGGGCTCCAGCACGGCCTCCACCACGTGCGCTTCCGAGAACAGCGGGAAGCGCTCGGCGTCCGGGCGCGCCGCGTCCACGTGGCTGAACGTCCCATAGCGCGGGTACATCAGGTGGCGCTGGAAGGAGGGGATGAGCTTGATGTGCTTGCGCCCCATCACCTGCGCCAGCATCACGTTCATGTTGTCGTGGTGCAGCGGGGTGACGGTGCCCGCCGGGCCCAAGAGCAGCGTCATCATGTCCGGGCGGAGCTCCGCGTCGATGATGCCCTGGGGTGCGCGCACGTCGTCGCGCAGGGGCTTGAAGCCGTCGCGCTGCCAGTTCTCGTTGCGCGGCACCATGTAGTAGTCGTTCGTCGTGCCCCCCGTCGCCACGCGGTGCACGTAGTCGCGAAAGCGCATCGCCTCGCGGTGCTTCTCCGGCTCGGGCGCGTGGTCCGGGTTCGACTCCCGCCGCGTCATCACCTCCACCTCCGCGTCGCCCACCCGCTCCGCCAGGTACGGCAGCGTCCAGCGCTCCAGCGCGGGCCAGTCCTTCATCAACCCCGTCAGCACCACCGGCCGGTGGCCGAAGTAGTAGCGCGTGAAGAACTCGTCCGCGGACAGGCCCTCCCGCCGCTCCAGCGCCGCGTGCCCGCCCGACTGCCGGTGCAGCGTGCTGTAGACATCCATGACGGACTCCAGCCAGCCGTAGCGGCGCCCCAACCGCTGACACGCCTGGAAGAAGGGATGCGCCTCCACGCGCGCCACTTCCTCCCGCGCCACGTCCTCACCCACCCCAACACCCATCAACGCGCGACAGGCCTCCTCCCGCGTCACCCCCAGCGCGAGGTTCTCCACCAGCCAGACCTGCCACTCCAATGCCAACCGGGACGTATCCGCGCTCATTTGGAAATCCTTGGATTTCACGACTCAATCCACCCCCCTGCCTCTCACGGAACCGCACCGGAGCATGGTAAGGACGGCGACAGTTTCAAAGTTTCATCCACCAGCAACTTGTACGTGCTGCCTGTATCCCAGCACGAGGAGCGAGGCATGACGCCCGGTTCCAAGCAGTCCCCGAGTGCGAAGGTCGTCGAGTCGAGTGCCGCGGACGCCCACGTGAAGAACAACTACGTGGACTGCGCCACCGAGGTGGGGGTGCAGCGCGAGCGCAAGCCCCTACCGATGCCGTCCACCCCCGCCCTGGCCTCCGCTCCGGAGCTCCGCTAGGCCGCTTCCCCGACCAGCGGCGGGCCCGCACCCCCGCTGAGATCCAATGCCCGGACGGGAATGACCCCCCTCCGGGCATTTCCTTGTCTGTGCCCTTGCACTTTTTTCTCAAGGAACAGGCGCCTTCGCGTCTTTGACTGGGAAACCTGCCGCGCGAGCATGTAGGACAACATGGCAAACCTCTTCAACCGGGAGCGGAGGCGCTTTGAGGCGTTCATCCGACAGCACCGGCCCAGTCTTCTGGGCCTGGCGCGCCGGTTGTCCGCCCGTTCGAGCCTGGAGGCGGAGGACCTGGTCCAGGAGGCCTTCGAGCGGGCGATGCAGGACTTCGAGGCGTTGAAGGACCGGACGGACGCGGCGGCGGCGGCGTGGTTGTGTACGACGATGACCAACCGCTTCCTGGATTACTGCCGCAGGCAGCGCACGGAGTCGCGGGGGATGCCACACCTTGCCCTGGTGCAGGAGGGGGTGGCGCAGGGGGAGGCCCAGGAGAACTGGGAGCTGGTGAGCACCGAGGAGTTCCAGAAAGCGGTGGAGCGGCTGAAGCCGCACCTGCGCGACGCCTACCGGCTGCATGCGGAGGGCAAGCGCTACAACGCCATCGCCGAGCATTTCAACGTTCCCGTGGGCACGGTGGGCAGTTGGCTCACCCTGGCACGCAGGGACCTGAAGGACTTGCTGCTGCCACAGGTAGCGGTGGCCCGGGAGCGGGGGGCAACGAGCTCATGACGACGCCATGCACCAACAACCGACTGCACCTCTTCGTCGACGGAGAGCTTTCCGCCACGGAGGGTGAGGCCTTCCGGCAGCACCTGACGCGGTGCGCTGAGTGCGAATCGGGACTGAGGGACTTGCTGCAACTGGAGCTGCTCGCGGCGCGGGCGCTGGGGGGCGCTGCTCCGGTGGCCGAGCCGGTGGAGGTGGCCGAGCCGGTGTCCGCGAAGGTGGTGCCGCTGCGGGCCAGGCTCCAGAAGGTCTACCGCACGGCGGTGCCGCTGGCGCTGGCGGCGGGCCTGGCCGCGGTGGGGGTGTTCCGCTTTCAGGAGCCGCCCCAGATTCCGGACGCGGTATGGCTGGCGAGCGCGGACTCCCGCACGTTCGAGGCGCGGCTGAGCCACCCGAAGGCGGACCGCTTCCTTCCCTACAGCCCGATGCGCGGCACCAGTCACGCGTCGGAGATGTTGCCGCTTCGGCCGCTGGCGGAGCTGGAGGAGCGGCACGACTTCCGGGGCATCGCCGCGGCGTATGCGCTGCGCGGAGACTGGCAGCAGGCGGAGGCGTTCCTCGGGCGCGAGCCGGAGTCGGCGGACAAGGCGAACGACCAGGCGGTCGTGGCGCTGAGCCGGCAGCGGTACGAGGAGGCGCTGGGGCTGTTGACGAGCGCGCTTCGCCAGAACCCGAACCATGCGCAGGCGCTGTGGAACCGCGCGCTGGTGCTGCGGGAGCGCGACTTGCTGGACCGCGCGGCGGCGTCGTTCGACACCGTGGCCTCGCTGGGTGAGGAGGGCTGGAGCGCGGAGGCGCGTCGGATGGCGGCGGAGCTGCGCACGCAGCTGGCGGAGGAGCGGGTGCGGTGGCGGCGGCAGGTGACGGACGCGTGGCTGACGCTGACGGGGGAGGCGCCCTGGGACGCGAAGCAGCTGGCGCAGCGGCCGGTGGTGGCGCGCGCGGCGCTGTACGAGGCGGTCCGCACGGTGACTTCGAAGGAGGGCGTGGAGGCGCTGTTTCCGCTCGCGAAGGAGCTGGACACGCTGGGGGGCGGCTCGGTGCTGCAGGACTACGTGCGGCAGGTGGCGACGCGGGACTTCGCCGCGAGGGCGCCGCTGGCGCAGGGGTATGCGGGGCTCCTGAGGGAGCGCGAGACGAAGAAGGACGCCACGGCGCTGTTGGAGTCGCTGCGCCGCTCGGGGGAGCGGGACATCTACTTCGGGGCGCTGGTGCACACGGGGAGCGCGGTGGTGGACGGCACGGCGCTGAGCGCGCTGCGCGGCTTCGCCGAGGGCACGCCGGACCCGTGGCTGCACCTCCTGGCCGAGCGCGAGAGCATCCGCCGCGAGCTGGCCGCCGGCCACACGGCGCTGGCGGAGAAGCAGCTGATGGACGCGATGCTGACGTGCAACGGGCTGGGCAACATCGTCCCGTGCATGGAGCTGAACTGAGGACGACGCGGCGTCCGCGCTGAGGTGTCGAGGGGGCGGTCCATCAGGGCCGGCCCCTTCGTCTTTGTAGGGCGCGTCGCGCTGTTGTCCACCGTGCGAACGCCGCACGGTGTGAGCGCGGTGTCCTTGGGGTGCGTGGCAGGCTCGCCCGCATGCCTGAGTTCGCGCCCCGCAACATGAGCGATTACGCGGCCACCCACCGTGACTTCCGATGGGAGCGGCCCGAGCACTTCAACTTCTCCACCGACGTGGTGGACCGGCACGCCACCGAGCGTCCGGAGTCGCTGGCGCTCTTGTGGTCCGACGAGTCCGGCCGCGAGCAGCGCTTCACGTGGCAGGGCGTGCGGCAGCGCTCGATTCACGCCGCGCAGTTCCTCGCGGGCCTGGGGCTGAAGAAGGGCGACCGGGTCTTCATCATGATGCCCCGGGTGCCGGAGTGGTGGTTCCTGGTGCTGGGCTGCATCCGCGTGGGCATCGTCTTCATGCCCGGCACGCCCATGCTCACCGTCAAGGACATCCGCTACCGACTGGTGGCGGCGGACGCCAACGCGGTCATCGCCGACGTGAGCTGTCTGGACCGCTTCGAGGGACTCGCGGGCACCGGCCGCGTGGAGACCTGGGTGGCGGTGGGCGACGGTGCCCCCGAGCCATGGGTCTCCTACAAGGCGGGCACGGTGGGCACCGGCGCGCATGGCCAGTCCTTCGCGCCCACGCGCGCGGAGGACCCGCTGCTCATCTACTTCACGTCCGGCACCACCGGCATGCCGAAGCTGGTGTTGCACACGCACGCAAGCTACGGCCTGGGCCACGTGATTACCGGGCGGTACTGGCTGGATTTGACGCCGGAGGACCGCCACCTGACGCTGAGTGACACGGGCTGGGCCAAGTGTGCCTGGGGCAAGCTCTTTGGCCCGTGGAGTCAGGGCGCGTGCAACGTCGTCTACGACTTCCGGGGCCGCTTCGACGCGGGGAGGATTCTCAAGCTGCTGGAGTCCCAGCGCGTCACCACCTTCTGCGCGCCGCCCACCGCGTGGCGCTCGCTGGTGCTCCAGGACCTGAAGGCCTTCGAGTTGTCGTCCCTGCGCCACACGGTGAGCGCGGGCGAGCCGCTGAACCCGGAGGTCATCGACTCCTGGAAGGCGGCCACGGGGCTGCACATCCGCGAGGGTTACGGGCAGACGGAGACGGTGGTGGTGGTGGGCATGTTCCCCTCGGTGGAGCCGCGCGTGGGCTCCATGGGCAAGCCGTCCCCGGGCTTCACCGTGGGCGTCATCGACGACACGGGGCAGGAAGTGAAGGACGGCCAGGAGGGCGACATCGCGGTGCGCGTGGCTCCGGAGCGGCCGGTGGGGTTGTTCCAGGAGTACGTGGGGGACGACTCGGCCAACGCGGCCTGCCGCCGGGGGGACTGGTACGTCACCGGGGACAGGGCGGTGCGGGACGCGGAGGGCTACTTCTGGTTCGTGGGCCGCGCGGACGACGTCATCAAGACGTCCGGCTACCGCGTGGGCCCCTTCGAGGTGGAGTCCGCGCTGCTGGAGCACGCGGCGGTGGCGGAGTCGGCGGTGATTGGCGTGCCGGACGAGAAGATTGGCCAGCGCGTGAAGGCGTACGTGGTGCTGGCACCGGGCTTCACGCCGTCACAGGAGCTGGCGAAGGAGCTCCAGGAGCACGTGAAGCGGACGACGGCGCCGTACAAATACCCGCGCGAGGTGGAGTTCGTCTCCGAGCTGCCCAAGACGGTGAGCGGCAAGATTCGCCGCGCGGAGCTGCGCGCCACGCCGCCGAAACCGGGGTGAGGACGTCACCCCGGCTCCGAAGCGCTGTCAGCTGTTCCAGTCCGAGTGCACGAAGCCGGCGTCGGGCTTGTCCCGGCGCTGGTACGTGTGCGCGCCGAAGGCGTCACGCTGGGCCTGGGTGAGGTTCTGCGGCAGCTCCGGGCTGCGGTAGCTGTCCAGGTACGCCAGTGACGAGCTGAACACGGGCACGGGGATGCCCAGCTTCGTCGCCGCGCCCACCAGCTTGCGCCAGGACGGCGACAGCTTCTCGAGCACCGGCGCGAAGGCGTCCGAGACGAGGAGGTTGGGCAGCTCCGGCTGGCGGGTGAAGGCCTCCCGCAGCGGGGTGAGCAGCTTCGCGCGGATGATGCAGCCGCCTCGCCAGATGCGCGCCATCTCCGCCAGGGAGATGTTCCACTTGTACTCGTCTGACGCCGCCTGGATGAGCCGCATGCCCTGCGCGTACGTCACCACCCGCGCCGCGTACAGCGCGTCATGGGCCCACGCCGCCAGCTGCGCCTTCTCCTCCGAGGACAGCGCCTCCGAGGGGCCCTTGAGCTTGTGGCTCGCGGCCACGCGCTGGTCCTTCATCGAGGAAAGGTTGCGCGCATCCAGCGCGGAGGCGATGGAGGGCACCGGCACGCCCAAATCCAACGCCACCTGCACCGTCCACTTGCCCGTGCCCTTCTGACCGGCCTTGTCCAGCACCAGGTCCACCAGCGGCTTGCCCGTCTCCGCGTCCTTCTTGCGCAGCACCTTGATGCTGGTCTCCAAGAGGAAGGACTCGGCGATGCCCTGGTTCCACTGCGCGAAGAGGTCCGCCACGCCCTCCGCCGACAGGCCCAGGCCCCGGCGCAGCACGTCGTACGTCTCCGCGAGCAGCTGCATGTCCGCGTACTCGATGCCGTTGTGCACCATCTTCACGAAGTGGCCCGCGCCATCCGGCCCCACGTGCGTGACACACAGGCCCTCATCGGTGCGCGCGGCGATGGCCTCCAGCACCGGACGCACCAGCGCGTACGCCTCCGTCGGGCCGCCGGGCATGATGGACGGGCCGTGACGCGCGCCCTCCTCGCCGCCGGACACGCCCACGCCCAGGAAGTGCAGCCCCTTGGACTTGCACAGCTCCTCGCGCCGGCGCGTGTCCAGGAACCAGGAGTTGCCCGCGTCCATGATGACGTCGCCCGGCGACAGAAGCGGGAAGAGCCGCTCCAGCATCTGGTCCACCGCCGCGCCCGCCGTCACCATCAGCAGGATGCGCCGGGGGCGCTCCAGCCGCGAGACGAACTCCTCCATCGACGCGGTGCCCTTCAGCTCCGGATGCCCGTGCTTCTGGTGCATCTCGTCGATGCGCTCCGGATGCCGGTCCCACGCCGTCACCCGGAAGCCGTGGTCCGCGATGTTCAGGGCCAGGGCCGCGCCCATGACGCCCATTCCCGCCACGCCGAATTGCGCGCCCGCCTGGGCGCTCGCTGCCGCACTCATGCATCCTCCGAGAAGGCCCGCTCACCGTCCCGCGGCGGCGGAGTCCAACATCCACTGCGCATTCGTCACCCGGGCCGCTGGAAGCGCCGGGTCGCCCGCGAGCGCCCGGTGCACCGTCTCCCGCTTGCCCGCGCCCGCCACCAGCATCAGCACCGCGCTCGCTGACAGCAGCGTCGGCATCGTGAGCGTCATCCGCCAGGGCGGCGGCTTGGGGCCCACCACGGACAGCACGCGCCGGCTCTGCTCCTCCAGCGCCGGGTGGCCAGGGAAGAGGCTGGCCGTATGCCCGTCCTCTCCCATCCCCAGCAGCACCACGTTCAGCACCGGCGGCAGCTTCGCCTCGTACTCGCGCGCGGCGACTTCGCGGTCCCCGCGCTCGCCCTCCATGCGGAACACCTGCGACGGCGACAGCCGCAGCGGAGCCACCAGCGTCTCCTCCACCATGCGGTAGTTGCTGTCCGGGTGGTCCGGCGGAACGAAGCGCTCGTCCACGAAGTAGAGGTCCACCCGCTCCCACGGCAGCGTCAGGCGGGACAGCTCCCGGTACGCGGGGCCCGGCGTGCCTCCACCCGACAGGGCCAGGCTCACCCGCCGGTTCATCGCGAGCGACGTCTGGAGCGACCGCGCCATCCACTCGGCGGCCGCGCGCGCCAGGTTCTCCGGCGGGACGATGCGTGGAGGCAGCGCGCTCATAGCTGCGTCCACCGCCGCCCGTCGCGGGCCAGCAGCGCGGAGGCGGCCTGGGGGCCGGTGCTGCCGACCGTGTAGGGGTGCACCGTGCCTCCCTCTCCGGACTCCAGGGCCTGGAGGATGGGCGTCACGTAGGCCCACGCCTGCTCCACGCTGTCCTGCCGCGCGAAGAGGGTGGCGTTGCCGCGCATGCAGTCCAGGAGCAGCCGCTCGTACGCCTCCGGCACCGGCTTCTGGAAGCTCTCCTCGTAGTTGAAGTCCATGGTGACGCCCGCGATGTTGACGTCCTCGCCGGGCACCTTGGACTCGAAGGAGAGGGCGATGCCCTCCTGGGGCTGAATCCGCAGCGTGAGCACGTTGGGCTGCAGCCGCTGGCAGGTGGCGCCCTCGCCGGAGAACAGGCCGATGGGCACCGACTTGAAGTGGATGGACACCTCCGTCATCCGCTTCTTCAGGCCCTTGCCCGCGCGCAGGTAGAAGGGCACGCCCTCCCAGCGCCACGAGTCCACGCTGAGCTTCATGGCCACGTACGTGGGCGTGCGCGAGTCGGGCTTGACGCCCTTCTCCTTGAGGTAGCCCTCGTACTGACCGGCCACCACGGCGCGCGCCACCTCCTTGCCCTCCACGGGGCGCAGCGCGCGGAACACCTTGTTCTTCTCGTCGCGGATGTCCTCCGCGCCGAAGGACACCGGCGGCTCCATGGCGCACAGCGCGAGCACCTGGAGCAGGTGGTTCTGCACCATGTCCCGGATGACGCCCGTCTCGTCGTAGAAGCCGCCGCGGCCCTCCACGCCAATCGCCTCCGCCGCCGTGATTTCCACATGGTCGATGTGGTTGCGGTTCCACAGCGGCTCGAAGATGGCGTTGGCGAAGCGGAAGACCAGGATGTTCTGGACGGTCTCCTTGCCCAGGTAGTGGTCGATGCGGAAGATCTGCTTCTCGTCCAGCACCGCCGCCAGCTCGCGGTTCAGCTCGCGGGCGCTCTCCAGGTCGTGACCGAAGGGCTTCTCGATGACCAGCCGCCGCCAGGGCTTCGCCTGCGGATGCTCCTCGCGCTTGAGCAGCCCGGCGCCGGCCAGGCTGTGCAGAATCTGGGGGAAGGTGGAGGCGGGCGTGGCCAGATAGTAGAGCTGGTTGCCCTCGGTGCCCTGGCGCTTGGCGACCTGCTCCAGCCGCTCGCGCAGGCGCTTGAAGGACTCCGCGTCGTCATAGCCGCCGGAGATGCCCTCCAGGCGCGGGGCGAACTTCTGCCACGTCGCCTCGTCGAGCGGCTGCGTGCGCGCGAACTTCCGCAGCCCTTCCTTCACGTGGTCGCGGAAGGCTTCGTCGTCGAGCTGCGAGCGACTGAAGGCGACGACGGAGAAGTGGTCCGGCAGGAGGTTGGCGCGCGCCAGCTCGAAGAGGGCGGGGAACAGCTTGCGCTGCGCCAGGTCTCCCGTCGCGCCGAAGAGCACCACCGTGCATGGGTCCGGGCGCGTGGCGCGCAGCAGCGGGTCTCCCTCTCGGGGATGCGTCTCGATGTGCAGGCCCTGCGCGTCCATTCCGCTGCCTCCTCCGAGTGCCTTCGTGCGGGGCCACCTTACGCCGCTCTCGTTGCCTCGCGGCAAGCCAGAGTGCGCGCAGTGATGTGCGCGTGACGTCTGGAGCGTCCGAAAGAGCGCCTCGCGGGGCCTGCTCTAACGGCGGGCCTCCGGAGTCGCCACGCTCAGTCGAGGGAGGACCGTGCGTGGCGACCCTGGCGCGGACTCAGCGGTCGCCGCCGAAGGTGCCCACGAGCCGGATGTGGCTCTTGCCCGTCTCCGAGCACGTGAGGTCGAGGCTCACGCTCCAGGTGGGGACCTCGGAGTTCCAGGTGAGGCGCCCCGTCCAGGAGCCGCACGCGGAGGTGGGCAGCTGGCTGTTGAGTCTTATGCTGGTCACCCGGGAGTCCGGCAGCGTGTAGACGGTTCCCGGCGCCGGCAGGGGACGCTTGATGCGGAAGCTCACCCCGGTGAAGGCGACTCCGCACGTCGGAGCCCGGGAGGTGAAGTGGGTAAGGCTCACGTCGAAGCCGTCGTCCGTGGCGCAGTACGTCGGCGGCGAGCAGAACCACTCACCGGTGGTGGGCGTCGTGGAGTAGGTGCTGGCTTCGTAGAACACGCCCGTGGAGCTGGGGCTGGTCAGGTTCCAGTGGCAGGTGGGCTTCACCGTGCGACAGCACGCGGCGGCGTTCCCGTTGCAGCCCGTCGTGAAGCAGCCCATGGGATTGGTGGCCGTGCCATCTCCCTCGCACTTCATGCCCAGCACCGCATCCGTGCCGGTGCGCGTACAGGCCCACAGCGAGGTCCCTTCGCAGAAGGACTCGCCCGGCGTGCAGAGCTGGGGCGCCTGGCCCATGGGCCCCATCGGTCCCTGCGCCCCTGTGTCGCCCTTGGGGCCCTGGACTCCCTGGGGACCCACCACGCCGCGAGGCCCTTCCATTCCCTGCGGACCCTGTGCCCCCGTGGAGCCTGTCTCGCCGCGAACGCCTTGCGCGCCCTGAACGCCCTGCGGCCCGCGCTCACCGGTGTCGCCCTTGGGCCCCTGGGCGCCCTGGAGCCCCTGCTCTCCCTGAGGACCCGGCGGACCGCCCTCGGGACCTCGGGGGCCCTGGGGACCTTGCGGACCCTGGGTTCCGGTGGGGCCCTCGGTGGTGCAGGCGGCGGTGGTGAACAGGCAGCACAGCAGCAATGGCGCGAGTGCGCGCCAGGGGGTCTTCGTCATAGGGCGCGCCCGGTATCAGCTTGCCCTGCCGGGGGCAATACCTCGCATGGGCCGAGACACGGCGAGTACGTGCCCTCGAATCCCTCTCATCCACGGCGTCTGCCTTCTGGAACTCCGGGTGAAGCGACCCGGGTTCAGATGCCCGGGGGTGGTGGAAGCACCTGGGCGCGCAGCAACTCCGTTCTCCGGCGTCGGTGGGCATTGCCCTCGTCCAGCAAGGTGGCCAGCGAATAGAGCCGAAGCGCGGGCATGCGCTGCTCGTCCGCCTCCAGGGCTTCTCCACGCTCCGTGGCCAGGTCCGCGAGTCGCTCGCGCTCCACGGGCGAAGGCAACTCGCTCGACGGCTTGTACGTGAGCACGCAGCGCCAGCGCTTCAGGCCTCGTTCCGCTTCGCCGTCCCGGATGTCCTGCTCGAGAAGGCGTGTCAGGGCTTCTCGGTCCGGCGCCAGCGCCGCGCTTTTTCCTCCCGGACAGCGAGGGTCCTCCGTGGCCGACAGGCCGATGAGCTGCCACTCCGTCCCGCCGATGTGCCGGAAGTTCGGCATCAGGCCGGGCAGTCTCGTCAGGTAGTGGCTCGGGCCGTGCGAGTCGAGAAGGAAGGGGGGCCCTTCCGACAGGAGGTAGTCCGCGAGGGCCTGGGGATTGCCCGAGTGATGCGCGATGGCATAGTCGCCGAGTCCCGCCACGTCGACGAGCTCCGCCTCGCGGAGCACCATGGCCTGCCCGCCCAGGTCCGGTGCCGCCACCAGCGGCCGGAGTTGACCCAGCTCGGCGGCGAGCCGCTTCACGCCCACGTAGTGACTGGCGACGTATTGGAAGGGCAGCTCCGGGGATGCCTTGATGCGAGGCGCGCGCAGCGTCGCCTCTCTCAGGCCTGGAAGACCCAGCCAGAGGGCCGCCACTCCCACGGCGCCCACGCCGATGCGCGCGGGCCAGCGCCAGCGCTCACCGCGCGTGGTCAGCGCCGCCGCGCGCGCACGCACGCCCGACAGACCCGACGCCATGCACACGCCCAGCAAGGGCACCAGCGGCGCGATGAAGCGCCACTCGCGCATCCAGTCACCCGAGCGCCATGCGAAGAACCCACCCGCAGCCAGGAAGAGGGCGCCGAGCGCCGCGCTCCTCGCGGAGGCCACGCCTCCCATCAACCCCAGCACGGCGCCTGCCAGGGCGAGCTGAACCAGCGGGAGGGAGAGGTGGAGGTAGTCCTTCAGATATTTGCTTCCGTCGAGCTTCCAGAAGCGCTTGGCGTAGTAGGTGTTGGGGAACAGGTCCGCGAAGTAGGCCCACCTCACCGCGTACCATCCGCCCACCAGCACCAGCAGCCAGCAGGCGATGCCCAACGCCTGTTGTCCGGTCCAGCGTCGCTCCAGGGTCCGGTGCGTCAACCACAAGAGGCCGGCGCCCAGCAGGTAGAGGAGTCCCTCGGGGCGGGTGAGGCACAGCAACGCCAGCGCCAGGCCCGCGCTCGCGCCCCGGCCCGTGCGCAGCTCGCGCAGGAGCAGGACGCCGGCCGTGGCCAGGAGGAGGGCCTGGAGTCCGGTCTCCATGCCGCTGGAAATCCACGTCATGTAGATGGGGCTGGTCGCGGCCACCCAGGGCGCCGCGACGTCCTCCAGTCGCGGACGGCGGCGCTCCGAGACAGGCCCCCAGAGCGCGAAGAGGGGCAGCGCCAGCAGACCCAGGATGATGCCCAGCGAGTGCGCGTACGTTTCGGGCGCCAGGCCCAGGGGCTGGCTCAGCCCCAGCAGCAGCGTCCACAGGGGATTCGAGAAGCCCTCCACGGGCTGCGAGTGAGGCGTGACACGCAGCCCCGCCCCCTCGAAGAAGCTGTGGCCGTAGGCGATGGAGATGGCGGCGTCGTCCACGACGGGCGTGGCGAGGTAGCCGCAGTGGTACGCCCCCGCCGCCACCGCGGCCAGGACAAGGCCGGCGGTCAACGCCAGCTCCCAGTCGGTCTTGAAGCGAGGGAGCGGTGGGTTGCTGGGCGTGGGGAGGCTCATGTACTCCGGACTTGGGGCAGGGCGCCGGGATGATAGCAGCGCCAGGCGGGCGGGCGTCCCGAGCACGTCGCGGGGGCCAAAAGGTGATATGCCCGGGCGTCCGTCTCGACCTCTCCCCGGCTTGTCGCGAGAGTCCCCTTCCGCTGCGCCGTGCACCGCGATGAAGTACCTCGTCACCGTCTGGTTCTGGCTCGTCTTCCTGCTCACGGCGCCCGTGCTCTTCACGCTGGGGGCGCTGCTGCTGCTCGTCACGTTCCCCGTCGACCGGGACCGCCGGATGTTGCACTGGCTGGTGTGTGGCTGGTGCCACTGGCTGTGGCTGCACCTGTCCCCGGGCTGGCGCACGCGCTTCGAGGGCCGTGAGCACCTGCCCCAAGGCCCGTGTGTCATCGTGGTCAACCACCAGTCCGCCATGGACATCCTCGCCGTCATGGGGCTGAACCACCCGTACAAGTTCGTGGCGAAGGCCTCGCTGTTCAACCTGCCGCTGGTGGGTTGGATGATGACGCTCCTGGCCTACGTGCCCATCGTCCGGGGCTCGTCCAGCGCCATGCACCAGTTGCTGGACCCATGTCGCAAGTGGCTGCGTCGGGGCATGCCCGTCCTCATCTTCCCGGAGGGTACCTATGCGACGGGCGGACAGCGACTGCCCTTCAAGCGCGGCGCCTTCCAGCTCGCGTTGGAGGAGCACGTTCCGGTGGTGCCCATCGTCGTGGAGGGCACGACGCAACTGCTCGACGGAGACGGGCCCTGGATGAACGCGCGGGCGTCCATGCGCGTGCGAGTCCTGCCGGCCCTGCCGCCGGAGTCACTGGGCGAGGACGCGGTGGAGCTGGCGGAGCGGGTGCGTGCGTTGTACGAGCGCACCCTCGCCGTCGGCGGCTGAGTCACGCGCATGGGCTGGCTACTCTGGACCTTGGAGACCTTGCTGGCGGTGGCCGCCGCGTGGGCGCTGTCCGCCGCGCTCCTGCGTGAGCGGTCCACGCTGGAGCGCTGGATGGCCGCGCTCCTGTTCGGTGCCGCGAGCATCCTCACCTGTGTCCAGGGGCTGGGCCTCTCGGGGCAGCTGGGCCGCGTGCAGCTCGCCGTCGCGGGGCTCGTGCTCCACGGGGCCATGCTCGCGGTGGCCGTGCTCCGCGTCGGCGGCGCGGAGTTGCTCGCCCGACTGCGCGCGGACCTGGGCGCTCCGGTGCGCCTCTTGCGTGACATCCATCGGCGCCAGGAACTGGCCGCCTGGGCGCTGCTGCCAGCGGCGTGCGCGCTCGTGCTCTCCTGCGTCGTCGCCTGGTACTACCCGAACTGGGCCTGGGACGTCGTCTGGTACCACGTCCCCAAGACGAACTACGCGGTGCAGACGGGCAGCATCACCTGGGTGGACACCTCCGTCTGGTACGTCAACGGCTACCCCGAGCTCACCGAGCTGCTCTCCGTCTGGAACGTGCTGCTGCCCCGGCACACGCGGCTGGATGACCTGTCGCAGATTCCCTTCGGCCTGCTCGGAGCGCTCGCGGTGGCCGCGCTCTGTCGCCGGGCGAGCGCGAGCCCCGCGCTGGCCGCCTCGCTGGGCGCGATGTGGCTCACCCTGCCGGCGGTGTTCCTCCAACTGCACACCTCGCACGCCGACGTGGTGGCCGGCGCGCTGTTCATCACCGCCTTCTACTTCCTCACCGAGCGGGACTGGAGCCCCGTCGCGCGCACGCTGACGCTGCTGGCGCTGGGCCTGTATGCGGGCACCAAGGTGACGGGCCTCTTCCACCTCGCGCTCCTGTCGCCGTTGCTGCTGGTGCGAGGAGTGCTTGTCCTGCGACGCGCGAAGGGCGCGCGGTGGCGGACGCTGGGACAGGCGGGGCTCGCGGTCCTGCTGCTGCTCTGGCTGGGCGCACCCACGTACGTGGAGAACGCGGCGCGCACCGGCAACCCGTTCTGGCCCGCGCGCATGCGGGTGCTGGGGCGTGAGCTGGCGGGCCCCATCGGCGCGGAGGAAATCGCCGGACCGCCAGCGTTCTTCGGCGCGCCCGGGGCCTTCGCGCGCATGGTGGACAACTGGAGCGCGCGCGAGGGGATGTACTGGCCCGACGTGCGCGAGCGCGCCTTTGGCTGGCTCTTTCCGTACCTGCTCTTGCCCGTGCTGTTGTGGGTGAGCGCGTCGGCCCTCTTCAGTCGTGAGCGCTGGTTCCGGTTGTCGCTGCCGCTGCTCGCGGGCCTGGCGGTGCTGGTGCCCGCGGCGTGGTGGGGCCGCTTCACGCTGGGGCTTCCCGCCGCGGGGCTGGTTGCGTTCGCCGTGCTGCACCGACAGGTGGGCACGCGCTATCTCCAGGCGCCGCTGTCCGCCCTCGCGGCCTTTCTCTGCGTGGCGTCCTTCGCGAAGGCCTCCGTGGGTTATCGGGTGTTGCCCACGCTGGGGCCGCGCGCCACCCCGGACGTGCGAGACGAGGACCGCCTCCGGTTGCAGATTGGTTGGCTGTGGCCACTGGAGGCGATGCACCTGCGCGAGCAGGAGCTGCGCCCCGGTGACGTGGTGGCGTACGACAGCGCGACGTCCTTCCTTGGGGAGTACTGGACGGACGACCTGCGCAATCGCGTCGAGTACGTCAACCACGAGGGCAATGACGGCGTGTACCTCGACAAGCTCCGCGCCCTCCGGCCGCGCTGGGTGAGCGTGCGTCGAGAGAGTCCCGCCGAGCATCTGCTGCGCGCACGGAGTCAGGCCTTCGAGCGGCTCTTCGATTGTCCCCTCAGCTCCGCCGTCATGTATCGAGTCACCCGCGCGGACTGGTAGGTGTCTCGGCGGAAAGCTCCGTGTCGTGGCGCCACCTGGGAGTGAAGGCCACAGCCTCGCTGAAAGAAATCGGTGAGCGTGCGAACTCGCACGACGCATTCGGTTCAGTTGACGGACGGGGTGCGCGTGCCCGGTGCTGTATCTTCCGGGCCATGCGCCAACTCTTGATTCTGCTTCTATTGCTCGCAGCGCCAGTCTGGGCCGCCGTACCCACCGGCTTCACCGAGACCGTCTTCCAGTCGAGCACCCTGAATCAGGCCACGGGCATGGCGTGGGCCCCTGATGGCTCGGGGCGCCTGTTCATCACCATCAAGTCGGGGCCCATCCGGGTGGTCTCGACGGAGAACGGCCTGCCGCAGACGACGACGCCAGGCGGCACCGCGCTGGTGACGAGCCTGTTCGCGACGGAGCCGGTCGTCCACACCAACAGCGAGTGCGGCGTCATCGGCATCGCGTTCGACCCGAACTTCACCGTCAACCGCTACGTCTACATCTTCGTCACCGTCTCCGCGTCGGAGCAGCAGATTGTCCGCTACACGGACTCCAACGGCACGGGCACGGCGCGCACGGTGATTGTCTCGCGGCTGCCCACTCGCGGAGAGAATCACGACGGCGGTGGCATCGGCTTCGGGCCGGACGGCAAGCTGTACTTCGCCGTGGGCGACCTGGGCAACGGCACGGGTGTGGATGCGGACCTGACGTCGATGGCGGCGAAGGTGAGCCGGGCCAACCGCGACGGCACGCCCGCCAACGACAACCCGTTCAACGACGGCGTGGGGCCGAACAACGAGTACATCTGGGCCCGAGGCGTCCGCAATCCGTTCACGCTGACCTTCCAGCCGAGCACCGGCCTGCTCTGGGTCAACGTGGTGGGCGACGGCTACGAGCAGACCTTCGTGGTGAACCGGCGCAACCACGCGGGCTACAACGACTATGAGAACAACCAGCCGGCCGGCAACGACTACATCACCCCCGTCATCAAGTACCGCACCAACAACATCGACACGCGCACCCTCACCGCGACGGGCGCCGCGCGCGCGGGCGGTATCGCCACCTTCACCACCACCGGCATCCACGGCTTCCGCAAGGGCGAGAAGCTCACCATCGAGGGCGTGTCGGATGCCTCATTCAACGGGGACTTCTACGTCGCCAGCGTCCCCAGCGCGACGACCTTCACGCTGACGCAGACGGGCTTGCCCGATGTCGGCAGCGGCGGTGGCACCGCGAAGACCCAGGCCCTGGGGGCCTGCCTGAACGGCGGCGTCTTCTACGACTCCACGCTCTTCCCGGCCGAGTACCGCGGCAACTACTTCTTCGGTGACTATGTCTCCGGCAAGTTCGCGCGCGCCACGCTGGCGCAGGACAACACCGTGGCGACGGTGGACCTGTGGGGGACGGAGTTCAGCTCGTATGTCGACGCGACGGTGGGACCCGACGGCGCGCTGTACACCATCGGTGTCACCAACGGGCGTCTGCGCCGCATCGTGCCCAACGCTCCCGGACAGCGCCTGGTGGTGACCGGACTCTACCCGCGCGTCGTGGAGGGCGGCCGGGCCACCTTCACCGTGCGGCTGGCGGAGGCTCCCACGGCCTCTGTCGTGGTGGATGCCTTCAGGGCGGCGGGCGGCAGCACCGACCTGCGCCTGTCAGGTGTCTCCACCTTCACCTTCACGCCGGGGAACTGGAGCGTTCCGCGCGTCGTGACGATTGAGGCGCTGGAGGACGCGGACGCGGTCGTGGACACGGCCACCTTCACCGTGGCGTCCAGCGGGCTGACCTCCGAGTCCGTGCTCGCGACCACCATCGAGGACAACTCCGCGCAGTTCGTGCTCTCGTCCAGCAACGTGAGCATCAACGAGGGCGGGACGGCGACGTTCGACGTGTCGATGAACCGCGCGCCCGCGAGCAACGTGAGCGTCACGGTGGCTCGGACCGCGGGCGACACGGACCTCACCGTGCAGTCCGGGGCCGCGCTCACCTTCACGACGACCAACTGGAGCACGCCGCAGACCGTCACGCTGAGCGCCGCCTCGGACGCCGACAACGCGGATGGCGTCGCCACCTTCACCGTGTCGGCGACGGGCCTGGATTCGCGCGCCGTGACGGTGACCGAGGCGGATGACGAGCCGCTGGCGCCCGTCATCACCTCCACGGCTCCCCTCACCGCGGTGGTGGGCAACCCGTATCGCTACGATGTGGAGGCGCGCGCGAGGCCGGTGCCCACGTACACGCTCACCACCTCGCCGCCGGGGATGTCCATCGACGCGGCCACGGGCCTCATCTCCTGGACGCCCACCACGGCCATGACGGTGCCCGTCGAGGTGCGCGTGGCCAACACCGTGTCCCCGGATGCGACGCAGACCTTCTCCATCACCGTGAAGGAGGACGAGGCGCCCCGCGCGGTCCTCACCCGTCCCACGGCGGAGGAGCGCGTGTCCGGTGCGTTCTCGGAGTTCTACGGCGACTGCATCGACGACTACGGCTGCACGCGCGCGGAGTTCTTCGTCGACGGAGTGCGGCGCTACGCCGACGAGCGCACGGACAATCACTTCCACTTCGGCGGCGAGCACAACCGCTGGGACACGACGGACCTGGCGCCCGGTGGCCACCTGGTGAAGTTCGCGGTGGTGGACACCTCGGGGAAGCGGCACGAGGTCGAGGTGAAGGTGTGCGCCGGTGACGGTGACTGCACGCTGGTGCCGCAGGGGCCTCCGGATGCCGGCTCGGAGCCGGACGCTGGCGTGTCACCTGATGCGGGTTCGCAGCCCGACGCTGGCCCCAGCCCTCAGTCGCCGGGGGAGGATGACGGCTGCGGCTGTGGCGCCGCCCCGGTGGGCTCGCTCGCGTGGGTGGCCCTGGCCGCGCTGGCGATGTCGCGCCGACGTCGCCGTCAGGCCTGACGGCTGCGTGCCTTGAGCACCGGTGCTCGCCTGGCGGCCTGAATCAGGGTGTCGGCCAGGGCGAGCGCCGGAGCGATGTGGGTCTCCAGCGCCGAGGTGGATGCGGGGACGCCCCGGTGCTCCGCCTCCAGCAGTCCCGCGACGATGGAGAAGCGCTGGTAGTGACGGTGGGCGCGCAGCAGATGCTCGCCCACCTGGGGCGTCGTGAGCAGGGCGTGCGATTCCGGCGACAGGCCCTTCAGGTTGAGCGCCGAATCCAGCGCCACGTCACCCAGTTCCTCGTCGCGCACGCTGAACAGCTTCAGGAACTTGTCGCCCAGCCCCTCGGTTTCCAGGTGCAGCTCCTGGGGCACCACGTCGCTCACGTCCAGGCGCAGCACCATCACGTGGTACGAGCCCTGGTTCTGGCCGCGGACCTCGGTGAGCAGGGAGAGCTGCCGGTCCTGGTGGAGCCCCTGCACTTCCATGAAGTCCTTGGACTGGGTGAAGCTCCAGCCTCTCCGCGTCGCGAAGACGAGCCACGCCTTGCGCTGCCGACGCTTGTCCCTGGCGGCGAGGGCGAGCACGAGCACGACGAAGAGCACCATGCCCAGGAGCGCGAGCCATGGGACGAACGTGGATTCCATGCGGGAAAGCATCCCCCCGAGAGGACGGGCTCGGCCAGTCTCCCTGTCGGGTTCACCGCGCCCCCAGGACGCGTGGGGCCGGGTGGGGTCGCAAAGGCGCGAAATTCCAGGGGCTTGCCCGCATGTCAGAGGGAGCGTGTAAGGGAGCAGGCGCCCGGCGCTTGGAGCAGGCGGCTTCCCCGGAGGAGGCTGCCGGGCGGCCTGAGTGCCGTGGGGTGAGGGAGGGTGAACGCGGGATGCGCTTGCTGCACACGTCGGACTGGCACCTGGGACACACGCTGTACGACGTCTCGCGGGAGGCGGAGCACGGCGCGTTCCTGGAGTGGCTGCTGGACACGCTGGAGGCCCAGGCGGTGGACGCGCTGCTGGTGGCCGGCGACATCTTCGACACCTCCAACCCCAGCGCGGAGGCGCAGGCGGCCTGGTACCAGTTCGTCGCCAAGGCCCGGCGGCGGCTGCCCCGGCTGGACGTGGTCGTCATCGGTGGCAACCACGACTCCGCCGCGCGGCTGGATGCGCCGGACCCGTTGTTCGCGGCGCTGGGCGTGAAGGTGGTGGGCGGGCTGCCACGTGCGGGGGGCTCGCTGGAGTTGGAGCGACTGCTGGTGCCGGTGCACGACGCGAAGGGACACGTGGGCGCGTGGGTGGCGGCGGTGCCCTACCTGCGGCCCGCGGACCTGCCGCCGGTGCGGGAGGAGGCGGGGGACCGGTTGGTGGAGGGGGTTCGCGCGGTGTACTCGGAGGTGCTGGACGCCGCGCGGCACCGACGTCAGCCGGGTCAGGCGCTGGTGGCCATGGGCCATTGCTACATGACGGGCTCGGAGCTCTCGGTGCTCAGCGAGCGGAAGATTCTGGGCGGCAACCAGCACGCGCTGCCCGTGGAGCTGTTCTCGGACGATGTCGCGTACGCGGCGCTGGGGCACCTGCACAAGGCGCAGCGCGTGGGTGGGCGCGAGGGCGTGCGCTACAGCGGCTCGCCCCTGCCGCTGTCGCTGTCGGAGGCGGGATATCGGCACCAGGTGTTGTTGGTGGATTTGAAGGGGGACGCGCTGGAGGCCGTGCAGTCCCTGCCCGTGCCGCGTCGCGCGGAGATGGTGCGCGTGCCGGCGCGGGACGCCGCGACGCTGGAGGAGGTGCTGGCGTTGCTGGAGGCGTTGCCGGCGCTGGAGGAGGACGCGGTGGAGTGGCGGCGTCCCTACCTGGAGGTTTGTGTGTCGCTGCCCCGACCGGAGCCGTCGCTGCGGCAGAAGGTAGAGAAGGCGCTGGAGGGGCGCGCGGCGCGGCTGGTGAAGCTGACGCCCGCGTACACAGGCACGGGCGGCGCGCTGGCGGAGGTCCAGCCGGGGCTGTCGCTGCGTGAGCGCACGCCCGAGGACGTCTTCCGGGCGAGGTATGCGCGTGACTACGAGGAGCCGCCCTCGGAGGTGTTGCTGGAGGCATTCCACACGCTGCTGACCCAGGTGCAGGAGGACGCGTCATGAAGGTCCTCTGCATCCGGGGCAACAACCTGACGAGCTTCGCGGGGACGTTCGCGCTGGAGCTGGACCGGCCGCCGCTCGACAGGCTGGGGCTGTTCGCGATTACGGGCGCGACGGGCGCGGGCAAGAGCACGCTGCTGGACGCGCTGTGCCTGGCGCTGTTCGACCGGACGCCGAGGTTGGGCGGGCGGGGTGGTGTCCCGGTGGGGCGCGCGGACGAGGAGGAGGAGGCGCGGCTGTCCGCGTATGACGTGCGCGGCATGCTGCGGCGAGGCGCGGGCGAGGGCTTTGCGGAGGTGGACTTCCAGGGGAAGGATGGGAAGCGCTACCGGGCCCGCTGGTCGGTGTGGCGGGCGCGCAGTCGCGCGGAGGGGCGCTTCCGGCCCCAGGAGATGACGCTCACGGAGGTGGCCACGGGACAGCAGTTCGGCCGCACCAAGGGCGAGGTGCTGGCGGCCATCCAGGAGCGGCTGGGGTTGTCGTTCGACCAGTTCCGCCGCTCGGCGTTGCTGGCGCAGGGGGAGTTCGCGGCCTTCTTGAAGGCGGATGCGAGCGAGCGCGCGGAGCTGCTGGAGCGGATGACCGGCACGGAGGTGTACAGCCGGCTGTCCATGGCCGCCCACGAGAAGAACAAGGGCGAGCAGGAGGAGCTGGCGCGCCGGGAGCTCGGGCTGGCGGCGATTTCGCTCATGGAGGCCGGGGAGCGCGGCGCGGCGGAGGGGCGGCTCGTCGAGGAGGCCGAGGCGCGCAAGGGCGTGGAGGCGCGGCTGGGGGAGGCGGAGGGCGCGGCGGCGTGGCACGCGGAGCTATCGGCGCTGGTGGGGGCGCAGCGAGACGCGGAGGAGAAGGAGTCGCGCGCGGCGGAGGCACTGGCGGCGGCGGCGCCTCGGGCGAAGAAGCTGGAGGAGGTCCGCGCGGCGGAGTCGTTCCGAGGGGCGGTGACGGCGGCGGAGGGGGCGGAGCGTCGGTGCGAGGAAGCAGACGCCACGGGTCGGGTCCGTGGCGCGGAGGTGGAGGAGGCGAAGGCTCGGGCGGCTCAACTGCTGGGGGCGTTGCGGGTGGCGGAGGAGGGGAGGCAGGAGGCGCGGTCGGCGCAAGAGGTCGCGGCGCCGGCGCTGGAGGCCGCGGCGGAGCTGGATGCGCGGAGCGTGGCGGCCGCGCGTGACGCGGAGGAAGCGCGGGCGCGGGCGCGGGTGTCGGAGGACGAAGCGGCGAAGGCTCGGGCGGTGCTCGAGGAAGTCGTGGTCCGCGAGGAGGCCGCGCGGGTGGCGGGAGAGGGGGCTCGGGTCTGGTTGTTGGAGAAGGCCCACTGGGAGGCGCTCGCGAGGGAGTGGCCTCGCTGGCAGCGCGAACTGGAGCGCTACGAGGTGGCGCTGGGTGAGGGGAAGACGGCGCGGGTGGCCGTGGAGAAGCTGCGCGGGGACGTGGATTTGCTGAAGGACGCGGAGCGTCTGAGGCGTCAGGAGCGGGACTCGGCGGCAGAGGCCGAGGCGCGGGCGCAGGCGGCGGCGACGCATGCGGAGACCTCGCTGGGGGAGGGGACGGGCGTGGAGCGGCGGGTGCTGCGGGAGTCACTGCTCGCGAGGCAGGAGATGCTGCGCGCACTGGAGCTGGCCCGGCAGGGCCTGTGTTCGGGAGAGGTCGAGGCGCGAGAGGCCGCGCGTGAAGCGGCGACGGCGCGGGAGGAATCGGAGTCCGCGTCGGTCGCGGTGCGGGACTCGGCGGTGCGTCGGTTGGAGCGTGAAGCGGCGCTGAAGGAAGCGCGCCGTGCGCTGTCCGTGGCGGAGGCGACACAGGGGCATGCGGCGCAGCGGGCGCTGCTTCGCGAGGGCGAGGCGTGCCCGCTGTGTGGTGCCACGGAGCATCCGTATCGGCATGAGGTGCCGGCCCTGGCGGGGTTGGTGGCGGAGTCCGCCGCGCGGGTGGAGACGCTGGAGTCCGAGCGGAATGAGTGCTCTCGCGAAGAAGTGGACGCGAGCGCGAGGCAGGCGGCGGCGCGAGCGCGAGTCACCCAGGCGGAGTCGCGGCGAGAGGGCGCGGCGGCCCGCTGTGGAGAGCACCGTGACGCGTGGGCGCGGGGCCGCGAGCAGTGGCGGCGGGTGCGGACTCAGGGCTCGGCGTCTTCGGGAGGTGGACCGGGACTGAGTGCGCGAAAGGGTGTTGTCGGGGCCCATGACTCCGAGTCGCCGGGTGGCGAAGAGGGTGCGGGAGTTCGTGACGCCACATCAGCCCCGGGAGTCGCCAGCGCGCGTGACGCCGCGTCTGCTCCCGAAGAGGGCTCGGGCCCGGAGGCGAGCGTCTGGCTGGAGGCAATGGTCGCCGAGGTCCAGGCACGGCTGTCCGCGCTGAAGTCCGAGGAAGAGGCGGCGGAGGGACTGGCCCGGACGGCGCGCGAGGCGCGAGCGGCGCTGGAGGCGCAGCGCACCCGACGTGAGGTGGCGGCCGATGCGCTCCGGCGCGCGGAAGAGTCCTTCACGCGAGTGGAGGGCGCGCTGAAGGAGGGGCTGGCCCGGGTGGAAGCGGCGGACGCGACGGTGCGACAGGTCCTGGCGGACGTGTCCCCCATCTTCGCCGCGGACGCGGGATGGGAGGCCAAGCTGGAGGCCGCTCCGGCGGACTTCCGACAGAAGTGCGGCAAGCGCGTCTCCATGTGGAAGGAGCGCGAGGACATCGTCCAGAAGGCGAAGGGTCGCGAGGACGAGGAACAGCGACACCGCGCTCACGCGCAGGGCTTGCTGGAGGTGAGCGCTCGCCGTGCCGAGGAGGACGCCGCTCAGGCGACGCTCAAGGGCCAGGCTCGGGACGCAGCGGTGCGGGCCCGCGCCGCGCTGCTGGAGGGCCGCCCCACGGAGGAGGTCCGCGCGGAGCTGCGCGCGAAGCTGGAGTCGGCGCTGGCGGCCTACGAAAAGGCCCGCATGTCAGCCGAAGCGGCACGACAAGCCGAAGGGGTGGCGCTGGCCCGCGCGGAGGATGCGGCACGCGACCTCACCCGTGCGCGGGAGTCCCGCGAGTCGGCGCGGAAGGAGCTGGAGCAACGGCTGGCGGCCCAGGGTGTGTCGCTGGACGTGGTGAAGGCGCTGCTGGCGAACGACGCCGCGTGGTGCGAGGCGGAGGCTCGAGCGCTGGCCGTGCTGCGCGAGGCCCAGGCCCAGGCGCGTGCGGTGCGCGACGAGCGACGTGAGCGGCGCACGGGCCACGAGTCGAGCGGACCGCCCCGCTTGTCGGAGGAGGAGGCGACCACTGCACGCGAGAACCTGCGAGGGGACGTGGAGGTGCGGCGCCGAGCCGAGGCGATGCTGCGCGCGAAGCTGGAGGCGGACGACGCGGCCCGGGCCCGTCACGGCAGCGAGGCCCAGGCACTGGCGGAGCGCAGGCGCGCGGGCGAGGTGTGGAAGGCGCTGGGTGACCTCATCGGCTCGCATGACGGCAAGCGCTTCAAGGTCTTTGCCCAGAGCCTCACGCTGGACGCGTTGTTGCTGCACGCCAACGCGCACTTGCAGGAGCTGGCGCGGCGCTACCGCCTGATGCGCGTGCCCGGGCATGACCTGGACCTCCAGGTGGTCGACGGGGACATGGGGGACGAGGTGCGTGGCGTGGCCAGCCTGTCGGGTGGCGAGAGCTTCCTGGTGTCGCTGGCGCTCGCGTTGGGGTTGGCCTCGCTGTCGTCGGAGACGACGCAGGTGGAGACGCTCTTCATCGACGAGGGCTTCGGGACGTTGGACCCGGAGACGCTGGAGGTGGCGCTGGCGACGCTGGACGCACTCCAGGCCACGGGGCGGCAGGTGGGCATCATCTCCCACGTCTCGGGGCTCGCCGAGCGCATCGGTGTGCAGGTGCGCGTGGTGAAGCAGGGAGGAGGCCGCAGCCGGCTGGTGGTGGAGGGCGACCTGGGCCTGCCGTACGTCGCGGTTCAGCAACTCGCGTGAGGTCCAGGCCTCACACGCCCGTGCCCATCAGCCCGCGCACCACGGCGGCCACGGCCAGCGGCGTGGCCACGCGGTCATCGGAGAGGGCCGCGAGGGCCCGCGCGAACTGCTCCGCGGAGCCGAAGCGCTGCGAGGGGTGAGGCGCCAGCGCGCGGTCCAGCACCAGCGCGAGCGCGTCCGACACCTCTGGCACCTGCATCCGCACGGGCTTCACCCGGCCCCCCCGGATGGCGGACTCCACCTCCTCACCGGGGCCGGAGGGGAAGGGCGACTCCAACGACAGCAGCTCGTACAGCAGCACCGCGGTGGCCCACAGGTCCACCGCCACGGACACCTCGCCCGCCAGCAGCTCCGGCGAGCGGTAGTGCTGCTTGCCCAGGCGTCGCGCGTCGAGCGCCATGCCCGCCCGTGAGCGAGCCACGCCGAAGTCCGCCAGCTTCACCTCTCCAGTTCGCGACAGCAGCACGTTGTGCGGGGACACGTCGCAGTGCACGACACCCAGCGGACGGCCCGTGGTGCTCGTGGCCTGGTGCGCGTGCGCGAGGGCCTCCAGCACCTGCCGGACGATGAGCACGGAGATGTCGATGGGCAGCTCGATGCGCCGCCGTCGGCACTGTGCCAGCACGCGCCCCAGGTCCGGCCCCTCCACCAGCTCCAGCGCGAGGTAGCCCCCGTCGGGCAGCTCTCCATACTCGACGAAGCCGACGATGTGCGGATGCCGCAGACACCGGGCCAGCTCCGCTTCATGCAGGAGCTGCTCGTGCGCCTCGTCGTCGTGCGCGCGCTCGGGGCGCACGCGCTTGAGCGCCACGTGCTCTCCGGCCCTCGCGCCGTGCTTCACGCGCGCGAGGAACACCTCCGCCATGCCGCCGCGTCCCAGGCGGGACAGCAACTCGAAGCGGCCACAGTCCCTCGGCCAGGTCTCCTCCACCACGTCCATGACTCAGCTCACCCCACCCACCAGGCTCGCCAGGTAGCCGTCGAGCGTCCGGGAGAAGGTGACGTCGTCACTGAGGAACGCAAGCCCCACGCCGCCGCTGTAAGGGTCATCCAACACGTGCACCACCACCGCCTCGCCCTGCAGATGCTCCCCGTTGGGCAGCTTCACGTCCACGGTGACGACGCTGTCGGGCGGAGGCCGGTGCGCGGTGCGCACGAAGAGGCCGCCGTTGGAGATGTTCAGCGCGTGCTCCCGCACGAAGTCCAGCTCGGTGCGGAACTCCAGCTCCAGCCGCACCGCGAACCGGCGCCCCCGGCGCTGGGGACCGCCCGTTGGCGCGGAGGGCACGCGGCGTGGATCATCCTCCGACGTGGGCACGGCGGTGGGACTCGGTGGCGCCGAGGGAGCAGGAGCCGCGGGTCGCGAGGCCAGCGCGCTCACGTGCTGCTCCAGCGCCCGTGCCGCGGCGGTGCGCTCCTCGCCCCCGTAGGCCTTTCCTCCCGCGAAGATGCTGTTGCGAAGCGCGTCGCGCTCCGGCTTGGGCAGACGCCACAGCTCCACGAAGGTGCCGCCGCTGCGCTTCACCTCGTCGGCGAGCCGCTCCACCGCGGCACGCGGATAGCCCGGGGCCTCCACCTTGAGCTCGATACCGGCCTGCTCGGCCTGCACGGAGACGACGAGCTGCATCGATTGCGCGGAGGGCAGCAGTTCGCCAAGCCCCTCCACCACCGCCGCGGCGCGTTCTGGTGAAGCCCCTCTATTCCACAATGCCGCGAGACCGAAGACAGGCACGAAAGAGACGATAACCGACGCTTCCCACCCCGCGAACAGTGTTCGCCAACAGTCATGCCGCAATCCGTCCATGAGGTTGGACAGAGAGCATACGAAGAGCGACGAAGAACTCGTACCGAGGGGAATAGTCACTGACCAAAAGGCGCAGGTCTTCATAGACTTCAGGTTCCCCCTGACTCATCCCAACCCCCCCGGAGTCAGGGAAATGGAGTCGAATGATGCGTACGTCCTTCACCCGGCTCATCGCCTGCGTGCTCGTGTCAGCTTCGTTGCTGGCTGGCTGCGGCGGGTCGGACCCCGAAGACCCCACTCCGCCCGGCAATGAAGATGCGGGTACGACCCCAGACAGTGGAACACCGCCCCCGGAGGATGCGGGCGTCGAGCCTGACCCGGACCCGGATCCAGGTCCGGTGCCCACGGATGTCGACGACAGCAAGAACCCCACCAAGGACTCCGACTGCGACGGCCTCACGGACGCGGAAGAGTTCGCCAATGTCTATGCCGGCGGGTTGAAGACGGACCCGGGTCGGCGTGACACCGACGGCGACGGCATTCGTGACGGCGTCGAAGTGGGCCGCACCTCGAGCATCAACACCACCTGTTCGTTCCGCGCGGACCTGGACCCGGACTCGCGCACCTCGCCGGTGAAGGCGGACACGGACGGCGACGGCATCCCCGACGGCCTGGAGGACACCAACCGCAACGGCGCGAGGGACCCGGGTGAGACGGACCCCAACGCCCTCGACTCGGATGGTGACGGGCTGAAGGACGGCGAAGAGGACGTCAACCACAGCGGCACGGTGAGCCCCGGCGAGACGGACCCGCGCAAGCGCGACACGGATGGCGACGGCCTGTCGGATGGTCAGGAGCGGACCATGGGCACGGACCCGCTCAAGCCGGACACGGACGGCGACTCGTGCAGCGACGGCGAGGAGGACCGCAACCGCAACGGCGTGCGGGACAGCGGCGAGACGGACCCGAAGGTGGCTGACTGCGCCGCCTCCATCCCCGACGCGGACTTCGACGGCATCCCGGACGCGGTGGAAGTGGCCACCGGCACGAACAAGGACAAGGCGGACACGGACGGTGACGGCCTCGACGATGGCGTCGAGGACGAGAACAAGAACGGCAAGGTGGAGGCGAACGAGTCGGACCCGCGCTTGACGGACACCGACTGTGACGGTCTGCAGGACGGCGCGGGCCGCGATGGCTTCCTGGGTGAGGACGGCAACGGCAACGGCAAGGTGGACGCCAACGAGACGGACCCCACCAACCCGGACACGGACGGCGACGGCCTGCGCGACGGCCTGGAGCGCGGTGTGACGACCGCCGCGGCGCCGCGCAAGGACTGCGGCTACGCGGGCGACGCGCACCCGAGCAGCACCACGAGCCCCACGACGGCGGACTCGGACGGTGACGGCATCGCGGACGGCGCGGAGGACGCGAACCAGAACGGCCAGGTGGACGCGAACGAGCTGGACCCGAAGAACCCGGCGGACGGCGCGCCCAACACGCCGGCGGGCCAGGCCTGCCGCGCGAACAACCTGCGGCCCGTCACGTTCAAGGAGGACAACGGCGCGGACGTGCGGCTCGCGCTGCCTGCCACCTTCAAGGACGCGAACATCACCAACATCACGGTGGCTGGCGCCACGGTGGGCGTCATCGGCTGGGACGACACGAAGCAGGTGACGCTGATTGCGTACAAGCGTGGCGCGGTGGGCGGCTCCATCACCCCCGCGGGCGACGAGGCGGGCATCCGCGGTGCCTCGTTCAACACCGCGACGAGTGACTACGCGCAGACCTTCAACACCTGGGACGGCTACGCCGCGCTCGCGGCTCGCTACTCGCTTGCGGGCGGCGAAGACCTGAAGGCTCGCACCAACTCGCTGGTGCGGTCGCTGGTGCCCAGCAGCGCCGGTTCGCTCGCGGGTTCGGCGGGAATCACCGGTCCGTTCACCATCCAGGCGCAGTACGTCCACCGCTCCAACGACAGCGTGCTGGTGGTCATCGCCATCACCCCCACGTCCCGCTACAACGAGGCGGGCAGCCTCTTCTCGCTGGCGGACACGGCGGGCGGCTCGGCGCTGGCGCAGTTTGGTGACGCGGACGCGGTGCAGTGTGAGCTGTTCACCTCGCGCCAGGCGGTGGTGGACTTCATCTTCGTGGTGGACGACAGCGGCTCCATGGCCAGCTCGCAGCAGTCGCTGGCGGACGCGGCCACGGCCGTGGCGAACAAGCTGGGCAACTCCACGCTGGACTGGCGTGTGGCGATGGTGACCACGAGCTACACCTCCACCAACACCAACCACGCCAACCGCAACGTGGTGCGTGGCTTCACGCGGAACATCAACCAGTTCCGTGCGTGGCTGACGCAGAACAGCACCTGCGCCAGCGGCCAGTGCAACACCGTCACCATCCCCGCGGGGACGACGCCCACCACCTGTACGAACAACCAGTCGTGCTGGGTGGGTTTGAGCGGCTGGGGTGACGAGAAGCCCATGGAAGCGGTGCGAGCGGCCATCAACACCACGCTCGTGCCGAATGGCACGTCCTCGGACTCGCGCATCCGCGACGGCGCCAAGGTGGTGGTCGTCATCCTCACGGACACGCATGACTACTCGGCGGACTCCATCCAGACCTTCGAGCAGTACTTCAAGAGCACCGGCAACACGCCCGCGACGAAGAACCCGCTGAACCAGGTCATCCAGGTCCACGGCATCATCTGCCCGCCGGAGTTCGCCACCAGCAACACGGCGACGTGGTGTCACAACCAGGAAGACCCCCGCGACCCGAAGCACCTGGACATCATCCAGGCGACGGGCGGCGTGGTGGGCAGCATCCGCAACTCCACCTCCATCACCACGACCATCAACGGCATCATCGACAGCGTCATCGCGTCGGTGGGCTACCGCACGCAGCAGCCGCCCATCGGCGCGTCGGTGAAGGTGTCGGTGGCGACGGTGGCGGACGCGGTGTCGTGCCCCACGGCGTCGGACCTGCCGCGCAGCCGCACCAACGGCTTCGACGTGGATGGCATCAACCGCACGCTGTCGTTCTTCGGCGGCTGCCGGCCGCAGGCGGACAACACGCAGGCGGCGGTGTCCTACCGCTACTGGAGCGACCGGACGACGAACGCCAACGGCGTGCCGCCTCCTTGCAAGACGGACCCGTATTACGACGCGACGGAGGCGGACTACTGCGACGGCAAGCTCTCCTGCAACCGCACCACGGACAAGTGCGAGTGCCCGTCGGACTGCGGTGGTGTCGGCGCTCCGGGCCAGGTCTGCAACACGGACCCGGCGGTGTGCGCCTACACGTGCGCTTCGGATTGCGGTGGCACATGCGGCACGTATGAGTCGTGCAACTCGGCGACCTGCGCGTGCTCGTGCGTCCAGACGGCCACGTGCGCGGCGGGCTACAAGTTCGACCCGAGCGTGTGCGCCTGCGCGTGTGACACCTCGTCGCTGAGCTGCGGCTCCACGACGCAGCCGGACGCGGCCTCGTGCTCCTGCGCTTGCAAGGCGGACTGCGGTGGCTGCCCGTCGAACACGGCGTGCAACCCGAGCACCTGCGCCTGCGAAGGCGTCATCGGCTGACGGTGACGTGAAGCGCCGGCCTTCACTCGAGGGCCGGCGTGGCGGAGTGCTTCCTCGGAAGCGGTCCGGGTCCGAGGAAGCCAGGGGCCTGGTGACGAAACGTCGGCGGGTGTCTGGGAGCCGGCTCAGGACATGAAGAAGGCCCCGGTGGCGACGTGCCTCCGGGGCCTTCGTGTTTCTGGGGGCTCAGCGGTGACGCGCTACCGGCCCGCGGTGAGGCCCGTGGGCGCGGTGGCCGTGCGGAGGATGGGGTAGACGCGGTGCTGGGTGTCGCGAGCGGGGTGGCGCTCGTAGAAGAACCGCAGGCGCGCGCGCGGGTCCTTGGCGAAGGCGGGGTCCTTGAGCTTCGCGTCCCACGCGGCCTTCACGGTGGCGTCCCTGGCGAGCAGCTCCCTCGCGAAGGGCTCCAGCACGTAGTCCTCGATGTATTCCTTCTGCTCGAAGTGGGCGTTGAAGAAGCCCCACGCCAGGAGCGAGTCCGGCGCGGACGGCTCCAGCAGGTGGGCCACCATCTCCACACCCGGCTGCGCGGTGGGGACGTACAGCGCGCCGGCGGGAAGTGACTGGGTCTGCTTCTCCCACGCGCCCTTCACCGACAGCGTCTGACGGCCCTCGTTGGACTGGGGACTCCACTTCGCCTCGGTGGCGCGGAACACCTCCACGTCGGTGGCGGGTGTCGGGCGGGACAGGCGCTGGAAGCGCAGGCCGTGGGTGGTGAGCTTCTGGGCCACCCAGGCGGCATGGGACGGCGGCACCAGGTACCCGCCAGAAGGGATGGAGACGGTGAGGGCGGGCTCCACCTTGTCGAAGTACGGCACGGTCCACACCTGTGGCTTGGAGTCGTCGTAGCGAATCCACGTCTGCCCGGAGACGTCGGAGGCGCCGCGCTCATAGGCGTAGCCCCGGAAGGCGATGGGGTGGCTCTCCGGCGTGTTCTTCCACGCGACGACGACGTCGCGCACCTTGCCGGACTGGGCCTCCGCGTCGGCCGCCTTCACGGCGCTCATCATCCCGGCGCCATCGCGGGCGACGAGGCGCAGGAGGCCCGCGACGACGTCGCGCGTGGCCTTCACGCGCTCGGCATAGGGCTTCCACGAGTGCGTCTCCACGAGCACGCCGAACCGGTGGTACGCGGCGGCGTAGGCGTGGCTGAAGCGCGGAGGCGGCACGCCGTAGGCGAAGCCGGACGTCGGGTCATCGTCCTGGAGGAACGAGGGGTAGAACTCCAGGGGCTGGTGGCCTTGCGTCTCCAGCTCCTGGAACAGCTCCTGGCGCAGCTTCACGCCGAGGGGGCGCAGGCTCTCCGGGCCGGACTTCTGCGGCTCGATGCCGACGGCGACGTCGGGCTCGAACTTGGCGCCGTCGGTGACGTGCAGGTCCGCGTAGACGAGCGCGTCCCAGGAGTGGAGGTAGCGCAGCAGGGCCACCATCTCCGGGCTCTCCGCCTTGGCGTAGTCGCGGTTGAGGTTGAGGTTCTGCGAGGTGACGCGCCAGCCCATCTCCTCGGGGCCCACCTGGTTGGGGCGGTTGTTGCGGCCGAAGCGCTCGTGGCCGTCGACGTTGAAGACGGGGACGAAGACGGCGGTGACACCCTTGAGGACACCCGGCAGCGTCTTGCCGGAGAGGATGTCTCGCAAGAGCGCGAAGCCGGCGTCCTTGCCGTCGATTTCGCCGGCGTGGATGCCGCCCTGGAAGAAGACGACGGGGCGGCTCTTCTTCGAGTTGGCGGCGGGGGTGAGCGTGCCGTCGGCGCTGGCGACGAGGGCGAGCATGGGCCGGCCCTCGGGCGTGGTGCCGAACGTGTCGCAGCGCACCTTGCCGGGGTAGGCCTTGGGGAAGGCGCGGCAGAGCGACTCCACCTCGGGGTAGCGGCCGGTGCGTGTCCAGCCGCTCTGCTCGGACGCGGTGGTGAGAGGCGGTGGAGCCTGGGCGAGCGCCAGGGAGAGGGCGGTGGCGAGGAGCATGGCCAACCCACAACACAGGCTCCCGTGGGTTTCAACCGCCTCGCACGGTGAGCGTTCCACCCACCGGTAGGACGTGGACGTGCTCGTGCGGCCAGCCTCGGCGGTTCCACTCGGCGTCCAGGCGGCGGGGCGGTTCGTCGAGCGGCTCGTCGGTGAGCTTGAACGTGCCCCAGTGCATGGCGAGGAACTCCCGGGCTCCGAGTGCCTCGAAGGCGCGGACGGCCTCTTCGGGGTTCATGTGCTGGCGGCTCATGAACCACTCCGGGTCATACGCGCCAATGGGGAGCAGGGCGGCGTCGAGCTTGGGAAAGCGGCGGCCGATTTCCTGGAAGCCATCGAACCAGGCGGTGTCACCGGAGTGGTAGACGCGGGCGCTGGAGCCCTCGACGACGAAGCCGCCCCAGAGCATCTCGTTGGCGTCGTTGAGGCCGCGTCGGCTCCAGTGTTGCGAGGGGACGTAGTGGACGGTGACGGGGCCCACCTGGGTGGATTGCCACCAGTCCAGTTCGGTGACGGCGAGCTTGGAGCCCTTGAACACGGGGGACTGTCCCAGGCCGGTGACGATGGGGGCGCCCACGTCGGTGAGCGTGGGCAGGTCCAGGTGGTCATAGTGGTTGTGGGAGACGAGGCTCGCGGCGATGGGAGGCAGCTTGTCGACGGGGACGCCGGGCGGGACGTTGCGGCGGATGACGACGTTGATGGCGTCGCGCAGCACGGGGTCGATGAGGAGGGACAGGCCGTCGAGCTGGACGAGCCAGCTTGCGTGGCCCAGCCATGTGAGGCGCGCGCCCTCGCCGGGGGCGGGCGGTGTGGCGAGCAGGGCGAGGTCCGGCTCCACGCGAGGGACGGGTGCATGGTCGGGCGACTTGCGGCGGCGGCCGGAGAGCTTGTCGGCCACTGCCCATTTGAAGACGCTGCTGAACGGCTGAGGGCCGCTGCCGTCCAGGTTCTTGAAACGCAAGGCCATGATGCGTGCTCCTCGAAGGACACCGGAGCGCGGAGCTCCGAGCGTCTGTCATGCTCGCGGGACGGTACGGTTCGCAAGGGGAATGGAGCCCCTACCATGGTCGACATCACACATCGCACGCTCGAGACGAATGGGATTCGCCTTCATGTCGCGGAGGCGGGGAAGGGGCCACTCGTGCTGTTGCTCCATGGGTGGCCGGAGTCCTGGTACTCGTGGCGGCATCAGCTCCCGGTGCTCGCCGCCGCCGGCTACCACGTCGTCGCGCCGGACGTTCGAGGTTATGGGCGCAGTGACAAGCCGGGGCCCGTCGAGGCGTACAGCATGCGGAACCTGGTGGCGGACTTCGTGGGGCTGCTGGATGCGCTCGGGGAGAAGACCGCGGTGGTGGTGGGGCACGACTGGGGCGCGGCGATGGCGTGGACCTGTGCCGCGCTTCATCCGAACCGCTTCAGGGCCGTTGTCGGCATGAGTGTTCCGCATCTGGGGCGTACGCCGATGCCGCCCACGCAGCTCTTCAAGGCCGTGTTCGGTGAGAAGTGGTTCTACATCCAGTACTTCCAACAGCCCGGTGTCGCGGAGGCGGAGCTGGAGGCGGACGTGTCGCGGACGGTGCGCACCGTTCTGGCGGGCTCCGTCGCGGGCTTCGACACGAAGTCGGAGTTGGTGCGCGCGAGGAAGCAGGGGGATGGGTTTCTCACGGGCATCGAGACGCCCGCGACCTTGCCCGCCTGGCTCACGGAGGAGGATGTCGCGTACTTCGTGAAGGAGTTCGAGGGCAGTGGGTTCCGGGGTGGCTTGAACCGCTATCGCAACATGGACCGGGACTGGGAGGAACTGCCCGAGCTGGCGACGGTGCGAATCGAGCAGCCCGCGTTGTTCATCACGGGAGAGACGGACCCGGGGCGCGCGCTGGCGCCAGTGGAGGTGATGAAGCCGCTGGTGCCGAATTTGAAGGACGTGCTTGTTGTCCCTGGAGCGGGGCACTGGGTTCAGCAGGAGCGTCCCGCGGAGGTCAACGCCGCGTTGTTGTCGTTCTTGAAGTCGCTGCCCGCGTGACGTCGCGGTGGGGCGGGTCTGTCACCAATCGGGGTGGCAGACCCAGGGACTGGAGGGGCGGCGCTGGAAGCAGCGGTAGCCGTCGTCGCAGGTGTTGGGGCCTTGTGGGTCGCAGGGCTGCTCGCAGGCCCAGCCGTCACAGATGAGGCCGTCGAGGCAGGGCGGGAGGTCCTTGCCACAGCGCAGCTCGCACTCGGACCAGATGCGGTCGGGTAGATGGGACGCGTGCATGAACTCGCACGTCTGGCCCGAAGGGCAGGGGGTTTGTTGGCACTGGGGGCCGAACACCCTGGCGCACGCGGAGGCCCCTTCTTCGTGGCGGATGCAGTGCTGTCCCTCTGGGCAGCCGCTCTTCTCACAGGTGGGGAGGCAGAGCGGTTCGGGTTGGGTGTCCGCGCAGAAGAAAGTCGGAGTGCAACTTCCCGGCTCCGTCAGTGAGCAGGGGCGCGCGCAAAAACCGCCTTGGCTCCCGCATATCAATCCAGGTGCACAGGCTTCTTCCCGAGAGGCGGGAACCTTGATGCACCGCTCTCCTTCCGTGCGCACGCCGAGCAGCAAGCAGTAGCGCACCATGGGGCCGTGGCCTTCGGTTGCGAGGAGCTGACAGTGCTGTCCATCCTCGCATTGCGCATCCGTGAGGCACTGGCTGTCGGCGCAGTACTGGGCATGAGCTCGCGCATCCATGAGGCAGCCCAGCGGTGCCTCACAGTCGGAGCTTCGGGCGCAGTTCCGGTGATACGTCCGCAGTGGGCCGCGTTCCTCTTTGGAGAGGAGGGGGCTGACGGGGCGACCTCGGAGGTGCTCCGGCTGCTCGGGTTGAAGAGTGCCGCCGAGGATGAGGACCAACGGCAGAGGAAGAAGCAGAGCGATTCCAACCCCCATGGGTGTTCGCCAGTTCATTCCGCTTCACCGCAGCGTCGGATGCATTCCGGGTCCTTCGACGCTTCTCCGCTGCAGTATTGCTCGCGCTCCACGCTGGAGCAGCGCGTAGGGATGTTCTCCAGCGCATCTTGATGCGCGGCCCGGTCCACGAGGCCGTCACGCCGGTGGACCTCGGGACAGCCCATGACGGCGCAGGACAGCGCACAGACCCAGAAGGTCATCCACGGCATCGCTGTGTCCCCCGGGAGAGGATGCGCTGCAAGATCAGCCTATTCACAGCGGGTTCTTCATCGGTCGAGGGGCCGTGACGACTGTGCATGTCAGAACACTGCGACACTGCGGGACTCTCCATGCCGGTGATGCATGCAAAGACGCGCAATTGTCTGTGGGCAAGCTTCGATGCAGGCTGCACACGCCATCCAGCGGTGATGGTTCGATTCAGGATGAGGAGTCACACGGCTGGACATCTTGTCGGGAGCCTGGACGGCCGCAACTTTGGTCGCGGATTCCTCCGAACATACGGAACGGGAATCTCAAGCCAGGGATGCCAATGAACCAGATGAACAAGCATCAGTCCGTTGTCCAATGCGTCATCTCGCTCCGTACGCCCATTCTCAGGATGTTGCTGACCTTTCAATGGGGAGAAGAAGGGCCTCAGCCCCCGCGGTCGGGTACTCCTTCAGGGCTTCCCAACTAGAGTCCGTGAGAAGTGAGCAGGGTTCGAACGGAGCGGTCGTTGTCGACAAGCATGTTGCATCGCTCGGGTCGAAAGCCGGGCGTGGATTGAAACAGATTGCCGTTCTCGATTTTCGGTACGTGCTGCAAGGCCACCGCCGAGGCCGTTCTGCTTGGCGGTGACCTTTGCTGGGTGTAACGGCGTCACCAGTCGGGGTGGCAGACCCAGGGACTGGAAGGGCGGCGCTGGAAGCAGCGGTAGCCGTCGTCGCAGGTGTTGGGGCCCTTGGGGTCGCAGGGCTGCTCGCAGGCCCAGCCGTCACAGACGCGGCTGTCGGGGCAGGGTGGGAAGTCCTTGCCACAGCGCAGCTCGCACTCGGACCAGATGCGGTCGGGCAAACGGGAGGCGTGCATGAACTCGCAGATCTGGCCTGTGGGGCAGGGGGTTTGTTGGCACTGGGGGCCGAAGACCCTGGCGCAGGCGGAGGCGCCTTCTTCGTGGCGGATGCAGTACTGTCCCTCGGGGCAACCGCTCTTCTCGCAGGTGGGGAGGCAGAGCGGTTCTGGGTAGTCGTCCACGCAGAAGAAGTGGGGCGGACAGGTGTTGGGGTCATCCAGACTGCACGGTCGCCCGCAGAAGCTTCCTGCACTGGAGCAATACAGCCCGGGCCCACAGGCGCCTTCCTGGGTGTCGGAGATCTCCACGCATCGCTCGCCTTCCTTGCGAATGCCCACGGGCACGCAATAGCGCACCACGGGGTCTTGTCTCGCGGTGGCGAGGAGTCGACAGACATGGCCATCTGGGCACTGCGCATCGGTGAAGCACTGGCTGTCCGCGCAATAGAGCGCGCGAGCGCGCGCATCGAAGAGGCAACCCAGTGGTGGATCGCACCCAACGCGTGTGCCGCAGTTTCGATGGTAGGTCTGGAACCGTGAGCGTTCTTCTGGCGTGAATACAGGACTGACTTGCCGGCCTCTGACGTACTCGGGAAGGTTCGGTTGCAGGAGGCTGCTCGTCGTGAGGACAAGGGGTAGCGGTATCAACAACGCGATGCCTGCCCCCAGCATCGTTCGCACGTTCATTGTTCGCCGCACCTTTGGATGCACGTTTCGCTTTGCTCGCGGCCGCCGTCGCAATAGCGCGTGTAATCGTCCACCGAGCATTTCGTGGGAATGCTCTCCAAGGCATCCTGATGCGCGGCCCGGTCCACGAGGCCGTCACGCCGGTGGACCTCGGGACAGCCCATGACGGCGCAGGACAGCGCACAGACCCAGAAGGTCATCCACGGCATCGCTGTGTCCCCCCGACTGAGGAAACGACACAGGCATTCTACCGAAGGTAGGAAGTCGCGGAGACAACCTGGTTGATGGGGCGAGTGAGACTGTGCACGCGCCGACATCGCTCACCCACACGGCCCCGCACTCCCTTATATAGAGCGCGATGCTTCCCACCTCCGGCTCCACGACTCGCAAGCTGCTGCTCGCCTTCGGTGCGCTGGTGGCGCTGTTCACCGCGGCCTCGGGCTTCGCGCTCGCTCGGCTGGCGGACATCCACGACGCCTCGCACGAGCTGCGTGAGGCCGGCGGCCGGGTCCGCGAGGCACTCGAGCTGGCCACCGCCGTGAGAGACCAGTACGCGCATCTGGCCCACACCATCATCCTCGGCAACGCCAGCCACGTTCACTTCCACGAGGAGTCGCGAGCACGCGTCGAGACGCTCACCCGCCGGCTCCGAGAGCAGGCACAGGACGCCGAGGAGCGCGCCTGGGTGGCGGACATCCAGGAGAACGGTGACGCGCTGGACCGGCTGTACCGCGAGACACTCCTGCCCGCCGTGCTGGCGAAGGACCACGCCGCAGTCACCACCGCCCATGGCCGCGCCCTGGAACGCGTCTCCCTCATCCAGGCCCGCGCCGAGGCCCTGGCGCGCCGCTTCGACACCTCCATCGGCTCGTTCGAGGAACACGTCGCCGCCGTCGAGCACACCAGCTTCCGCTGGGCCCTGCTCTTCCTTGGCGGCGCGACGCTGTTCGCCGTGGGCGTGGGCATCTACATCGGCAACTCCGTGGCCCGCCCCGTGGCTCGACTGTCCGAGGGCGCCGCTCGACTCGCCCAGGGCGACCTGGATACGCGCATCCCCGAGGACGACCCGGGAGAACTCGGCCGACTCGCCGCGCAGTTCAACCGGATGACCGATGCCCTGCGCACGCACCAGGCCCAGCTCGTTCAACACGAAAAACTCGCCAGCGTCGGCCGACTCGCGGCGGGCGTCGCCCACGAAATCAACAACCCGCTCGGCGTCATCCTCGGCTATGTGCGCATCCTCCAACGCAAGGCGGAGGGCGCTCTGGCCGAGGACCTGAAAGTGGTGGAGGAGGAGGCCGTGCGCTGCCAGCAGATCGTCGAAGGGCTCCTCGACCTCTCCCGCCCGGGCCAGGGCCCGGTGGAAATAATCCCCCTGCGCGAGACGTGTGAGGACGTGGTGGCGAGGCTGCGCGAAGCAGAGAGACTCGGACAAGTGGACGTGCGCGTGGAGGGCTCGGCGAGCGCGTGGGCCCAGCCGTCACGGCTGCGCCAGATTCTCCTCAACCTGGTGAAGAACGCCGCGGAGGCAGCCGGAACCGGTGGCACCGTCGAGGTCCGAATCGCGCCCGCGAAGGACGGCGGCGCGAGCGTCTCCGTCTCCGACTCCGGCCCCGGTGTGAAGCCCGAGGACCGCCGCCGCCTCTTCGAGCCCTTCTTCACCACCAAGTCCACGGGCACGGGCCTGGGGCTCGCCGTGAGTCAGGCCATCGCGGAGGCACACGGCGGACGCATCGAGGCGGACACGGGCCCGCTGGGAGGCGCGCGCTTCACGCTGCGCCTGCCCCCCGCGTCGGCGGAGCGGGAGGCCATGGCATGAGCACTCCAACCCAACCCGGCGTCCTGGTGGTCGACGACAAGGAGAACATGCGCAAGCTGTTCTCCCGCATCCTCGGAGACGCCTACGCCGTGACGGAGGCCGCTGATGGCGAGCAGGCCATGTCGCTGCTGGCCTCGCGCGACTTCGACGTGGTGGTGACGGACATCCAGATGCCCGGAGCGGACGGCTTCGCGGTGCTGCGCGAAGTGAAGCGCCGCGCGCCCGACACGGAGGTGATTCTCGTCACCGCGTTCGCCAGCATCCCCAAGGCCGTCGAGGCCATCAAGGAAGGCGCCTACGACTACCTCTCCAAGCCGTTCGACCCGGACGAGGTCGCGCTCGTCGTGGCACGTGCGCTGGAGAATGGACGCCAGGGCCGAGAGGCCGCGGGCCTGAAAGCCCGGCTCGCGTCGGCCCCCGAGCTCCACGGGCTGCTGGGCGGAAGCGCGGCGATGCACGCCCTGCACGGCCTGCTCTCCCAGGTCGCGGCGAGAGACCTCACCGTCCTGCTCACAGGCGAGACAGGCACGGGCAAGGAACTGGCCGCGAGGGCCGTCCACAAGGAGAGCCCACGCGCCGCGAAGCCCTTCGTGGCGGTGAACTGTGGCGCGCTCCCAGCGGAGTTGGTGGAGAGCGAGCTGTTCGGCCACGCGAAGGGCGCCTTCACGGGCGCCACGGTGGCGAAGCCCGGACTCTTCGAGGAGGCCCACGGCGGCACGCTCTTCCTCGACGAGATTGGAGATCTGCCGCTGCCCGTGCAGGTGAAGCTCAACCGGGCCCTGCAGGAGAAGGAAGTCCGGCGCGTGGGCACCACCGTGCCGGTGAAGGTGGACGTCCGCGTGGTGGCCGCCACGCACCGTGACTTGTCCGCCGAGGTGGCCGCCGGTCGCTTCCGCGAGGACCTCTACTACCGCCTCAATGTGGTGACGGTGCGACTGCCCGCGCTGCGAGAGCGACGCGAGGACGTCCCGCTGCTCGCGATGCATTTCCTGTCCGGCTCGGGACGGTCTGAAGTGGAGAGCTTCACCGCCGAGGCCCTGCGCGCACTCGCGTCCTACGACTGGCCGGGCAATGTGCGACAGCTCGAGAACGCCGTGGCGCGAGCCGTGGCCGTGGCCCGAGGTACACGCATCACCCCAGAGGACCTCCCTCCTGAGGTGGCCACGTCACGCGGAGTCACCTCGGGCGCCACGGCTCCGGGAGTGAGGGCCACCGCCGAATCCCTGGCGAAGCTGCCCTACCGCGAAGCAGTGGACGGCGCCCGCGACACGGTGTCCCGCGAGTACCTCACCGCGTTGATGCAGGAGTTCAGTGGAAACGTCACCCATGCCGCCGAACGCGCCGGCATGGAGCGCGAGAGCCTCCACCGGTTGCTCAAGCGCTACGGAGTGCGCTCGGAGGACTTCAAGCGCTCCGAGTGACGTGCGTCTCAGAACGCCAGAACCATCAGGCCGCCGAGGGATGCGGCACCGCTCTCCGCCTGAAGCGCCCTGCGCGGCGAACCGCGCGTCTCAGAACGCCGGCACCACCGTGCCGCCGTACTGGGACTCGATGAAGCGGCGCACCTCTCCGGACTGGAGCGCCTTGAGCAGCACCCGGACCTCGGGGCGGGACTCGTCGCCCTTCCGGACGACGAGCACATTCGCATAGGGATTGCGCGTGGAGGACTCGCGAGCCAGCACCTTCGCGTCCAGCTTCAGGTGCTTCTGCGCCTCCAGGAAGTAGTTGCCGTTGATGACGGCGGCGGCCACATCCTCCAGCGTGCGCGGCTGCTGCTCGGCGTCGATCTCCCGCAGCTCCAGCTTGCGAGGGTTGCCCACCACGTCCTGTACCGTGGCGACGGCGCCCGCGCCCTCCTTCAGCCGCAACAGGCCCTGGTCCGCGAGCAGATGCAGCGCGCGAGACGCGTTGCTCGGGTCGGACGGAATCGTCACCTGCGCGCCCTCGGGCAACTCCGCGAGCTGACGGAACTTCGTCGAGTACAGCGCCAGCGGCTCCAGGTGCACCGCGCCCGCGCTGCGCAGGGCGAGCTGACGGTCCGCGGAGAAGCGCTCCAGATACGGCACGTGCTGGAAGTAGTTGGCGTCGAGCTGTCCATCCGCCAGGGCCACGTTGGGCTGCACGTAGTCGGTGAACTCCACCACCTCGATGCGCACGCCATCACGCAGGGCCACGGGTACCGCGGCGCGAAGAATCTCGCCATGCGGCACAGGGTTCACGCCGATTCTCAGCGTGGGCACTCCGGGCGCCTCGCCGATGGCGGGAGCCTCCGACTTCTTGCAGCCCGTTCCCACGAGCAGCGCGATGGAGACGGCGGCGAAGGCCAGGGGGATGATGAAAAATGATGCAGGTGGCTTCATGGGGTGTGGATTCCGGAGGAGAGGCCGCGGGCAACAGCGTGACCGGGTGGATATTTCAGTCGTGCGCGCGGCCGGAGTGGGGCGAGGTGTGGTCGAAGCGCGAAGCCACTCCATCCCCCAGCCACTGCACGAGCTGCACCAGCGCCAGCAACACGGCGAGGCAGCCCAACATGACGTCGGTACGGAAGCGCATGTACCCGTACTTCACCGCGAGGTCTCCCAGCCCACCTCCGCCCACGGCGCCCGCCATGGCGCTGTAGCCGAGCAGGCTGATAACCACGAGCGCGGTACCGCGCACGAGAGATGGCAGGGCCTCGGGAATCAGGACGCGGAAGATGACGCGCCGGTGGGTGGAGCCCATGGCGATGGCGGCTTCCACCAGTCCGGAGTCCACCTCGCGCAGTCCCTGCTCCACCACGCGCCCCATGAAGGGAATCGCCGCGACGACCAGCGGAACGATGGCGGCGGTGGTGCCAATCGTGGTGCCCACCAGCAGGCGAGTCAGGGGAACGATGGCCACCATCAAGATGATGAAGGGCACCGAACGCCCCACGTTGACGAGCGTGCCCAGCACGCGGTGCAGCGCCGGGCGCTCCCACAGTCCGCCCCGGTCCGTCAGCACCAGCAGCACTCCCAGGGGCAGCCCCGCGAGCACCACCAACACCGTGGCCACCGACGTCATGTAGAGCGTCTCCAGCGTGGCCACCCACAGCGAATGCGTCAGCTCACCAGGCATGGGCCGCCTCCTCCGACGTCAAACCCTGCTCGCGCAGGAACGCCAGGGCCTGGCTCACCGCGTCCGGAGCACCCGTGAGCTCGAAGAGCAGCCGCCCCACGCGCGCCTCGCCCACGCGTTCCAGCGAGCCCTCCAGCAGATGCGCGTCCACGTCGAAGCGACGCGCCAGGGTGGAGAGGATGGGACGCGTGGAGTGCTCGCCCGACAGTGACAGCTCCACGCGCTGACCGCCCCGAAGGACGGCGCTCTCGCCCGTCGTGAAGGGTGGGTAGCACAGCCCATGCAGATGCGAGCCCGGACGGGAGAGCAGCTCCACCACCTTGCCCTGCTCCACGAGCCGTCCCTGCTCCAGCACGGCCACCGAGTCGCAGATGGCCTTCACCACCTCCATCTGATGCGTGATGAGCAGGATGGTGAGGCCGAGCTGTCGGTTCAAATCCCGGAGCAACGCCAGCACCGAGCGCGTTGTCTCCGGGTCCAACGACGACGTCGCTTCGTCGGACAGCAAGATGCGAGGACGCGGCGCCAGGGCGCGGGCAATGCCCACCCGCTGCTTCTGCCCACCCGACAACCGCGACGGGTAGGTGTCCGCCTTGTCCGACAGGCCCACCAGCGAGAGCAGCTCCGCGACGCGCGCGCGAATCTGCTCGCGTGGCAGCCCCGCCACCTCCAGCGGATACGCGACGTTGGCCGCCACCGTCTGCGAGGAGAACAGGTTGAAGTGCTGGAAGATCATCCCGATGCCCTGCCGCGCCAGACGCAGCTCATCGGGATTCAGCGACAGCAGCTCCTTCCCATTCACCCGCACGCGGCCCTGGGTGGGACGCTCCAGGAGGTTGACGCAGCGGATGAGCGTGGACTTGCCGGCGCCGCTCTGCCCGAGCACGCCGAACACTTCTCCTGGGTCCACCCGCAGCGACACGTCCTGGAGCGCCGACACCTCGCGCCCGCCCTGCCTGTACACCTTGCTGATACCGCGCAGCTCAATCATCCACCGACTCCCTGCGGTGTGTTCGCCAGCTCTTCGGCGAACGCCGCGAACGAACTCCAGTACCGCTCACCGGTGTCGGGCAGCACGGTGAGCACCGTCTTGCCGGGGCCCAGTCGCCGAGCCACCTGTCGGGCCGCGTGCAGCGCCGCGCCACTGGAGATGCCCACGAGCAGACCCTCCCGGCTCGCCAGCTCCCGCGCGGCGAGGTACGCGTCGACATCCGCGACGTCGATGACCTCGTCATAGACGGAGCGGTCCAGCACCTCCGGCACGAAGTTGGCGCCAATGCCCTGGATGCGATGCGGCCCCGCCTTGCCCTGGGTGAGCAGGGGCGAGCGCAGCGGCTCCACGGCGATGACCTGCAGGGACGGGTTCTCCTTCTTGAGCACGCTGCCCGCGCCCGTAATCGTGCCGCCCGTGCCGATGCCCGCCACGAAGGCGTCGAGCTTGCGCACGTCCAGGTCTCCGAGAATCTCCTTCGCCGTGGTGCGCCGGTGAATCTCCGGGTTGGACGGGTTGCGGAACTGCTGCGGCATGAAGCCCTTGTCGCCCAGCTCCTTGATGAGCTCGTCGGCCGCCTCGACGGCGCCGTTCATTCCCTTGGCCGCGGGCGTCAGCACCAGCTCCGCGCCGTAGGCCTCCAGGATGCGGCGGCGCTCCACGCTCATGCTCTCCGGCATGGTGAGGATGATGCGGTAGCCCTTCACCGCGGCGACCATGGCCAGGGCCACGCCGGTGTTGCCGCTGGTGGGCTCGACAATCGTCATGCCCGGACGCAGGCGGCCCTTGTTCTCCGCGTCCTCAATCATCGCCAGGCCGATGCGGTCCTTCACGCTGCCACCGGGATTGAAGGACTCGACCTTCGCCAGCAGCGTGGCCGCGTCAGGGCCTCCGACGCGCGACAGGCGGATGATGGGCGTGCGGCCAATGAGCTGCGTCACGTCGGGGTAGATGTTGTTGGGCATCCGCGTCTCGGGGTTGGGGCCGGGACTTCGATGCAGCGCCCCGGCGTGTGGGGAAATGGAACGGCCCGTCTCCAGGTTTCGGGGGGACGGGCCGGACACGCCTGCGCGCGAAAGACGCTCAGTACGCTCGAACGGACGGACCCGTCGTGACGCGGCAACACATGCCGCGACAACAGGACCCGAACGGAGCGACGAAGCAGAGCATCGGCTTCAGGACGTAACCAATCCGCCGGAGACTGTCAACCCGACCTCCCTTTCATGCGGCCTCCTTCAAGGCCCGGCCCAGCGCGAGCGCGAGGTCCGCTTGCAGGTCCTCCAGGTCCTCCAGCCCCACGGAGAAGCGGATGAGGCTGTCGGTGATTCCCCGTCGCTCGCGCTCGGCGGCGGGCACGGAGGCATGCGAGTGCCTCGCCGGCACGGTGATGATGCTCTCCACCGCGCCCAGCGACACGCCGAGCAGCGGCAGCCGCAGCGAGTCCACGAACGTCGCCGCCATCGAGTCGTGGGCGAGCCGAAAGGACACCACCGCGCCGGTGCCTGGATAGAAGACCTCTCGAATCTCCGGCCTGCCTCCGAGCCAGCGAGCGAGCGCCCCGGCCGTGCGCACCTGCCGCTCCATGCGGACCTGCAGCGTCTTGATGCCGCGCTGGAGCAGGAAGCAGTCCTGCGGCCCGAGCACCGCGCCCACCGCGTTCTGGAGGAAGTAGACCTCCTTCGCCAGCTCCGGCGTCCGCACCGCCACGGTGCCCGCGATGATGTCGCTGTGTCCGCCCAGGTACTTGGTGGCGGAGTGGATGACGATGTCCGCGCCCTCGGTGAGCGGACGCGAGAGGTAGGGGGACAGGAAGGTGTTGTCCACGATGAGCAGCGCGCCATACGTCCGCGCGAGGATGGACATGGCGGTGACGTCGGTGCGGCGCAGGAAGGGATTGCTCACCGTCTCGACGAGGAGCCCCTTGGTGTTGGGGCGGAACGCGGCGCGCACCGCGTCCGTGTCCGAGGTGTCCACGAAGGTGGCCTTGAGCCCGAAGCGGCTGAACACCCGGGTGAGCACGCGGTACGTGCCGCCGTAACAGTCGTCGGTGACGACCAGGTGGTCCCCCGCGCTGAAGAGCATCAGCACCGTGGACAGCGCGGCCATGCCAGAGCCGAAGGCGAAGGCCCCGGCGCCCTCGTCCAGACTCGCGAGCACGCCCTCCAGCGCCTTGCGCGTGGGGTTGCCGGAGCGCGCGTAGTCGAACTCGCCGGAGTGCTCCAGACCCGGCTGGTCGAACATGGAGACCTGGTAGATGGGCACCGCGGCGGCGCCCGTCACCGGGTCGACTTCATGACCCGTGTGCAGCAGTCGGGTGGCGAAGTTCGACGGGCTGGGAGCGCCCTTCGAGCGCCTGGGCCAAATCGGAGATGATGTCATGGCAGTCCTCGATACCCACGGAGAGGCGAAGCAGTCGGTCGGTGATGCCAAGCTGTTCCCTGCGCGCGACGGGGATGTCGGCGTGGGTCTGCGTGGCGGGGAAGGTGATGAGCGTCTCGACGCCGCCCAGGGACTCGGCGAAGAGGCAGATGCGCACGGCGGCGAGCACCTGGGGCACCAGGGCCGCGTCGGTGACGTCGAAGGAGAGCATCCCGCCCGTGCCCGGGTAGTAGACGCGCTCGACCTGGGGGTGGCTCGACAGGAACGCGGCCACCTCGCGAGCGTTCGACTGGTGGCGCTCCATGCGCAGCGCGAGCGTCTTGAGCCCGCGAATCACGAGGTAGGAATCCTGCGGTCCGAGGATGGCGCCGATGCCGTTCTGGACGAAGGCGAGCCGCTCGCCCACCGCCGCGTCCTTCACCACGAGCGCTCCGGCGACGACGTCGTTGTGTCCGGCCAGATACTTCGTCGCGCTGTGGACGACGATGTCCGCGCCCAGCTCCAGCGGGCGCTGGAGGAACGGTGTGTTGAAGGTGTTGTCCACGATGAGGAGCGCGCCCGCCTGCCGGGCGATGTCCGCGAGCGCGGACAGGTCCGCCGTCTTCATCAGCGGGTTGGTGGGCGACTCCACCAGCAGGGCCTTGGTGTTGGGACGCAGCGCCGCGCGCACCGCGTCCAGCCGCGTGGTGTCCACGAAGGTGTGGGGGATGTGGAGCAGCTTGTCCACCAGCCGGAACGTTCCGCCGTAGAGGTCCTCGGTGAGGACCAGGTGGTCCTCGGGGCCGAGGAGCTGGAGCGCGCAGTGCAGCGCGGCCATGCCGGAGGAGAAGGCGAGGCCCCGGCTGCCGCCTTCGAGGCCCGCGAGCGCGTCCTCGAGCGCGGCGCGGGTGGGGTTCTTCGTGCGCGAGTAGTCGTACCCGGTGGACTGCCCGAGCGCGGGGTGTTGGTAGGTGGCGGAATGGTAGATGGGCACCGCGACCGCGCCGGTGGTCGGGTCTCTGCGTGTGCCGGCGTGGACGAGGGCGGTGGCGAGTTTCATGACGTGGCTCCTGTTTCCGGGTGGACGGGGCTCAGCGGCCCCGAAGCGTCTGGGAGACGCGGAGAATATCGGCGAGCACGCCCGACGCCGTGACAGCGCCCCCCGCGCCCGCGCCGCGCACGGTGAGGGGGAACTCGCTGTGTCGCGTGGTGGTGAAGGAGACGAAGGACTCGGAGCCGCGCAGGTCCGCGGCGGGCTGGCCCGCTTCGACGGCGGTGAGTCCCACGCGGATGACGGGCGCGTCGGTGCCTAGCCGCGTCGGGTCGATGCGCGCCAGGTAGCGCAGCACCGTGCCGGATTGACGGCAGCGCTCCACCTTCTGCGTGTACTCCGCGTCGAGTGCGCGGAGGCTTCGCAGATAGGACTCGGGGGAATCGCCCGCGTCCGAAGGCTCGGGGACGAAGGGCTCCAGGGCCACGTCGGAGAGTGACAGCGACAGGCCCAGCTCCCTGGCGAGGATGAGCGCCTTGCGTGCCACGTCCGCGCCGGACAGGTCCTCGCGCGGGTCCGACTCGGTGAAGCCGCGCTCTCGGGCCGTGCGGACGGCCGTGGACAAGGGGACTCCGGCCGTCAGCTCGTTGCAGATGAAGCCCACGCTGCCGGAGAGGGACGCGGTGATGAGGCGCACGGTGTCGCCGGTGCGCACCAGGTTGGCGAGCGTGTCGATGACGGGGAGGCTGGAGGCCACCGTCGTCTCGTAGTGGTACGCGACGTGGTGACGGCGCGCCTCGGCGAGCAGGGCCTCGCGCTCGTTCCAGGGCAGGGCGAGCGGTTTCTTGTTGGCGGCCACGACGTGGATGCTCCGACGGAACGCCTCCGTGTAGAGCGAGGCCACGTCGCCGTCCGCCGTGCAGTCGACGAGGATGGGCACGGGCAGCCGGCGCAGCTCGTCCAGCAGCGGCGCCAGTGCGCGCGTGCCCGGCTCACCTCGGACGACGCGCGCGAGCTGCTCCTCGATTCCGTCCAGGGCGAGGCCGGCCGGGTCGAACAGGGTGTGTCGGCTGTCGGCGATTCCGACGACGCGCAGCGCGATGCCGTGGCGCTGGCGGAGCTGTTCCTGCTGGGCGCGAAGCTGCGCGAGGAGCTGACCTCCCACGGTGCCCTTGCCGAGCAGAAAGAGGCTGACCTGTTGATGGGCGAGGTTGAAGGCGGCGTGTGTCGTACGCACCGCGATGGCGGTGTCCTCCGCGTCCACCACGCAGGAGATGGAGCGCGAGCTGGCGCCTTGTGCGCTGGCTCGCACGCCGACGCCCACCGCGCCCAGGGCGCTGAAGAAGCGGCCGGCCACGTTGACACCGTGGCCCATCGCCTCGGCCACCAGGGTGACGAGCGTCACCGGCTCGCGGACGCCGAGCGGCTCCACCTCACGGCGGGCCAGCTCCTGCGCGAGCTCTGCCTCCAGGGCGTTGCGGGCGCGCTGCGCATCGGGTCGGGGGACGACGAGGGCGATGGACTGGCCGTTGGCGGACTGGGCGGTCATCCACACCGTGACGCGGGCGGCGCGCAGCGCGGAGAGGGCGCGCTCGCCGAGCTGGAACTGGTCGGAGAGCTTGCGTACCTCGATTCCCAGCAGGGCTAGGTCCTCGCGCGTGGCGATGCACGTGGGGCGCTGCCCGTCGCGCGAGCCGATGGCGTCGATGAGCGTGCCCGGGTGGTCCGGGTGCATGGTGTTGCGGATGCGCAGGGAGATGCCGGCCTCGATGAGGGGAATCATCGTGCGCGGGTGCAGCATGCGGACGCCGACGGCGGCCAGCTCCAGGCCCTCGCCATGGGTGAGGTGCGCCACGGGGTACGCGTCGCTGACGAGGTCCGGGTCGGCGGTGTGCAGCCCGAGCACGTCGGTCCACACGGTGACTTCGGAGGCTCCCAGCCCTTGAGCCACGAGGGCCGCCGTGTAGTCGGAGCCGTTGCGGCCCAGCGTGGTGGTGCGTCCGTCCAGCGTCGCGGCGATGAAGCCGGGGATGACGGGGACGGTCGTGCCCCACTCGGCGGTGGCTGACTGGAGGCGCTCACGGGTCCGCGTCACATCCACGCGCGCGGTGCCGAAGGTGTCGTCCGTCACGAGCAGCAGGCGGGCGTCGCGAAAGTGAGCCTCGGTGCCCGCGACCCTGAGCAGCTCGGCGAGGAGGGTGGCGGAGATGAGCTCACCGAAGGAGAGCACCTTGTCCTTGGAAGGAGGGGAACACTCGCGGGTGAGGGAGATGCCCTGGAGGAGTTGCTGGAGTGGGGCGAGGAGCTGGTCGACGCGCGCGGCGAGCGTGGTGGACTGCGCGGGGTGGAGCGCGGCGGCGTTCGTCTTGGCGAGGTGGGCGATGCGGGCCACCACGGTGAGCGAGCCCTCCAGCTCGCCTCGGGTGGCGAGGTCGGCGGCCTCCAGGAGCCAGTCGGTGGTGTCGCCCATCGCGGAGACGACGACGGCGAGCGGGCCCGTGCGGGAGTGTTTGCCAATCAGCTCGATGACCTGGCGCAGCCGGCGGGGTGAGCCCACGGAGGAGCCGCCGAACTTCATCACCCGAAAGGAATTGCTGCTCATCTGCGAACCTCGAACGAGGGCCGTGGCCCTGAAGACATGAGAGGGCGCGAGGCCGCGCTGTCGACACACGTCGAGCGAGCGCGGCGCCTGGGCGCCGACGAAGGAAGGAAAGGGAATGGGAGCGGAGTGGGAGCGCTAGCCGACGTGTAGCGGCCCGCGCATTCGCGGGACGGTGACGTGGCGGGCGCGGCGCATTCGAGCGCTCTCGCGGCGGGGGCGCTGCGTGGCGCGAGGGGATGCGGCGGAGGTGGATGGAACCACGGAGGTCCTCTCTCACCGAAGCTGAGGAGTTGCCTCGCTTCGGACGCTTGGTTTGCCCGTGGAGCACCTGCTCCCTGAGCCGCATCGTTTGGACACCTTGGAGGTCCGTCTCCAGGTTGTCGGGCCACCGCCGAAGCGGTACCGCTCTTGATGCTGCACGCGAGATAAACGGGATGCGGGGCCTTGTCAATCCCTCACACCGCGACCGCGGCCACGTTCGCCGCGGTTCGTGGAGCCGGTGCATCGAGCGGGCTGGGTTGGAGCGCTGGTCGCCCAGGCCCATCACAGTGTGATGGACATGGTCACACCTGGTGCGGCCTCACTTGTGCCCAACTTGTTGGAATCCTTGGCCTTCGGGTTGGGTACGCGACTTGCGTTGGGACGTGGACATGTTGCTCGTGCCCGCTGCCCTGTCGCTCGTGCTGGCTGCCTCGCCCCTGGAGGCGTGGCCGTTGGCACGCGTGGCGTCGGAGGCCGTGGCTCGAAGTCCCGAGGTCGCGGCGGCACGCGCCGAGGAAGAAGGTGCCGAGGGAACTCGCGCTGCGGACGGCCGCTGGCTTCGGAACAATCCCTCCCTCGAGGTCGCGGTCGTCAGCGATGCCCTCACGGGCGCGCAAGGTGAACAGCGCACCGAAGTTGTGCTGAGCCAGATGCTGGAGGTCGCCGGACAGCGCGGCCTGAGACTGGACCGCGCGAAGTCCGCTCAAGAGGCGGCGCGTGCGCGGCGTCAGGCCGCGATGCTGAGCGCTTCGTCAGGTGCGGTGGATGCGGCGGTGGAGTTGGAGCGACGCGAAGCTCGCTCCTCGCTGGCTCGCGAGGCGCTGGAGCTGACCCGGGAGATGGAGATCGCCACGGTGCGCCGCTTCGCCGCGGGTGACGTGTCGGAGCTGGAACGCAATGCCGCGACCTTGGAGCGAGCCCGCGCGGAGGCTCGGGTCGCACAGGCCCACGCGGAGGCGCAGGCGGCTCGCGTCGAGCTGAATCGGAGACTGGGACGCCCGGCGGACGCGCCGCTCACGGTCTCCCTCCTCGACTCGGCGACGGACACCCTGCCGTCGGAGCTGACGGGCGAACAGCCGACCCTGGTGGCCGCGCGCGCGGAGGTGGCGGCGGCGGGCTCCGAGGTGGACCTGCTGCGCCGCGAGCGCATCCCCAATCCCACGCTGTCCCTGGGCTACGAGCGTGAGCGTCGGCCGGAAGCCCACGGTGCCTTCACGGACCTTCACACCGAACACCTGCTCATCGCCCGACTGTCGGTGCCGCTGCCGTTGTGGGACCGCAACCAGGGCGAGCTGGCGCAGGCTCGGGCTCGACACAAGGTGCGTGAGTCGGAGCGCATCGCGCGAACCCGTGAGGTGGAGTCAGAGCAGGCCGTGGCACGCACGACGTTCGAGTCCGCGCGAGCCGCGCACACGGCCTTGATGTCGGTACGTCCTTCGGTGGACCGAAATCTGGAATTGGTGCGCCGAGCCTACGAGGCGGGGCAACTGGGACTGGACGCGTTGTTGCTCGCCAGGGACAGGTCCTTCGCCGCCTCGGCGGACGCGGTGGATGCGGCGGCGGCGCTGGCACGTGCGCGCACGGCCTTGCTGCGCTCGGTGGGACGGATGCCTACGGGCGAGGTGCCGGAATGAGGACCGATGAACGGCTCGGGTTCGCGACCCAGATGCGGCGAGAAGCAGGGACGAGCCTCTCTGCTTCCGCACGAGGTGTCGCGATGAGGGCAACGCGGTGGTGGGTGTTGATGGCCTGCATGTCGCTGCCAGCCCTGGCGCATGAGGGCGCGGCCCACGGAGACACCGCCACCGCGTCCGTGCCGGGTGAGGCCTGGCATGTCCTCTCCGCCACGGGAGAGGTGTTCGAGGTGGTGCTGAAGCACCCGGAGCATTCAGAAGCCGCGAAGACGCCCGTGCGCCTGTGGGTCGCGGACGTGGAGTCGAACGCGCCGGTGAGCAGCGCCCATCTGGAACTCACCCTCACCGGGTCGACCGTGCAGACGTTGGTGCCGAAGCTGCAATCCCCTGGTGTCTACGTGGCCGACGCGGAGCTTGTGCCCGGAGCGGAGCTGGCGGCGGTGGTCACCGTGACTCGTGGCAACGACCTGGACGTGCTGGCGCTGGGGACGGTGCATCTGTCCTCGGAACACGACTCCACCGCTGCCGGCCCTGGCTTGCGGAGGCCCCTGGGCTGGAGTGCCACGGGTGGCATCGTCCTGTTGCTGGTGGCGGGTGCGTGGTGGATGAACCGACACAAGAAGGTGCGGCCATGAGCGGGTCTGCTATCTCCCTCACTGCTCGTGGGATGCTGTCGCTCACGCTGCTGCTCACCAGTCCCCTCGTCCTGGCGCACGCCGGTGAGCAACACGGGAAGCCCGCGGCGGCTCAGCAGCCCATCGTCGCTGGCACCGCCTTCACCGTGCCGAAGGAAACACAGTTCCTGCTGGAAGTCCGGACGCAGCGAGCGGCGGTGCGCTCCCTGGAGTCGCGGCTGGTGACCCCGGGGAAGGTGGTGCCGCGCACGGACCGCTTCGCTCAGGTGTCCGCGCCCGTGTCGGGCCGGGTGCTCGCCGCGAATGGCACCGTGCCGCTCGTGGGCCAGCGCGTGAAGCGCGGCGAGGTGCTCGCGCTGGTGCAGCAGAGCCTGTCCACGTCGGAGTCCACGGGGCTGTCGACCAGTCACTTCCAGGCCGAAGCGGAGGCCGTACGCGCGCAGGCGGCCCTGGAGCAGGCCCGTCGGGATTTGACGCGCCTGGAGTCCCTTCAGGGCGTGGTGGCGGAGAAGGAAGTCCAGCAGGCGCGGCTCGCGGTGAACACCGCCGAACAGGAGTGGAGCCGAGCGAAGTCCGCGCGAGACGTGCTCGCGGGCGCACGACAGGGGCAGGGCACCGCGCGCTTCTCGCTCGTCTCGCCCATCGACGGAGTGCTGGTGGAGGCCCGCGCATCCGTGGGCGAGCAGGTGGACCCGTCTCGCGCCCTCTTCGCGGTGTTGGACTCTTCCGTCCTCTGGGTGGAGGCGCGGGTGTTCGAAGGAGACGTGGCGCGCGCGGAGGGCACCACGGGCGCGCTGGTGACCACGCCCGCCTACGCGGGCCAGCACTTCCCCGCGCGGCCCTACCACGTGGGGCAGATGGTGGACGAGTCGACGCGCAGCGTGCGCGTGCTGTTCGAGGTCGACAACCGCGACGGTCGATTGCGGCCAGGCATGTTCGTGGATGTGGCCCTCGGAGAAGGGGGCCAGAAGGACGCGCTGGCGGTGCCGAAGGACGCGGTGGTGGAGGAGGAAGGGCGGACCTTCGTCTTCGTCCACACCGCGCCAGAGGCCTTCGAGCTGAGGCCCGTGGTGCTGGGTGGCAGTGACGGTGCATGGCGCGCCGTGCTCAAGGGCTTGCAGGCCGGTGAGCGGGTCGTGGTGACCGGGGTGGCGGCGTTGAGGTTGGCCAGGGGAGGGCGGTAGTGCTCGACCACGTCATCCTGTTCTCGCTGCGCCACCGCCTGTTCATCGTGCTGGCGGCCGTGGCGGTGCTGCTCTACGGCGGCTGGGCCGTCACGCGTCTGCCCGTGGACGTGTTCCCGGACCTCAACCGTCCCACCGTGACGGTGATGACCGAAGCGGGCGGCCTGTCTCCCGAAGAGGTGGAGACCCTCATCACCACGCCCATCGAGACGGCGATGAACGGCGCGCCGGGCGTGCAGCGCGTGCGCTCGTCCTCGGGCGTGGGTCTGTCCATCGTCTACGTGGAGTTCGATTGGGGCACGGACATCTACCTGGACCGACAGCTTGTCTCCGAGCGACTCCAGGTGGCGAGCGAGCGACTGCCGCGTGACGTGGCGCCCCACCTGACGCCCGTGTCCTCCATCATGGGAGAAATCCTCCTGCTCGGCGTGCAGAGCGAGGAAGGCCGCACGTCACCGCTGGAGCTGCGCTCCCTGGCGGACTGGGTGCTGCGTCAGCGGCTCCTCACCATTCCGGGCATCGCGCAGGTGACGGTGCTGGGCGGCGGGGTGAAGCAGTTCCAGGTGCGCGTAGCACCGGAGAAGTTGCTGTCATTCGGTCTCACCTTCGAGGACGTGGAGCGCGCGGCGGGACTCTCGCAGGGCAACACCACGGGCGGCTTCGTGGACCAGGGTGGGCGTGAGTACCTGGTCCGCAACCTCGCGCGCAGCGCCTCCGTGGAGGACCTGCGCGGGACGGTGGTGGCGGTGCGCGAGGGCGTGCCCGTGCGACTCTCCCAGGTCGCGGAAGTGGACGTGGGCCCCGCGGTGAAGCGCGGTGACGGCGGAATGAATGGGCGGCCCGCGGTCATCCTCGCCGTGCAGAAGCAGCCCGGCGCGAGCACCCTGGCGCTCACGGAGCAGGTGGACGCGGCGGTGAAGGACCTCCGGCTCACGCTGCCCGACGACGTGCGGGTGGAGACACTCTTCCGACAGGCGGACTTCATCCAGGCCGCTGTCGGCAACGTGGTGGAGGCGCTGCGAGACGGCGCGCTCCTCGTCGTAGTCGTTCTGTTCCTCTTCCTCGTCAACCTGCGCACCACGGCGATAACGCTCACCGCGATTCCGCTGTCGTTCGTCATCACCGCGCTGGTGATGAAGGCCTTTGGCCTGTCCATCAACACGCTGACGCTCGGCGGACTGGCCGTGGCCGTGGGCGAGCTGGTGGACGATGCCATCGTCGATGTGGAGAACGTCTATCGACGTCTGCGGGAGAACCGCGCGAAGGACACGCCGGAGCCCGCGCTCCGGGTCATCTACCGCGCCTCCGCCGAGGTGCGAGGCTCCATCGTCTTCGCCACCCTCATCGTGGTCCTGGTGTTCCTCCCGCTGTTCGCCCTGGGTGGCATCGAGGGACGACTCTTCGCGCCGCTCGGAGTGGCCTACGTGGTGTCCATCCTGGCCTCGCTGCTCGTGTCGCTCACCGTGACACCGGCGATGTGCGCGTACCTGTTGCCCCGGGGCCGCTTGCTGGAGCATGGCGACGGAGCGCTGGTGCGGTGGTTGAAGGCGCGGGCGCGGCGAGTGCTCGACGTGGCCCTGGGCCACCCGAAGCCCGTGCTGGTGGGCGCGACGCTGCTGGTGCTCGCCGCCGTGGCGGTGGTGCCCTTCCTGGGCCGCACCTTCCTGCCGCCGTTCAACGAGGGCACCGCGACGGTGAATGTCCTGGCGCCTCCGGGCACCTCGTTGGAGGAGTCCAACCGCTTCGGGTTGCTCGCCGAGCGGCTCATCGCCTCCGTGCCGGAAGTGAAGACGGTGGGGCGACGCACGGGCCGCGCCGAGCAGGACGAGCACGCGGAGGGCGTGCACTACTCGGAGCTGGATGTGGACTTCAAGGAAGGGGGCCGGCCTCGCGACGTGGTGCTGGCCGACCTCCGCGAGCGACTGGCGGTGCTGCCCGGCCTCTCCGTGTCAGTGGGGCAGCCCATCTCCCACCGCCTGGACCATCTGCTGTCGGGCATCCGCGCGCAGGTGGCGGTGAAGCTCTTCGGCCAGGACCTGGATGCGCTGCGGGGCAAGGCGGAAGAGGTCCGCGCGGTCATGGCCCAGGTGCCCGGTGTCGTAGACCTCCAGGTGGAGCAGCAGACGTTGATTCCCCAGCTCCAGGTGCGCCTGAAGCGCGAGGAGTCGGCGCGGCTGGGCGTGCAGCCGGGGGCCATGGCGGAGCAGCTCGAGAAGGCGTTCAACGGCGTGGTGGTGGGGCAGGTGTTGGAGGGGCAGCGCACCTTCGACGTGCTGGTGCGGTACGAGGAACGCGCGCGCGTGGACGCGGAGGCTTTTCGCCGGGCGCTGGTCGACACACCGTCCGGCGCGCGCGTGCCCGTGGCCGCGATCGCCGACGTGGTGGAGTCACGGGGCCCCAATGTCATCCACCATGACCACCTCCAGCGGCGCGTGGTCATCATGGCCAACGTGGCCGGGCGTGATTTGGGCAGCGCAGTGGAAGAGGTCCGCGAGCGTGTGGCCGCGAGTGTGACGCTTCCGACCGGGACCTTCCTCTCCTACGAGGGGCAGTTCGAGAGCCAGCAGTCCGCCACGCGGCTCATCGCCTTGCTGTCGCTGCTGTCGCTCGCGGGCATGTTCCTGGTGCTGTACGCCCACTTCCGCTCGGTGCGACTGGTGGCGCAGGTGATGCTCAACATCCCGCTCGCGTTGGTGGGCAGCGTGACGGCGGTGGTGCTCACCGGCCAGCCGCTGTCGGTGGCGACGCTGGTGGGCTTCGTCACCCTGTGCGGCATCGCCAGTCGGAACACCATCATGCTCATCTCGCACTACCTCCACCTCGTGGAGCAGGAGGGCGAGGTGTTCAGTCGCGAGCTGGTGCTGCGCGGCTCGCTGGAGCGACTGGTGCCGGTGTTGATGACGGCGCTCACGGCGGGACTGGCCCTGGTGCCGCTGGCGCTCGCCTCGGGGGCACCGGGCAAGGAAATCCTGCACCCGGTGGCGACCGTCATCCTCGGCGGGCTCATCAGCTCCACGCTGCTGGACCTGCTCGTCACCCCGGCTGTGTTCTACCGCTTCGGGCGTCCGGCCCTGGAGCGTTACCTGGCGCGCAAGGCCGCGGCGCGCGCCGAAGATGACCTGACGCTCCCCGGGCCGAAGCCCGAGGGAGAGCGACTCGCGAGCGCGGGCTGATGACCGGGCCTCGCGTGGCATTGGATTGAGGAGACAGGGTGCGTTCGATGGGACAGAGAATCATCGCGGTGTTCGCGGCGGCGGGGCTGGTGGTCGGATGCAGCAAGAAGGAAGCGCCCGAGCCCGAGCCCACGCCGACCGAGGTGGCCCACTCCGCGCGGCAGGCCCACGCCCACGCGGCGCCTCACGGTGGACAGGTGGAGTCCACGCCCCGAGGACACCTGGAGTTGGTGACCACGCGTGGCGGTGGCTATCGCGTGTACCTGTTGGACGACGCGCTGGCACTTCGTCCGGTGGCGGGTGCCACGGGCTCCGTGAAGGTGGCGAAGGGTGGCTATCCGAATGTCGTGCTGACTCCGTCGGGAGACCACCTGTCGGGGCAAGGGCCGGAGCACGCCGATGACCACCTGGCCATGGTGGTGACGGTGGTGCGGGACGGGAAGCCGGAGGTGGCTCGCTTCGCCGCGCACCTGGAGGCGAATGGGCACGGCGGTGGAATCGTGGGGACGCTCCGCCTGGCTCCGTGCCCGACGCCACCCGCCGTGGGACTGAGCGCCGAGGCCTGCGCGAAGCAGGGCGGCGTGTACTCGCTGGAGAAGGAGGGCGGCGCCACGTCCCTCGTGCTCGCCTCGCCGGGACAGGACGTGAAGACCTTGCTGGGGGCTCGCGTGGGCCAGCGCGTCCACGTGAAGGGCACGGAGGCCGAGGGACGCGTGGTGGCGGAGGCCGTGGCCCTGGAGCATGACCACACTCCGTTCCATGGCGGTGTCGTGGCCATGAGCGGAGACACGCATCTGGAAGTGGTGTCCCTGCGGTCCGGCGAGGTGCGGGTGTGGGTGACGGATGCCTTCCGCCAGCCGCTCCCCCTGGCGGGCCGCAAGGGCACGGTGGAGGTGGGCGGTGTGTCCGCGCCGCTCGTGCCCGAGGCGGGAGGAACCTTCCTGACGGGAACGCTCCCCGCGGCGGATGCCGAGCGCGAAGTGACGGTGCGCCTGCCGCTGCCCGAAGACCCCGAGTACTTCATCGGCTTCCTGCTGACGCCCATGGACGCGCCGAAGCCGTCCTCGAAGTCCCCGGAGTCGAAGGGCGACGCGGTGCAGGAGGTGACGATTACCGTGCAGGGTGGCTACCAGCCGAGCGAGGTCACGCTGAAGCAGGGCGTGCCCGCGCGGCTGCGCTTCGTGCGCAAGGACTCCGGTGGGTGCGGTGACGAGCTGCTCATCCCCGATTTCGGCATCCAGCGTCCCCTGCCTGGTTTGTCGGAGACCGTGGTGAGCTTCACTCCGGACAAGGTCGGCGCGTTCCCTTTCACCTGCGGCATGCAGATGATGAAGGGCATGCTGGTGGTTCAATGAGTGAGACCGGACATACGGGCGTCGAGGCGACACGGGAGGACGGCGACGCGGTGACACGCGCGCTGGTGGAGAACCATCGCCAGTTCCTGGCCTTCGTGGAGCGCCGCGTGGGCAATCGCGCGACGGCCGAGGAAATCCTCCAGGCCGCCTTCGTGAAGTCACTGGAGAGGGGCGAGACGTTGCCGGAGCCCGAGGGCGCGGTGACGTGGTTCTACCGGCTCCTGCGCAACGCGCTGGTGGACCACCGCCGTCATCAGCAGGTCGAAGGGCGGGCCCTGGCGCGCGAGGCCCGCGAAGCCGAGGAGCCCTCCGAAGACCCCGAGCTGAAGCAGACCGTCTGTGCCTGTGTGGGAGCGCTCCTGCCCACCCTCAAGCCGGAGTACGCGGAGCTGGTGCGCAAGGTGGACCTGGAGGAGCGCGCCGTGCCCGACGTGGCGCGCGAGGCCGGCATCACTCCGAACAACGCGGGCGTGCGGCTGCATCGGGCGAGGCAGGCCCTCAAGAAGCAGCTCGAGCGAAGCTGCGGCTCCTGCGCGGCGCACGGCTGCCTGGACTGTTCGTGCAAGGCACGCTCCTGAGCAGGCGGTGGGCGGGGCGCTCGGGTCGCGAGAGAAAGCCCTTGCCGAAGTTCCGCCCCCGCCGTTAACTCTTCAAAGAGGTGCCGAGGGGCGCCTTCCCGAAAAGACGACGTCACCCTCGTTTCTCCCGGCAGGCCCACAGTTTCCGATGAGTTCCTTCCACGGCCCGTGACACGGGTGGGGCCGCCAACGAGGGACTTTTCATGGGAACCGTCTCACCCGCCGCCGAGCTCCTCTCCCTTCACGAGTGCAAGGTCCGCGCTTCGCTCCTGCTCAAGGAGCTGGGCTCGACAGACTCGGCACGAGCGACACGAGCCGCCGCGCGACTGCGCGCGCTGCCTGTCTTCGCGGGACTGCCGCTGGGCGAAGTGCTCGCGCGTCGGGAGTCGGTGCAGCGCAAGCACGTGCTGGCCGTCATCGCTCGGGAGCAGGGGTACGCCACCTGGAGCGAGCTGAAGCACGCGCTGGAGGCTCGGGACGCGCCTCGGGTCGACTTCGAGCGGCTCCTGGAGCGCGTGGGCCCCCACTTCCTCAACCACTGGTTCGCCACGTACGAAGACGCCGTCGCCTCGCTGCGTGTCTCGGGAGGTCATCTCTTCCCCTTCCGTGAGCAGTTCTTCATCTGCCAGTCCGCGGTGTTGACCGCGCTGGGCCTGGACCCTTCCGACGTCGACTGGAGGCTGGCGGGGCCCAACTGGCTGGAGCCGCTGGATGCGCAGGCGCATGCGCGGCTGGAGCAACGCCTGCTGAAGCTGTGCGGCGATGACGCCGCCGAATCACTGTCCCCTCCTCACCCAAGGAAGTCCGCCATGTCGTCCACGGATTCGAGCCGAGCGCGACGCTCGGACCTGAAGCGCGAGTACAAGGAGAAGCCCCCACCGATGGGCGTGTATGCGGTCCGCAATCGCGCCAACGGGAAGGTGCTGGTGGGCTCGAGCCTCAATGTCACCGGCATGCTCAATCGCATCCGCTTCGAGCTGACCAGCGGGATGCCTCGCATCCCCGCGCTCCTGGAGGATTGGAGGCGCGACGGCGCGGACAGCTTCTCCTTCGAGGTGCTCGACGTGCTGGAGCCTCCCAAGGAGCCCGGCGTGGACCTGAAGGCGGAGCTCCAGGTGCTGGAGAACCTCTGGCTGGAGCGCCTGAAGCCCTACGGGGACGCGGGCTACAACGAGTCTCCGAAGTGAGCCAGGGAGCGCTCGGCGGCCCCCTGGCCCGGCGCTGATTCGCCGTCGGTGGGCCCATGGGCCACTCGGGGTGCGCATTCTTTCGAAAAGTCACCTGTAAGAGCTGGCCGGGTAGCTCGTTGGCCTGGGTGAAAGGAGAGACGCACCATGAACCGCCACTCCCACCCGGGCTCGCATCATCACTCGCATCCGACGCCCCCTCTGCCTCCAGGCGAGGGGACTCACGTGGTCGACCCTGTCTGCGGGATGAAGGTGGACCCCCTCGCTCCCAAGGGCGGCAGCCTGGAGCACGAGGGGCACACCTACTCCTTCTGCAATCCGAAGTGCCGGGAGCGCTTCCGCGCGGACCCGGCGCGTTTCCTCGCGCCTCCCGCCGAGAAGCAGGAGGAGCCGCCCGCCGCGCCGGGGACGATGTACGTGTGCCCGATGGACCCGGAGGTGCGTCAGGACCATCCGGGGGCCTGCCCGAAGTGCGGCATGGCGTTGGAGCCGGAGACGCTCTCCGTCCCGGAGACGCGCGTCGAATACGTGTGCCCCATGCACCCGGAGGTGGTGCGAGACGGGCCGGGGAGCTGCCCCATCTGCGGCATGGCGCTGGAGCCTCGCACCGTGCTGCCCGAGGACGTCCCGGACCCGGAGCTGAAGTCCATGTGGCTGCGCTTCCGTGTCGGCATGGGCCTCACGGTGCCGCTGCTGGTGCTGGCGATGTCGGACATGATTCCGGGCCAGCCCGTGCAGCACGCGGTGCCGGCCTCGGTGCTGGCCTGGGCGCAGCTCGTGCTGGCCACGCCCGTGGTGCTGTGGGGCGGCTGGCCCTTCTTCCAGCGCGGCTGGACGTCGGTGCGCAACCGGCACCTCAACATGTTCACGCTCATCGCCCTGGGGACGGGCGCGGCGTATGCCTTCAGCGTCTTCGCCACGCTCTTCCCGCATGTGTTGCCGGAAGGGCTGCGCACGGGACATGGCGGCACGGCGCCCCTCTACTTCGAGGCCGCCGCCGTCATCATCACCCTGGTGGCCCTGGGGCAGGTGCTGGAGCTGCGGGCGCGCCACGCGACGTCGGGTGCGCTGCGCTCGCTCCTGAGCCTGGCGCCGCCGGTGGCTCGGCGGATGCGTGACGACGGGCATGAAGAAGACGTGCCGCTGGCGCACGTGCACCCAGGGGACCGGCTGCGGGTGCGGCCGGGCGAGAAGGTGCCCGTGGATGGTGAGGTGCTCGAGGGCGCCAGCGCGGTGGACGAGTCGATGGTGACGGGCGAGTCGCTCCCGGTGGAGAAGTCCTCGGGCGCGAAGGTGACGGGCGGCACGGTGAATGGGACGGGCTCGCTGGTGATGCGGGCCGAGCGGGTGGGGAAGGACACGCTGTTGTCGCGCATCGTCCAGCGGGTGAGCGAGGCGCAGCGCACCCGCGCGCCGATTCAGCGACTGGCCGACAAGGTGGCCGCGGTCTTCGTGCCGGTGGTCATCGTGGTGGCGGTGGTGACGGCGGTGGTGTGGGGTGTGTGGGGGCCGGAGCCTCGGCTGGCGCATGCGCTGGTCAACGCGGTGGCGGTGCTCATCATCGCGTGCCCGTGCGCGCTGGGCCTGGCCACGCCCATGTCCATCATGGTGGCCACGGGGCGGGGCGCGCAGGCGGGGGTGCTCATCCGTGACGCCGCCGCGCTGGAGCGTCTGGAGGCGGTGGACACGCTGGTGGTGGACAAGACGGGAACGCTCACCGAGGGCAAGCCGCGCCTCGTGTCCGTGATTCCCTCGGAGGGCTTCGACGAGGCGACGCTGTTGCGGTTGGCCGCCAGCCTGGAGCGTGGCAGCGAGCACCCGCTGGCGGAGGCGATTGTGTCCGGTGCGAAGGAGCGCGGCGCGGTGCTGACGGCGGTGGAGGACTTCCGCTCGGACACCGGCAAGGGCGTGGTGGGGCGGGTGGATGGCGTGGAGGTGGCGCTGGGCAACGCGGCGTTGATGACGGCGCGTGGGGTGGAGGCCACGGACCTGACGGCCCGCGCGGAGGCGCTGCGAGGGGAGGGTCAGACGGTGGTGCTGGTGGCGGTGTCGGGGCGCGTGGCGGGGCTGCTCGGCGTGGAGGACCCGGTGAAGGAGTCGACGCCGGAGGCGCTGGCGCTGCTGCGTCAGGAGGGGCTGCGGGTGGTGATGTTGACGGGGGACAGCCGCACCACGGCGGAGGCGGTGGCTCGCCGGCTGGGAATCTCCGAGGTCATCGCGGGGGTGTTGCCGGAGGGGAAGGGGGACGTGGTGAAGCGGCTTCAGAAGGAGGGCCGCGTGGTGGGCATGGCGGGGGACGGGGTCAACGATGCGCCGGCGTTGGCCCAGGCGGATGTGGGCATCGCCATGGGGACGGGCACGGACATCGCGATGGAGAGCGCGGGTGTCACCCTGGTGAAGGGAGACTTGAGGGGCATCGTCCGGGCGCGGCGGCTGAGCCAGGGCTCACTGCGCAACATCCGGCAGAACCTCTTCTTCGCCTTCATCTACAACCTGCTGGGGGTGCCCCTGGCGGCGGGGGTGCTGTACCCCTTCTTCGGTCTGCTCCTGAGCCCCATCTTCGCCAGCGCGGCGATGAGCCTGTCGTCGGTGTCCGTCATCGTCAACGCCCTCCGGCTGCGGCGGCTGAAGCTGTAGGCGGAAGGGGGCCTCCCGTGTGGGTGCCGGCTGCTCGGCCCCCGGCGGGAGGCCCGGGCGCTCACGGGAAGGCGTGCACTGGCCGTGCGCGCCATTAGACTGCGTCTCATGAGCTCCCGCGAGGAGGCGCGCACCCCAGGTGCGGCCGCCGGTCACGTCTCCGTCGTTCACCTGCCGAATGCCTGGTTCATCCTCTGTGCGTCGCGAGAGCTGGGCGACAAGCCGCTGGCGCGCACGCTTCAGGGCACGCCGCTCGTCCTGTTCCGGGGCGAGGGCGGCAAGCCTGGCGCGTTGATGGACCGCTGCCCTCACCGCAACGTGCCCCTGTCGCTGGGGCGGGTGAAGGAGGGGCAGCTCCAGTGCGGCTATCACGGCTGGCGCTTCGACACGGGAGGGCAGTGCCGAGCCATTCCTGGCTTCCTCGGCGAGCCCGAGGCCCGTACTCGCTGCGCGACGTCCTATGCGACGCGTGAGCAGGATGGCTTCGTCTGGGTGTACTCCACGCCGGGCGTTGAGCCGACGACCGAGCCGTTCCGCTTCCCGCTGTTGGACGCGCGCGAGTACACCACGGTGAGGCGCGTGCTGCGCGCGCCGGGCTCGCTGCATGCGACGCTGGAGAACACGCTCGACGTGCCACACACGGCCTACCTGCACGGGGGCCTGTTCCGCACGGAGGAGAAACGCAACGAGATTGACGTGGTGGTGCGCCGGAGCGCGGACCGGGTGGAGGCCGAGTACATCGGTGAGCCTCGTCCCAGTGGAGTCGTGGGTCGGCTGTTGGCTCCGGGTGGCGGCGTGGTGCAGCACTTCGACCGCTTCCTGATGCCGTCCATCGCGCAGGTGGAGTACCGCATCGGCGAGGGCAGCCACATCATCGTGACCTCGGCGATGACGCCCGTGGCGGACTGGGACACGCTGGTCTACGCGGTGGTGACGTTCCGACTGCCGCTGCCGCGCTGGCTGCTGCGCGCGGTGCTGCCGGTAGCCATGCCCGTGGCGCTCCACATCTTCAGCCAGGACGCGCGCATCCTCCGGACGCAGACGGAGAGCATCCGCCGCTTCGGCACGGAGACGTATGCGTCCACCGAGATTGACGTGCTCGGGCCCGGCATCCTCCGATTGCTGCGCGCCGCCGAGCGCGAGAAGCCCGGCGCGGTCGGTGATGCCGTGCATGAGACCCGACTGAAGATGCGGACTTGAGGCTGGGCGTCAGCGGGAGGCTTGGCGCGGTGCACGAGCCTCGGCTGAGGATGCGGACCTGTGCGACTGCCTGTCGCCAACCGTGAGAAGCCCGGTACGATCCGCGACGCCGTGCATGGGACGCGACTGAAGCTGCGGAAGTGCGTGGCTTCATGCGGGCCAGGCCCGAACTCGCGGCCAGGCTCAAGTGTGTCGTCAGTCTGATAGGCGCTTTGGTGCGAGGGTTCGCCCAGCCAGTACGAGCCTCGAACTGGGCGAACCACTGTCGTTGCTCAGCCCTGCCCGAGTCCCGCCGGTGACGCGGGCAGCGCCTTGGGTGGCGCATTCACGTCGATGCCGTCCTGGCGCAGTTCCTCCGTGTTCGCCGCCACCGCCAGCGTACCGGGCGGGTTGTCGTACCAACCCGGGTCTCCATCGCCGGCCAGCCGCTCGCGCACCTTGAGCACGGTGAACATGCCTCCCATGGTGATGACGTCGTGCTTGCCCCGCGCTCCGCTCATGGGGATGGAGTTTGCGGGCACCGGCATGCCCATCTCCGCCATGTCGCCCATGCCCGTCTGCCCCATGGTCATGTAGCCCGGCAGCAACGTGCGCACCTTCGCGTCGAGCCCACCCGGCTTCACGCCGATGAGGTTGGGCAGGTCATGGCCCATCTGGTTCATCAGGTGGTGTGTCATGTGGCAGTGCATGGCCCAGTCGCCGGGCGCATCGGCCACGAACTCGACGGTGCGCGTGCTGCCCACCGGGACGAGCACCGTGGTCTCCGGCCACTGCGCGGACTCGGGGATGCGTCCCGCGTCCGTCTCCGTGATTCGGAAGTGGTAGCCGTGCAGGTGGATGGGGTGATGGTCCATCGCGCTCAGGTTGCCCAGGCGGATGCGCACCCGCTCGCCCTGTCGCACCACCAGCGGCTCCGTGCCGGGGAATGCCTTCGCGTTGAACGTGAGCAGGTTGAAGTCCGTCATCTCGTTCGGGTCCGGCCGGCTCGCACCCGGGTCCACGCGCCACTCGTGCAGCATGAGCGCGAAGTCGCGGTCCACGCGCGGGCCCACGGGCCGACGCGGGTGCATGATGAACAACCCCACCATGCCGAGCGCCATCTGCGTCATCTCGTCATGGTGCGAGTGATACATGCCCGTGCCGGACTGGCGGATGGTGAACTCGTAGCGGAACGTCTCGCCCGGGGCGATGGACTTCTGGTTGAGCCCACCCACGCCGTCCATGCCGTTGGGCAACAGCAGGCCATGCCAGTGCACGGTGGTGGGCGCGGGCAGTCGGTTGGTGACGTAGAAGCGGACGCGGTCGCCTTCCACGACTTCGATGGTGGGCCCGTGCACCTGGCCGTTGTAGCCCCAGCAGTGGACCTTCAGCCCGGGAGCCAGCTCGTGTTCGACCTCCTCGGCCACCATGTGGAAGACCTTCACTCCGTCCACGACCTTCCACGGCAGCTTCGAGCCGTTTGGCACGATGACGGGGCGATAGTCACGGTTCGGCATTCCCGGAGCCAGCCAGTCCCGCCGGCCCGCGCGCGGAGCGGGAGGACGTGGCGCGACTTGCGCCTGCGCGACACCACCGCGGAGCAGCAACGCGCCACCCGCGAGCGTGGCGCCGGCCGTCGCCAGCATGCCTCGTCGGGTCATCGCGCCCGGAGCGGTCGTCGTCTCCGTCGTGTCCTCCGCATCCTGCGCGCGGAGAGAGGAATCAGGGGAGAGGGGATTCATGGAGTCGCTCCGTGGCCGTGTGCGGGGGGATGGCCGTTTCCAGAAGGGGGTTCAGTGGGAGGCGAGGACTCAGGAGGGGTCGCCTCCGGCGGACGCTCGGATGCCGGGGGCCTGGCGTCGCTCGGTGCTCCCTGCCGCGAGGCCGTGCCGGGCAGACTGCCGCCGACGAGTTGCTCCAGCTCCGCGCGGGCCATCCAATAGTCGCGGACGGTCTCGATGAAGGTGCGGTACGCCTCGACCTGGGACTGCTTCGCGTCGAGCAACGCATACAGGCCAATCTGCATCGCGTTGTATTGGAGCTGGGACTGCTCGACGACCTTCTCGCGCAGGGGCAGGACGACGCGCTGGTAGCGCTCGGTGACGCCTCGGAGCGTGAGCAGGCGGGCCCTCGCGGCGCGAACCTCCGAGCGCGCGTTGATGGACAGCTCCGCGAGGCGACGCTCGCCCTGGCGATGCTGTGCCTCCAGCCGGGCGATGAGTGCCTGTCGCTGGTCGAAGATGGGCAGCTCCAGCGTGAGCGTGGGCCCGAAGAGTCGCGGACCATTCGCGTCCCGGTGCGTGTGGAGACCCACGTCGACGCGGCCGAAGAAGCGCGTGCTGCGCGCCAGCTCCAGCGCGTTCCACAGGAGCTCGGACTGCTTGCGCGCGGCGTCGATGTCGAGCCGCTGCCGGATGGCGAGCGACTCCAGCCGCTCCAACGACGCCTCCTCCGGGGGCGGTGCCGGGAGCTTCTCGGAGATGGCCCACTGGGTGCGCGGCCCCCACAGGCCCAAGAGGCGGTTGAGCCGCTCCCGGTCTTCCACCAGGGTCAGCTCCTCGCGCGCCAGCTCCAGGCGGGCCTCCTCGGAGGCGGCCTGCTCGGTGACCAGCTCCAGGTCGGTGATGTTGCCCGCGCCGTGTTGGAGCGTGGCCAGCTCGGCGGCGGCCTCGGTGGCCTGGAGGACCATGCGGCGCAGCTCCACGAGCTGCTGCCGCGCCTGGACCTCGCTGAACAGCTTGCGCACCTCCGCGGCGGTGGAGAGCGCTTCGTGCGCGACGCGCAGGGTGTCCGCCATGAACTGCTCCTGGGCCACGCGCTTGCGCAGCGGCAGGGTGAACAGCTCCACGAAACCCTGCACCAGCGAGAACTCCGTCTCGCTGACACCGTCGTTGGAGAGCGGGAAGCCGATGCTCGCGTCGAACGTCGGGTTGCTGAGCAGGCCCGCCTGCACCATGTCGGCCTGGGAGATGCCCAGGTCTTCATAGGTGGATTGCAGGGCGGGGTTGTTGAGGAGAGCCACCTCCACGGCGTGGTCGGAGGTGAGGTCGCCCTTCAACAGTCCGTCGAGGTGCCGCGACACCTCCGCGTCCTCGGGCGTGCCCTGGTTCCACCGCGTCTTGCGGCCGATGCGCTCCTCGACGAGCGTGGCGACCTCCGCGTGGCCTTTCTCTTTCTGGATGGAAGCGCAGCCGCCCGCGAACAGCAGCGCGCAGGCGAGGGTGAGCAGTCTCACGGATGGGCTCCGTGTCCCTCATGACCGGGCGCGGGCTCCTTGGCCGGCGCGGTGTCGTCGGGCTTCACGGGCGTCAGCTTCATGCCGCACTTGGGGCAGGTGCCGCCCGGCTTGTCGGACTGGACCTCGGGGTGCATCGGGCAGGCGTAGATGGTGGTGCCCGCGTCCTCCTTGGCGGGTTTGGGCGCGTCGGAGTGCTGCGGTCGGGAAGGTGGCGTCGCGGCGAGCGCGGTGGGCAGCGAGGCGAGCGGGGACTCGGGCGCATCGGGGCTCGACGGGTCCACGGCGGGAGCGAGCCTCTTGGGCTCGGAAGCACAGGCGGCGAGCGTGATGAGGCTCGCGAGGACACAGAGGAAGGAACGCATGGAAGACCTCGAAGTGGCGCGACGCGGCGGCGCCAGGAATCGCTGCGGTGTTGAGCAAGCTCCAGGCCACGAGGACCGGAGACACAACTCCGCGGACTGACGACGCACGAGAGGCCAGGGAACGCAGGTCCGCGCGGTCCCGGTGTAACCGGGGTCATCACACTGTGATGGCCGCAACCGTGCCTGGTTGTTCACCGGCGCACTTCATGCGGCGCGCGCTCCCGGGGAACAGGCGGGACACCTGCCCGTTTCAAACACGAAGCGCGGGGAGCGTCCCGAAAGGACCCTCGACCCGCGCTTCACCACACCTGCTTCACCGCGTCAGCTCAGGAGATGCCCTTGCGCAGCCGCGACCAGTCGAAGTTGGGGGCCGGGTCGTTCTTGCGGCCCTTGGGCACCGCCACGTCCGCGTGGCCGACGATGTTCTTCATCGGCACGTCGTACTTCTCCTTCAGGTGGCTGGTCAGCTGGGTGAGCGCCTTGTACTGCGCCTCCGTGAAGGGCGTCTTGCCGCTGCCGTCGTTGACGATTTCGATGCCGATGGAGCGCGCGTTGACGTCCGTGGGAACGCCATGCAGCTCGCTCTTGCCCGCGTGCCACGCGCGCTTGTCGTCACCCACGAGCTGATAAATCTTCCCGTCGCGGTCCACCATGTAGTGCGCGGACACGCCGCTCTTCGGGTTGCGCATCCACGACAGGTCCGCCTTGCCGTCGTTGGACGCGGTGTGGTGCATGACGATGGTGTCGATGTCCGCGCCGTTGCGGCTGTCGGAGTTGGGCGAGGGCGCGCTGATGACCGCCGGCTTGGTGCCCGGCGTCGTGGGCGTCGTCGGAGTCGTGGGCGTGCCCGCCAGCGCCTTCTTCAGCGCCGCCTGCGTCTGCTCGCCGTAGTAGCCGGTGGTGGGCAGCTTCTTGTCGCCCTGGAACTTCTTCACCGCCGCTTCGGTCTGCGCTCCGAAAGTCCCCGGGCCCGTGTTCACCTGGGCCTTGGTCAGGTAGCCCAGCTTCAACAGCGCGTCCTGGAGCTGCTTCACCTTCGGGCCTGAGTCACCCTTGCGAAGTCCCGCCGGAGGCGCGGTGACGGTCGTCGCCGCCGCTGAAGCCTTGGTGGAGGTGGTACGGGTCGCGGTGGCGGAAGGAAGGCGAACGCTCATGAGAGGCCCCGACGTGTGGAATAGGGGAAAAACACGGGATTGTCGGTGTTCCGGGCCGAAAGTTGCCGGTCCAAGGCCCGGAACACCTTCCCTGTCTCTCAGGACACAGTTGACCTGCGATCGGCCACACGCCGGCTGATGCGCTCTCTCACGCCATGAACAAATGCGTAGAAAGTGGGAAGAACCAGCAGGGTGAAGAGGGTCGAGGTCACCAGTCCGCCCACCATGACGACGGCCAGGGGCCGCTCGATTTCCGTCCCGTGCAGGGGCAGCACGAGCAGGGGAAGCAGGCCGAGGATGGCGGTGGCGGCGGTCATCAGCTTGGGGCGGACGCGACCGAGGCTCGCCTGACGGATGGCCTCGTCGAAGGGCATGCCGCGCGAGAGCAGGTCCTTGGTCTGTGAGACCAGCACGAGGCCGTTCTGTACCGCGATGCCGAACAGGCCGATGAGGCCCACGAGGCTGGAGACGTTCCACGTCTCGCCGGCGATGAGCAGCGCGAGGATGCCGCCGACGAAGGCATCCGGGAGCGTGGCGAGGATGACGAGCGCCTCCGCCACCGAGTCCAGCGCGAGGTACAGCAGGATGAACACCGCGAGGACGGCGACGGCGATGGCCATGGCCAGCGACTGCGCGGCGCGCTGCTGACTCTCCACTCGTCCACCCACGTCGAGGAAGTATCCGGTGGGGAGCTTCAGCTCCGCGGCCAGCCGCTCGCGCACCTCGGCCGCGGTGCTGCCCAAATCCCTGCCGGACACGCTGGCCTCCACCGCGAGCCGACGGCTGCCGGCCTCGCGCCGCACGCTGCCCGCGCCGAAGGTCTCCTCGATGGTGGCGAGCTGACTCAGGGGGATGCGAGTGCCGTCATGTCCGTCCACCAGGAGGTTGCGCAGCGCCTGGAGGTCTCCCCGCTTGTGGTCCGCCAGCCGCAGCACCAGGTCGTGCCGCCGCTGACCCTTCCACACCTGGGAGGACTCCTCGCCCACCAGGCCCACGCGCACCGCGCGGATGACGTCGCCGGGCGTCAGCCCCACCCGCGCCACCGCGGCGCGATTCACGGTGATGCGAAGCTGCGGCAGCCCGCTGAGCTTCTCGACGCGCAGGTCCTCCACGCCGTCCACCTTCGCGAGGATGGCGCGGGCCCGCTCTCCCAACGTGGCGAGTGTCTCCAGCTCCGGCCCGAAGATGCGCACGGACAGGTCCGCGGGGCTGCCGCCCAGGCCCTCGTCGATGCGCATGCCCAGCGGCGTGGTGAACAGCGTGGTGACGCCGGGCACCCGCGCCACGGCGACGCGCAGGTCCGCCTCCAGCTTCTCCAGATTTCTTCCCCGGTCCTTCTTGAGCACGACGAGCACGTCCGACACCGTGTGAGGCATCGGGTCCTCCGTGCGCTCGGCGCGGCCGGTGCGCCGCACGACGTCCTCCACCTCCGGGAAGCCGAGCAGCACGTCCTCCACCAGATGGTTGAGCCGGTCCACCTCCTCCAGTGACGCCTCGGGCGGCAGCACCGTCTGGAGGAGGAAGGCGCCTTCATCCAGTCGAGGCATGAAGTCGCTGCCCACCGCGAAGGCGAGCCCCAGCGCCGGCACGGTGATGGCGAGCGCCACCAGTCGCACCAGTCCCGCCCTGCGCATGCACGTGTCCAGCATGGGCGCGTACACCGTCTTGATTTTGCGGATGAGCCACACGTCCTCGGGTTGTCCCGGACGCGGGGCCTTGAGCAGCAGCGAGGAGGCCACCGGCACCAGGGTGAGCGCGAGCGCCAGCGACGCGGCGAGGCACGCCACCACGGCGGCGGCGAGGGGTTGGTACATGCGCCCCTCGATGCCCGTCATGGCGAACAACGGGATGAAGACGGACACGACGATGAGGGTGGCGAAGGCGATGGGACGCCCCACCTCCAGCGACGCGGACAGCGCTTCCTCTCGCACGGACTTGCGCCCCGCGCCTTCGCGCAGGTCATGGATGATGTTCTCGGTGACGATGATGGCCGCGTCCACTAGCAGACCCACGGCGATGGCCAGGCCGCCCAGCGTCATGGTGTTGATGCCGATGCCGGCGAGCTTCAGGAGGATTCCCGCCAGCGCCAGCGACAGGGGCAGGGTGAGGGTGACGATGAGCGCGGCGCGCCAGTCCCCCAGCAGCGCGAACAGCACCAGCACCACCAGCAGCGCGCCCAGGAGGATGGCTCGGCTGACACCCCCCAGCGCCTCGTCCACCAGCACCGACTGGTCATAGACGACGCGCAGCTGCACGCCCTTGGGCATCGACTGCTCCAGCTCCTTGATGGCCTCACGGACGCCCGCCGCCACCCGCTGCGTGTCCGCGCCGAACTGCTTGATGACGCGGCAGCTCACCACCTCGCCCTTGAGGCGGTGCGCGATTCCCCGGCGCAGCGCGGGGCCCTCGCGCACGTCGGCCACGTCCGCCAGCAACACGGGCGTGCCCGCGCGCAGCGCCACCACCGTGCTGTTCAGGTCCTCCACCGTCTGCGCGCGTCCAATCGCTCGCACCGTCCACTCCATGGGGCCCTGCACCACGAAGCCGCCGGACGCGTTGAGGTTGGCGCCCTCCAGCGCGTGCTCCACCTCGTTGAGGCTGATGCCGCGCGCCACCATCTGGTCGGGGTCCAGCAGCACCTGGAACTGCCGCAGGTAGCCGCCCAGCCGCTCCACGCCCGCGACGCCGGGCACGGCGAGCAGCCGGTTCTTCACCTCGAACTCGGCCAAATCCCTCAGCGCCATGAGGTCCGCCGCGCCGGGCTCCGCTTCGAGGGTGAACTCGAAGACTTCATTGAGCCGGCCGGTGAGGCTGGAGACGAGGGGCGCGTCCGTGCCGGGGGGCAATTCTCCCTGGGCCTGGGCCACGCGCTCGGCGACGTACTGTCGGCTGCGGAAGTAGTCCGCGTCCGGCTCGAACTCCACCGTGACCTGGGTGACGCCCAGTTGCGAGGTGGAGCGGATGCGGCGCACGTCGGGCAGGCCCGCGAGTGCCACCTCCATGGGAATGGCCACCGCCGTCTCCAGCTCCTCCGCGCCCATGGCGGCGTTCTGGACGATGACGTTGAAGATGGGCGCCGACAGGTCCGGGAAGACGTCGCGGCGAAGCCCATGCAGCGCCACCGCGCCGAAGGCGGACAACGCCAGGGCCAGCACGACGGTGAGGCCGGGCCGCGCGAAGGACGTGCGCAGCACGCGCCCCACCAGGGACGACGTGGGCTCAGTGGCCATGTTCGGCACCTCCGCCGGCGGACTTCTCGACCTCCGCCTTGAGGAGGAAGGCGCCGTCCACCACCACCTGCTCACCGACCTTCAGGCCGGAGAGCACCTCCACGTGGTCTCCCAGCGTGCGGCCTCGTCCCACCTCGCGCCGCTCGAAGGAGCCGCGCTCTCCGGTGGGCAGGAAGGCGACCCAGCCATTCTCCAGGCGCTGGAGCGAAGCGGCCGGCACGGTGGTGATGGTTCCATCCGGACTGCCAAGCGGAATGGATGCGGTGGCGGACATGCCCGGCTTGAGCAGGCCCTCGCGGTTCTCCAGCACCAGCCTCACGGGGATGGTGCGCGAGGAGGCGTCCACGCGCTGCCCCACGTGGCCCACCTTCGCGGTGTGCTCCTTGCCTGGGAAGGCGGCGAAGGTGACGCGCGCCTCGGCGCCCTTCTGGATGCGCACCGCGTCGCGCTCGAAGGCGTGGACGATGAGCCACAGCGAGCCCAAATCACCGATGCGGAAGAGGGGATGTTCGGCGTCCGCCATCTGTCCCATTCTCGCGTCACGCTCGATGACGGTGCCCTGGATGGGCGAGCGCAGGATGAAGCCCGGCGTGCCCGCGCCCTGACGAAGGTCCCCTTCGCTCGCGCCCAGCGCCGCCAATTCCGCGAGGGCCGCGGCGACCTCCGCATCGGCGCCCGCGGCGTCCACGTCCGCGGCCTGCACGTCCTTCTGCGCGACGATGCGCTCGGCGGCGAGCGCGCGCTTGCGCTCTGCGGTCTGTCTGGCGGAGGCGGCGCGGGCCTTCGCGGACTGGAGGGCGGCGCGGGCCTTGCCCAGCTCGGGGCTGCGCAGCTCGGCCAGCTTCTCGCCTTCCTTCACCTCCTGGCCCGTGGTGACGAAGACGGTGCCCACCCGGGCGGAGATGGGGGAAGCCACCTCCGCGTAGGCGTCCTCGCTGAACATCAGCTCGCCCAGTGCGGTGACGCTCTCTCCTCCGGGACGCGCCGACGCGGGCGCGGTGGTGACGCGCAAGTCGCGGAGCATCTCCGGCGCGATGTGGACGTGGGACTCATCGTGTCCCTCGTCATGTCCCTTGGGTTCGGCGCCTTCTTCGTGCGCGTGGTCGTCTTCATGCTCGGGCTTGTCGGACTTGCAGGCGGACAGCACGAAGAGGGCGGACAGGAGGAAATGGGAGGGCTTCATGGCAGGGCTCCTGTCTCGACGGCGAGCTGCACGCGGGCGAGCGCGGCCTGGAGGTGACTGTCGAGCAGCGCCACGCGCGTCTCGAGCGTTTCACGGCGGACAAGGAGGAACCCCGCGAGGTCCATCTCCCCGGCTTCGTAGGACTTGCGGGCGAGCGACTCGTTCTCGTCCAGCAGCGGCAGGGCATCGCGCGTCAGCACCTCCAGCGCTTGCTGGCGCCGGGTGTCGCGGATGCGGGCGGCTTCCACCTGGACATCGCGCGTGCGGCGCGCGGCCTCCAGCAGGGTGCGGAGCCGTCGCACGCGGGCCTCTCCCGTCACCTTCTCTTCCTGACCTCGGGAGAACACGGGCAAGGGCACGCTGAGGGTGCCGAGCCACGCGGACTCGTCCACCTCCTTCTCGTAGCGCACGCCCACGCTCACGTCCGGCAGCGCCTGGCTGCGTCCCAGTCGAAGCTCCGCCTCGGCCTGGGCGAGCGCCGACTCCAGGGCGCGGATGTCCGCGCGCTCGGAGGGACCCGTGGGCTTCGCTACCGGGAGCGAGGAGAGTTCCTTGAGCGCGCCGCTCACCGCGAGCGGCTCCTGGAGGGGCAACCCGAGCTGCGCGCGCAGCTCGCTCACGAGCGCCTCCTCCTCGCCCTCGGCCACGACCACGGCCGCATGGGCCCGGGCCTGCGCCACGCGCGCCACGTTGACGTCCACCACGGGCACGTCACCCGCCTCGAAGCGCTTGCTCGCGGAGCTGGCCAGGTTTCGCGCGGCCTCCTCCGTCTCGTGCATCAGCCGCGAGAACTCGCGGGCGTAGAGGGCGCGCAGGAACGACGCGGCCACTTCACCGAGCACGCGTCGCTCGGCGTCCTGCTGCTCGGCGCCCTCGCGGGCGAGCCCCGCGCGAGCGGACTCCCGACGCGCGCCCTGCTTGCCACCCAGCTCGAAGGGCTGCGCCAGCCCGAGTGAGAGTTGGAGGCCCCGGGTGCCGTCGTCGAGCCTGCGCGGGCCCACCTCGGCGCTCAGGGTCGGGTTGTCACGCAGCCAGGGCGCGGAGCCCGCGACGGCCCCCTGTGCCTCCGCGACGCGGCCCGCTGCATCCAACAGGGAAGGAGCGCGCTGGCGGGCGAGGGCCAGCGCGTCTTGGAAGGACAACTCGGAAGGTGAAGCGGTGCTGGCGCAGGGCCAGACCAGGGCGGCGGCGAGCCCGAGGGCCGCCGTCGCGGAAGGATTGAGCACGGAAGAAGACCTCGCGAAAGGGAAGCGAGCGTCAGGCGCGAGGTGTCCCGGTACCGCCGTGGACGCACCTCACCTGGAATCGCTCGCGCGAAGAGACGGACACTGCCTCAGGCGAGGAGGGCTTTGGGGACGTGGAGGATGTCGTCCAGGTCCGCGGAGGCGGGCGCATCCTCATCCTGAAGGACGAGACGCGGCCGAGGTGCTTCCAGGAGCAACGAGGGAGGGGAGACGGGCGCGGCGATGGAGCGCACATGGCCGCAGCAGGTGCAGTCCGCGCAGTCCGGCGCGCACTGACCGCTCGCATCGTCATCCGGGCAACGTTGCGCGCACACGGTATCCGTCACGTCGGCGATGACCTTCCACAGGCCACCTTCCGTCGGGGCGAACAGCAACAGGCTGAGGCACAGCCAGATGCGTGTGAGCACGAGTCGGCTTCTAGCATGACCCCGGACGGTGCGCACGCGGATGCATGCTCAGCGTGAACCAGGCATCGGAAGAGGGCGTGCCTGCTCGCCCGTGAGGGCCGGCGGAGTGTTGTCGCGCCGGCCCTTTGCGTGAGTGTGCGTCAGGCCACGACGCGCGGCGGCGCGGGCCGGTGCTGAATCAGCTCGGTGGAGAAGTAGCGCTCCATCCGGTCCGGGAACACCGTCACCACCTGCGCGCCGGGACCCAGTCGCTTCGAGGCCTCCACCGCCGCCACGTAGTTGAGGCCGGAGGAGGGGCCCACCGGGAAGCCCCGGCGGATGAGGGCGCGCGCGGTGCACATGGCCTCTTCGTCCGACACGTCCAGCTCCACGCGCCCCGGCATGTCCGAGTCGCGGTACAGCTTGGACATGCCGTCCACGACACCGGGCACGCGCGGACTGAAGCTGCAACACTCGATGTCGCAGCCCAGCCCCGCGATGGGACGCGCGATGAAGGCCGTCACCGGACAGCCCGCTTCCGCGAACGCCTGGTACAGGCCCACCACCGTGCCGCCCGTGCCCACGCCGCTCACCACGCCATGCACCAGGCCGCCCGGAATCTGGGAGAGGATCTCCTGCCCCGTCCACACGCGGTGTGCCTCGGCGTTGTCCGGGTTCTCGAACTGGCGGGGCGCGAAGGCCTTGCGCTCCCGGGCAATCTGCTCCGCCTTGGCGATGGCGCCACGCACGCCCTCCGCTCTCGGCACCAGCACCACGTCGCCGCCGTAGGCGCGGATGGTGAGCACACGCTCGTCGGTGACACCCTCGGGCATCACCGCGGTGAAGCGCACGCCCATCTGCGCGCTCGCCAGCGCGAGCGCGATGCTCGTCGAGCCGCTGGACGCCTCCACCACCTCGCCGCCGGGCTGCAACTCGCCCATGCGCCAGGCCTTCTCCAACATGTAGCGCGCGATGCGGTCCTTCGTGGAGCCACTGGGGTTGAGAAACTCCAGCTTGCACCAGATGGTGGGGCCCTCCGGGTCCAGTCGGACGGGGACAAGGGGCGTGGGAGCGATGGCCTGAAGAAAGCGGCCATCCGCGGGCAGCGGGCGACAGGGAGGACGCATGATGTCCTCCCTATCGCGAATCGACCCGGCCCGTTAGCGTCCTGAGCGTCTTCCCGACGGACGGGGATTCCATGGGCTGTCCGCCCGGCCTGTCAGGAAGCACCCGTGGGCGGCGATGGATGTGGCGCGACCGGAGTCCGGCGGGTACGAAGGAGTACCTCTGCCCCGCACGTCATGAGTCCTCCATCTCCGGTCATCCTCAACGTCAATGATGATGAGGCCAGTCGCTACGTCACCAGCCGCGTGCTGGGGCTCGCGGGCTTCCAGGTGGTGGACGCGGGCTCAGGCAGCGAGGCCCTGGCCCTCGCGGATGAGCACACCGACCTGGCCATCCTGGACGTCCGGTTGCCGGACATCAGCGGACTGGAGGTCTGCCGGCGCCTGAAGCAGGCCCCTCGCACCCGGGGCATGCTCGTCCTGCACCTGTCCGCACAGGCGGTGGGGCCGGGCGACCGGGCGCACGGCCTGGAGCACGGCGCGGACGGCTATCTGGTGGCCCCGGTGGACCCCGAGGAGCTGGTCGCCCAGGTGCACGCCCTGCTGCGCCTGCGCCGCGCCGAGCGCGAGGTGCACGCGCTGTCGCGGGAAGTGGAGCGCCAGCGTCGACTGCTGGACATGGCCATGGCCTCCGCCGCGGACCCCATCGCGCTGTTCGACGCGTCGGGACGTCTGCTGTTCGCCAACCAGGCGGCGCATGCGGCGCGAGGCAGCCACGAGGTCCTCGTCTCGGGTGAGTCGCTGAGCGCGCGGGAGGAGAAGGACCCGTCGCTCGCGCCCTTCATCCGGTTGATGGAGGTGGCGCTGAGCACCGGACAGGTCCAGCGCGGCGCAATCACGCTGTCGACGGACCAGGGGCCCCGTCACTTCGACTACACGCTGTCACCCACGCTGGATGGTGACGGCCAGGTGGCCGCGTTGATGGCCACGTCGCGGGACGTCACCGAGGAGCGCAGCGAAGAGGAGTTCCGCGAGCAGTTCATCGGGATGCTCGGGCATGACCTGCGCAATCCCCTCAATGCGCTGTCCATGTCCGCGCAGCAGCTCAAGCGCAAGGGCAACCTGGACGAGCGCCAGTCCTCGCTCACCGAGCGCATCCTCACCAGCGCGGACCGCATGGACCGGATGATTCGCCAGCTCCTGGACTTCGCGCGCTCGCGCCTGGGGGGCGGTGTCCCGGTGGTGGCCTCGGACTGCGACGTCTTCGACGTGGCGCGTCGCACGTTGGAGGAGATGCGCGCCAGTCACCCCGGGCGGATGCTGGTGTTGGAGGTGGTGGGGGACGGGCGCGGCGCGTGGGATTTGGACCGGCTGGAGCAGGCGTTCAGCAACCTGCTGGCGAATGCGCTGAAGTACAGCCCCGTGGACAGTCCCGTGCGGATGTGGGGCCAGGCGAGTGCGCGGGAAGTGGTGCTGCGCGTGCACAATGGCGGACCACCGATTCCTTCGGAGGAGCTTCCACACATCTTCGCCGCATGGCGTCGAGGCTCGCGAGCCGTCCAGCACGAGGCGGCGGCGTCCTCGGGGCTGGGGTTGGGGCTCTACATCACCCGGCAGATTCTGCTCGCCCATGGCGGCGAGGTGACAGTGGAGTCCAGTGCGTCGGGTGGGACGACCTTCACGGTGCGGCTGCCCCGGTGATGATGACCAGCTGACGTTTGAGATGCGGAATGGCTCGCCGTTGCGGGGGGCCATTGCCACTTATCCGTCATGTCGCCCGAGAAGCTCATCTTCGCGCAGTCCGTGGAAGCCCTCTTCGTGAGGGCCCTGGGCCCCTATCTGACGCGGGAGGGGCGCCAGCGCCTGAAGGGCGTGGGCCTGGATTTGTCGGAGCGGCTGCGGCCGGCCTACTCGCTGGAGCAGTGGCGAGGCTTCCTGCGGGTGGCCGTGCAGGACATCTTCCCGTCGCTGCCGGCGAAGGAGGCCTGGCTGGCGTTGGGTGCGCGCTATCTCCAGGGCTTCCGGCAGACGCCGGTGGGGCGGGCCAGCCTGTCGCTCGTCACCCGCCTGGGGCCGATGAGGACCCTGGAGCGGGTGCCCTACAACGTGAGGGCCGGCAACAACTTCAACGAGGTGCGAGTGGAGGAGTCCGGCGAGGGCGCCGCCACGCTGTGGATGAAAGACGTGGCGGCGGACAACCCGTACTTCTCCGCGGGCTTCCTGGCGGAGTCGCTGCGCGTCGCGGGCGCCGGGCACGTGGAGGTGGAGCCCATCGCCTTCGACGGCACGGCGGCGACGTACCGCATCGTCTGGAACAGGACCGCGGCGGCTCCCGTGGGGGAGGCCGCGCCCGCGCCGGGGGCGTAAGGCCCTCCGCGCTCACTTCATGAGGAGGGCCCGCAGGTGCTCCCGTTCATTCTCCACCGACGCGATGGTCCACGCGCGCTGGAGTGAGGGAAGGGGCCACAGGTCCATGCGCTGGGGCTGGGTCACGCGTGCGAGCTTGAAGGCATGGCGCTGTGCCGCGCCGACTTCTTCCCGTCGCTTCGGGTCGTTGAGCATCTCCACGCCCTGAATCACCATGCGCAGGCCTACCAGATACTCCACGAGCGTGGTCTCTTCGACGATGCGCTCGCCAATGGAGGACAGCACGTGGCCCAGTCGCTCAAGGTCCGCGGCTGGGAGTGTGTCCGAGACGAGTGCTCGCTGGGTGAGGCGGTAGGGACCGGTGAGCGCCAGCTCTCCCACGAAGGCTGAGAAGGCACTGGCTTGAGGGCGGGAGACCTTCGCCAGCGTCAGGAGCCGCATGGCCTCGGTGTACATCGAGAGGGTGGAGACGGTCCGGTAGTCAGGGAGGTCGGCGATGCGCTCCAGCTCGGCGAGCTCTTCTGGAGTGAAGGGCGCTTTCGGGTCGGTGTCCCCCAGCAGCACGAGCAACCGGAGTTGAATCTCCTGGGGCGATGTTGCGGCGAGTTGTTGAAGGCGGGGCTTGAGCGTGGTGCGCGCCTTCGCGAGCGCCTCGGGATGTTGGGGGGCCGCGGTCAGGAAGTGCTCGAAGGCGGCGCGCAGGAGGACGGGGTCCTTCACCTTGTCGAGGTGCGTGGCGAGCCACTCCAGGTCAGGGCTGCCGAGCATGTTTCCCGAGAGCGCGAGGATGAGGCGGACGTCCGCTGCTTCGGTGCGTTCCCAGGCGGCGTCGAACTCAGGCTTGCCATCGCTGGATGAGGTGGGTGGTTCCAGCAAGAAGCGGCTCTCCGCGAAGAGGGGGCGCTCTGCCTGGGCCCACGCGTGAAGGAAGGACTCACGCCAATCGAACTTCGGTTGACGGGTGCGTTGCTCCACCAGGGACGAGAGGATGACGACCTCCGGCTCCTTCGCGGCGACCGCGCGAAGCCGCTTCAGGGTCTGCTCCGCCTTGGGCAACGCGCCCTGCTCCAGGAAGACGCATGTCTGGACGAAGAGGGCGCTCGCGTCTTGGGGCGCTTCCTTGAGCGCTACCGTGAGTTCCTTCTGGGCTTCCGCGCCATTGCCGGACCGGGCGTACTCGGAAGCGCGTTGGATGCGCGCGACGAGCGGTTCCGACCCGGCCGTCTCCGGAGGGGCCGCTCCGAGGCTGAGGGCCGCGATGATGAGCCAGGGGACGATGGGTGTACGCATGTCCCCAGCCTAACGGCGCGGTCGCCTGCTCTGGGAGTACCCGAGCGGAGCGTGTGGGCGAGGCCGTTCCCCACGCCGCGTGCGCGTTGACGCCCGCCTGTACCTGTGTTCAGGCTCCGGGTGGAGAGGTGCGCATGCCCCCGCAGATCAGTCTCGACTTCGCCGCCGAGTGCGCGGCGCACCCGGCACTGGCGAGTTTCCACCCGGTGGTCCGCCGCTGGTTCGCCGAACGACTGGGCGAGCCCACGCGTCCCCAGGTGGAGGGCTGGCCGCTCATCCAGGCCGGGCATGACGTGCTCATCGCCGCGCCCACGGGCAGCGGCAAGACGCTCACCGCGTTCCTCGCCGCGCTCGACTCGCTGTTCCGGCTCGCGCTGGAGCGGAACCTGGAAGACCGCACGCAGGTGCTCTACGTCTCGCCCTTGAAGGCGCTGGGCAACGACGTGCAGAAGAACCTGCTCCAGCCGCTGGAGGAGCTGCTCACGCGAGCCCGCGCGGAGGGCTACACGCCGGGCGAGCTGCGCGTGCAGGTGCGCAGCGGTGACACGTCCGCGTCCGAGCGCGCGCAGATGGTGCGCCGTCCTCCGCACATCCTCATCACCACGCCGGAGTCGCTCTACCTCTACCTCACCGCCGAGCGAGCCCGCGCCACGCTGCGCGGCGTGCGCACCGTCATCGTCGACGAGATTCACGCGCTCGCGCGCGACAAGCGGGGCAGTCACTTCACGCTGTCCATGGAGCGACTCAAGGCGCTCACGGAGATGCGCCCGCAGCTCATCGGCTTGTCCGCGACGCAGAAGCCGCTGGATGCGATTGCCGGCTTCCTCACCGGCGCGTCCCACCGCGAGTGCCGCAAGGTGGAGGTGGGCCATCTGCGCCCGTGGGACTTGAAGCTGGAGATTCCCGACGCGGAGCTGTCCTCGCTGGCGAGCCACGAGATGTGGGGCCAGGTCTACGACCGGCTGGTGGCGCTGGCGGGTGAACACCGCACCACGCTCATCTTCGTCAACACGCGGAAGATGGCGGAGCGCGTGGCCCATGATTTGGGCGAGCGATTGGGCGAAGGTCTGGTGGCGGCCCACCACGGCAGCATGTCGCGGGAAATCCGGCTGGCGGCGGAGGAGAAGCTCAAGGACGGCCGGCTGCGCGTCATGGTGGCCACCGCGTCGCTGGAGCTCGGTATCGACGTGGGCAACGTGGACCTCGTCGTCCAGTTGGGCACCACGAAGGCCATCTCCGTGCTGCTCCAGCGCGTGGGCCGCGCGGGCCACCACAAGGCGGCCATCTCCAAGGGCATCGTGTTCGCGATGACGCGCGACGAGTTGATGGAGTGCGCCGCGCTTCTCAACGCCGTGCGCGAGGGTGACCTGGACGCGGTGATCATCCCGCAGAAGCCGCTGGACGTGCTCGCGCAGCAGGTGGTGGCCGCGTGCGCGTGCGAGGAGTGGGACGAGCGCGCCCTCTTCAGCCTCTTCCAGCGCGCGTACCCATACCGCGAGCTGACGTGGGAGGAGTACCAGGGAGTACTGGAGGTGCTGTCGGAGGGCATCGCCGACCGGCGTGGACGCGCGGGCATCCACCTGCACAGAGACCGCGTGAATCAGCGCCTCAAGGGCCGGCGCGGCGTGCGCATCACCGCGCTCACCAACGGCGGAGCCATCCCGGACACCTTCACCTTCAGCGTCACCGCCGAGCCGGAGGGCAAGGTGGTGGGAACGCTGGATGAGGACTTCGCGGTGGAGTCCTCGCCCGGAGACGTCTTCCTCCTGGGCAGCACCGCCTGGAGAATCCAGCGGGTGATGGGCAGCACGGTGATGGTGGAGGATGCACGCGGCGCGGCGCCCAACGTGCCCTTCTGGCGCGGTGAGGCCCCAGGACGCACGGACGAGCTGTCGCTCCAGGTCGGCCGGCTGCGCGACGAACTCCTCAACCGCGACGATGCGGCCAGCTTCCTGGAGAAGGAGCTGCGCATGCCGCCGCCCGCGGTGGATGCGCTGTTGGGCTACCTGCGGCTGGGCAAGAAGATGCTGGACGCGGTGCCCAGCAATCAGCTCGTGGTGGCCGAGCGCTTCTTCGACGAAGCGGGTGGCATGCAGCTCGTCATCCACGCGCCCTTCGGCAGTCGCATCAACCGGGCCTGGGGAATGGCGCTGCGCAAGCGCTTCTGCCGCTCGTTCGACTTCGAGCTCCAGGCGGCGGCGACGGAGGACGGCATCCTCCTGTCGCTGGGCGAGCAGCACTCCTTTCCGCTGGCGGACATCTTCGACTTCCTTCACCCGGACCAGGTGGAAGAGGTGCTGGTGCAGGCGGTGCTCCAGTCGCCGCTGTTCGGCACGCGCTTCCGCTGGGTGGCCACTCGGGCCCTGGCGCTCAACCGGATGATGGGGGGCAAGCGCGTGGCGCCCAACCTCCAGCGCGCGCGCAGCGAGGACCTGCTGGCCGCCGTCTTCCCGGCGCAGGTGGGCTGTCAGGACAACCACGGTGGCGGCGACGTCGAGCTGCCGGACCATCCGCTGGTGAAGCAGACAATGGACGACTGTCTGCACGAGGCCATGGATGTGGAGGGCCTGCGTGAGGTGCTCCGTCGCATGAAGGACGGCCGCATCCGCCTGGAGGCGCGCGACGTACCGGAGCCGAGCGTCTTCGCGCACGCGATGATTCACAGCCAGCCGTACACGTTCCTGGATGACGCCCCGGCGGAGGAGCGCCGCGTGCGCAACGTGGCCCTGCGCCGCGCGCTGCCGGCCGAGGACGCGGCGGCCTTCGGAGCGCTGGACGCGACGGCCATCGCCACGGTGGTGGAGGACGCCGCGCCGCCAATGCGCGACGAGGACGAGCTGCACGACATGCTCCTCCAGTGGGTGCTGGTGCGGGACGCGGAGGTGCCGAAGGGACTGGCGACGCCGCTGTTCGAGCAGGGCCGGGTGGCGTGGTTGGACCTGCCCGCCGGACGTTTCCTCGTCGCGGCGGAGCGGGGCAGCGCGGTGCGAGCGCTGTTCCCCGACGGGGTGACGCAGCCGCCGTTGCCGGTGCTGGCGCATGACCGGCCGGTGGAGCGCGGGGCCGCGGTGCTCCAGGTGGTGCGCGGGCGGATGGAGAACGTGGGCCCCACCACGGTGGCGGAGCTGTCTCGCCTCTGCGTGCTGAGCGAGGACGAGGTCAACGCGGCGATGCATCAGCTGGAGATGCAGGGCACCGTGCTGCGGGGCCGCTTCCGTCCGCTGGAGACACCGCTCGCGCCGGGAGAGACGCCGCCGCTGGAGTGGTGCGACCGCCGTCTGCTCCAGCGCATCCACCGGATGACGGTGGGGCGGCTGCGCCGGGAAATCGAGCCGCTGAGCGGACGCGACTTCATGCGCTTCCTCTTCCGGTGGCACCACATGGAGGACGTGGACGCGCTGCGCGGCTCCACGGGACTCATGAAGGCGGTGCGGTTGCTCCAGGGGTACGAGGCGCCTGCCTCCGCGTGGGAGCGCTTCCTGTTGCCCGCGCGCATGCGGGGCTACACGCCGGACATGCTGGAGCGCGCCTGCTACGCGGGTGAGGTGGCCTGGGGCCGGCTGACGATGAAGGACCAGCCGAAGCCCGTGCCGGGGCCTCGTCGCGGCGCGCCCGTGACGCCGCCGGAGCCGGAAGTTCCAGCACCCACGCGCTCGCGAGCCTCGCCCACTCGCAACGCGCCGCTGACCTTCACGCTGCGCGAGGACCTGGAGTGGATGCTCGCGGCGGCGCGGCCTCACGCGGTGCTCGCGGATGGGGACGTGTGGACGCCGCCGGACCTCAGCGTGGCCGCCAAGGATGTGGTGGCGGTGTTGGAGCGCCGGGGCGCGTGCTTCTTCCAGGACCTGGTGTCCCGCGCGCGACGACTGCCCGCTGAAATCGAGGACGCGCTGTGGGAGTTGGTGGCGCGCGGCCTGGTGACGGCGGACGCGGTGCAGAACCTGCGCGTGCTCCAGAGCCCCGCGCATCGCAAGCGGCAGAAGCTGTTGCAGCGCGGTGGACCCGGACGCTGGAGCCTGCTGGCGCCCGCGGAGCCGAAGACGTCGGACGAGGTGATGGACTCGCTGGCGCGCCTGTTCCTCCAGCGCTACGGCATCGTCTGGCGAGACCTGGTGATGCGAGAGGCGCTGGCGCCCACGTGGCGTGAGTTGCTGTTCGTCTACCGACGCATGGAGGCGCGAGGCGAGGTGCGCGGTGGTCGCTTCGTCGCGGGCTTCGTTGGAGAACAGTTCGCGCTGCCGGAGGCGGTGGACATGGCGCGCGCGGTGCGACGGCAGCCTCCTTCCGGGGTGCGAGTGCAGCTCTCCGGCGTGGACCCGCTCAACCTCACGGGTGTGGTGACTCCAGGGCCGCGCGTGCCCGCGATGCCGGGCAACGTCGTCACCTACGTGGATGGCGTGCCGGGCGGCGTCGACGCGCTGGAGGACGATTCCGAGGAGAACGTTGGCGAGGACACGGAGAGCGGCGGCGGGGTGGCGCAGGCCAGCTGAGAATCCCCGTTCGTCTGGACACGCGGTGTTAGGGTCCCCCCCACTGTTTCCTGGAGGGGGTTCTCTCGAATGCGTCGTCTATTGCTCGTCGGAATGTTGCTGCTCTCCGCCACGTCGTGTGACGAGGACGGCGGGGGCGGGCCTGATGCGAACTCCGGCACCGTCGCGGGGACGCTGACGCCGTTCCGCAGCAACGAGCAGTCCTCCGAGGGTGGAGTCTCCCGAGCCACCCACCTTCCCTTCGGCAAGGGCGTGCTGGCGCGGCTGAAGGACTCGATGCGCGGCGCGAAGGCACAGCGCGTGCGCCGCTCGGCGGTGGACCAGACGGACCCGGGCCTGCCCATCATCCCCGCGCCGCTGGGGCCGCCGCCCCTGGCACGCATCCCCCAGGAGGACCCGACCATCGCGGGTGACGTCGTGGTCCGCTTCGAGGAAGCGGGCGTGTCACCCGAGCACGTGTTGTCCGCCACGGCGCTCCCGGGCTACCGCGTGGTGCACAAGGGCCATGCGAGCGAGTACCTGCACCTGGTGGGCTTCGAGGCGGAGGACGGCCACGCGGTGACGACGGACGAGACGCGAGAGCTGGTGTCGAAGCTCGCGGCGGTGCCGGGCGTGCGCTACACGGACCGCAACCTGCGCATGTACAAGACGGCCGTCCCCGACGACAAGGGCTACGGCCTCCAGTGGCACTACCCCACCATCAACCTGCCGGCCGCATGGGACATCGAGTTCGGCGCGGACGGCGTGGTGGTGGCGGTCATCGACACCGGCATCGTCTCGCACCCGGACCTCAACACCCACGTGGTGCAGGGCTACGACATGATTGCCGACCCGACCAACGCGGGTGACGGCAATGGCCGCGACCCGAATCCCCTGGACGAAGGGGGCGATGAGCCACAGGGCGGTTCGTCGTGGCATGGCTCGCACGTGGCGGGCACCGTGGCCGCGGTGACGAACAACGGCGTCGGCGTCGCGGGCGTGGCCTGGAACGCGCAGCTTCTTCCGGTGCGTGTGCTGGGCAACAAGGGCGGCAACAGCTTCGACATCGCGGCGGCCATCGCCTGGGCCACCGGAGGTGATGTGCCCGGCATCACCCAGCGCCCGGCCAGGGCCGCCAAGGTGGTGAACATGAGCCTGGGTGGCAGCGCGCCGCCGCAGCCGCTCTACCAGGACGCCATCGATGCCGCCGTCCGTCGCGGCGCCATCATCGTCGTCGCCGCCGGCAACGAGAACGTGGACGCCTCCAACAGCACGCCGTGCAACCAGGAGAACGTCATCTGCGTGGGCTCCACGGGCCTGTCGGGCCGGCGCAGCAGTTTCTCCAACTACGGTGCGCGCGTGGATGTGGTGGCCTCCGGCGGAGAAATGGTGGAGGACATCAACGGCGACGGCTACGCGGACGGCGTGTTGTCCACGGTGCTGGATGACAACCGGCAGCCCGCGTATGCCTTCTCCCAGGGCACCAGCATGGCGGCGCCGCACGTGGCCGGCGTGGTGGCGCTGCTGGCGGCGACCGCGGCCAAGCTGACCGCGGACCTCACGTCGAGCCAGGCGGAGAGCGCGCTGAAGACCACCGCGACGCCGATTCCCTCCTCGCTGTGCGCCGGAGGTTGTGGCGCGGGACTCATCAACGCGCAGGCGGCGCTGCGGCGCATCCAGAGCACGGACCCGGCGTTGGAGCCGCCGAAGCTGAGCGTGTCGACGAGCACGCTCTTCTTCCGGCAGAGCGTCACGCAGCAGCTCACGCTGAGCAACGTGGGCGGCCGACAGGGCGGCGACCTGGTGGTGACGGCCACTGTTTCGGGCGCGCAGCAGTCGGCGGTGTCCTTCCCCGGGGGAAGCACCAAGACGGTGCCTGCCTACGGCTCGACGACGCTGGACGTGGCGGTGAACACGGCGGGCCTCGCGGACGGCGACTACGTGGTGAACCTCAACCTCGCGGGCTCCGGCGCGGCCGGCTCGGCGACGGTGGCGGTGAAGATTGGCGTGGGCACGTCGGACGACCTGGATGCCATTGTCGCCTTCGTCTGGCAGAACGCGCTGACGGGCGAGTGGGAGGCGGCCGAGGAGGCCATCACCGTGGCTCGCGCGTCGCGCGGCTACGCCTACTCCCTCGAGCTGGAGCCCAGGACCTACTACGCGCTGGCGACCATCGACGACGATGAGGACGGCGATTTGTTCGAAGACGGGGAGCGCACGGGCTTCTGGCGCAACGTCGACTCCTTCGAGCCGCTCGACGTGGAGGCCGGTGACTCCACGCCCGGCATCAGCTTCGACCTGCTCCCGCTGGCGCCCATCGACGATGACCCGACGCTGGACGTGGGCGCGTCGTGCACGGATGACTCCGACTGTGCGGAGGGGTTCTGCAACACGAACTTCCCCGGAGGCTACTGCTCGCTCGTGTGCAACACGACGGCGTGTCCCGCGGGCTCGAAGTGCTACACGGTCAGTTCGTCGGGGTTGAAGAACTGCCTGGACAGTTGCTCCCGCCAGGTGGGCACCGGTCAGGGCGACTGTCGTTCGGGCTACGTCTGCTACAGCGACGGCACTGGCATTGGCGCGTGTCAGCCGAGCTGCATCGGCTCCGGCCTCAACTGCTTGGCTCCGGCCACATGTCGGAGCGACGGCTTCTGTCGCTGAGTCGCCGTCCGGGGCGAAGCGGGTTCCCGGTGAGGTCGACCGGGGACCGCGCGGCGCCTCACGTCTTCACGCGGACGGCTTCGCGCGTTCGAGCAGCACCGCGCGGCTGTCCACGTTGAGCACCTGGGCGCCGCCTGGGAGGGTGGCGAGCGGCGTCTCCCAGTGGGCATGGCCGCAGACCACCAACAGGTCCGCGCGCCTCTGCACGGACTCCCGGATGACGGGGCTGCCGCGCAGCCGCGTGCCCTCGACGTCCGGCCCCTGATGCAGCACCAGCACCTGTGGTGTCTCGCGCAGCGTCGCATCGAGCTGTCGCAGGAAGTCCGTCTCCCCGCGTCGGCCGGCCTTGTCCGGGTTGCCGATGATGCCACCCACGCCGCCCACGCGAAGGCCCTCCAGGTCCACCACCTCGCCGTCGAGCAGGTGGATGCCGGGGCGCTGCTGGAAGCGTGCTTGCTCTCGCGCACCGCCGAACGTGTCGTGGTTGCCGGCCACGCCCACCACCCAACGGAAGTGCTCCGCGAAGGCCCGCCAGACGGCGCGCACGTCACCGGAGGCCCCGCGCACATTCGCGTTCACCTCCGAGTACAGGTCTCCCGCGAGCACCACGCCGACGGTTCCCGGCAAGGGCAGCTCGCCCAGCTCACCGAGAATCGCCAGCTCATCGGCGAGCACTTCTCCGAGCAGCGCCACCGCGCCGTCCTGGAGTGCATGAGGAGCCACGCCCTGGAGGTCGGAGAGCACCAGCAGCGCGGCGACTTCATCCGGGAGAACATCCACCGTGCCGCGCAGCAGGGGGAACCACACGGTCTGGCTCCCACCCCGAGGCGCGGCGGATTGGTAGGGCCAGCTATGACACGGCACTTCATCGAGCGTCAGGATTCGCATGGCGCCCCGGTCGGCCGCCTCCCCGCGTTCCTGACAGGGAGCCCCAGCGGCGTTGGTTGGGATTTAGCCATTCCCTCCGAGCCCGGGTGGGGCCATCTTGGTTGAACCGTGTCCCTGCTGCCGCGACTCAAGACGGAAACCCGCCCCCACCACGAGCGCACCGAGTCCGCCGTGCGCTTGCTGGAGCCTGGACTGACGCTCCAGGGCTATCGCCGCCACCTGGAGGCGCTCCACGGCTTCCATCTGCCGGTGGAGGACCAGCTCACCGCACTGCTGGGAGCGGCGCTGCCCGGCCTGCGCCTTCAGGAGCGGGTGAAGGTGCCGTGGCTGGAAGCGGACCTGCGCGCGCTTGGTCACGACACGCCGTCGCTCGCGCGGCTGCCAGGGTGCCCGGAGCCACCGCTGCTGCTCGGTCTGCCCGAGGCGCTCGGGAGTTGCTACGTGCTGGAGGGCGCCACGCTCGGAGGCCAGCTCATCCTCCGACACCTGCGCCGCCACTTCGAGGGAACCCCCGCGGGCGACTTCGTCTTCTTCCGCGCCTACGGTGACGACGTGGGCCCCCGGTGGCGCGCCTTTGGCGAAGTGCTCACGCGCGCCTCCGTGGACGCGGCCGACCCTGCCTTCGATGACCGCGTGGTGAAGGGCGCCCAGGACACCTTCGACGCCTTCGAGCGCTGGCTCCGACGCGCGCTGCCCTGAGCGTCGCTACAGGGACGTCAGGCCGCCGCGCAGCATGAAGTACACCACCACGCCCGTCACCGACACGTACACCCAGATGGGCGCCAGCCACCGCGTCACCTTGCGGTGCCGGGGGAACTCCTTGCGCCACGCGAAGTAGAAGGCCACCAGCGCCAGGGGCACGACACCCATGGACAGCAGCACATGGCTGGCCAGGATGCACAGGTACAGCCCTCGCCAGTCGCCCACGTAGCGCGTGTCTCCGTGCACGTAGTGGTAGGTGAGGTAGCAGACCAGGAACAGCGCCGACGCCGCGAAGGCCGCCACCATCAGGTACTGGTGCACGCGCCGCGCGCCGCGCTTGATGGCCACCCATCCGGCGATGAGCAGCGCCGCCGCCGTCGCGTTCAGGCTCGCGTTGACGGCCGGAAGGAAGCGCAAATCCACACCCTCCACGCCGTCGCGACGGCCCATCAGAATCCACGCGATGAAGGCGAGCGCGGCCGCGGAGACAACACCGGTGAAGACATAAAAAGCCCGGTCGCTCACTCGGGGTTGAAGCGGAGCAGAGGTGGCGTTCGACATGCGCCCTATCTCTCGCGACACGTCCGCCGATGCAACCAATGCAGTAGCGATACACCGTTGTGCCGACATGTCGGATGAAGCGTTCTGTTAGGCCGACTGGATCTTCTCCCTGTAATTCTTGCATACTCAGTCACGGTCGCCCCCGACTCCCCCCTCCACGGAGGTTCCCCGTGCTCCGCGAGCGTTGCCTTGCCATCCTGGCTGGCGCCGCCTTGTTCCTGGCTCTGCCAGCCTCCGCCGATGAGGCCGCTGTTTGCGCGCCCGTCGCGAAGGTCCCTCCCGAAAGACATCTGCGGCAGCTGACGCTCGACCTGCTCGGTCGGCCGCCCACTTGGGAGGAGTACAAGGCAGTCCAGGCGAAGGGCTCGGTGTCTGAAGAAGACATCCGCGCCATGATGAATGACGAGTTGTTCTACACGCGCGTGCGCAACTTCCACCGCGCCCTCCTGCGCTCGAACATCAGCGCGAGTGTCTTCGACAACGGCAACTCGCGACTGGGTGGCAACGGCACCTCCACCCCCTTTGGTTTCGCGAACAATCCGTCCACGGCGCTGCGAGGCGTCAACGGCCAGTCCTGCAACGCCGATGTCGAGCAGAGCTCCTGCTTGACGACGATTCAGGACAAGCACGCAGCGCCGCTCACGGCGAAGCCGCGCACCAGTTGCACGGACGACATGGGCGTGCCCATGCCGGTCAGCTACGACTACGACACCAACTACTACACCTGCACGGAGCTGGCGGTCGAGACGAGCAACGCGCTGACGACCTGTGACCAACTGGCTGACTTGCCCGCGACCGATGCGTGGGGGCAGTACCGCTATTTCTGCGACAACCGTGTCGTCGGGGGCGCCGTGAAGTCGCACCTGTGCAAGCCCGACCGGCGTCCCGGCAAGCCTGGCGTCGCGCTGACGATTGAGACGAAGAACGCGAGCGGCCTGGTGGAGTCCTTCGACCATCCGGACCCCGCGTCCAAGCCGAGCCTCCTGACGCTCAAGCGCTGCACGCTGGACCTCGGCCTCAACAACAACATCAGGGGCTCCTTCGCGCCGATTCGCGGCTGCATCCAGCGCGAGGGCTACGTGACGAAGCCCGCACCCTACTGGGCCCCTGCGGGCTCGCCAGCGACGGTGAAGGTGTGCGCCATCGAAGCCCAGGAGCGCGACCACAACCCCTGGACGCGTGAGTCCTGTGAGACGGGCCGCTTCGCCAATGACCGCAGCTGCGGCTGCGGCGTGGGCATGCGCCGCTGCGGCGTGTCGAACATCGGCCTGACCACGGACCCGCTCTTCGTGCGCAACGTTCACGACATGCGCGTGGCCGCCTTCAACGAGGAACCGCTGCGCATCGCCGAGTCCGTCGTCCGCCGCGACGAGCCCTACTACAACATCCTCACCACGCGCCGCTCGTTCGTGAACGGCACGCTGTCGGAGTTCTACCGGCAGCGGCAGGGCGTGGGTGTCTTCAGTGCCACCGCGCCCGCGCCGTTGGAGTCGATTCCCGCCATCACCTACACCGACGCCGCGAACTGGAAGGAATACACCCGGGATGAGTCGCACTCCGGCGTGCTGACGACGCCCGGGTTCCTCTACCGGTTCCCCACGCACCGGGCCCGCGTCTCCGAGTTCTACGAGGCGTTCCTCTGCAAGACCTTCGTGCCTGGCTCGGAGACGTCCCTGCCCGACCCCGAGGATTCCTGCAACCGGGAGAACAACCTGGCCAAGCGCTGTGGCTGCAACTACTGCCACGCCACCATCGAGCCCACCGGCGCCCACTGGGGCCGCTACGCCGAGCGCGCGGCGCAGTTCCTGCCGGCCAACCAGTTCCCGCGCTTCGACCCGAAGTGCCGCGACTGCGCCATCAACGGCGACACCAACTGTGGCGGCGAGTGCTCCCAGTACGTCATGCAGGCGTACGACGGTGACGGCGCCAGCAGCCTCGGCCTGCTCAAGACGTACCTGTACCGCACGGCCGACGAGGAGCAGAACATCGAGGCGGGTCCGCGACTGCTCGTGGAGCGCATGTACCAGTCGGGTGAGCTGGAGCGCTGCACGGTGAAGCGGGTCTGGAACGAGTTCCTGGGCCGCCCGATGACGGCGGAGGAGCAGCGGATGTACCTGGCGCCGCTCGCCAGTGACTTCGCCAAGAGTGGCCACCGCTTCAAGTCGCTCATCGAGCGCGTGGTGACGACCGACGCCTACCGGAGGATTGACTGATGCGCCGCTCGCTCCTGATCGCCGCGTTGCTCACGCTGAGCGCCGGCTGCAACAAGTCCACCGAGGAGAAGCCCGGCCCTACCCTGGACGGGCAGCTCGAACCGGTCGCCAACCCCCACCAGCCCGGGGACTTCGACCCGCTGCCGGACCCGGAAGCGCAGGGCGGTAGCGTGGGCCGCGCCCCGCGCCGGCTCACCGTCGCCCAGCTCGACGCCGCCATCCTGGAGGCCGTCGGCCGCCGCTGGGTGAACGGTGGCGACGGCATCGACGCGCGCGCCTCGTCCCTGGGCCGCGCCGACTTCGCCCTCGTCTCCAGCGAGAACACCGAGCCCAACCTGGTGTTCGCCAAGTTCCTGGAGGATGGCGCGCGCTTCGTGTGCATCGCCCAGGCGGGTGATGAGGTGAAGCAGGCGGATGCCTCCAAGCGCACGCTGTCGCGCACGCTGCCGGGCACCTGGGATGACCTGCGCAAGCTGACGGACACCCAGGTGCGAGAGTTCCTCGTCTACAACTCCCTGCGCTTCTGGGGTGCGCCCCTGGAAGGCGAGGAGCTGACGAAGTGGGTCGGTTTCTTCACCCAGGCCGCGGCCCGGGCGGAGACGGCCAAGCGGCGCTCGGACGCGCTGGCGGTGATGTGCATCGCCATGCTGACCGACGCGCGGTTCATCACCTACTGAAGCTCGGAGTGACTTCGATGAAGAAGAATCGACTCGACGAGAACCACCGTCCCGAGCGCCGCACCTTCCTCAAGGCCGCGGCCGGCTTCATGGGCTCCACGCTGCTGGGCGGCCTGCCCTTCCGCTCCTTCGCGCAGGCGGCCTCGCTGGCCCCGGCCGACCGCTGCTTCGTCTTCGTGTACTTCAACGGCGGCTGGGACCAGCTGCTCGCCTTCGACCCGAAGGACCCGGACGAGTTCACCCCGGACCGCGCGGCGGAGACGCGCATCCTGCCGGGCTACAACCTCATCAATGACGCGCGCTTCTCCGCCATCCCCCTGCGCCCGGAGAAGTCGGGCGTGGGCCGGTCCAACATCGACTTCGGTCCCGCGGTGGGTGACCTGTCGAAGCACTTCGACCGGATGACGGTGGTGCGCGGCATCAACATGAACACGCTGGGCCACGAGGTGGGCTACCGCTACTTCCTCACGGGGAAGATGCCCATCGGTAGCGCGGCGCGTGGCTCCTCCACGGCGACGGAAATCGTGGGGCAGATGAAGCCCCGCGTGCCCATCTCCAACATCGCGTTCAACGTGGAGTCGTACAACGACCGCTACCCCGGCTACGCCAACGCGCTGCGCGTCAGCCGCAAGGACGACCTGCTGCTCACGCTCAAGCCCAGCTCGCAGCTGCTGGACAGCGAAATCGAGAAGCAGCTGGTCGACTTCCGGGGCCAGCCCATCACCTGCGAGGAGGCCGCCTACGGCGCTCGCGGCGTGGGCACCACGTACCAGAACAGCCGGGACCAGATGCAGCAGGTGATGGCCCAGCGGCTCGAGGAGTCGTTCAAGTTCGACGCGAAGACCCCGGAGATGGCGGCGGTCCGGGCACACTATGGCCTGCCAGATAACGGCAACTACGATACCGAGGCGGGACGTGCCGCCATGGTGGCCACCGCGCTCAAGAAGGGCATCGCCCAGTGCCTCACCATCAACCTCACGGGCGGCCTGGACACGCACTTCGGCACGCAGCTCACCCACGCCAACAACCAGCGCCGGGGTTTCGACGCGCTGTCCGACCTGGTGGATGACCTGATCGACACCCCCCACCCGGCGGGCGATAGCTTCATGGACCACACCACCATCATGGTGTTCTCCGAGTTCTCCCGCACGCCGCTCATCAACAGCGCGGGCGGCCGGGACCACCACATCTCCAACTCCTGCATGCTCATGGGCGCGGGCGTGAAGCACAACTACGTCTTCGGCAAGAGCGGAGACATTGGCATGTCGCCCGGCACGTTCGACCTGCGCACCGGAGCCATCGACCCTCGGGGTGAGAACATCTTCCCGGAGCACATCATCGCCACGGTGCTGGCGTCGGCGGGCCTGGACTACAGCATCACCCGCGTGGAGCCCCTTCGCACCATCCTCGCCTGAACCGCATGCGCACCCATCCCCGAGCCCCCCGGGAGATGGACGAGGGGCGGTCCGCCGCCCCCGTTCTTCTTCGTCTCCTTCCCCTCTGCGCCGCCGTCCTCCTCACCGCGTGCGGCGACGACTCCCTCCCGTTGGACAGGCCCCGGCCCGTCTCCTTCCGGCCCACCGAGGTCCGGTCGAAGACGGCGCTGGCGTCGGCTCCGGGCTTCGCGGACCAGGCCGGTGGCGGCATCTTCGCCAACACCACCGGCACCGTCGTCCGCATCCGGTTGGATGGCTCGTTGGGGGCCCTGGCGCCCCACCCGGGCAACAGCGCCGAGCTGGGCACGGTCAACGCCGTGTTCCGCATGGGGCCGCACAGCGCGCTGGTGGAGGCACAGAACGGCCTCTTCCTCGCCGAGTCGGGGTGGCTCATCTCCCCGCCGTGGCGTGACGCGCTGGGCCTGGGCATCACCGCGACCACGCAGTCCTCGGATGGCGCGGTGTGGCTGGCGCATCCCACGGGCCTGTTCCAGCTGCGCGACGGCACGCTGTCCGCGCTGAAGGTGAAGGGCGAGGCGCTCACCGGCATCACCGCGCTGGCCGCGGCGCCGACGGGCGAGGGCTCCGCGGGCGTGTGGTTCCTGCGCGACGGCAAGCTGCACGTCGCGGTGGCCACCAGCCTGGTGCACTTCGACGTGCGCGAGGCGGGCGCTCCCTTGGAGGAGGGCGAGGTGGTGGAGTCGCTGGCCGGACTGGGTCCGGGCCTGGGCACCTCCGGAGAGCTGTGGCTGCTCACCAACCAGGGCCTGCTGCGTCGGCCGAGGGAAGGCTGGCGGCGGGTGACGCTGCCGCAGCGGCCGGTGCAATTGCTCGCGTCGGGCCGCTTCCTGTGGGTGAAGTCGAGCGACGCGCTGCTCCTGTACGACGCGGACGCGAACGAGTGGGGCCTGGCGCAGGGAATCGACACGCGTGAGTTCCGCTTCCTGTCCGCGGACGAGAGTGGCTGCGCGTGGGTGCAGCTGGGCGGCGAGACGGTGGCGGTGAGCCGCTCGCCGGCGCCGCGCGTGACGGGCCTGCACCAGGGCATGCAGGTGGTGGAGGACGGGCTCGTGGTGCGCGCGGTGATGCCCACGGGCGTGGAGCCGGACTCCGTCGTCTTCCAGTTGGGCGGCGTGGAGGTCCCCGCCACGGGTGAAGGGCCTGTGTACAGCCTGGGGGGCCAGGAGGCGGACGGCACCCCGAAGCCGTACTCCTTCGCGGGCCTGGAGGCGGGACGGCAGGCGCTCGGCGTGGTGGCGCGCTTCCTGGATGGCACCGAAGCCAAACGCCTGGTGCCGTTCGACTACCAGCCTGTGAGCACCGTGGCACTGAGCTGGGCGACGGACATCCAGCCCATCCACGTGTCGCGCTGCGAGAAGTGCCACGCCACCGGCCCCGGCCGGGCGCTCAATACGTACGAGTTGTGGAAGGAGAACGCGGCGCTCATCACCGCCGCGGTGAGAGACCAGCGCATGCCCGCGGATGGGCCGTTGGACCCTCAGCTCATCTCCCTCATCCAGCGCTGGGCCGCGTCCGGCGCGAAGCCCTGAAGCCCCCGTCGCACCCGCCTGACTCCCCTCGAGGCACACCATGATTCGATTCCCTCGCGTGGCCCCCCTCCTCGCGCTCCTCGTCACGGCCTGCTCCGACGACCTGGACCCCGCGCGTGAGAACGAGCCACCTCCGGAGGTGGACCAGTGCACGGGCCTGCCCCCGCTGGCCTTGCGCGCCGAGCCCGCCCGGGTTCGCGTGGGCAGCCCGGTGTCGCTGGTGGCCACCGGTGGAAGCGGCCAGTACCGCTACACGCTGGAGGACGGGGGCTCGTCCGGTGAGCTGCGCGCGTCGCGCTTCATCGCGGGGCACACCCCGGGCACCGACACGCTGGTGGTGGAGGACGCCCGCTGTCCGGGTGATGCCCGCACCACGCTGGAGGTGTTGGCCCTCTTCGACATCGCGCCGGCGCGGGCGCAGCTGCGGCCGGGCACGTCCTTCCAGGTGTCGACGAAGGGACTGCTGGGCACGGCCACATACAACCTGACGCAGAACCTCTCTGGCGGCACGCTCACCGCCGAAGGGCGCTACACGGCGGGCCCCACCGAGGGGCTGGACCTCATCACCGTGCGCGACTCGCAGACGGGTGACGAGGCCATCCTCCAGTACGACGTGAGCAAGGCGGCCCGGCTCGGTGGCGCGCCCGCGTTCCTCGCGGTGCCCTCGGGCTCGTCCGTGCCGCTGGCCACGCGCGGTGGCAGTGACACGGTGGTGTGGACGAAGGTGTCGGGCCCCGGGACGATTGCCGCCGGGCGCATCGGCTTCCTGGCGGGCGACACGGGCGCGGCGGTGCTGGAGGCGGCGGACCCCTTCACCGGAGACAAGGCGTCGGTGACGGTGGTGGTGCTGGACGAGCTGACGCGTCCGGGCCTGGCGCATGGCCGGCTCACGGATGCCGCCACGATGGTGACGGCGGACTTCGATGGTGACGGCACGCTGGACCTCGCGGTGGGCCAGCGCGAGAGCGACATGGGCCGGCCCACGGGCGGCGCCGTGTTCATCTACAAGGGCGGCACGGGCGGGTTGGAGGCGCAGCCGCTGTGGGTGCTCACGGGCGACACGGACACCGCGCAGTTCGGTGACGCGCTGGCCGCGGGCGACTTGGACGGTGACGGGCGCGCGGAGCTGGTGGTGTCCTCGCCGGGCGCGGACGTGGCGACGAGCAACGCGGGCGCCGTGTACCTCTACACCTTCAAGGGAGGCGCCCCCGCGCCGCTGCGCCTGCAACTCGCCGGCCTGCTGCGGGATGCCGCGTTCGGCGCGGGCCTGTCCGTGGCGGACATCGATGGCGACGGCAAGGTGGACCTGGTGGTGGGCTCGCCAGCGGGAGACCTGGCGCCCAGCAACAACATCCGCGCGCGCGGCACCGTGGACATCTACCTGGCCACGGCCAGCGCCCCCGTTCCTGATTTGCCGACCCTCCGCCTGGGTGGCTCGGACCTGACGAAGGACGGCGTGCCCATGGCTCGCACGGGCTCGGACCTGGGCCGCGCGCTGGTGACGGCGGACTTCAACAAGGATGGGCGGCTGGACATCGCCGCGCTCAGCCGCGTGTCCCGCTACACCGCGGAAGGCGCCGTCTCCGGTACTCAGGTGGCCATCTCCGTCTTCTTCGCGCGCTCCGAGGGGATTCGCTTCCGGGCGAGCCCGGACGTGTATGTGCTGCCCGCGAACCTCGCGGACTCCAATGAGGGCACGTGGCGGCTGGCCGCCATCGCGGGTGACGGCACGCGTCCGCCGTTGTTGATGGCGGTGGCGGACCGCGCGGACTCGCCGGACCTGAGCGCCAGCGGGGGTGTGCGCTCGGGAGCGGACGCGGGCGGCGCACTGCTGTTCGACCTGAGCGCCCATGCGCCCACCGGCGACCCGGCGACCACGCCGCCGCAGGTGAAGCGCGAGGAGGCCTTCGCGCGCATCTACGGTGACGCGGCCGGTGTCGTCGCGGGCCGCAGCTTCGCGGTGCTCGACGTGGACGGCACGCCGGGGCCAGAGCTGGTGCTGGGCGCGCCGTATGCCGCGCCGCCCGGGCCGAACAACACCACGCTGCGCTTCGGCGGCAAGGTGCTGGTGTATCCGTTGTCGACGCTGACGAAGGGCGCCGTCATCAACAAGTCGCTGACCGCGCTCAATGGCACGGCGAAGTCGGACACCCTGGGCTCGGGCCTGGCGGTGTGGCGCCTGCCGGACGGTGAATCGCTGGCGGCCTTCTCCGGCCGTGCCTCGTCGGACCAGGGGGCCTTCACCGGCCGCGTGGAGCTGTTCCGCCGAGGCGGCGCCTCGCTGGTGGAGTGGGCACGCACCAGCGCCAATGTGCCGGCGAAGCCCAGCGTGGAGCGCGTGGGCGAGCAGGTGGCGGTGGCCGTGGGGCCCAAGGGCGCGGTGGCGCTGCTGGGCGCGCCGGGCTGGTCGGGTCCGGGCGCCAACGGCGACGGCGATGCCATGTCCATTGGCCGGGCGTACGTGCGCGAGGTGGCGCGGACCGCCCCGGCCGTGGTGGCCGAGGAGGGCGCGCCTTCCCCGCACGCCGCGGGACGCACGGTGGGCGCGGACGTGGCATTCTCGGACTTCAACGGCGATGGGCGACCGGACCTGCTGGTGGGCGCCCCGGGCTTCGTCGTGCCGGCGAGCACCAGCGCGGAGCTGGCTTCGACCTACCAGACGGTTCGACCCGAGTGCGTCACCACGGCCAACCAGTCGGTGGGCGGCGTGCTGGTGTCGCTGGGGCAGGCGGACGGCTCGTTCAAGCCCGCCTATCGCTTGTGGGCGCCCCTGCAGATCGCCACCTGCGTGCCGGAGACGGACGCGAAGTGCAAGCGCTCGGCGCTGGGCCGCGGGTTGGTGGGCGGCTTTGACTTCAATGACGATGGCAAGGAGGACGTGGGCGTGCTGCGGGACAGGGGCATGGAGGTGTTCCTGGGCCGGCCTCCGGAAGATTCGTCGCCGACGAAGCTCACCATGAGGTGTGACCCCGTCTACTCGTGGCCCTCCGAGGCCATCCAGACGAGCGCGCCGACGTCGCTGGGGGATATCAATGGGGACGACTGCGACGACCTCGCGTGGCGGTACGCGGAGGGCAGCCGCTCGGGCGTGGCCATCCTCTTCGGCTACGACGCGGGCGGTGTGCGCTGCGACGGTCGCACCACGCCGACCGTGTGGCGCATCGCGGGCGACAGCGAGGTGCAGCTCAACAACATCGGCCTGGGACTGGCCATCACCCGCGCGGGCAAGGTCATGCGCAACGCGGGCGGCACGGCGGGAGACGGGCGGGACTTCCTGGCCATCAGCGCCACCGCGGTGCCGTTCAACGGCGTCACGCAGCCCGTGGTGCTGCTCTTCGACATCGCGCAGCTCACCACGGCGATGGCGACGCTCCCCTCGCAGAGCGGGCCGTTCGTGCTGGGCGCCTTCGGCGATAAACTGACTCCAGTGGTGGTGGTCCACAAGTCGCGCGCGGTGGGCTTCGGCACGGCGCTGGCGGGCAACGTGGACCTGTCGGGCGACAACGTCCATGACCTGGTGGTGAGCGCGCCGGGCTCCTCCGAGGCCTCGGATGGTGGTGGCGCCGTGTTCGTCTACGCGGGTGCGCCCAACCTGGGCGGCGCGCTCTCGCCGTACTTCACCATCGTGGGTGATGGCGCCGAGCGAGCTCAACTGGGGCAGGACCTCGCGCTCGTGCCGGGCTCGGGCGGAACCCCGCCAACGATGGTTATCGGTGCTCCCCGGAGCTTCCGGACAGGCACGCAGAACGGGACAGCGTTCGCGCTGCCGCTGCGGTTCTAGCTCGGGGGCCATTGGGAACCGCGGGCGGCCGGGCCTATCCTGGGCCCGGCTTCATCGCGGGAGTCTCATGGCAAGGGATTGGGAGCAGGAGTGGAGCCACGGCGAGCAACGCGCGTGGCTGGAAGCGCCGGACATCCTCTGGGCGCGCTTCCGGGGCGCCATCACCGAGGACACGTCGCGCTGGTCCTGTGGCCTCTACAAGACGCTGTCAGCCGAGGGGCGCTTCTACCTGGCGGCGGACATCACCGACTCGCAGCTCAGTCCGGAGTCCCGCCGCTACCTGGTGGACCACGCGAAGGCGGACTGGTTCCTGGGCATCGTCTACATCGGCGCGGCGCTGGAGCAGAAGGCCACCACCAAGAGCCTGATGGTGGGCTCCATGCTCAGCGGTGGGCGTCCGCTGGACGTGCGCTACGTGGACACGCTCGACGAGGCCCGCGCGTGGGTTCAGGAGCACCGCGCGCTGAACGCCTCGCGTTGACGCCAGCGCTTCAGCTCGGAGTGCCCTCGTCGGTGGGACGTGGCGTGGCTTCCTTCGGCAGCACGTTGGCCAGCGCGGCGCCTCCGAGGATGAGGGCGCCGCCCACGACGAGTGACAGGGTGAAGGGCTCGCCGAGGAAGGCGACGCCCAGCACCACCGCCACCAGCGTGTCGAGCAGGGCCATGGCGCCCAGCGCGGTGAGAGAGATTCGCGGCAAGAGCCAGTAGAGGCACAGGTACGTGAAGGCCGTGCCGAACACCGCCAGATAGAAGACGGCGCCCATCGCGCGCGGCGTCCAGTTCCCCGGCGAGTCCGCCTCCAGCAGGAAGGAGAGCGCGAGCAGGGGCACCGCGCTGCTGAGCGTCTGGCCGAAGACGAGCACCTGCGCGGGGACGTGCGACATGTAGCGCCGGGCCAGCACGTTGGCCACGGCGATGATCGCCACGGCCACCAGCGTCATCACGACGCCGAGCAGCACCTTGCCGGACAGCGCGAGCCCCTCGACGCCCGAGGAGTGGAGCACCACCACGCCCACCGCGCCCAGGCTCGCCGCGAGCAGCTTGCCCGGCGTCAGGGGCTGGTCCGGCATCAGCACGCGGCCGATGAGCAGCAGCCACAGCGGGAAGGTGGAGAACAGCAGCGCGGCCCAACTGGAGGGAATCCACTGCTGCGCGAAGAAGAGCAGTCCGAAGGGCACGGCGAGCTGGAGCAGTCCCAGCGCGGCGATGCGACCTCCGGTGCGCGCGTCCACCCGTCCCCGCGAGCGCGCGAAGGGCAGGAGGAAGAGGCCCGCCACCAACATGCGGGTGCCGAGGAAGCGCAGCGGCGGCAGGTCTTCCAGCCCCACCTTCACCACGGACCAGGTCGAGCCCCACAGGATGAAACACGTGCAGTAGGCGAGGGCGACCTTCAGCGAGCCAGCCGGCTTCACGGTGCCGGATGCGGTGGCGGAGTCCATGGTGGCGTCGCCTTAGCACTCGTTCCGGGCACATGCACTGAGCGCATCATGCGCGCGGGAGAGCAGGCGACCGGGCGTCAGTCCGGCAACTTCTGCGAGTGCTTCAGCGCCGGGGCGAACAGGTCCCCCACGGCATCCAGGCGCTTCTTCAGCGTGCGGAGGTTGAAGCGCGCGGGGTCCAGTCTCCGCGTCACCTCGCTCCATTTCAGGGGCGCGGAGAAGGGAGCGGCCTCGCGTGCGCGCAGCGAGTAGGGCGCGACCACCGTCTTGCCGCGCGCGTTCTGTCCCGCGTCCAGATAGAGCCGTCCCTTGCGCGCGCTGATGCTTCGCGTGGTGGTGGCCAGGTCCCCCAGCCGTGCCTCCAGCGCGTGGGCCAGTTGGTTCGCATGGGCCTGGACCTTCGCGTAGGTGTGCCCAGGGCCCAGCGGTATCAGGACATGCAGGCCGCGTTTGCCGGAGGTCTTCGGATAGCTCTCCAGGCCCTGGTCCTCCAGCAGCTCACGAAGCGCGAGCGCCGTCGTCACCACGTCCGACCAGCCGCCCTCGCCCGGGTCCAGGTCCATCACCAGGAAGTCCGGCTGCGAGAGCTTGGGTGCATGGCTCAGCCACATGTGGAGCGTGAGCGCGGACTGGTTGGCGAGCCAGAGCAGGGGCTCCTCGCCGTTCACATTCACGTGGCGCAGCGTCTTGTCCACATGGCGGACGCGCAGCGTGGGCACCCATGCAGGGGTGCCGGACAGCTCGTGTCGGAAGAAGCCGGGGGCCTCGATGCCAGCGGGCCACTGCTGCACGGAGATGGGTCGGTCGGTGAGGATGGGGACCAGCAGCGGCGCCACCTCGCGGTAGTAGGCGAAGACGTCCGCCTTCGTCAGTCCGCTGCGCGCGAAGAGGACACGGTCGCCATGGGAGAGCTTCGCGCGCCCGGACTCCGGGGCCTCACGATGTTCGGGCGCGGAGGTCCGCGCCGCCTGCGCTCTGGGCGCACGGAGCGCTCCCGTGGTGCGGGGGCGTGCATTGGGGCGGTTCACGTCCCAACGGTTGGCATCCGGGGAACCTGTCGCAATGTCGGGCGCGCCTGGGGGCATGCTCTTCCGCCCGGAGCCGCCAGGCAACCGAGCCCCGTCCGGCCCGCCGACTCATCCAGCGCCTCCCGAAGCCTCACGGTGTCAGGATCAAAGCGCGGACACCCTGGCTGACAGCGAGCGAGCGCATGCGCATCTGTATTCGGGAGGATGCATGGGCACCGAGGCCGTGGGCTGGTTCAGTTCCTTCGTCTTGTTGATGACCTTGGGAACGCAGATCCACAAACAGTGGAAGTCGGGCTCCAGTCAGGATGTCTCCAAGTGGCTCTTCGTGGGGCAGATGACGGCCTCGCTGGGCTTCACCGTCTACAGCGTGCTGGTGGGCAACTGGGTCTTCGTGGTGACGAACGCGCTCTTGCTGGTGAGCGCCGTGCTCGGGGAACTCATCGTCCTCAAGCACCGTCGGGTTGCTCGCCGTGACGACGCGCTCCCCTTGAGGCCCGCGCACCCGCGCCCCTGAGCTGCTGCCCGCTCGCCCGGCGCGAGGGCGGTCGGACCCGGGACTTGAGGGACGGGTTGGCCTTCGGGAAGAGACTTCTCACATTGCACACGTCCCTGGCGCGGAGGAAGTCGACATGGCCGAGAAGTCCGAAGTGGCACGGCTGCGAAGCCTGGCCCAGCTCGACGCGGATGCGGTGGGCGCGTACGACGCGGCGCTCGCCCGAATCCCGGAGCCGCTGGTCCGTGAGCGGCTCGGCGAGTTCCGCGCCGACCACCTGCGCCACGTGCGGGAACTCAATGGCTTCATCCACCACTTCGGCGGCGCGCCGGTGGACCTGCGTCCGGACCTGAAGGGCGCGGCGATGAAGGGGCTGACCGCGATGTCCAGCATGATGGGCACCGAGGCGGCGCTGGTGGCCATGCTCGGCAACGAGGAGTTCTCCAACCGGGCCTATGACCTGGCGCTGCGCTTCGACTGGAGCCCCGACGTGCGCGTCCTCATCGAGCGCCACCGCGAGGACGAGCGGCGTCACATCCTGTGGATTCGTGAGGCCGTCCGGACCCGTCCCTGGGAACGGGCCTCCGCCCATGATGGCTCCGAGGTCCAGGCCTGACCCTGTCTCTCCGGAGGCAGGGCTCCTGGCCGATATGCGAGCCACATGCCGTCGTTCTAGTCTCCCGGAGACGGGTTCCTTGGAGGCGGCATGATGCGCTTGGCCACTGTATTGGCGTGTGTGTTCATGGTGACGGGCTGCGCGGCCCATCGCGGTGAGCTGGACTACCCGGACCGTGAGGCCGTCTACGACCGGCCGCTCGCCGAGATGTGGCCCGAGGTCCGGGGGTTCTTCACCCGCAACGAGCTGTCCTTCCGCGAGGACAAGGGCAGCATGGTTCTGGAGACGGAGTGGCGGCAGGAGTTCGGCGGCTCGAGGATTTCGGGCTTCTTCCACCGGTACATGGTGGTGGGCCGGCGAGAGACGCCCACGTCGAGCAAGCTGCAGATCTTCCGCATCACCAAGAGCGTGAACAAGACGCTGTCGCCGCCGGGCAACCAGATTGACTGGGGTGTCAACCGCAACATGGGTGGGCCCAACCAGGAGGACAAGGGGCAGAGCGTGGAGGACTTCGAGGACCGGCTGGCCTTTCCGCGAGGGGAGAACGGCTTCTTCGCGGAGTCGGGTCAGGGCCAGCGCGACATGGTGATGGAGTGGCGGGTGTTCCGCGAGGTGGCGCCGCTGCTGGCGAAGGAGGAGAACGCGCCCCAGCCGGTGCGGGTGGCCAAGGCGCCGGACGCGAAGGAAGCCCCGTCGCAATTCGCGGTGGAGTGCGGGCTGCCCATCATCGGTCTGGGCAAGCAGGCGAAGCCGGGCGCGGTGTTGCTGCTGGGAGAGATGCACGGCACGCAGGAGGTGCCGCGCTTCGTGGCGCAGGCGTCCTGTCAGGCGACCGTGGCGGGAATCCCCGTGACGGTGGGTCTGGAGCTGCCGTTGGAGAACCAGGGCCGCGTGGACGCGTTCCTGGAGAGCCAGGGTGGGGAAGAGGACTGGCTGAAGCTGATGGAGGCCCCTTTCTGGCGCAGCCCGTATCCGGACGGCCGAGGCAGCGCGGCGATGGCGAACATGCTGGAGCACCTGCGCCAGCTGCGCGCGCAGGGCCTGGATGTGGACGTCTTCGTCTTCGACCACCCGAAGGCCAACGGCCAGCAGCGCGAGGACGCGATGGCGGGCACGGTGGCGTTCCAGGTGGAGTCGAGCCCCCAGCGCTTCCACATGGTGTTGTCGGGGAACATCCACGCGCGCACGAAGCAGGGCCTGCCGTGGGACAAGAAGCACCGGCCCATGGGCCTGCTGTTGAAGCAGCGGCTCGACAGCGTGGTGTCGCTCGACATGGCGTACGACACCGGCACGACGTGGATCTGCTCGGTGGACTCGAAGGGCGTGCGGGACAGGCTGGACTGCGGCGTGCGCGAGGCGAAGGGCAAGGACAACGGCGAGCGTTACTTCGTGCACACCTGGGACTCCACGAACGCGGAGGGCTACCACGGGGTGTTCTATGTGGGCGCGGTGAACGCGTCCGCGCCGGCCATCCGACTGGGTGAGCAGGGACCGGGCAAGGAGGGCAGCAAGAGCCCCTTCGCGCGGGAGGAAGGGAAGCTCGCGTCCTCGCACTGAGCCGTGGCGATATGGTGCCCTCCTGGCTCCGTTCCATTTCGGGAACGTGATGCCCGGAGGGTGGATGCGCTCGGTACTCTACGCGGTGGTGTTGTTGGCCTGGGGCTTGGGGGGCTGTGCGGCTCACCGAAGCGACCTGGAAATCCCGGACCGTGAAGCCATCTACGACCGGCCGCTCGCGGAGATGTGGCCGGAGGTCCGAGGCTACTTCACGCGCAACGAGCTGCCCTTCCGCGAGGACAAGGGCAGCATGGTGCTCCAGACGGAGTGGCGGCAGGAGTTCGGCGGCTCGAGGATTTCGGGTTTCTTCCACCGATACATGGTGGTGGGCCGGCGCGAGACGCCCACGTCGAGCAAGCTGCAGATCTTCCGCATCACCAAGAGCTCCAACAAGACGCTGTCACAAGGCGGCAGGGAGCTGGACTGGGGCGTCTCGCGCGGTGTCGGACTGGGGCCCACCGGTCAGGAGAGCAGCGCAACGCATTCGATTTCGGAAGGTGAGCAACCCCTGACCAGTGCCGAGGACTGGGAGGAGGTCATGGACACGCCGCGGGGCGAGAACCTCTTCATCGAATCGGCGCAGGCCCAGCGAGACCTGTTGATGGAGTGGCGGGTGTTCCGCGAGGTGGCACCGCTGCTGGCGAAGGAGGAGAACGCGCCCAAGCCGGTGCAGGTGGCCAAGGCCCCGAACGCGAAGGAGGCGCCGTCGCAAATCTCCATGGAGTGCGGGCTGCCCATCATCGGCCTGGGCAAGCAGGCGAAGCCGGGCGCGGTGCTGATGTTGGGCGAGCTGCACGGCACGCGCGAGGTGCCGCGCTTCGTGGCGCAGACCTCCTGTCAGGCGACCGTGGCGGGCATTCCGGTGACGGTGGGCCTGGAGCTTCCGTTGGAGAACCAGGGCCGCGTGGACGCGTTCCTGGAGAGCCAGGGCGGGGAAGAGGACTGGTTGAAGCTGATGGAGTCGCCGTTCTGGCGCAGCCCGTACCCGGATGGCCGTGGGAGCGAGGCGATGGCGAACATGCTGGAGCAGTTGCGCCAGTTGCGCTCGCGGGGCCTGGACGTGGACGTCGTCGTGTTCGACCACCCGAAGGCGAATGGTCAGCAGCGCGAGGACGCGATGGCGGCCACGCTCATCCACCAGGTGGAGTCCGCGCCCCAGCGCTTCTATGTGGTGCTGTCGGGCAACATCCACTCGCGCACGAAGAAGGGCCTTCCGTGGAACAAGCAGCACCGGCCCATGGGTCTGATGCTGAAGGAGAAGCTCGACAGTGTGGTGTCGCTCGACATGGCCTACGACACTGGCACCGCATGGATATGCTCGGTGGACTCGAAGGGCGTGCGGGACAGGCTGGACTGCGGCGTGCGCGAGGCGAAGGGCAAGGACAACGGCGAGCGCTACTTCGTGCACACGTGGGACTCGGTGAACTCGGAGGGCTACCACGGGGTGTTCTACGTGGGCGCGGTGAACGCGTCCGCGCCGGCCATCCGCGTGGGTGAGCGAGGGCCCGGCAAGGAGGGCAGCAAGAAGCCCTTCGCGCCCGAAGCGGAGTCTGTCGTCTCCGCGCGCTGAGCCGTGGCGATATGCCACCCTCCCGCTCCCGTTCCATTCCCGGTACGCGATGCTCGGAGGGTGGATGCGCTCAGCGGTGTATACGGTGTTGCTGTTGTCCTTGGGTTTGTCGGGCTGCGCGGCCCATCGCGGCGCGCTGGAGTACCCGGACCGGGAGGCCATCTACGACCGGCCGCTCGCGGAGATGTGGCCGCAGGTTCGGGAGTTCTTCACCCGCAACGAGCTGCCCTTCCGTGAGGACAAGGACAGCATGGTGCTGGAGACGGAGTGGCGGCAGGAGTTCGGCGGCTCGAAGATTTCGGGCTTCTTCCACCGGTACATGGTGGTGGGCCGGCGCGAGACGCCCACGTCGAGCAAGCTGCAAATCTTCCGCATCACCAAGAGCCTGAACAAGACCCTGGCCAACTCGGGCAATCAGGTGGACTGGAGCCCGACCCGGGCCTGGGGCATGGGGGCGACGATTGAGGGCCCGGCCGAGGATTACAAGGCCGAGCCGATTCAGCCAGCGAGCGCGCCGCTGTCGTCGGCCGAGGACTGGGAGGAGGTCATCGCCACGCCTCGGGGAGAGACCTCGTTCTTCGCGGAGTCGGGCCAGGGGCAGCGAGACCTGGTGATGGAGTGGCGGGTGTTCCGCGAGGTGGCGCCGCTGCTGGCGAAGGAGGAGAACGCGCCCAAGCCGGTGCAGGTGGCCAAGGCGCCGAACGCGAAGGAGGCGCCGTCGCAGTTCGCGGTGGAGTGTGGCCTGCCCATCATCGGCCTGGGCAAGCAGGTGAAGGAGGGTGGGGTGCTGCTGCTGGGTGAGGTGCACGGAACGCGCGAGGTGCCGCGCTTCGTCGCGCAGGCCGCCTGTCAGGCGGTGGTGGCGGGCATCCCGGTGACGGTGGGCCTGGAGCTTCCGCTGGAGAACCAGGGGCGCGTGGACGCGTTCCTGGAGAGCGCGGGTGAAGAGGCGGACTGGCTGAAGCTGATGGAGGCGCCCTTCTGGCGCAGCCCGTATCCGGACGGCCGTGGCAGCGAGGCGATGGCGAACATGTTGGAGCACCTGCGCCAACTGCGCTCACAGGGCCTGGACGTGGACGTCTTCGTCTTCGACCACCCGAAGGCCAACGGGCAGCAGCGCGAGGACGCGATGGCGGGCACGGTGGCGTTCCAGGTGGAGTCGAGCCCCCAGCGCTTCCACATGGTGTTGTCGGGGAACATCCACTCGCGCACGAAGCAGGGCCTGCCGTGGGACCAGAAGCACCGGCCCATGGGGTACTTGCTGGAGCAGCGGCTGGAGCATGTGGTGGCGCTGGACATGGCGTACGCCAGCGGCTCGGCGTGGATCTGCTCGGTGGACCAGAAGGGCGTGAAGAACTCGCTCGACTGCGGTGTGCGTGAGGCGAAGGGCAAGGACAACGGCACCCGCTTCTTCGTTCACACCTGGGACTCCACGAACTCGGAGGGCTACCACGGGGTCTTCTACGTGGGCGCGGTGAACGCATCCGCACCGGCGGTGCAGCGCGGCCTGGGGCGTCCGGGCGCGGATGACAACACCGTCCACCCGGCTCCGGACGAGGGCTCGAAGATGGCGTTCGCGCGCTGACAGCCTCGCTGGCGGACCGTGTCGTGGCTGCTGCGGGGCGCGGTCCGCTGGCATACGCTGTCGGGGTGAGCGACATCACTGTCTACCAGCCGGACTTCCTGTACGTGGGAGGCCGGCTCATCGAGGGACGTGCCCTGGCCGTGGGTGCCGGGGGCCGCGTCGTCGAGGCGTCGTCCGTGCCCGCCGGGGCGAGCGTCGTACGGCTCCCGGGCCGCGCGCTGCTGCCGGGGCTGGTCAACGGCCACTCCCATGCCTTCCAGCGCCTGATTCGCGGACGCACGGAGTACGTCGTCTCCGGACGCGAGGCGGATGACTTCTGGAGCTGGCGAGAGGCCATGTATCGCGCCGCCGAGGCCCTGGGCCCCGAGGACGTGTACGTGGCCTCGCGGCAGGTCTTCGTGGAGATGGCGCTGGCGGGCATCACCACCGTGGGCGAGTTCCACTACATCCATCACCAACAGGACGGCACGCCATACGCGGACCGGAACACGCTGGCCCATGCGGTCATCCGGGCCGCGCGGGACGCGGGGCTGCGCATCTGTCTGTTGCGCGTGGGGTATGCGCGCGCGGGCTACCAGGTCGCGGCGAATCCGCGGCAGCGTCGCTTCATCGACCCGGACGTGGACACCTTCCTCGCGTCGGCGGAGTCGCTGGCTCGCGAGGTGCGGGGCGACGCGGCGGTCAGCGTGGGGCTGGCGCCGCACAGCGTGCGAGCGGTGACGAAGGACTGGCTGGCCGCCGTCTCGAAGGCGTCTGGTTTCCCCGTACACATGCATGTGGCGGAGCAGCCGAAGGAAATCGAGGCGTGCCTCGCCGAGCATGGGCGACGGCCGGTGGAGCTGCTGTCGGACCTGGGGCTGTTGAGCGCGGGCTTCACCGCCGTGCATGGCGTGCACCTGACGGACGAGGAGGTGGCCATGCTGGGCACCGCCCGGGCGACGGTGTGCGCGTGTCCTTCCACGGAGCGCAACCTGGGTGATGGCATCGTTCCAGCGGATGCGCTGGTGAAGGCGGGTGCGAGCATCAGCCTGGGCTCGGACAGTCAGGCGCTGGTGGACTTGCTGGACGAGGCGCGTCAGCTCGAAGGCCACCTGCGGCTCGCGAGGCTGCGGCGCGCGGTGCTGGACCCGGGAGGCGGGGAGGTGTCGGGCCTGGCGGCGCGGCTGTTGGGCATGGCCACGGTGGAGGGGGCGCGCAGTCTGGGCCTGTCCACGGGGACGCTGGAGGCGGGCGCGCTCGCGGACTTCTTCACGGTGGACGTGGGGCACCCGTCGCTGGTGGGCGCGGGGCCTTCATCGTTGCTGGCTTCCATTGTCCTGGGTGCTGACAAGGCGGCGGTGCGCGAGGTGGCGGTGGCCGGACGGCTGGTGGTGAGGGATGGCCGGCATCCGCTCGCGGAGGAGAGTGGACGCGCCTTCCAGGCGCTCGCGCGCACGCTGTACCCCTGACGGGGCGTGGGAGACAGGAGTCCCTCCGGGGGCTGGCGCCAGACGCCAGGGGGTGGCATGACGCGGCCACCGGAGGTTGTCTTCATGAGCGACACGCTGCCCGCGCTGCGGGCCACCCTGACGGAGTTGGTGGCGATGGACACCACGTCCGCGCGACCCAATGCCCCGCTCATCGACTATGCGCAGGCGCGCCTGGAGAAGGCGGGCTTCAGCGCCGAGCGTCAGCGGTACACCGACGACGCGGGCGTGGAGAAGGTGAACCTGGTCGCCGTGAAGGGCGGCTCCGGACGTGCGGCGCTCGCGCTGGTGGGGCACTCCGACTGCGTGCCGTTTGATGCGGCGTGGACGGATGCGCTGAAGCTGACGGAGAAGGAAGGCAAGCTCTACGCGCGCGGCGCCTGCGACACGAAGGGCTTCATCGCCTGTGCGCTGCATGCCGCGGAGCGAGCCACGAAGCTTCAGGCCCCGCTGATGGTGGTGCTTACCGCCGACGAGGAAGTGGGGCTGGTGGGCGCCAAGAAGCTGGTGGCGGCCGGCCTGGGCCGCGCGCGCCATGCCATCGTCGGAGAGCCCACGAAGCTCACGCCGGTGCGCGCCAACAAGGGCTATTGCCTGGCGGAGGTGGAGGTGCTCGGCAAGGAGGGCCACAGCGCGTATCCGGATACGGGCGCGTCCGCCATCTTCCGCGCGGGACGCTTCCTGAGCCGGCTGGAGCAGCTCGCCACGACGGTGCTGCGCGAGGAGCTGGACGAGGGCTTCCAGCCGCCCTTCACCACGGTGAACGTGGGCGTCATCCAGGGGGGCAAGGCGAAGAACATCCTGCCGGGCTCGTGCCGCTTCACGGTGGAGTGGAGGCCCATTCCGGGACAGCCGGTGCAGCGGGTGGCCGAGCTGCTGGAGTCCATCCGCCAGGAGCTGGTGCGCGACGAGCCCGCCTACGAGGCCCACATCCGCGTGCTGCGCACGGACCGGGGTGTGAATACGCGCGCGGACGCGGAGGTGGTGCGCTTTCTCGCGGAGGCCAGTGGCAACGCGTCCACCACGGTGCCATTCGGCACGGAGGCTCCGCAGATGACGGAGCTGGGCGCGGAGGCCGTGGTGTTCGGCCCCGGCGACATCCGCGTGGCGCATCAGACGGGCGAGTACGTGCCCACCGAGGACCTGGTGCGCTGCGAGGCCGTGCTGTCGCGCGCCGTCGCACACTTCTGCGGCGAGCAGTGAGGCAGGCCGGGGCGGCGCTCGTCGGAGTGCGCCGCCCGGTTCTCCAGGCCGGAAGTCACCGGTGTGAGGTCACCCACGTGAGTGGCGCTCGCATGAAGTCGTCGCCGGAGCACGTTGGCGGCGGCAGAGGAACCTGAGGGCGCGCGCTTCGTGCGTCGCGAGGCTCACATCGTTGGTGGGTTCACCCACGTGGGCACTGCTCGTGTTTGTCGTCGCCGGAGCGCATGGGCGGGGACAGAGGCACCTGGAGGAAGGGCGCGCGCCTCGTGCGTCGCGAGGCTCCCATTGTTGGGCGCCGCTCGTGTTTTTCATCGCCGGAGCGCATGGGCGGGGACAGAGGCACCTGAATGAAGCGCGCACGTCTCGTGCGTCGCGAAGTTCCCGGCGTTATGAAGACGCCGCCGGTGCACACTCCGTGCTTTCTCTCCGGCCTCTTTCTGGACCGACGACATGAGTTCCTCCGCCGCGACGCCGCGCAACGTCCTCTTCCTGCTCGCCAGTGCCCGTGAGAACGGCAACGCAGAGCAGCTCGCCCGAAAGGCCGCGGAGTCGCTGCCTTCCGGCACGGTGACGGACTGGCTCCGGCTGGACGCCTACCAGCACGAGGCTTTTCGAGACCTGCGCCATGCCCCCGGCGGCTACGCGTCACGGCCCGCGAGCCCGGAGATGCTGGCGCTCGCCGAGCGGACCCTCGCCGCCGACGAACTGGTCATCGTCGCCCCCGTGTACTGGTACAGCCTCCCCGCCAGCGCGCAGTCCTACCTGGAGCACTGGTCCTGGTGGTTCCGGCTGCCAGAGCTGCGCTTCCGCGAGCGCATGCGCGGCAAGGTGCTGTCGCTCGTGACGACCCACTCCTCCGACGAGGATGACGGCGTGGCGCAGCCGCTGCTCATGAGCCTCCAGCTCAGCGCGGATTACATGGAGATGGGGTGGAGAGGCGCCCTCATCGGCCATGGCAATCAGCCCGGAGAGGTGCTCCAGGACCCTCGCGCCATGGCCAACGCTTGTGAGTTTCTCCGGCGTCCCGTGACTGTCGCGAAAGTCGAAGCTGCCTGAACTTTGGGAGTGCGGGGCACTGAATTGACGCGTGCTCCCGTGCGCCGCTAGGTTGCCGCGCCTTCGGACCCGGGGGGCCTGCGAGCGCATTGTGCCGCACGCTGTGTCGTCAGTGATTCTGACGTGTCACGTCCCTCCGGCCATCCGTGTCTGAATTCCCTGGAGGGGGAGTCACATGCAGCGTGGCAGGTGGTTGTTCGCGGTGATGTCGCTGGTGGCGGTGAGCGCGTGGGCCCAGGTGCCCGAGCAGGCGGGTGACTCGGAGGAGGTGGAGGCCCCGGCGCTTCCCGAGCTGCACCCGCAGACCGGTGAGGTCGTGCTGGGAGGCGGCCTGGCGAAGATGGTGGTGCCGGAGAGCTTCGGCTACCTCTCGCCCGAGGAAGCGGAGAAGGTGCTCGTGGAGGTCTGGGGCAACCCGCCCGGCTCCAAGACGCTGGGCATGGTGATTCCGTCGGACGTGAGCGTGGATTCGCCCGAGGGCTGGGGCGTCGTCATCCAGTACGACGACGATGGCCACGTGGAGGATGAGGACGCGGCGGGCATCGACTACGCGGACCTGCTCGAGGAAATGCAGGGGAACACCCGCGATGAGAACGCCGAGCGCGTCAAGGCGGGCTACGGGGCGGTGGAGCTGGTGGGTTGGGCCGCGACTCCGCGCTACGACGCGAGCACGCGCAAGCTGTACTGGGCGCAGGAGCTGGGCTTCGGTGACTCGAAGGAGCACACGCTGAACTACAACGTCCGCGTGCTGGGCAAGGAGGGCGTGCTGGTGCTCAACGCCGTCGCCAGCATGGTGGCGCTGCCCCAGGTGGAGAAGGACATGCAGCAGGTGCTGGCCTTCACCCACTTCCAGCCCGGCCACCGCTACGAGGACTTCGACCCGAGCACCGGCCGCGTGGCCGCGTACGGTGTCGCGGGTCTGGTCGCCGGCAAGGTGGCCGCGAAGGCGGGGCTCTTCAAGGGGCTGATCGCGGTGCTGGTGGCCGGCAAGAAGGTCATCTTCGCTGGCCTCGCGCTGCTCGTCGTCGCGCTGGGCAAGCTGTTCAAGCGTGGCGGCAACGACGGCACGCCGTAATCATCAGCTCGGTGGAGTGCGAGACAGAGGCTCGGGACCCCGCGGTCCCGGGCCTCTTCTCGTTTCGGGACGGCTCAGCTCCGGGGCAGCGAGCAGTGGTCCAGGTCCCTCAGCACCTTGCGTGCCTCGGCGATGAGGTCATGTCCCTGGAGGCCCTGCGCCACGCGGGCGATGAGCTTCATGTCCGGCGTGAGGCGGTAGTAGCCCTTCGAGCGCTGCACCAGCCCGGCGACCTTCGGCCCGTCCAGGAGCGCGTCCGCGCCCAGCGTCACCACCAACCGCTGGGTGCCGACCTCCAGGCCCCTCAGTCGCAAATCGCGCATGTCGATTTTCAGCAGCGTCAGCTCGGACAGGTGGTCCACCTCGTCCGGCGCCTCGCCGTAGCGGTCCACCAGCTCCGCGCGCAGGTCCGTCACCTCGTCGGGGTGGCCGGCCTGACTGAAGCGCTTGTAGAAGACGAGCCGCTGGTGCACGTCGCTGACGTAGTCGTCCGGGATGAGCGCGGGCATGGGCAGCGTGACGTCCGGCTCGATTTGCACCTTGGGCGGCTGGCCCTGGAGCTCCGCGACGGCCTCCTCCAGGAGCTGCGCGTACATGTCGAAGCCAATCTCGGCGATGGCGCCGGACTGCTTCTCGCCCAGCAGGTTGCCCGCGCCGCGAATCTCCAAATCATGGCTGGCGATGGAGAAGCCCGCGCCCAGCTCGGTGAAGTTCTGGAGCACCTCCAGCCGCCGCTGCGCGTCCCGCGTCACCGCCCGACGCGTGGGCACCAGCAGGTACGCATACGCGCGCTCCTTGGAGCGGCCCACGCGGCCTCGGAGCTGGTAGAGCTGCGCGAGGCCGAACTGGTCCGCCCGGTTCACAATCATCGTGTTGGCGCTGGAGATGTCGATGCCGCTCTCGATGATGGCGGTGCACAGGAGCACCTGGTGCTTGCGCTCGGTGAACTCCAACATCACCTTCTCGAGCTGCCCCTCACCCATCTGTCCGTGCGCCACGCCGACGGACAGCTGTGGCACCAGCTCGCGCAGCTGCTGCTCCATGGACGGCAGGGACTCCACGCGGTTGTGCACGAAGAAGACCTGCCCGCCGCGAGCGACCTCCCGCTCAATCGCCTCCTTCACCACCATGGCGTCGTACTTCATGACGAAGGTGCGGATGGCGCGCCTGTCCTGAGGCGGCGTGGCGATGATGCTCATGTCGCGCACACCCGACATGCTCATGTGCAGCGTGCGGGGAATGGGCGTCGCCGTCAGCGTCAGCACGTCAATCTGGGAGCGCCACTTCTTCAGCGACTCCTTCTGCTTCACGCCGAAGCGCTGCTCCTCGTCGACAATCATCAGCCCCAGGTCCTTGAAGGCCACCTCGCCGCCGAGGAGTTTGTGCGTGCCGATGAGGATGTCGACCTTGCCCTCCTTGGCGCGCTTGAGGATGTCCCGCACCTCTGGCGGCTTCTTCAGTCCGGAGATGACTTCCACCGTGACGGGGTAGTCGTTGAAGCGCTTCCTGAAGGAGAGGAAGTGCTGCTGCGCCAGCACCGTGGTGGGCACCAGCACCGCCACCTGCTTGCGGTCCAGTGTCGCCTTGAAGGCCGCGCGCATGGCGACCTCCGTCTTGCCGTAGCCCACGTCGCCGCAGACGAGCCGGTCCATCGGCTCCGGCTTCTGCATGTCCGCCAGCACGTCCTCAATCGCCTTGGCCTGGTCCGGCGTCTCCTCGAACTCGAAGTCCGCCTCGAACTGGGCGAAGTAGCGGTCCGGCGCGCTGAAGGAGTGGCCCGGGTGGGCGCGGCGCGAGGCGGCGATTTGCAGCAGCTCCGCCGCCATCTTGAGGAGCTGTTCCTTGACGCGCTTCTTCGTCTTCTCCCAGCTCGTCGTCCCCAGCTTGTCGAGCTGGATGGTGTCCGGGTTGCCGCCGGTGAACTTCTGGATGAGCCGCATGCGGCCCACCGGCAGGTAGATTTTGTCCCGGCCCGCGTACTCCAGGACGAGGAAGTCCCCGGGCACGCCGTTCACCTGCATCTTCGTCAGGCCCGAGTAGCGGCCGATGCCGAAGTCGGTGTGGACGATGAGGTCGCCTTCCTTCAGGTCCTTGAAGCCCGCGGCGAAGGCATCCAGCTTCTTGCCGCGCTTGACGCGCCGACGCGCGCGGACGCCGAAAATCTCCTCGTCCGACAGCACGGCCAGCCCGCCCGAGCCGTCCACGAAACCCTGGCTCACCTCGCCCGTGAAGAGGTGCGCCCACACCGACGGCTCGTACAGCACCGACGCGTCCGTCATGGGCTCGGTGTGCACCTTCACCATGACGTCGCGGTCCAGCAAGAGCCGCTTGAGCCGGTCCGCCTGGCTCAGCGTGCCGCACGCCACCGCGCACGCGACGCCCGAGTCCCGCCAGCGCTGGAGCCGGTCCACCAGCGGGGAGAGCGCGCCCTCCTCGCCATGGTGCGCGAGAATCGCCTCCCGCAGGTCCTGCGTGCCGCCGAACTGGAAGAGCACCGGCGGCTTCTCGGACTGCGTGAGTGACAGACCTCCACCCTCGACGACGCGATAGCCGCCCAGCAGCTCGGCGACGGCCTCACGCGAGAGGAAGTGCTCGGCCGGCGGGCGCACCAGGTCCTTGCGCTCCTCGGCCGCGACGAAGGTGCGCTCCAACTCGTCCCACAGCGCGTCCGCGGCGCGCCCCAGCTCCAGCGGGTCGTCCAGGTAGAAGACCGGCGCCTCCGGGCTCCACGTGCGCAGGAAGTCGAACACCGTGGCCAGTCCGCCCTCGAACAGCGCGGGCAGCAGGCCCTCGAGTCCGAAGCCGGGCATCCCCTCTCGCAGCGCGTCCAGCCGCTCGCGCAGCTGGATGGTGGGCAGGTTGATGTGCTCGGCCACCTCGCGGGCGGCGGCCTCGGCGCGCGGGCGGGTGTCCTCGGTGAGCAGCAGCTCCCGCGCGGGCACCAGGTCCACTTCCTTCAGCGCGTCCACCGTGCGCTGCGACTCCGGGTCGAAGGCGCGGATGGAGTCGATGGTGTCCCCGAAGAACTCCAGGCGCACCGGCTTGTCGTAGAGCGGGCTGAAGACGTCCAGCAGACCGCCGCGCACGGAGAACGTCCCCACGTCCTCCACCATCGGGCTGTTCTGGTAGCCCATCCGGGAGAGCTTCCGCGCCAGCGCGTCCCGGTCGTACTCCTGGCCCACCACCACCCGGTCCGTGAGCGCGGCCATGACGTCCGGGCGCAGCACGCGGCGGTGCAGCGCGCGCAGGGACAGCACCAGCACCGGGAAGCGCGTGCCTTGCGACAAGTGAAACAAAGCGCCCAGCCGCTCGGTGACGGCGATCGCCTCCGGGGACAGCTCGTCGTAGGGCAGCACCTCGTCGGCGGGCAGGCGCAGCACGCTCGGCCGCAGCAGCGTGCCGGTGCCACCCAGGAAGAAGGCGAGGTCGGCGGCCAGGGCATCGGCTGCTTCCTCGTCCGCCGCCACGCAGACGAGCGGCGCGCGTGCTTCACGGTGCAGGCGAGCCAGCACGTGGCCCCGGGCGGAGCCCTTCAGTCCCTGCGTCCGCGCGCGGTGTCCCGGGCGCAGCTCCGCCAGCAACCGGGCGAAGGTGTCACCCGCCACGAGCGGCACGCCGCCAGGCTGCGCCGCCTCGTCATCCCGCCTCTGTGTGAAAGGAGTGTCCATGAGTGGACCCCTGAGGGCCGCAGGGTAATTAGGGGCATGCCCCTGACAGGTCAACGACAGAGCGCATTGCGTGTCGTGTGTCGGAGCCGACGCGGCCACGAATGCTGTGTCCGCCACGAATCAGCCGTACCTGGGGTGGGTTGGCCGCATGCCCGGGGCAGGAACTACTCTCCTGCAAGGCATCGCTGGGGGGTGCCACACGCCAGCCATGCAATCCGGCCGTTGGAGCAACAGGTTGATGAGCGGGGCGGGCGCACCCCCCTCCGAAGCAGTGATGGTGCTGCGCAGCGTCCGCTCCGCTGGGCACGGCATCCTGGACTTCGAGTGCGTCTCCGCGAATGTCCACGCGGAGCGCTGGCTGGGGCGCGATGAGCGTCCGCTCGTGCGCCAGCGCCTTCTCGAGGAAGCGCCGTGGGTGGGCGAATGTGGCCTGTTCGCCGCGTGTGTCCGAGTGGCGGTGCGCCGCGAGCCGGAGGTGGTGCGTGTCTCCCGCCAGTCCTCCGTGGGGCTCGTCTGGCTGCTGGCGCGAGTGTCGCCCTGGGAGGACGGCGTTGTCGTCTTCCTGGAGGACCTGACGGAGCGGATGGCCGCCGAGGAGACGCTGCGCAGGGACCATGACCTGCTGCACGCCGTCATCGAGAGCGCCACCGACGCCATCTACGTGAAGGACGTGGATGCGCGCTACGTGCTCATCAACCCCGCCACCGCGCGGGCGTTCAATCGGGCGCCGCAGGACATCCTCGGGCGCACGGACCTGGAGCTGCTGGGCGCGGACGTCGCCGGGCCCACGCTGGCGCATGACCGCGCGGTGATGGAGTCCGGCGTCACCGCCACCTACGAGGACTCAGAGGGCGGGCCGGGAAGCGACCGCATCTGGCAGACGACCAAGGGCGTGCTCCGTCGGGGCGACAGCACCGTCTACGGCCTGTTCGGCATCAGCCGGGATGTCACCGCGCGCCGCCGCCAGGAGCTGGAGCGGGACGAGGAGGCGCGCTTCCAGGAGCGCTTCATCGGCGTGCTGGGGCACGATTTGGGCAACCCGCTGGCGGCGGTGCGGCTGTCCGCCGCGGCCCTGCTGGCCCAGGCGACGCTGACGCCGGAGGCGCGGCGCGTGGCGCAGCGCATCGACGGGAGCGCCGAGCGCATGGCGCGGCTGGTGAAACAGTTGCTCGACTTCACCCGCGCGCGCATGGCGGGAGGCATCCCCCTGCGCCCGCGCGAGGTGTGCATGGAGTCGGTGTGCCGTCGCATCATCTCCGAGCTGGAGCCGGCCCATCCCCAGCATCAGGTGGACCTGGAGGTGGATGGCGAGTCGCGCGGCGTCTGGGACGAGGAGCGGCTGGGACAGGTGCTCTCCAACCTGGTCGGCAACGCGCTGCAACACAGCCCCAGTGGCACTTCGGTGCGTGTGCGGCTGGCGGCGAGCGACCCGCTCTTCCAGCGCGTGGAGGTCCACAACCTCGGGCCGCCCATTCCGGACTCGCTGCGCCCGCGCCTGTTCGCGCCCTTCCACCGCGCCACGCCCGAGCCGGGCATGCCCCGGCCCCACCGTCACGGGCTGGGCCTGGGGCTCTACATCGTCTCGCAAATCGTCACGGCCCACGGCGGGTGGGTGGATGTCGCGTCCTCACTGGAGGCCGGGACGTGTTTCTCGGTGACGCTGCCCCGCGTGGTCCAGGCCCAGGACGAGACCCAGACGCGCTGGGCCTGAGCCGAGGGCGCGCCTGCCTGCTCAGTAGCGGCCGTACCGGGCCGCGGCGCGCAGGCGCATCAAGTCGTTGAGGACACCGGGGTCCACCAGCTCCAGCGCCGCGGCTCCGGAGACACCGGCGTAGCGGGAGCGGTAGTCCTCCTCGTCCTCCTCGTCGTCGCCACCCTTGTCGTCGCCGCCCTTGTCATCCCCGTCTCCACCTCCCTTGCCGTCGCCAGGACGCAGCGAGAGGGGCTCGGGCCGGGACACTCCCGGCTCGATTCGCGGGGAGGTCAGGGCATCGGCGCGAACCGAGGCGAACAGACCGGCCATGGACAGGCAGAACACGAGGGCGGTGGAGAGGGTCTTCATGGTCGGCTCCGTTTCTCTGTCCGGCTGACGCGCACCCCGGAGGGATATTCAGCGAGCCGCGGGGCCCTACTTCGCCTTCATGGTGCGGATGTATCCCACCAGCGCGTCAATCTGCGCGGCGGTGAGCTTGTCCTTGAAGGCCTTCATCTTCGTGTTGCGAGGGGAGCCGTCGGCAATCGCCTGACGGATGTCCGCGTCCGACTCGGCCGCCTGCCAGGCAACCTGGCTCATGTCGACGATGGACTCCTTCTTGCCCATCTTGGTCTGCGCCTTGCCGTCGTCGCCGTGACACGACTTGCACTTGGCCTTCCACACGTCCGCGACTTCATCCTCCGCGTAGACGCTCGGGGCCAGACAGAGGCTCATCACCAGGGCAACCCGCTTCATCATCGTCACTGCCTCCTTGGGAGGAGACAACTGTGGCACGGAACGTCGTGCCCGGGGAGTGCCGCTGGCGGCGAGGAGGTCGTCGTCATGGAACCCGCCCACGAGTTGGACGCGCCTCCGGCTACTCAGGCGTCTCAGTGAGGCGGACGGGGCCAGAACGACACGTGGCCCTGGGGAGGCGCGAGCCACACGGACTCCAGGAACCGCACGGCATTGCGGTCCGCGTCGTCATGTTCGGTGGTCTGGTAATGCAGGGTGGCCACCAGCAGCAGCGTCGCGAGACCCGCGGCCACGGAGGGCAGGGCAGGCCAGCGCCGCCCGGGGGGCGTGGCGAGGGTGGCGAGGACCCAACCCGTCACGCCCACCAGGAGGACGAGCAGCAGCACGCCCGCGATGGATTGGGGCACACCGAGGAAGGACAGCACGGAGGGCGGGAAGAAGCCGGCGTGCAGCAGCGGCAACGTCAGACCTCCCAGGGCGTTGGAGACGTCGTCTGGGATGTAATTGACGAAGGTGGCCAGCCCCGTGGTGAGGATGGCGGCTCCGCACAGCATGGCGCCCGCGCCCAGGGCGGTGAGGCTTTGACGCTCGCGCAGGCGCTCCAGCCACAGGCCCGCGGGCAGCAGGAGGAAGGGCACCAGGCCGGTGAGGTGGCGCGGCCCCGTCGTCCAGCCCCAGGAGTCATAGGAGAAGGAGGACGTGAAGTAGAGGTAGCCCGCGAGGAGCGCCGCCGTCATCCACGCCAGGGCGCGCTGCTCGGCGGAGACGTCGGCGCCGCGGCGGAAACGCAGCCGCGAAAGGCCGGGCACGGCCAGCAGCAGGAAGGGGGCGAGCGTGAACAGCCCCCGCAGCGGAGAGACGAGCGACAGGGTGAAGGCGCGCGGGTCCGGCGTGCGGATGCCCAGGAAGCCGCCCAGGTGCCACGGCTGGTAGCCGGAGTCGTTGAGGTACTTGTACCCGCTCGTCAGCGGATGTCCGAAGGTGGCCTGGTGGTACGCCATCAGCGCGAGCACGAAGGGCAGCGCGCCCAGCGTGGCGAGCCCGGCGGCGCGGCCCAGGCCCCGCAAGCGCTCGCGGGCCGGGACGTCGCGGAAGAGGAAGGTGAGCGCGGCGTACAGCACCAGCCCGAGCACCCCCAGGGCGCCGGTGTACTCGGCCGCCACGGTGGCTCCCGCGCACGCCCCCGCGAGGACATAGCCCCGCTCGCGCCACTCCCCGCGCGCGCAGCGCCACAGCGCATAGAAGCCGGCGAAGAGCAGCACCGCCGTCGTCTGGTGGCTCATGAACAACAGGGAGTAGCTGAACGCCAGCGAGCCCAGTCCGTACGTCACGGTGAGGGCGTCGGCGACGGGCGCCGTCAGGGTGGCGCGCAGGTAGCGCCGCACCAGCCACAGCAGGCCCAGCGTGGGCAGCACGGTGAGCCACAGGCGCGAGAAGAAGACGAGGGGGACCTCGGGCACCGGCTCCGGACCCGAGGCCGCGCGCAGCGCGGCGTACACCGGCGCGGCGGCGAACGAGAGCAGCGGCGCCTTGCTGGGGTAGTACTTCCCATCCTTCACGGACAGGTCGCCCACGTAGCCCCGGTCGCGCAGCACCTGGTTGATGTCGAGCGTGCCGTGCTCCACCAGCGCGATGCTCTGCCAGAGCCGACACAGCTCATTGGGTGAGCGCAGCTTCGGGTGGTACGGAAACAACAACACATACAGCGCCGCCAGGGCGGCCCAGACCGCGCGAGGCGCGCCCCGGGAGGCCACGACGGACTTCCCGGTGGGGCCGGGCGCCGAGGACTCCGAAAGGGGCTGCGAGTCGGTGGCCGGCCCTGACGCCAGACTCACGGCGTGGTGCTCCCCGAGGTGTGGTGCGTCGTCGCCGGGAGGCGCATCCTCAAGCGTCGCCTCCGGTGACGCGGGCCACGGCGAAGAGGCTCATGCCCACCGGCAGCTTCACGTTCGCCTCGGCGCGGGCGAACAGAGGGGCCAGCGTGTCGTACAGCTTGAGCTGGAGCTTGGGCACGGAGCGGCGGCGCAACAGCCGGCTGTTGACGAACCAGCCGGGCATGCCCACCAGGTTCATCCACTCCAGCTTCTCCACCTCGAAGCCATTCTCCTCCAGCACGGCGCGCAGGCTGGCGGGGGTGTAGCGGCGGTAGTGGCCCACGGCCTCGTCGATGCTGCCGAACAGCTGCTCCAGCGCGGGGACCAGGATGAGCACCCGTCCTCCGGGCGCCAGAATCTGGCGGAAGCGGCGCACCGCGGACCCGTCGTCGGGGATGTGCTCCAGCACGTTGGAGAGGACGATGGTGTCCAGGCGCTCCTGCTTGAGCGACTCCCAGTCCGCCAGGGCCACGTCGGACAGGTACGGGCGGACGTGGGGCCGGCCGCGGAAGAGGTTCTTCAGGCGGTCGACGTAGAAGCGGTCGACCTCCAGCGCGATGAGCAGCTCCGCGCCGGACTCCAGCTCGCGGGTAATCGTGCCGATGCCGGCGCCAATCTCCAGCACGCGGCGGCCCAGGTGCGCGCGGAAGCGGCGGCCCAGCCACTGGTTGTAGTGGGTGGCGCCGTCCATGCGCTCCAGCGTGGTGTAGCCCTCGTGCTGGTTGTCCGCGTCGTCGCGCACGGTGGCGTAGCGCATCAGCGTGCGCAGCTGCGACAGGCGCGCGGCGCGCGGGCGGCGGGGCACGGCCTGCATGGGCGGCAGCGACACCTCCGTGAGGCGGTAGAGCTGCGCGGCCAGCTTCACGACGAGCTCGGCGTCCACCGCGTCGTCATCGCTGGTGAGGGTGACGGAGCGCAGGGCCTCCGTGCGGAACGCGCGCACGCCGCTGAGCGGGTCCTTCACCGGCACGTCCGTGACGAAGCGGGCGACATGGCCCATCGCGCGCTCGGCCCACAGCTCCGGCGTCAGGCCCGGGGTGCCCCGGCGGCCGAAGACGGCGTCCGCGGTGTCCGCCTGGAGCGGGCCCATCAGCGACTCGTAGGCGTCCGGTGCGTAGGCCGCATCCGGGTCCTGGAGCACCGTCACGGCGCTCGTCACGTGGGACAGCGCCGCGCGGATGGACGCGCCCTTGCCTCCCTGGACGCTGAGCACATGCAGGCCGGGCCGTGATGCCACATCCGGCTGGCCGTCTCCGGCGAGAACCACTTCCGCGCGGCCCGCCAGGGCGCGGGCGAAATGGGCGGCGGCATCTACAGTGGACGAGTCGAAGGGGATGATGACGGAGTGCGGAAAGCTCACGTCGCGCTCCCTAGCACAGGCGGCCCGAATGCGCGCGTTCCTCCCTCGAAGAAGGGTGGAAGGGGGGCGTCCAGGCGACGGCGGAACGATGGACAACCCGGGGCGGACACGGCACGCTCGACGACGGTGTCCATGGGTGTGGGTGAAGGTCGGAACCGGCCCAGGCGCTCCAGGCTCCAGGAGAGACAAGACGTGGAAGGAACCGTGTTCGACCCGGCCGGTGGTAACAGCGGCCCGACGCCCGCGGGATTGATGCTCCGCGCGCGGGCGCTCTGGCGACGCAAGTGGGTCGTGCTCGGCGTGGCGGTGGTGGTGGCGGCGCTCGCGGCCGTCTACACGCTGCGCCAGCCCAAGGTCTTCTCCGCCAGCACCTCGCTCATCATCGACGTGATGGCGCCTCGCTTCCTGGACGGCGAGGTGAAGGAGGTCATGGGCGAGGAGCGCAGCAACTACTGGTTCAACAAGGAGTACTACGCCACGCAGAGCGAAATCATCACCTCGCGCGCGGTGGCCAGCCGGGTGGTGGACAAGCTCGGACTGTCGACGGACCCAGGCTTCCTGGGGCTCGCGGGCCTGCAGGACGAGAAGGCCCGCGTCCAGGCCATGCAGGGCTCGGACGCGGTGGGGCTGCTCCAGTCGCGCATCCGCGTGCTGCCCGCGAAGGACTCGCGGGTGATGAACATCGCGGTGGATGACCTGGATGCCCAGCGCGCCGCGCTGCTCGCCAATGAAGTGGCGGGCGCGTACATGGCGGAGAACCTGGCGCTCAAGCTGCGCATGACGGAGGACGCGCAAAGCTGGCTGGAGGGGCGGCTGGAGGACCTGGAGAACCAGTCCAAGGCGAGCGAGATGGCTGTCTACGACTTCAAGAAGGACGCGGACATGCTGTCCACGTCGCTGGAGTCGCGGATGAGCATCGTCAGCGACCGCATCAACAGCTACAACCTGAACCTCACCGAGGTGAGCACCCGCATCGCCGCGCTGCAGGCGCGCGTGGAGGCCATCCAGAAGCTGCGCAAGGCCTCGCCCGACGACGAGCTGTGGGCGGAGGCGCTGCCGGGGGCCAAGGATGGCTCCATCCAGGACCTCAAGAAGGCCTACACGGACGTGCGCGTGGCGTGCGCGGAGTTGACAGAGCGCTACCTGCCCGAGCACCCGAAGCTCCTGGAGTGCCAGGGCAAGCTGGCGGTGATTCAGGCCGACTTCCTCAAGAGTCTGCGCAACCTGGTGCGCTCGGCGGAGACGGAGCTGTCCGAGGCGGAGGCGCAGCGCAAGAACCTGGTGCGACTGCTGGACGACGCCAAGGCCGAGGCGTTCCAGGTGAACAAGAAGTCCATCGAGTACGACCGGCTCAAGCGCGAGTCGGACAACAACCAGCGGCTCTACGAGCTGGTGCTCAAGCGGCTCAAGGACATCGAGCTGTCGGGCCTCTTGCGCACCAGCAACGTGCGCGTGTTGGACTCGGCCCGGCCGCAGTACATCCCGGTGAAGCCGAACGTGAATCGCAACCTGCTGGTGGGGTTGGTGATGGGGGTGCTCGCGGGGCTGGGCGTGGCGCTGCTCCTGGACCTGCTGGAGAACAGCGTGGCCACGCAGGCGGACGTGGAGGAGCGGCTGGGGCTGGCGTTCCTGGGCGTGATGCCGCGCATCGAGGGGCACCACCCGCCGAAGGACCGGGACCTCTACGTGCACCGCGAGCCGAAGTCGTCGGTGGCGGAGTGCTGTCGGGCCATCCGGACCAACCTCCTGTTCATGTCTCCGGACACGCCCTTCAAGACGCTGGTGGTGACGTCCAGTGGTCCTCAGGAAGGCAAGTCCACCACCAGCATCAACCTGGGCGTGGCCATGGCCCAGAGCGGCAACCGGGTGCTGCTGCTGGACACGGACATGCGCAGGCCCCGGCTGCACCGGGCCTTCGGCGTGCCGAACGAGCTGGGCATCTCCTCGCTGGTGGTGGGCGAGGGCACGCTGGACGCGGCGGTGAAGAGCACGGAAGTGCCCGGCCTGTTCGTGTTGCCGTGCGGCCCCATTCCGCCCAACCCGGCGGAGCTGTTGCACACGCGGGCCTTCACGGAGCTGTTGAAGGCGGCGGCGGGGAAGTTCGACCGCGTCATCCTGGACAGCCCGCCCCTCAACGCGGTGGCGGACGCGGCGGTGCTGGCCACGCAGTGTGACGGCGTGGTGCTGGTGCTCAAGGCGGGCAAGACGAACCGCGAGTCGGCCCGGCGCGCGCTGCGCTCGCTGGCGGACGTGCAGGCGCGCATGTACGGCGCCATCCTCAACGACGTGGACTTGAAGGCGCCGCGCTACGGGGACTCGTACCTGGCCTACCAGGGGTATGGGCAGTACGCGGAGGAGTCCAAGGACGGGGTGACGCAGTCGTGAGCACGCCCCCGGCGGGAGCGGGTCTGCGGGTGTTGCACCTGGGCAAGTTCTATCCGCCCGCGTCGGGTGGTATCGAAAGCCACGTCCAGACGCTGGCCCGCGCGCAGGCGGCGCAGGGCGCCCAGGTGCAGGTGCTGTGCGCCAACCACTCGAGGGACTCGGGCAACACCAGCCATGAGTTCCGGGGCAGCAGCCCCACGCGTGAGGAGTGGGACGGCCCGGTGCGCGTGGTGCGGCTGGGGCGCCGGGCCTCGGTGGCGCGCATGGACGTGCTGCCGGAGCTGCCGGGGATGTTGCGGCGGATGCTCGCGCGGGGCGTGGACGTGGTGCACCTGCACACGCCGAACCCCACCATGGTGCTCGCGCTGGATTGCGTGCCCCGACTCCCCGCGGTCTTCATCACCCACCACAGCGACATCATCCGTCAGCGGGTGGCCGGCGCGCTGTTCCGCCCTTTCGAGCTGCTGCTGTACACCCGCGCACGCCGGATTCTGTCCGACAGCGAGGCGTACGTGCATGGCTCCGCGCTCCTGAAGACCTTCCGGCAGAAGGTCCGCGCCCTGCCGCTGGGCATCGACCTGGGGCCCTATCTCCAGCCGTCCGCCGAGGCGCTGAAGGCGGAGGCGCACTGGCGGCAGGAGGCCGGAGGCCAGCCGCTGTGGCTGATGGTGGGGCGGCTCGTCTACTACAAGGGCCTGTTCACCGCGTTGGAGGCGCTCGCGCGGGTGCCCGGGCGACTGATGGTGGTGGGCGTGGGGCCGCTGGAAGAAGAGGCGCGCGCGAGAGCGAAGGCGCTGGGCGTGGCGGACCGCGTGACGTGGGCGGGCTACCTCCCTCCGGATTCGCTCACTGGTGCGTATCGCGCGGCCACCGCGCTGTGGTTCCCCAGCAATGCGCGCAGCGAGGCGTATGGGCTGTCGCAGGCGGAGGCCATGGCGTGTGGCCTGCCCGTGCTGAACACCGCGATTGCGCACTCGGGGGTGCCGTGGGTGAGCCGACACGAGGAGACGGGATTGACCGTTCCGGTGGGTGACGCGCAGGCGCTGGCGCGCGCGGCAAGGCGACTGGTGGAGGAGCCGGGGCTGGCGGAGCAGTTGGGGCGCGGCGCTCGGGCGCGGGCGGAGGCGGAGCTCCGGCACGACGTCATGGCCGCTCGCAGCCTCACGTTGTACGCGGAGGCGCTGGGGCGGCCCGTGCCGACCTCGGAGACACCGACCGACACACGAGCCGTCGCGTGAAGAGTCCGCGCCCGCCCATGTCGGCGCGGCCGGGACTCCAGGGCCCCGGCGTCCTGGGGCGCCGATATGTGCGGCGCGCGCCCGGCGCACCGCTGGAGGTCGTCTCGGCGCCGGCCCCGCGAGTCGGCGGTGCCGGCGCGCTCGAGACGAATCCCGGTGCCACCCGAAGCGGGGAGCCGCGGACCGGTTCGCGAGGCGGATGGCTTTCCTCGGCGCGGCTGGTGCCGCTGTTCGTGGGTCTGCTCATCGCCTGTCAGCTCGCGCTGCTGGTGGAGGCCATCTCCCCGGTGCGCGTGGTGGTGCGGACCCTGGCGTTCGGTCTCAGCCTCGCGTTGCTGGTGCTGGTGCCAGGGCGGAGCCTGAAGCACCCCGCGCTGCCCTTCGTGCTGGGGGCGCTGGGCATCACCGCGCTCAACTTCTTCAACCCGGGAACCGTGAGTGCGCTGGGTGCGATGGCGCAGTTGGCCATCCAGGTCTCCATCGTCGCGCCGCTGCTCTGGGTGACGCGGCTGTCCATCGACCCGAAGACGTTCCGGCTCACCCTGGCGCTGCTCTTCTTCTTCAACACCGCGAGCGCCACCGTGGGGGTGCTCCAGGTCTATTTCCCGGGCCGCTTCCAGCCCAACGTCTCCACCATGATTCAGAACCAGGGCGAGGCCTACGTGCGCAGCCTGGAGTTCGAGACGGTCAGCGGCGAGCGCGTCTTTCGCCCCATGGGCCTGACGGACATGCCGGGCGGCGCCGCGACGGGCGCCTTCTACTCGGTGCTGCTGGGCGGAGGCTTCCTGCTGTCGTCCCGGCGCGGGTGGGTGCGGGGGATGAGCGTGGGCAGCATCCTGGTGGGGCTGCTGTGCCTCTACCTCTGTCAGGTCCGCGCGCTCGCACTGATGCTGGTCGTCTGCGTGGCGGCGATGGCGCTCGTCCTCGCGTTGAGCGGACGGCTCGCGCGACTGGCGACGCTGGTGGTGGTGGTGGGCGGGGCGGCGGTGTTCACCTTCGGCTGGGCCGTCGCGGTGGGCGGCGACGCGGTGTTCGCGCGCTGGAACAGCCTGTTCGAGGAGCGCCCCGAGCAGGTCTACCACCGCAACCGGGGCCTCTTCCTGGAAGTGACGCTCAACGACCTGCTGCCGGTGTACCCGCTGGGCGCGGGGCTCGGTCGCTACGGCATGGCCAACGCCTACTTCGGTGACAACTCGGACCCGGCGCGTCCCTCGCTGTGGGCCGAAATCCAGTGGACCGCGTGGGTGTACGACGGCGGGTTCCTGGTGATGCTGCTCTATCCGCTGGGCCTGCTCGCGGCCATGGCGTGGGTGTTCCGCATCGCCCGCCAGCGGGAGACCACGGGGGGCGAGTTCTGGCTGTGGGGCAGCGTCATCTTCGCCTACAACCTCGGCGCGCTGGCACTGACCTTCAGCTACTCGTTCTTCATGAGCCAGATGGGCATGGAGTTCTGGCTGCTCAACGCGGCGCTCTTCGGCGCCTGGACGCATGCGACGACCCTACACGCTCATCGCCGGTGACTTCGTGGCCACCGGTGGCATGGACCGGGCCAACCTCGCGCTGGCACTGTGGCTGGCGAAGCAGGGTGGGCCGGTGCGGCTGGTGGCGCACCGAATCGCGGACGCGCTGCGAGAGTTTCCCAACGTGCGCTTCGTCCACGTGCCCAAGCCGGCCAATGCGTACCTGCTGGGCGAGCCGCTGCTGGATGCGGTGGGGCGTGCCTGGGCGCTGCGCACGCGGGCCGAGGGCGGGCGGGTGCTGGCCAATGGAGGCAACTGCGTCGTGCCCGGGGCCAACTGGGTCCACTACGTCCACGGGGCCTATACCTCCGAGCCCGTGGGCGGCGTGCTTCGCCGACTCAAGGGCCGGGTGAGTCACCATCGCTACAAGAAGGATGAGCACAAGGCGCTGTGGCGCTCGAACGTCATCATCGCCAACTCCGCGCGGACGCGCGCCGACCTGGTGGCGGCGACCGGTGTTCCCGAGGCGCGGGTGCACGTCGTCTATTACGGCAGCGAGCCGGAGCGCTTCCACCCTGTCTCCCAGGAGACTCGGAGCGCGACGCGCGCGGCGCTGGGCTGGCCGGCGGACCGGCGCGTGGCGCTCTTCGTCGGAGCGCTGGGTGACAGGCGCAAGGGCTTCGACACGCTCTTCGAGGCGTGGTCCCGACTTCACGCCCGAGGCGACTGGGACACGGACCTCAAGGTGGTGGGCGCGGGCTCGCAGCGCGAGGCCTGGGAACAGGAAGCGCGGGTGCGCGGCCTGTCGGAGCGCGTCCAGTTCCTCGGGTTCCGAAGTGACGTGCCAGTGCTGTTGTCCGCCGCGGACCTGCTCGTGGCTCCGACGCGCTACGAGGCCTATGGGCTGGGGGTTCACGAAGCCCTGTGCGCGGGGCTGCCCGCGCTCGTGAGTCGCTCCGCGGGCGTGGCGGAGCGCTATCCCGCTGCACTGCGGGACTTGTTGCTGGATGACCCCGATGACGTGGCGGGGCTCGTGGGCGCGCTGGAGTCCTGGAGGACGAACGCGACCGCCTGGGCCGTGCCTCTGGCCTCTTTGTCGGAGTCGCTGCGCGCCAGGACATGGGACGACATGGCCTCTACGCTCGTCGAGGTGATGGAGCGCGAGGGCTGAGCGAACTCAGCGGCGGGCCAGGACCTCGTCGAAGAAGTCCAGATGGGCCCGTGCCACGACAGGCCAGGCGAAGCGGGTGACGGCGCGCTCCCGGCCGCGCGCGGAGAGTTCCCGGCGTTGCTCGGGACTCTCCAGGAGTCGGGCCAGGGCGGCGGTCCATGCCGAGACGTCCGCTTCGGGGAGCACGAGGCCCGCGTCGCCCACGGTGCGGGGCACCTCACCCGAGTCGCTGCCCAGCACGGGCACCCCGCAGGCGAAGCCCTCCGCGAGCATTCGTCCGAACTGCTCCTTCCACCGAGGCGTCGTCTGACTGGGCGCGCACAGCAGGTCCATGGCGTTGAGTGCGCGCGGCACGTCTCCGTGCGGAACTCCGGTGATGATGCGCACGCGTCCCTCATGCCGTGAGGCCCAGTCTCGCAGCGCACCGTCCAGGGGACCGCCCCCCACGAACAGGGCGCGCCACGGTGTCTGGAGTCGCTCCAGGGTCGCCATCAGCAGGGGCACGCCCTTCTCGGGCACGAAGCGTCCCAGGTAGCCGACCACGGGAGGACCCGATGCCTCCCAGCCCTGCTCGCGCAGGAACGCCTCGCCCGCGGCGCGGTCCGGACGGAACAGCTCCACGTCCACGCCCATGGGAATGGCGCGCGCGGGCCTCGCCGCATAACCCGGCCGGGTGGCGAGGAGGTCCTTCACCGTCTCGCCCCAGGCCACCCAGCCCGAGGCGCGCTGGACGACGAAGCGCTCGGCCTGCGCGAAGAGGGGCGGGTAGCGCTTGAAGAGGTTCTGCGCCGAGCAGAAGACCAGGGGCGTGCGGTGCGGCGTGAGCAGGGCCACCTCCAGCCCCGCGAGCACATAGGGCTCCTCCCAGGAGTGGACGAGGTCTACGTCACCCGCGAGGCAGCCGCGCAGCTCCGGCCCATAGACGAAGGCATGCAGGGAGCGACTGAAGAAGGCACGCACGGCTTCCAGCGTCGCGGCCTCGCCCTCCTCGCGCTTCAAGGTGAGAGGGCTCAGGTCGCCTTGGAAGAAGCGAGGCGCCACGGCCTTCACCTCCCACGTCCCCGCCCCCACGCGCGCCAGCTCGTTGGCGAGGCGCCGGTTCAGGCCGACGACATAGGAGTGCGAGACGGTGACGAGTCTGCGAGGCCGCTTCACGGAAGCTCCCGGTCCACGGAGGACCGAACCAGACCCGCCCCACCGGGTCAAGGCACCAGAAAGAACGAGACTCCGTCAGGTGGACAGCAGCGAGCGGTACACGGCGAGCACCTCGCGTGCATAGCGTTCGCGGGAGAAGCGCGCCCCCGCCGTCTTTCGGCCCGCCTCGCCCAGTCGTGCGCGCAAGGCCGAATCCGACAGGAGGGTGCGCAGGGTGGTGGCGAGGAGAGGGGCATCGCCGGGCTCGATGAGCCAGGCATCGACTCCGTCCGTGAGCGCCTCCGCCGCGCCGCTCGCGCGCGAGACGATGGAGGGCGTCGCGCAGGCCAGGGCCTCCGCGATGGTGAGGCCGAAGGGCTCGCGGCGCGTGCTGGCGTGCACGAAGACGTCCAGGGCGCGGTAGACGGCGGACGGGTCGGCCTGGAAGGGCACCAGCCCCACGTGTCCGGTGAGCTGATGGTGACCGATGAGCCGCCGCAGCTCGTCCTCGGTGAACTGGGAGCCTGGGGTCCGGTAGAGCGGAGCCCCCACCAGATAGAAGCGCACCTCGAGCGTCGGCGCCTGCCGCGACAGCCGTGCGGCGGCTTCCAGGAAGACGTCATGCCCCTTCCAGCGCGCGTAGGTGGCGACGAGCCCCACGCGAAGGGTTCCTTCCGGAGCAGGGGGAAGACCCGCCAGGGCGTCCAGGTCCGCGCGGTGTCCCGCCCCCGGTGAGAACCTCTCCACGTCCACGCCATTGCTGGCGACGTGGATGGGAACCTTTCCGAGCACCGCGCGCGCGTCCTCACCTACCGCGTGGGAGTTGGCGATGGCGGCCGAGGCGAGAGGGGACTGCGCACCCAGTGCGAAGCGCACCAGCGGTCGCTCGCTCAGGAAGTCATGCACGTGCCAGACGCGCTTGACGGGCAGGCCCAAGGTGAAGGGGCTCAGCAGGTGGGTCTTGATGCCATTGGAGTGCAGCAGGTCCGGGCGCAGCCTCGCCACTTCCCGGCGCAGGGTACGTCCGTAGCTCGCGAGCAGGACACCGGTGGGCGCGAGGCTTCGCGCGAGGTTCCAGGCCTCCTTCGGCCCGCGTCCTCGCAGCCCGCTATCACCCAGGGAAGACAGCCGCTCCGGAAGCGGAAGCAGCCGCGCGTCCACCCCGAGCGCACGGGCTTCGTCCAGCAGGGCCCCCTCCGTGCCCGCGAAGAGCTGGAGCGAAAGGCCCGCATCCAGTTGGCGGAGGCAGGCCATCAGGTCCAGCAGCGCGCGCTCGGCACCACCGAGGACCCCCACGGGATTGAGGAAGAGGATGCGCACGCCCGCTGGACCGAAGCAGACCCCCTCGGGGTCGTCAATCACCGCCCCGCCCCAAGGACCCACCGCGGCGGGTGTGTGGCCACGGGAGGCAAACTCGCGTGAGACATGTGAATCATGAAAATCAAACGGGAGTGATGGAGGGCGTCACCTGGGAAGGACAGCTCGCGACGAGCCGCGTCGACGGGATTGTCTCGGCGGAGATGGCATCCACGGAGGGGAACGGGCGATGATGCTCGACCCGATGAGCCCTTCGCGGAAGTGCCCTCACTGCGGTGCCGACCACCGACCGGGTGTCACCGTCTGCCCGCGCGAGGTGTTCCGGGCAGGAGCCTCCCTGTCCGCGGGCCCGTATCGCGCGGATGACAACGAGGCCACGCTCAAGCGCGCGCCCGACTCGGAGCCGACGCAGGCGCCCTTCAGTCCGCTGGTCGAGGGTGTCCCCGCGGCGTACGCGGCGCGGATGATGAAGTGGGAGGAGTCCGTCACTCGCGACATGCTGGTGGGCAAGCAGGTCGGCGACTACGTGCTCAAGCGCCGCATCGGCAGTGGCGGCATGGGCATCGTCTACGAGGGCGAGCACGCGGTCATCGGTCGCAAGGTGGCCATCAAGGTGCTCCGCCCGGATTTCGCCGAAGGCGGTCGCGCCAGGGACCTGGCCACCGAGGCGCGTGCCGCATCGGCCATCCACCACCACGGCATCATCGACATCTTCGGCTTCGGCACCATCCCCGACGTCGGCCAGTACATGGTGATGGAGTACCTGGAGGGGGCGCCTCTCGACGAGGTCATCCAGCGCCGCGCGCCGATGCTCGAGCTGGAGGTCATTCAAATCCTGGAGGCACTGCTGGGGGCCCTGGCCGCCGCGCACGCGGTAGGCGTCATCCACAGGGACCTCAAGCCAGGAAACGTCTTCATGGTGCGCGAGGAGGGGCGAGGCGAGGCCATCAAGGTGCTCGACTTCGGCATCGCCAAGCGCAGCGAGGCGCCGCATGGGAGCACGCCCCAGACCCACGCCAACGCGATGGTGGGGACGCCCGAGTACATCGCGCCGGAGCAGGCGTGCGGCCAGCAGGTGAGTCCCCAGACGGACCTGTATGCGGTGGGCGTCATCGCCTACGAGATGCTGACGCGGCGACTGCCCTTCCAGGGGGAGACGCCCCTGGCCATCGTCCTCCAGCATGTCCGGACGCCGCCGCCGCGACTGTCGTCATATGTGGAGCTGAACCCGGCGCTGGAGTCCCTGGTGCTGCGCCTGCTGGCGAAGGAGCCGTCCGCGCGTCCCGCCTCCGCGGAGGCGGTGCGTCGGGAGCTCAAGCAGATCCGCATGGACCTCTTCGGAAGCGCGACGAAGCTCTCGACGCAGCCGCTGGAGACACACGCTCCGGACCCGACGCCTGTTGTGCCTCCTTCCCCAGCGAAGGGGGATCGATTCGCTAAACGAGCGGGGCGAGCACGGGGCGCGGCTCCTGCTCGGCGTCCGCATGGGTCCGACTCCGATGCCGCCACCAGCATCATGGTGAGGCCCACGCAGTTCCTGGAAGCGACGACGCTCGACCTGGCCACCATCCGCTCCGGGCGCTCGCGCAAGATGCTCATGGGGCTGGCGGGTGTGCTGATGCTGGTGGTGGGGGCCGGAGGCTGGGCGCTCCTGTCGTCGGCGCGAGCGGCGTCGGAGTCGAATGGAGCGGAGCGCTCCCGCCTGGGACGAGGGGCCTCGGAGCGGGAAGCCGGGCGTCGACAGGCGAGAGACGAAGGGGCCGAAGCCCGCGAGCCGACGGGTCGACGCTGACGAAGGTGCTCTGGCGCCGCGAGGCGCTTGTTGTGAGCGGGGTGTCGCCTCAACCTGGCAATCGCAAGGAGGCGTCCAGCACCGCGCGGGTGTGCGCGCTCCAGGTGAAGCGCGAGGCTCGTGTCGTGAGCGGGGTGTCGCCTCAACCTGTCAATTGCAAGTAGGCGTCCAGCACCGTGCGGGTATGCGCGCTCCAGGTGAAGCGAGCGGCGCGAGCCCGTCGTGACGCCAGCGGTGGCGCCTCCCGTCGTCCGGTCAGCAGCGAGTCCACGGTGTCGCTCCAAGCGGCGACATCTCCCACGGGACAGTAGAGACACGCCTCCGCGCCCACCTCCCGCAACACGGGCAAGTCGCTGGCGACCACGGGGGCACCGCAGGCCAGTGCCTCGATGATGGGGAGGCCGAAGCCCTCCGCCTCGCTCGTGAGGAGGACGGCCTTCGCGCTTCGGTACAGGCCCGCGAGCGTGGGCCGGTCCTGCCACGAAGGCTGGAGCAGCGCCCCTCCGATGCCCAGCCTTGTCACCCGCTCACGCAGCGCCGGAGTGAGTGCTCCGCCTTGCTGCACCAATCGCAGGTCGGGATGACGGGAGCGCAGGCTCGCGAAGGTGTCGAACAGCACATCCAGCCGTTTGCGGGGAATCGCGCTGCCGACGTGCAGCACGTAGGGCCTGCCCTCCAGCGGCGCGAGGACTTCCGCGCTCATGTCTCCGGGCACGGGCTCCGGTCGATATTCGGGCGACGTGCCCAGCGGTGCCCAGACGAGACGGGTCGGGTCCACCAGGCCGTGCGCGAGCAGTTCGTCACGCACCGCCTGGGAGTTATGGAAGACGATGGCCGCGCGTTGCAGCCCTCGGAGCTGGGCGCGGGCCAGCTGTCGGAACCATGCGGGGCGAGGCTCTCGGTGGGGCTCCACCACGGAGCGGAACGCGTCCAGGTCATGGCAATAGACGCCGGTACGCGAGGCGGGCAGCGCATGAACGAGCTGCGCGTACGTGTGGTCCACCACGTGGAAGGCCTCATCGCGGGCTCGCGTCAGCAGGGCCCGCGTCGGATACAGCCCGAAGCGGGTGAGGACGCGGTCCACGTTGAAGGACTGGGGGCGCGAGCCCAGCACTGGCAGCCGACGCACCACCGAGGCAATGGTGGGACGCACTTCACGGGCGGACACCTCGCGAGGATATCCGGCCAGTCCCTCCAGGAGCGCTTCGCCGACCAGGTCCATGCTGGGCCAGCCCTCTTCACGAGGATCCATCAGCACCGCGAGTCGGAGGGGCTCGCGGGGGCTCATGAGCGGGGCTCCCGAGAGGAAGGGCCCGGGCGCAGCAGTCGCTCCACCGTGCGCTCCAGCGCGAAGTGCTCGCGGTAGGCGCGTGCGGCGCGCTCACCCAACTGGAGGCGCTCCGTTGGGTTCGACAGGAGTCGTTCGGCGGCTTGCACCAGAGGGGCTGTCGCGGTGCCCTCCACCAGGGCCACGGCGTCCAGCTCTCGCCACAGCGGCTCTGTGTGGTGTCCCGTGTTGGTGACCAGCGGGCAGCCCAGGGAGAGCCCGGCCATGACCGTCGTTCGCCGCGAAGTCACGCCGTCGGGATAGGGCTGCACCAGCAGATCCACGGCCGCGAGGTGCGCGGCCACGTCCTCTCCTGGAAGCGCGCCGCGCGCCACCACGCGCTCGGTCAGGTCGGGGTGCCGACCCACCAGTGCCTGGGCGAACTCGCGGCTGGTGCGCCCCAGCAGCAACACCTTGCGCTGTCGCTCCGCGCGCAGCAGCGGCACCAGCACCGCTTCCAGTGTCCCGGTGATGGAGGGCGCATAGGTCCCGAAGTGTCCCAACCAGGGCCCGGGCCCGAGCACCGCGCGTACCTGTTGAATCGCAGCCACGTCGGGGTCGACGGGCAGGGTGCTGGGAATGGGGCACCACTCGGCGAGGGGCTGGACGTTCGCGGGCAGGTGTCGCGTCCAGGCCGGAATGGACACGAAGGCGCGGTCCAGACCCTGGGCCAGCAGCCGAGCCATCACCCACGTGGTACCCGCGAGCACCTGATGGCGAAGCCGGTCCCGAGGGTTCCACGGGTACACGATCTCGTGGAAGAAGACCCAGCGCTCATCCTGGCGACGCGTGGCGAACCACGCGCAGAACGGAACATTCATCGCCTTCATTCCGAAGGCGTGGGGCACGTACTGAAGCAGCAGCCGACGAGGGCCCGGGCATTTGTCCAGCTCACGTGTCAGGCGCGACGGTCCCAGGGGCGTGAGGAGTCCAGGGATGGCGTGGACCGTGACGTCTCCGTCGAGATGGACGCCGGTGTCTCCAGGGGCCCAGACATGAACCTGCTGGCCCGCGCGCGTGAGGGCCTGGGCCAGCATCCGCGTGTAGTCGCTAACGCCTCCTCGCTGGGGCGGGTACTCCCCGGTGAGCAGGTGCCAGGTGGGAGTGGGGGAGGGGGCAGGCATCGGACTTCGGCGCCGTTCGCGGGGGACGTGCTCAGCGAGGCGCGTGAGCGGGGAGGAGGGGACGGCGACCGTCAGGGGGCATGCGCGGCGAAGGACCGTAGTCGCGGGCCTTGGGGGGTGGCAATCATCGCGCGGGTGTCGGGCAGGCGAGCGACTTGGGGCACCGCGACCTGGAGCCCTGGCGCGCTCTGGCATTGCTTGTGAGGCCTGGAGGGGCCCGGTAGCATCCCGCCATCCGCTCGTGCCGTGCGCGTCGGATGTGCGTGGCCTGTCCGGCCCGCCCTTCGTCGACGCCCGGGAGCGGGGCGCTGCCAGCCATGAACGCGACTGCCGCACCGGAGGTGACGACTGGCGAGGTGAAGGCGCGTGCCCTGAAGGGCATGTTCGTCCTGGCCGCCCGCACGGCGGCCTCGCAGGGGCTGCGCGTGGTCAGCGCGCTGGCGCTCTCCCGGCTGCTGTTTCCCGCCGACTATGGGCTCTACGGCATCGTCGCGTACGTGGCCACGCTCGGTGCGTACCTGGGAGACATGGGGCTGAGCGCGGCGCTGGTGCATCAGTCGCGCGAGCCCACCCGCGACGAGACCTTCACCCTCTTCTGGTGTCATCAGGCCTTCACGGCCCTCATCGTCGTCGCCATCTGCGCGCTCGCCCCCTTTCTCATCGAAGGGTATGCGCTGGGTGCCGACGCCCTGCCCATGGTGTGGGTGATGGGCGTGGGCCTGTTCCTGACCACGTTGCGCGTGATTCCGCTGATGGCCCTGGAGCGCAAGCTGGCGTTTCCCGCCATTGCTCGCGCGGAGCTGGCGGAGAACGTGGCGCAGGTGGTCAGCACCATCGCCCTGGCGGCACTGGGGCTGGGGGCATGGTCCCTGGTGGGCGGTGGACTGGTGCGGGGCGCGGTGGGGTGGGCCTGCATCGCCTCGGCGTCCCCCTGGCGTCCGCGCGGGAGCTTTCGACCGAGGCTCCTGCGAGGACTGTTGGGCTATGGGCTGGCCATCCAGCTGCCTCCGCTGGTGGGCGCGCTGGTGGCCGGCTGGGTGCCGTTGATGGTGGGGCGGGTGTTGGGCAAGGAGGCGGTGGGGTTGGTGAACTGGGCATGGGCGCTCTCCTCGACGCCGATGATGCTCAGCGTGGTGCTCAATCGCGTGGCGTTCCCCTCGTACTGCCGGCTCCAGGATGATCCGCTGGGCTTCGCCGAGTACCTGCGCACCTCGCTGCGCCGGCTGTCCGCGGCGCTGTTGCTGGTCATCCCCCTGGCCGTCCTGACGTTGCCGGTGGTGGTGCCGCTGCTGTTCGGGCAGCGCTGGGTGGCCGCCATTCCCCTGGCGCAGTGGTTCAGCCTGGAGTGCGTGCTGATGACGCTGACGGGGCTGCTCGCCACCGCGCAGAACGCGGGCGGACGCCCGTGGGAGCGACTGGCGGTCGTCGTTGGCGCGGGCGCGGTGAAGTGGGGCCTGGGCACCTGGGCCCTGCATCGCTACGGGCTGTCGAGCGTCGGTCCCGTGTCGTTCCTGGTGGCGCTGGGGGAAATCTGGGTGACGACGTGGCGGGTGACGCGGCTCAACGCTGCGCTGCGCGGCCTGGTGTCCCAGGTGATGGAGCCGCTGCTCTCCGTGGGCCTGCTCATGGCTGGGGCGTACGCGGCGGCCTGGGTGCTGTTCGAGCAGGACATGCTGGCGCGGACGGCGGTGGGCTGTGTGTTGTTCGCCGCCCTGGTGCTGGTGCGCGAGTGGATTCCAAGGACGCGCTCCTTGCTGGACGAAGTGCGAGACATCCGGGCCTTCATCCAGGCCCGGCGTTCCGCGAGCGCCGCGCCAGTGAGCCCCGTGCCATGAGCGAGACGAGAGCCCTCCGATGACGAAACCCGACCTGGTCATCTCCATCGTCAATCACAGCAACCCGGAGCTGCTGCACGACTGTCTTCGCACGCTGCATGAGACGACGCGCGAGTGCACCTTCGAGGTCTGGGTGGTGGACAACGCCACGGACGGTCGGGGCGTGGAGGCGATGCGGCGCGACTTCCCGCGAGTGCGCTGGCTCTTCAACACGGAGCGCAAGGGGTTCTCCGCCAATCACAATCAGGTGCTGCGTCAGGCGCGGGGCCGCCACATCTGCATCTTCAACGACGACACCATCGTCCATGAAGGGGCGTTCGATGCGCTGGTGCGTTTCATGGATGAGAACCCTCGCGTGGGCATGGCGGGCGCGAGGCTCTTGAACGCGGATGGCACCATCCAGAACTGCACCTTCCGGCCCATGTCCCTGTCCGGGCAGCTCTTCGACCTGATGTTCCTGCCGCGCCCGCTGCATTTCCTCAAGCAGCTGGAAATCGACCCGGCCCAGTATGGGCACGAAGAGGCGCGGGTGAGCTGGGTGCTGGGGGCCTGCATCGTGGTGCGGGAGGAGACCCTGGCGGAGGTCGGTCTGCTCGACGAGGTCATGTCGCCCCTGGGCAACACCGAGGACACGGACTGGTGCGTCCGGGCCCGGAAGGCGGGCTGGGAGGTGGCCTTCTGTCCGGAGGCGGTGATTACGCACCTGACGAGCCGCTCGTTCCGTCCCTCCGCCACGGGACCGGACAAGGTGCGCATCGAGTTATGGCGCACGCGGCTGGCGTACTTCCGCAAGCACCATGGCCGGCTGCACGAGTGGGCGATGCGCGCCATCCTGGTGGGGACGTTGCCCTACAACTCGGCGGTGTTGACGCAGACGTTGCTGCGCGGACGCATGGCGATGCCGGAATACAAGCGCCAGCTCTCCACCTTTCTGCGCATCAGCGAGATGGGCTTGCGGGCCCGCGTGTGAGGCCGTCACGCATGCCGTTCTTCTCCATCGTCATCCCCACGTACAACCGCGCGCGACTGTTGGAGGAGACGCTCGCTTCCGTCTTCGCGCAGGAGGAGACGGACTACGAAGTCCTCGTGGTGGATGATGGCTCCACGGATGACACGCTGGAGAACCTCGCACGTCTGGGTGAGCGCGTGACGACGCTGACCCAGGTCAACGCGGGGCCGGGCGTGGCGCGCAACCTGGGCATCCAGTCCGCCCGGGGCGAATACGTGGTGTTCCTGGACAGCGATGACCTGTGGTTCCCCTGGACGCTGTCCACGTATCGGAAGGTGCTGACGGACCACGGGATGCCCTCGGTGGTGATGGGGACGTCGACGGACTTCCATCGCGTGGAGCAACTGAGGTCCGTGACGCGGGAGGACCCGCGCGTGATGCTGTTCCCGGACTACCTGGCGAGCGCCGGGGACCGGACCCCGCGCACCGCCTGTGTCCTGGCCGTGCGGACGGAGGCGCTGCGAAGGGTGGGAGGGTTCACTCCGCTGCGCATCGTCGCGGAGGACTACGACTTGCTGTACCGCCTTGGCACGGAGCCGGGATTCGCGTGGGTCCGTGCGCCAGTGATGGTGGGCTATCGCAAGCACGAAGGCTCTGAGTCGACACACCTGGAGCCGAGCCACCGGGGCATGGCGTACCAGTTGATGCAAGAGCGACTCGGCCGCTACCCGGGCGGCGAGGCCCGCCGGCACGAGCGACTGGAGATGCTCCTCTACAGCGCGCGGCATGTCTCGCATTGGCTGGTGGAGCACCGAAGAAGTGACCTCGCGGTGGATTTGTACTGGCGCGGCCTGCCGTTCCATCTGGCCGTGCCTCGCTGGCGGTACATGGTGGGCTTTCTGCCCAAGGTCGCCATGGTGGGACTTCGCCAGCGGGTGATGCGCCGCTAGTCACCACGCCCGGTGTGCCGCCCGCGAAGCCCGCTCATGGGCGCCTGGATGGACGGGCGCGGCTCCTTGAGCACGCGGCAATCCCGGGAGGAGAAGCGACCTGCTCAGGGAGCGGTGCCTCCCTGCTCGAATACGGGCTGTCGATATCGATGGGGGCGGGGGCCCGGCTGTTTGTCTGGCAGGCGGGCGTGTTTTTCGGCGCGCTCGGGCACTGCGCATGTTCCAGGCGTGAGGCCCGAGGAGGTGCGCGATGGATGAGGCTCGCCCAGTCGTCGGTATGGATACGACCCATGAGGAACGGCCTCACCGCAAAGCGAGGCTCTGGGGAGGCATCGACCTGGGAGGCACGAAGATCGAGGCGGTGGTCGTCGATGCGGCGGGGAAGGTGCTCGGACGCTCGCGTCAGCCGACGCCCGAGGACGGCGCTCCCGGGGACGTGGTCCAGGCGATGTATGGCGCGCTGGAGGAGGCCGCCAGGGTGGCGGGCACGCTGTCCCGGCATCTGGTGGGAGTGGGCGTGGGAGCGCCCGGGGCAGTGGATGCAGGCGCGGGGACGCTGGCGCGCGTGAGCAACGTGGGAAAGGGCTGGATGGAGCCCTATCCCATGGCGGGAGACCTGGCGGACCTGGTTCGCTCGCGAGTGGTGTTGGGCAACGACGTCCAGGTCGCGGTGGCGGCGGAGTTCCGGCTGGGAGCGGGCCGGCCGTATGGCTCGGTGCTGGGGGTGTGGTGGGGAACGGGTGTGGGAGGAGGAATTGTGCTCAACGGCAATCCCTGGCGAGGACGGGGCGCGGCGGGGGAAGTCGGGCACATGGTGGTGAAGCCAGGCGGCGCACGTTGTGGGTGTGGGCGACGGGGCTGCATGGAAGCCTACGCGGGGCGTGCGAGTCTGGAGCGCAAGGCGCGCAAGGCCGTCCGTCGAGGTGAGAAGACGCACCTTTTCGATTGGATGCAGAAGCGAGGCCGCACGCGTTTGACTAGCAGTGTCTGGATGAGAGCACTGGAAGAGAAAGACGTACTGGCCACGAGGCTCATCGACCGGGCTGTGCGGATGCTGGGCGCGGGAGTCGCCTCCGCCATCAACCTGCTGGACGTGGACGCCGTCATCCTGGGCGGTGGTCTGGGGACACGGCTGGGACCTGTCTATGCGGACCGAATTCACGAGGCCATGCGTCCCCATATCTTCGTCCCGGAGCGGCAACCCCCTGTCCTCGTGGCGGAGCTGGGTGAGCTGTCAGGAGCCATTGGCGCGGCGCTGCTGGCAGAGCCCGCGATGAAATAGTCCGGAGAGGTCTGTTCTTTCTTGATTTTGAGTCTGCTGCAGCGATAGGCAGGCGACTCGAAGCTGTGCCAGACGTGTCTGTCAAGGCATGAAATCCACACGCTTTGTCCATGATTCTGGGATGACTGACGTTTCTCGTTTTCCCATCGCGAGTGTCAGCCCCAGGCAGTAAAGTCGTCGGCACTCTGTTCGTGAGTTTGTCCTTCAGCACGTGTCACGGCGTGACTTCCTTGGAGATAGCGGATGCGTAGGACGGGTATGGGACATGGGTTCGGCTCTGCGCTGAACACCTATCCCTGGAGGTGTGTCAGCGGCGTGATTCTCATGCTGTGGTTGGGGGGGTGTCGCCCTTCGCCAGCAGAAGACTCCACTGCCGAGGCGGTACCTGAAGATGTCAGTCCCGTGGTTCGGGAATGGCATCCCAAGCCGACAACAGAGCCAGCGGTCAAGAAGGTGGGCGAGGACTGTACCGCGCACGGCGCTTCAGAATGCGCGAGTGGGCTCTGTGTCCATGGTCGGCCCGAGCGAGGCGCCGGCTATGTTTGTAGCAACAAATGTGAGTCAGCAGCTCAATGTCCACCCGGTTGGCGATGTGTGAGTGTGGTTCCAGGTGCGAAGTCGTCCGTCTGTCTGTTGCCGGCAAAGGGACAGGGTGCCCCATCTCCAGATTCTCACTGAGTAGGTGGCCTACGGATGCCGTGGTTGAAGAAGCCTCTCGAATCAAGCTGTGTAATGAAATGGAACGTCATGAAAAAGCTGGCATTGCCCAGACGATGGAGTTTTTTCGCAGGTGGACTCGCGATCTTCTTGGTGGGGCTGGGCGCCTATGCGCTCGACGAAGACGTCTTGTCCGAGGAAGAAATCAAGAAGATGGTGGAGCAGGCCACGCTGAATCCCTTGCCACCACTGGGGGGCCCGGGCAGCTTTGGCGCTTCGCCTGAGAGTCGCGTCGCGCTCGGCTCACTCAAGCCGACTTACTCACATTCCGACATGACGCTGGATGGAGTGTTGGGAGATTTGAAGCTGACGCGAATCGCTGCGGGGCCCATCGGCGCGTGGAATGTGGGCGCCCCTGGGAAGATGCTGGGTTCGCCCTTCGGGTATGCGGGTATCGGCACGGGCAAGCCCTATCCGCGGCTGCGCTGGTGGCACAATCTGTATAGTTTCATCGCCCATCGTTATGAGTATGAAACCCTGTGCGAGAACCCTCCGAATTGGCCAGACCTTTGCCTGGACCTCTATGCCTGGGACTTGTACGGAGGGCCAGCTGGGACGATGACGTCCTTTGACGACTGTGGAACGATGATTGGGACGGATGGCTGCTTTGGTACCAATTTCTCGGAGCAGTCCCTCAAGATTCAATTGGTGGGGGAGAGCATCGTCGTCCACGCACCCGATGGTCGGTATTTCTACAATCATAAAGATAATCGGGGGCATGGCAGCTTCGAGGAGACACTGAAAGGATTTCGCACCTGGGACAGTGTGACGTTCCTCAGCTACATCGAGCCAAAGCAGTATGACGAGGGCTCCTGTGCTGAAGAAGGCAAGGAGGATGCCGGAACGGACCTGTCGAACTCGTGCCATCGGCGTATCGCTCGCCTGTACTATGACGTCCCGACGGAGTGCGCGGGCAGCAGTCCGGAGGAGACCGCGCAGACCCTGGGCGCCGCATCGCCTGTGCTTCGTTCCGCCGTGGCTCTGAGTGGTGACCGCCTCATCTTCCATTACCAGCGACTGCTTTCACGCGTGCCGACGGAGATTGACCGCACGCACGAGTGTGTCCTGAGTTCGGTGGATCTGCAGGGCAAAGATGGTGCGGTGGAGACATCTGTCGTGACCTACCATTACCTGGACAACAAGGCGGGGCTCCTCTCCAGGGTCGAATGGCCAGACAGGGCAGGTGGAACGGTCACCGGGGCCAAGCTTGAATATGCCTACACGGTGCCGGGCAGCACTGAGGGCTGGGAGGTGAAGCGTGACGGGGTGGTCATCGTCAGGCAGTCGATTTCGGCGAACAATGTGGTCGTGAAGGACACGGACGGCGACGGCGACTCGGTTGCCAAGAACACCTTCTTCGTCAGCGCCGAGGCCAATGGATGCCCTCCTGGGTACTTCGAGGGGGTCGCGGCTTGTCGGAGCCAGGACCAGTATTTCATTTCGTACGGTGCGACGCTCGGAGACGGTACCGGGACGACCGTGAGTGAGGTCGCACGGACATTCAAGATGACCTTGGCGGGGGTGAACCCTCAAGGCGATCAAGGTCCTCGGCTGACGTCTGCAAAGGTGACAGCAAGTTGTGGGGGCGCCTGCGTCGGAGTCGAACCCAATCCGCCAGGGGATGGCTGGTTTATCGACAAGCTCGGTAATGCGGTGGATGTCGCTTCGGGTGCCAAACACAGCAATGGTGCTTACACCGTTTATGGGAATGCATTGGCGGCAGATCCTGCTGTCCTTGGAAAGCCGTTTCTGCCTCCCGCCGAGTTGCAGCATGTGTATTTGGGCGCCGAAAATCGTGATGGCGGAAGCGCACTGCTTGAGCGCGATTACACCTATGTTTACGGAGGAGTGGGCCGGCCTGTTGCTCGGCGAGGGTACGAGCAGCTTGTAGAGACCGACTCGGACGTCTCCGTGTTCGCGGATGAAAACCCACTCGCCAGAGTCGGGACGCGGCGCCAGCGGGACCCTGTCACGAATCGTCTGACGGCAGTGGTGAAGTCGGGTCATTCGCTCGGTTTCTCACCGACGACGAACACGTGGCTTCGAGAGGATCGGCATGTGGGGGTCTTCTACCTGACCCACGATGCCTGCTCTGGGCAGGGGACTCCAGACGCCTTGGGTCGAATCCGAACTGTCATGGGGCCTTGTGAAGTGGCGGGCTCGCTCTCTGCGACGTGCGATATGGGTGGGAACATTCCGATCAGTGTCTATGACTACTGGGATGGTTCCACCGCGGACTCTCGCTCTGGACGCATGAAGGCCAAGAAAGTCTATCCATCGGGCTGCCTGTCAGCCCCCATCACCACGGCCCTGGATTCATATGATGTGAGGGGCCGGTTGTTGCAATTGACTGATGCAAATGGAGACATCACGAAGTTCGAATACGAAGGCACTCAGTTGGTGAGGAAGACCACTGCGCTCGGACATGCATCCTGGGAGGCTGTCACGGCGTATGGTTATGACGACAACGCTTCTCATGGCGACTATATCCGTCATCCGGATGGCCGCTATGAAGTACTCTGCTTCCGCAAAAATACGGGGGCAGGCCAGGGATGTGTCGGCGGTGTACGTACCGCACTCTTGCAGTGGCGAGCGTACTCTTCTGTCCCCTCCGGCGCGACTCACGCGGAGCGTGTGGACTACACGTATCATCTGGGTGTTCTTCGCAGTGAGACTTTCAGGGACGCGACGAACCAAGTGCGTCGCACCCGATACTATGAGGGAGATCCCCTCGAGCGAATGACTTTCGAGTCGTGGGGGGCGGCGGGGCCGTCGGTTTCATCCGCGACCAACTACTCCCAGACGCGACTCTACGATACCCAGGGGAATCAGGTCGGCTTGGGGTCACCCTATCAGCCAACTGCATCCGCGCCAGACCCTCTGTGTGGCGGGTTTGACCCGAACAGCCTGGCAGAGGGGTTGCCAAGGCAGCCCGCGAGTCCTCATTGCAAGGCTTTTGAGTATGACCGCCTGAATCGACTCACTGGTTTGCTGGAGCCCGTTGATACGACGAGCACGTCGGGAGAGGCTGTGAAGATGTGCCTCGCCTATGATCGCGCGGGCAATCTCAAGAGCGTTCGTCAGGGGTGCCCTCGCGGAGCCGGAGCCGCGGGAGATTGCAGCCTCTGTGGTCAACCGAGACTGGAGTATCGGCACGACGACTTCGGCAACCTTGTCCGCATGGATGCTCCGTGGGGCTCGGGTCCACAGGAGTTCCCAGAAGGCCCTGCGGGACGCGGCCGCTATCATTTCGAATATGACGTGGCCGGAAACCTGGTGAAGAAGCAGACCCCCTCCATGGCGGCTGCGGCCGATCCTCAATGGGTGGAAAACACCTATGACTCCATGGGCCGCACGCTGACGTCAGAAGCGGCCAAGTCGGTGGGTGGAGTCATCTCTCGAGAGACTCTCTTCGCGTACTTCTATGACCAGTCGTTGACTCCACCCTGGGGATGCCCGGGGTACTCGAGCGTCAGACCAGCTCGTGCGATGGGGCGTGCACAGGTCCTGACGGACTCCTTCGGGGACACTTGGTATCAATATGATGCGCACGGAAACACGATGGGTTTCTTCCGTGGTCGCGCACAAACAGGGGTCTCTCCGCGTACGTCCATGTGTTACGAGGGGAGGTCCACGAATCATCCCAGCCATCTTCGGTGGTATGACAATGCAGGCCGACTGAGCTCCGAGAGCTATCCTGGTGGCCGTGGAATCCATTACCTCTACCATGAAGGTGCACAGTCACATCGAATCTCGGCAATCCGAGTGACCGAATTCGATGGAGTCGCTGGTACAGGCTGGGGCGGTTTTCTAACCATCGTCGATGACGTTCGTTGGGAACCGTTTGGAGGCCTGCGCTCGTATGTGTTGAACGCGCCCAAGGCGCCTGCGGGGGCGCAGAAGGCGCGGGTCGAGTACCACGTCAACGGACTCAACCAACCCATCTCGAACTGCAGTGTTACTGCGTTCAGCAGCGGGGCTGACACGACGGGGCGCCTGGCGGGGGTCTCAGTGTCCAAAACCGAGGCCGGCGGCTCACTTGGGGACATCTTCAAGCGCGTCTATACATGGAAGGCCGACCAGTTGCTTCAAGAGGACACCTGTCTGCTGGAGGCGGGGAACGTGTCGCCCCATACCGTGCGTTACGCCAATGCCTCCACTGGGGCGGCTGGTTACGACGCACGACTGCAATTACTGTCTGCGTACGAGGTTGCGAATGCATCGTCGTCAGTGGGTGGGTCGTTCTCAGGCCGCACTTACGAATACGATGCTCGTGGGAATGGTACACTGGATGTCCAGGATGGGTGGCGCTTCAAGGGAGAGTATGACGGCATCGGCTCTCGCGTCGATCTGTTGACCGCCCGCTATTTGGAGGGAACCCAGTGTGGTGGGACTCTCTGCACGCCTCGGTTCTCGGTGACGCAGCGTTACGATTATGACCAAGACGGTCGAGTAAGTCGGATCGCCTCGTACAAGAACAAGACGGACAGTGTGGCCTCTCCATTCTATGCACTGGAATTGGATGCCTCGATGAGTGGTAGAAACGCAGCGGTAGGCGCGGTCTATCGACAGGTGTCAGACAATGAAGGCCGCATGTACGAGTATTTCTATGATGCCTTCGGACGTCGAAGACTCAAGCGTTACTTTGTGAGTGCCGGCAAAGGTCCGCTCCAAGACGAGTTCTTTTACGAGAACACCCGTCTCTATGAGGATTGGGGAAACACCGAGACTGAACCTGCTACTGCTGAGTCCGTGCGTGACGAGTATATTTGGTTGGACGGACGCCCGATTGCATTCTTTAAATCTCGGGTCACGCAGGCGGGACAACGGCTTGTGGATTTCGCAGGGGATTGTCCGCGCAATGGCGAGTCGGCTCCTTGCGGGCTGTACTTTCTCATATCAGATGGACAGGGCAAGCCCGTCCTGGCTCTCGACTCGTTCAGGCGCGTCACTGGAGCCGCAGACTATGACCCCTATGGTCAGGTCAATCGCACGACCCTGGTGGCGGATTCACCTGTTCTCGCGCTTGGCACAAATGCGTTGATGGCGACGGCCCAAGTACCCACTTCGGGCGCCGTGACCTCGCACTTCCGAGCACGCTTCTCCATTCTGGATGTCGCGAGCGGAAGTGGCGTCTACCTGGCCGATGGATCAGGTGTGGCGTTGAATGGGGTGGATGGTCTCCCGACACTGCTCGAGGATGTGACGTCCTTTGGCGCTGTCTCCAAATGGGCTGTTCCGGCAGCGGGTGGCGTGGCCCAGGTTCGGTTCCAGGCTGCCTCGACCGCTGGGGCGGTCCAGGATGCCGCACTGGGGAGCGTGGAATACCGGCGTTTCCAGACGGGAGCTGCTCCTGTGTGGACGCCGCTGCGTTTCCCGGGTCAATATCATGACGTTGAGACGGATTTCTTCGAGAACTGGAGTCGGTACTACGACCCGAGCATCGGGCGGTATCTAGGGCCAGATCCTCTCCTTGTCAGCCCCAAGTATCTTTCTGGTGCGGCGGGTCAGGGCATGAGCGTGCCTGTGTATGTCTATGCCCACAATAACCCTGTTATTCATACGGATCCTAGCGGAAGAGCCCTTCCGTTGTTGGTTGTGTTGGTTTGTGTGAGTGGTGTCTGCGAGGTGGCTGTCACGGCGGTGGTAGCCGCGACAGCGACCGTGGCCGCGACAGCGACGGCGGCTTATGTCGCTGCGAAAGTCACGGCGCATATAAGTGAAAACAGCGAGAGAGTGAAGCCGCCGAAGATGGATATGCCGCGTCTTCCTCCTGGCGTAAAAGACGCGGCGGAGTTCGGCGAAAAGATCAAGTGGCCAGAGGGACGCGCGAAAGATGGCGAACCTGTTGAGGTTGGAGAGCCCAATATGGATGTCGTAGATGAAATAGGTCTTGATGAAGAGTTGGCGGGTGAGTGGCGTAAGTTCTATGACAATGTGGATCAGCGAAACCCAAAGAATCCCTCGGCGAGAGGGAGAGTTGATTTTTTTGATAAGATCCTGGACGCGTTTCGTGGGCGCAGAACGGCTCAGAGCGGAGAGGGGATGTAATGGCAATCAGCCTGGTCATCCGAGTGGTGAATAAAGTAGAGCGCATGTCGCGGCTTGTCCTTGAACCTTGGGGTGAGGTTGAGGAAATTGCCCCTGGAGAGCTTGTTGAGATTCGTGCGACGGGCCCCAGCCCTGATGAGGGCCGAGACGGTGGGCTACTGCAGGTTGAAATGACACCCGAAGGCGTAACTGTATGGGGTTGGTCTGGATCGGATTTTGAGATCTCGCGAAGGGGATCGAAGTAGACTGAGCGTTTGTTGCAATTGACCTGGGCTGCGGCTTGGCCGCGCAGCCCAGGTTATATATTGAGATTTTAGTGGGAGCCTGGGGGTAGGCGTCGGTGAAGTAGACGCAATGATTTGGTGCGAAGAGTTTCTCTGTATTGCGTGAGAACCTCGCTGCCGTGCGCTGCAGGCCACGAGTCTGTGGAGCCTGGCTCGCCGTGCCATGGAGGTTCGTGGATGACGATGTACTGCGGCCTCTCCCCTGCATCCCACCACCAGTGCAGATTGTGCTGGCGAAGCCACGGCAGCGCGGAGGGGTGGACCAGGCCATGGATGTCCAGGATGCGCAGGCCCGAGTACCAGCCCAGATAGCCAATCTCCGTGGCCGCCAGCGTGTCGCCCGGCTCTCCGTGGGCGCGGACCCACTCGCCCACGGCGCGGTATTCCCCGGCGAGTCGGTACTCGGCGGGCAGTCGTGACACGGGCACCATCCCCAACCGAACCATGGGGACGAGCAGCAACACCGTGGCTCCCGCCGTGAGAATGGGAGAGAGGGCGAGGCGCCGGGCAACGGTCGTCACGACCCAACTCCCCAGCAGCAGAATCGAAAGGTCCACCGCGACATTTCCCGGCACGCAATACCAGTGGTACCCCGTGGGGGCGTCCAGGAGTTGGTATCCGACGACCTGTGCGACTCCAAAGCCAATGCATAGCACCGCGAAGCTGTTTCCCTGCTTCACGTCCCTCAATGCCAGCCAGATGCCCCCCGCCGCGAGGGGGAGGGTCAGCCAGGGGAAGCGCGCCTGCTTCACGAAGTAGACGATGAAGTCAGGCTGGGTGGCCCACCAACCCAAGTGGCGTTGAAGGGCCTTCACCTCGCCCGTTTGCGACACCGCGGCGCCAAAGTACCAGCGCGCGAACACCAGCCAGGGCACGGCGACCAGCGCGGCGGTGAGGGCACTGCGCCACGCGAGCCGACGGCGGGTGACGAGCTCGATGAGCCCCAGCAGCCCGAGCACGAAGATTCCCTCGGGACGCGTCAGCGCCGTCAGCCCCGCGAGGACTCCCGTCAGCGGCGTGTCACCTTTTGCCCGATAACTGAGCGCCGTGGCGGAGACGAACGCCATCAACAACGCGGCCTCCATCCCAAAGGAGTCCAGCATTCGCATTCCACCCGCCGCGCCCACCGCGAGCACGAGCGCCCGAACTCGCCCCTCGCGTCGCCACGCGATGAACTGCAACGCGGCCAGGGCATAGAGCGACAGCCCATAGGCGGTCGCGAGCGTCCATTCCGAGTAGCCCATGACCGCGCCGAGCGCCGTCACCAGGAGCGTGAAGGTCGTCGACGTCGCGGCGTTGCCAACCTCGCCTGGGTTGTAGCTCCAACCCTGGCCCGAGCCGATATTCGAGGCGATGCGCAGATAGATGAAGCTGTCATCGACCAGCATGGGGAGCAGCCGGACCGACAGCGCCACCGTGACGAACGCGCCGACGATGAGGATGGCCGCGTCGACAGGCGCCCACCTCTCACGTGCCCGCTCCTCGGTGGCTACGAACCCCTCAGGGCTGGATGAGATGGCGTCCTGCTTCTGCGATGTCGCGGTGTTCATGAGTCAAGCGAGGTCCCGGGCATCGGGCATGTTCCCCGCTTCCAGGTTACGGGAGATGCTGTCCGCGCGACACCCGGGCCTCAGGTCGCGCGTCCGGGCGTCACCTGTCGAGGCAGGCCTGGGGACGTGCCCTTGAGGCGCAGCGCGGGTTGCTCGACCCACTTCCACGAGGCCACCGCCAGGAGGAGCGCCCCGGGATACGACAGCACCGCATTCAGCCACCAGGGCAGAAAGCCCCCCATCAGGGCCGTGACGGTCTGTTGAACCGGGAAGCCATAGACGTAGAGGCCATAGGAGAAGTCGCCATGACGGCCGAAGCCCGCCAGGCGCCCCGGCAGGAAGCCGAGATAGAGCACCAGATAGGCCCCGCACGAGCCCATCGCGATGTGACACCCGACACCCAGGAAGGCTGTCGCGACCAGCGTCACCGCGCAGCCAAGGGCCACCCAGGGATTCATCCGCACCCTGTCCCGCCACAGGTACAGCGCGAGCGCGCCACCGAAGTAGAGATACAGCTCCGGCCAGAACCCCAGCCGCCCCACGCGGACCACGTTGAGTACGACGGCCAGCAACCACCCCACCACCGCCCACTCACGTCGCAGGAAGCCCGTCAGCCCCAACCCCACGACGAGCAGATAGAACCCCACTTCGTACTGCAGCGACCACAGCGCGCCGTTGATGGCGCCGGGATAGGCGTTCGTCTCGAACACGCCCGGCAGGTTCCACTGCGGGTCGCGGAGGGCGAGATTGCGCAGCAGGTAGGTATAGGTCTCTGGGGTGGTGAGGTACTCGGCCAACGGGCGCGTGGTGAAGACCGAGCCCATGACGAAGGTGATGAGCAGCAGCGAGACCGCCAGGCCTGGGAAGATGCGCAGCGCGCGCGCCCACAGGAACTGACGGGGCCGAGGCGTGCGCTCCCAACTGCGCGTCACCAGCAGCCCGCTGATGATGAAGAACACCGCCACGCAGACCGTGCCGATGGTGAACTGCTTGTGGGAGAGGACCTCCAGCGGCTCCGGAGTTCCCTTGAGCCCTTCGCCCGCGGCGAACGAGTGGCTGAGGATGACGCCCGACGCCGCGACGAAGCGCATGAAGTCCAGGTTGTTGTGCTTGCCGTCGAGGCACGCTTGCAGCGTCGGGCGGGTCGAGGAGGACATGATGGAGGCTGCCTGCGGTGGCGGCCCGGCCATTGTGCTCCGTATCCGCGGGCACGCGTCAACAGCGGTCAGGCGAGCAGCCGTCCGGAAGGGGGTTGGGAAACCATCGACTCGCTTCGCCGGGTGACCTCACCACGCGTCGAAGTGGCGCCTCCGCAGCTATGTCCAGCGGTTCACGTGGGCACGGCGCTCGTCCCGCGTTTCGCGGTCGCTGGACACGTCCACCCTGCTTCACGTCCAGCGGTGTCTGAATAGCCCTGCCTACTGTGTCCGTGTCTCGCGGCGGCGAAAGACGGAGATCTCCGTCGGAGCGTCCTTCACCCAGTCATAGTCAGGCGACTGGCGAAGTAGTTCGAGGAGCTGTCTGTCGCCAATCTTCCAGCCACCTGCCTGTGCGAACGAGCACTCCTCCCGCACGTAGCAATGCTTCACATTGACGAAGATGAGCTTGGGACGGCGGGCCAGGACATATTCCGGGTCCATCTTCACGTCGATTCCGCGCTGAGGCGACGGCAGGTGCGCGATATGCGTGTCGTTGAGGCCGAGCATGTCGAGGGTGGGTCGTCCTGTCGCGTAAGGCACGCGCCCCGCCCAGGGGACAGCGATGGCATCCGTGGTCTGCGTGTTCTCCAGGATCCACGCGGGTAGAGGTCCATGCGGCTCGTCAGTGAGCTGTGCGAGTTTGGTCTGGAGCAACCCTCGTTGGGCTTCATCTCCGGTCGGGAGCGAGCCCTTGAGCAACTGCATCCCATCCTCCGCCCAGGCCACGGCGATCAACGCGACGACGCCGACCGCATACGCGCGCGGCGAGAGCTTCGTCCAATGACGGCTCGCCTCCGCCACCAACATCACCGTCGCCATCCAGAGCAGCGGGAGCACAGGAAGCACCAGACGCACCGACGGAAAGGCCGAACGGTCATCGCCTCCCACCCACACGATGTAGAGCAAATAGAGGAGGCATGCCCCGCCAAGTCGGAGCGCCAGTTGCTGGGTCCGATGGGCCGAGGTGTCCGCCTCTCGCGTCGGCGTCGCCACCCAGGCAAGTGTGCCCAGGGTGAAGGGCACGGCGAGGTACGGAGCCCACGCGGTCGCGAGGTAGTGGATGCCCAGTGGCAGATTCAGGAGGCGATTGCCGGAGTGCTTCGCGTAGTACGTGTTCGGGAAGAGCCACCCGTAATGCTGAAGCCGCCACAGGAAGTATGTGAGCCAGATCGCGAGGAAGGGCGCCGCGAAGAGCACGAGCTCTCGACGTGCGAGCACTCCTTCGCGTGGACTCCATCGAAGAGAGAGCCCCGAGACAGCGACGAGGCCGAAGAGCAGCACCCCTTCAGGCCGGGTGATGGCGGCGAGCCCGAAGAGCGCGGACGCGACCATCAGCCACACGGGCCGCGGATTGCCGGCGAACTCGCGCAAGGCGAGCCCCGTGCTCACGAAGGCCAGGGCCGTGAAGAACACGGTCTCCATGCCTGTCTGCGTGTAGTAGGCGAGGGGCGTGCACAGCGCGACGAGGGTCGCGAGGGCCACCCGCCATGGTCGCTCTTGAATCGGGTGTGCGCCAGCCAGCGCCAGCAGGATGACGCCGCAGGCGGCCGCGCTGGTGAGCAGCTTTGAAGCCAGGAGAGGGGACGCACCGAGTGCGATGGGAATCGCATTGAGGACGACCCACATGAAGGACGTGTAGCCCTCCACGGGCGGCTCACCGATGTTCCACGCAATCCCATGTCCGCTCGCGAGGTGCCTGGCATAGCGGTAGGTGATGAAGGAGTCGTCCAGTCCGCCGCCCGTCAGAAGCAGGCATGCGAACAAGAAGGCCGCCATCAACGCCATTCCCAGGAGGACTGTCCAGACCCAGGAGAGGCGGTGCTGCGAGGAGCCACCAGGAACGCGTTGAACGTCGAGCTGCACGTGATTGAATCCAGTCCGAGGATGGCGAAGGCCCTCAGGACATCCAGCCCATCCATGCGCCGCGTGGAAGCGATGTCGGCGCTCAACGCGTGACTCCGCGCGGGTGACGCTCGCGGGCTCGTGGGAAGGGGGAAGACCTGGTGGGGCACATGCGGGTGGTGGGTGCATTGTGTCCCCCGTCCCCGGGGCGTCAACAACGGACCGCGAAGGGCCTGGCCGCAGGGCAGGCGTGGCACTGAGGTCAGCCATGACACTTCCAGGCCGTGCCGAAGCCCGCATGGCCGCTCGCTGGGGGACGACTCGGGCGACATCCGGGTGTCGGACAGGAACGCTCATTGACGCGCCGTGACGCTCACCGTCAGCATGGCGGGAGCGGCCCTTCTCGATGATCACCTTCTTCGTCGCGTTCCTTGTCTCGTTGATGGTGGCCCTGGGCCTCACGTATGTCGTGCGCAACCAGGCGCTGGCGTGGGGCTGGCTGGACCAGGCCAACTCGAGTCGCAAGGTCCACGTCCGGCCCATCCCTCGGCTGGGTGGCATCGGCATCGTGGCGGGCTTCTTCGCTCCCCTGTGCGCGCTGTTCCTGGTGGACTCCGGCGTGGGGCACCACTTCCGGCTCCACACCGAGCTGATTTCGGGTCTGTTCGTCGGAGGCGCGGCCATCGCCGCGCTCGGCCTGTATGACGACCTGCGAGGCGCGGGCGCACGGCTCAAGTTCAGCGTGCAGCTCATCGTGGCGCTCGGGCTCTACCACCTGGGCTTTCGCATCGAGGTCATCGCCAATCCGTTCGGCCCCGAGCTGACGCTGGGCGCGCTGAGCCTGCCGTTCACCGTGCTGTGGATGGTGGGCGTCATCAATGCGCTCAACCTGATTGATGGCCTCGACGGGCTCGCGGGCGGCGTGGCGTTCTTCGGCGTGAGCACCAACTTCATCCTCGCGCTGTCGCGAGGAGACGTGCTGCTGTGCCTGCTGATGGCGGCGCTCGCGGGCGCCATCCTCGGGTTCCTCGTCTTCAACTTCAACCCGGCCTCCATCTTCATGGGGGACACCGGCAGCATGTTCCTCGGCTTCGTGCTGGCGGCGGTGGCCATCAAGACGAGCACCAAGAGCGGCACGGCCGTGGCCATGCTCGTGCCGGTGATGGCGCTGGGCCTGCCCCTCATGGACACGCTGCTCGCGGTGGTGCGCCGCTCGCTCCTCGGGCGACCGCTGTTCAGCGCTGACAAGGAGCACATCCATCACCGGGTGATGAGCCGCATGGTGCTCAGCCACCGCTCCGCCGTGCTGGTGCTGTACGGCCTGTGCGGCCTCTTCATGTTGACGGCCCTGGGCCTCAACTTCGCCAACAGCGCGCAGAGCGCCTTGCTGCTGTGTGGCATGGGCGTGGTCATCGCGGTGATGATGCGCAAGCTGGGCTATCTGGACCTGGGTCGCGCGGGCGACATGCAGCAGCGCCGCCAGAGAAACATCCGGCTGCGCTCGCTGGTGAAGGAGGTCATCGGCGCCGTGCGCGAGGCGAGGTCCCTTCAAGAGGTCTGGAGCGCCGTGCGGCTCCTGTCGGAGGTGCTGGACGTGTCGCGGCAGGAGCTGCGCTTCCAGCACCTGCGCGACGGACTCCTGGACGGCGTCGTCTTCGAGACCCAGCGTGCCGCGGGCCTGTCGATGCCCTTCGAGCTGCGCCTGGAAGTGAAGGACGAAGAAGTGGTGCTCGGCTCGCTGCTGCTCGTCTGGCGCGATGGCCGCAATGCCATCGACCGGGACGAGGAGCTGGCGCTGGAGCTGGTGGCGGACGCCGTCGCCGAACGCGCCGCGAGGCTCCTGGCGGTGGCGGATGCCGACCCCGCGCGCGTCGTCGTCCTGAGAAGATGACGACGGCGGTGGGCTCAAGCGCACTCGTCGCGCTGCTGCGCTCCTGGCCCCTGTCCCCCGCGAGAGGGGCTCCCGAAGGCGACGAGGCCACTGCCTTCGTGCGCGGGGCCGTCCGCCACGGGCTCGCCGGGTTCGTGGCTCACGCGGTGGGGCAGGTGGGTTGGGAGCTGCCCGCGGATTCGAGCGCACTGTTGCGCCGGGAGTCCCTGACAGGCGCGGCCCGCTCGCTCCAGGTGAAGGCCCTGCTGCTCAAAAGCCTGGAGGCGCTGGCCTCCGAGGGCATCGTCCCCGTGTCGCTCAAGGGGTACGGACTGGCGCTGCGGCTGTATCCGGACCCGCTCCAGCGCGCCACCCGCGACGTGGACCTGCTGGTGTCTCGGGGCAAGGTCGAGACCGCCGTGCGCAGCCTCACCGGGCTCGGACTGACGGCGCGTCCGACGCGCGATGGGCGCCACGCGGACCTGGACTCGCACCACCTGGAGCTGGAGGGAAAGGCGGGGTTGGTGGAGCTGCACTTCCGTGCCCTCGCGGGCTGGGGCCGGGCGCTGGAGGGCGATGCGCTGGTGTCGCGCGCGGTGGAGGGTGCACTGGAGGGCCAGCGGGTGCGGTGGCTCTGTCCCGAGGACGAGGCGGTGTACCTGGCCCTTCACGCGAGCCACCACTTGTTGCAGCGCCTGGCGTGGCTGTTCGACCTGAAGCTCCTGGCGGCGCGGGGACTGGACTGGGACCGCGTCGTCGAGGGGGCTCGTGGAACGGGGCTGCCACAGCTCGTGTTTCACGGCTGGGAGGTCGCGAGGAGGCTTTTGGGCGCACCGGTGCCGGAGGCCGCGCTGGAAGCCCTGGCGCCTCCCTGGTGGCAGCGGCGGCTCGCGCGGAGGTTCTTCACGGAAGAACGACTGGTGGAAACGGAGCTGGTTCGCAGCCGGCCGCGCTGGATGGCGGCGAAGCTGCTGCTGGCGCCCGAGCCGGGGGCGATGCTCCGCTATGCGCTGCGGCGCCTGGACACCGCGATTCGCCCCCCTTCGGACAGATGAACCGTCGCCCCCAAGGGCGGGCCTTTGTCCTGTGTCCACCACGCCGTCATCCCGTGGGGCTCAGGCAGTGATTGCAGGCGATGCGGTGGGCCCGTTAAAGGGGGCCACCATGCCGCTCAGCCTGCTCGACACCTTCCGCGTCCTCGCCTCGTTCGAACCACCGCGAGGAGCCCTCAAGGGCGCGCCCTGGGAGGAATACGTCGACTGGGCCATCGCCCAGGGCCTGGCCCCACTGGCGGCCTACAACCTGGAGTACCGCCTGGGCGCCAGCGCCGCGCCCGAGTGGGCCCGAGACAGGCTGCTCGCCATCTACCAGGGCTCCGTCAACGACAACGTGATGAAGCTCGTCAACTTCAAGCAGGTGGTGGACGAGCTGCAAGGCCGCAAGCTGGTGCTCATCGGCTCCGCCGCCTTCGCCGAGGCGCTCTACCCGCACATCGGCTTCCGCCCCGTGCTGGACCTCCAGCTCCTCATGCGCCGCATGGACGTGGACGGCTTCGCGGGCTTCCTCTCCAACCACGAGTTCAAGCCGGAGACGGACACCTCCCACAGCGGCGCCGCGAAGCTCGTCTCCGACGGGCGCACCGCCATCTACCTCTACTCCGACATCCTGGGTCCCCAGCGCCGCGAGCAGACCGCCGGCATCATCGAGCGCGCCAAACCCATGAAGGTCTACGGCCCCTCCATGTTCCGGGCCGACCTGGAGGATTCGGTCCTCCTCGTGTGCCTGGAGCACGCGCGTCAGGGGTATGACGTACCCTGGCTGTCCTTCATCGACCTGCGAGAACTCGTCACCGGCGCCAAGTGGATGGGCGGCGTGTACTCCCGGCCGCTCGACATCCCCGCGCTGCTCGCCCGGGCCGCGGAGTGGCGCCTGGAGCGCGCCCTCTACACCTCGCTGTCCATCGTCGCCCGGCTCTTCCCGGAGGCCGCCGCGGAGGCCACCGCCGCCCTGCCGCCGCTGCGTCGGGCCACTCGGGAGCTGCTGGACCGGACGGTGGTGGGTCCAGTCAGCACCCCCGGGCGCACTTCGGCTCTCAGAGGCTTGGAAAGAGTGCGCCGTCTGCTCACGGGGCAGTGAGGCTGCCCGGCCGCTGTGCGGGCCCCGGGGACGGGCTTTCTTTCCGAGCGCGTCCCGGCGTATGAGTTCTGGTCAAGACACCTCCCCACTGGGACTCTTTCAATGCGTATCGCCATCATCGGAACGGGCTACGTCGGCCTGGTCGCGGGCACCTGCTTCGCGGACTCGGGCAACGACGTCACGTGCGTGGACATCGACGAGCGGAAGATCCGGATGCTCCAGGCGGGCGAGGTGCCCATCTACGAGCCCGGCCTCGAGGAGCTCATCAAGAAGAACGTCCGCGAGAAGCGCCTGTCCTTCACGCGCGACCTGCCGGAGGCGGTCTCCAACGCGCACGTCGTCTTCATCGCCGTGGGCACGCCCGAGGGTGAGAGCGGCGACGCCGACCTCCAGTACGTGCTGGCCGCCGCCGAGCAGATTGGCAAGGCGATGAAGCAGTACACCGTCGTCGTGGACAAGAGCACCGTGCCGGTGGGCACCGCGGACAAGGTTCGCGACGCCATCCGCAAGGTGACGAGCATCGAGTTCGACGTCGTCTCCAACCCGGAGTTCCTCAAGGAAGGCGCCGCGCTGGACGACTTCCTCAAGCCGGACCGCGTCGTCATCGGCGTGGACTCCGAGCGCGGCCGCAAGGTCATGGGCGAGCTGTACGCGCCCTTCGTGCGCACCGAGAACCCCGTGCTGTTCATGGACACGCGCTCGGCGGAGCTGACCAAGTACGCCGCCAACGCGATGCTCGCCACGCGCATCTCCTTCATGAACGACATCTCCGCGCTGTGCGAGAAGGTCGGCGCGGACGTGGACTTCGTGCGCAAGGGCCTGGGCTCCGACAAGCGCATCGGCTACCCGTTCCTCTTCCCGGGCGTGGGTTACGGCGGCTCGTGCTTCCCCAAGGACGTGAAGGCGCTGGGCGCCACCGCGCGTGAGTTCGGCCTGGAGCTGGACCTGCTGCGCGCCGTGGAGCGCACCAACGAGCGGCAGAAGAAGCTCCTGGTGAACAAGGCGACCAAGCACTTCGGCGGCTCGCTGGAGGGCAAGAAGTTCGGCGTGTGGGGCCTGGCCTTCAAGCCGAAGACGGACGACATGCGCGAGGCGCCGTCCATCGACGTCATCGAGGGACTCATCGGCAAGGGCGCGTCGGTGGTGGCGCACGACCCGGTGTCCACGCACACCGCGAAGCGCGTCTTCGGTGACCGCATCCGCTACGCCAGCGTGCCGTACGAGGCGCTGGAGGGCGTGGACGCGCTCTTCGTCGTCACGGAGTGGAACGAGTTCCGCCACCCGGACTTCGAGCGCATGAAGTCGCTGATGAAGGCGCCGGTCATCTTCGACGGCCGCAACGTGTTCGACCCGGTGCGCATCCGCGAGCTGGGCTTCACGTACTACGGCATCGGCCGCCGGTGAGCCGAGGCGGTTCGCTCGATGCCCTGACGGGGCTGCGTTTCTTCGCGGCCCTGCATGTCGTGTTGTTCCACTTCGCGCGCCCGGCCCTGGAGCCGGCGCCGGAGTGGCTGCGGAACTTCGTGGGCGCGGGCTACTCCGCCGTGGGCGTCTTCTTCGTCCTGTCCGGTTTCGTCCTCGCCTGGAACTACCTGGACGTCGACGGGCGGATGGAGACAGGGACGCGCGCCTTCCTCGTCGCCCGTGTCGCCCGTGTCTATCCCGTCTATCTGCTGACCTTCCTGCTGTCCGCGCCGCCCACAGTCCTCGCGTCGGTGGCGGACAACGGCTGGAAGCTCGCCTGCGTGAAGCTCGCGGTGGGCGCGGTGGCGACGCTCGCGCTGGTGCAGGCCTGGGTGCCGCGGCTGACGCTGTACTGGAATCCCCCGGGCTGGTCCGTGGCGGTGGAGGGGTTCTTCTATGCCCTCTTCCCCCGGCTCGCGCGGTGGCTGCCCACGCTGAGACCCTCGCGGCTGCCCATGTTGATGGGCGCGGTCTGGGTGCTGGGGCTGACGCCGCCGGTGCTCTACCTCGCGCTGCGGCCGGACGGGCCGGGGGCGCTGGACGCGCACTCGGGAGGCGTATGGCTGTCGGTGGTGAAGTTCACCCCGCTGGCGCGGCTGCCGGAGTTCCTCTTCGGGGTGCTCTTGGGCTGGTGCTTCGTGCGCGAGCGCGCGGCGGGTGGGGCGAAGGGCTCGGGCGGGGTGCTGGCTTCAATCGGCGCGGCGCTGCTGGTGGCGGCCGGCGCGGCGGGGGAGTGGATTCCCTATCCGCTGATGCACAACGCGCTGCTGGCTCCCGCGTCGGGGCTGCTGGTGTACGGGCTGGCGCGCGGGGGAGGGTGGCTCGGCTGGGGGCTGTCGCGCCCGCTGGTGGTGCACCTGGGGGCGGCGAGCTACGCGCTGTACCTGCTGCAGTACCCCGCGGGCGAGGCGGCCATGAAGCTGGAGCGCGTGCTGTCGCCCTGGGTGGACCTCAACACGCCGCTGGGGTGGTTGGGCTCGGTGCTACTGCTCGCGGTCCCGACGTCCGTGCTGGTGCACCGGTACGTCGAGACGCCGCTTCGCTCCCGGGTGCGCAAGGCGCTTCAACCCTGGGTGGATGCGGAGGGTGCTGCTGGAGCGGCCCGGACTGGGGTGTCGGGGGCCTGAGCCAGCCGCGTCAGTCGACGCCGCCCGGACGGGCGATGCCGCACTCGCGCTTGCCTTCGGGGGTTTCAATCTTCTTGCAGTCGCAGCCCTCGAGCTTCGCCTCGCAGACGACCTCGTCCTCGGGCGTGGGCTCCACGCGGCTCTCGTCGAGCGAGGCGTTCTGGAGGCACAGCTCCTTCTCCACGGAGTTGATGGAGCAGTCGCACAGCTTCTCGGACAGCTCGCGGCAGGCCCCCTTGCAGCCGGTGAGACCGGACAGGGTGGAGCAGAGGAGGGCGGCGGTGAGGAGGAAGCGGCGCATGGGTGCGGCGAACATGCCAGAAGGTCTTCCGGATGCAAGCCAACTCCGGGCCCGGGCGTGCATGAACGGATGCCGGACAGGCCCGCTCGCTCGTCCTGACTCCCGGGCCTGGGAGGGCCGGCGAGCCGAGGGGCCCCTGCGTCCCGAGGGCAGCGCGGCTTTCAACGCCTGACAGAGGGGACTGGTTCTCCCCCTGGTGCCACCTGACGCCCTCGAGAGCGCCCGAGGCGCAGGCCTCGGCGGGTGGACCTGTGAGGAAGGTGGCCGGGGGCCCACGGGCTTCGAGCTTGCCGGCTCTGTCAGCCGCCGAGCGGGAACCCGGGACGGAAAGAAGAGGCCTCCGAGGCTCGTGTCATACTCTCCGCCCCGCTCCGAATGGCCTCCTCGCATCGCAGCTGCTCCCGGTACACCCGGCTCGCTGAAGTGGCCCTGGCCACTCTTGTCGTGGTGTGTCCGCTGGCGCTCGGCGGCGCGGCGAGGTGGGTGGCCTGGCCGTTGATGGGGCTCGCGGGCGCGGCGGCGCTGCTCGCGGGAATCGGGGCCCGGCGCCAGGGCCAGTCGCTGCGTGTGCCCCTGCTGGCCGTGCCCCTGGCGGCGAGCGTGGTGCTGTGCGCGGTGCAACTCGTCCCCCTGCCGGAGGGGGGGCTGCGCGTGCTGAGTCCGGAGGCCGCCGCGCTGCGCGAGTTCGCGCTGGAGCCGCTGGGCCTCACGGGCGCGCGGCCGGTGTCGTTGGACTCCTCGGCCACGTGGCGCGAGCTGTCCAAGCACCTCGCGTATCTGCTGACCTTCCTCGCCGCGGTCCAGGTGTGTCGGGCCCGGGACAGCCGTCGCCGCCTGCTCGCGGTGGTGGCCTTCAGCGGCGCGGCGGTGGTTGTCGTCGGCCTGGGACATGCGCTGCTCGGCATGCACTCCCTCTTCGGGATGATGCCCTGGGTGCATGCGCGGCCCCCGCTGGTGACGTTCTTCGCCAACCCCAACCACCTCGCGGGCTTCCTCGGGCTCGCGGCCTCGGTGGGCGTGGGGCTGGCCCTCACCACGCGGCCTCGCTCGAAAGCGCTGCCCTTCGCGCTGGCGGCGGGTGCCAGTGGCCTGGGGGTGCTGCTGTCGCTCTCGCGCGGAGGCATCGCCTTCTTCCTCTTCGGACAGGCGCTGTTGATGCTGTGGCTGGTGCGTCAGCGCCGCGAGGGCGGCGCGCCCCGATGGGCCCGGAGCACCGCCGCCCTGCTGGGCCTGCTGGCGGTGCTGGCGGTGGGCGCCTACGTCGCGGCGGACTCGCTGTGGGCCGAGGCACGCTCAGCGGACAGCATCGAGAAGCTGAGTCAGTCCAAGGTGGCGCTGTGGCCGATGATGGCGCAAGCCGCGCGAGCCTTCCCCGTGCTGGGCATGGGGCGCGGCGCGTTCGAGGCGGTCTTCCCTCGCTACCAGACCGAGCCCAACCCGAACACGCTCACACATCCGGAGAACGCGGTGCTCCAGGCCGCGACGGAGCTGGGCCTCCCAGGGCTGTTGCTGCTGGCCGTGGCGCTCTGGGGCTTCGTGCGGCTGGTGCGCCGCGAGGACCTGGATGCGCTGGAGCTGGCGGTGCTTTCGGGCGTGGCGGCGCTGGGGCTGCACAACCTCTTTGACTTCAGCTGGGAGCTGCCGGCCTGCGCGGTGGCCACGCTGCTCGTGCTGGGCGCGGTGGCTCGGCCTCGGGAGCGCGGCAGGGCCACGGAGGGAGCGCGGCAGGGCCTGACGCCATCGCCGGTGTTGCTGGGCGCAAGCGTCGCGCTGACGGCGCTGGGGTTGCTGGCGCTCGTGCCGGGGGCGCACCGTCTGGCGGACGCGGAGGCGGAGCTGGCGGCGCTCGTCAGTGCCCGGGCGCCCGTGGACGTGGTGCACGCCAAGGGTCTGGAGCTCATCGACCGGCACCCCTCGGACTATCTGCTGTATCGGCTGGTGGCCTCGGCCCATGCCTCGCGCGGAGGTGAAGGCGCGGGGGACACGCTGGCCTTCGTCAATCGCGCGCTGTACCTGGCCCCTCGGGATGCCGTGTCCCATCGAGTCGCCGGGCGTGCGCTGCTGGCCCTGGGCCGCCGCTCGCAAGGCTTCCTGGAGTACCGGCTGGCGCACGAGGCGGGTGATGCCGGTGCGCTCCTGGGAGAGGCGGTGCGCCGGGCGCATTCGGTGGAAGAGCTGGCGGCGATGACGCCGGACTCGCCGGAGGTGGCGGGCCGACTCATGGACGCGCTGAGCAACACGCCTGGGCGTCAGGAGCTGGCGCTGGCCTACGGTGCCTGGGCGCGGGAGCACTTCGAGGGACGGCACGGAGTGACGGAGCTGTGGACGCGCGAGGCTCGGCTGCGCCTGCTGCGCAAGGAGTTGTCGGAAGCGGAGGCCGCCTGCGCGCAGGTCGAGCGTCGTGAGCCGGAGCGACTGGACACCGCGCTGCTGCGCGCGGAGGTGCTCAAGGGCCGGGGTGAACTCGACGCCTCGCTCGGGGCCGTGGAGACACTGCGGGCCCGTCACCCGGGAAACGTGGAGCTGGCCTTCACCCTGGCCTCCTGGCAGTTGGAGGCGGGGCTGACGCGGCGCGCTCGCGAGACGCTCCAGTCGGTGGGCGGCCTCATCTCGGACTACCGCCAGCGGGCGCGGATGCTGTCGATGGAGGCGGACGGCCTGGAGCGCGAAGGGCTGCTGTCGCGCGCGGTGGAGCGACGACAGACGGCGGCGCGGTTGGTGCCGAGCGCGGAGGGGTACTTCGCGGTGGCGCGGTTGCAGGAGTCACTGCGTCGCTATGACGCCGCGGCGCGCTCCGTGCGCGAGGGGCTGGCACTGCTACCGCCCGATTCCCGCGAGGCCGCGCGGGCGTGGATGACGCGCCTGGAGTCCGCCGAGCGCACCCGGGTGGACACCCGTCGCAAGGAGTTGATGGACGACCCGAGGGCCCAGGAGCTGGAGCACCTGTTGGGAGGGCCGAGAGAGCCGCCCGTGGAGCCCTAGCGTCCACGGACGGCGCGTCATGCGGGCATCGGTGCTTCCTGCTCCATCAGCAGCGGAGTGATGGGAATCACCGACGGGACGGGTTGCTGCAGTCCCTCGTGGATGAAGGAGGCCACCAGCGGCCACTCCAGCGTGGCGAAGTCCTGGAAGCGCATCTCCAGGGCCTCCTCGTGAGAGCCCGCGCGGATGAGCAGGTGCTCCGTCAGGCTGAGCGTCTCGTCCACCGCCACCGGGAGCCCGTACATCTCGCCGAAGGGTGGCTCGGCCCCCAGCTCGCAGTCCGGGAAGTGGTTGGAGAACTCCCGCTCCGTGGCGAGCCTCGCCGTGCGACAGCCCAAAAGCTCCCGGACGCGTTCCATGTCCACGGTGCCCGCGGCGGGTACGACGAAAATCCACGGCTGTCGGTCCGCCATGACGATGACGGACTTGGCCACGCGCCAGCCCGAGACATGGAGCGCCTGGGCCAGCTCCTGCGCGGTGACCGCACGCGGGTGCCAGTAGCGCTCATAGAGGACACGGTTGTGTTGCAGATAGTGCTGGATGGATGCCGGAATCACGGGGCGTCACCTCCTTGATGGAAAGGTGCTCACCCCGACGGTTCCGACCACCACACCCCACGCCCCTCGGCACCATGGCCGTCCGAGGGGCGCCCGCCGACTCGTCACTGGAGCAGGCGAGCGGGCTTCCGTCCCTCACTGCTGGAAGTCGTAGACGCTTCCCAGCTTGAGGATGCGCGTGAGTTCATCCAGCGCGGTCATCGTCTCGCGCGCCAGCTGCGGGTCCTGCAGGTCGCGCGGGCGCAGCACCTCGCGGTAGTGGCGGCGCACCCACGCGGCCAGGGACTCGTGCAGGGCGGGCGTGTAGAAGACGTCGGCGTCGATGGCGCGGCGCTCGGTGTCCGTCAGCCACACGCGCTGGCGCAGGCACGCGGGGCCTCCGCCGTTGTTCATGGACTGGCGCACGTCCAGGTAGTGCACGGCCTTCACCGGGGTGTCCTCGGCGAGGATGCGCTCCAGGAAGCCGCGCGCGGCGGGCGTCTCGCGGCTCTCCACCGGGGCCACAATCGCCATCGTCCCATCCGGCAGCGTCAGCACCTGCGAGTTGAACGGGTACGCCTTCACCGCGTCCTTGGGCGGCAGCTCCGCGCTGCTGGCCACCACCGCGCGGAAGTCCGGTCCCAACTTCTCGCGCAGCACCTGGAGCAGGCCCGGGTAATCCACGAACGCCAGCTCGTGCAGCATGAGGAAGCGCCCGTTGCCCACCGCGAGCACGTCCGTGTGGAAGGCGCCCGCGTCGATGCCGTCCGGGTGTTGCTGCGGGAAGAGCACGCAGCGCGCGTCCAACTGGTGCAGCCGCGCCAGCGCCTGGCTCGACTCCAGCGTCTGCCGGGCGGGGAAGCGCTTGGGGCCGGGGACGTCCTGCCACGCGCTGCGCCCCCAGGCGAGCAGGTGCACGCCCGCGTGTCCCGGAGTGGCCAGCCGTGTGTGGTTGGCCGCGCCCTCGTCCGCGAAGTGGCTGCCGGGCGGCAGCGGCGCGTGCACCGCGAAGTGCTTCTCGTTGGCGAAGATGGCGCGCAGCACCGAGTGCGTCGTGTCCGCCTCCAGCGCGCGGTGGAACATCTGCGACAGGTTGGCGGGCGTCAGGTGGACGCGCCCGTCGGCCGTGTCCGTGCTCGGCGCTATGGTGGCGGCGTTGGCCGTCCACATGGAGGAGGCGCTGGAGGTGAGCCGCAGCAGGTGCTCGCCCTCGCGCGCGGCGCGGGTGATGACCTCCTCGTCCGTGCCGGTGAAGCCCAGGGCGCGCAGGGCGCGCAGCGAGGGGCGCGGCTGGGGAGGCAGCACCGCCTGGCCCACCCCCAGGCTGGAGACGAAGCGCATCTTCTCCAGGCCCTGGAGCGCGGCTTCGCGGGGATGGCTCGGCTCTCCGACATGGCTCTGCGACGCCAGGTTACCGGGCGACAGGCCAGCGTAGTTGTGAGTAGGACCGACGAGCCCGTCGAAGTTGTATTCGCGCATGGGGTATGGAGCGACTGTGGAGCATCCCCCCTTAGCAAAGCGCCTGAAACGTTTCCTCCGGTACCTGCTCATCCGCAGCGTCCTGTTGTGCCTTCAACCCCTCCCCCTGGGTTGGGCCCGGGCCCTGGGCTTCCGCCTGGGCGGACTTGCCTACACGCTGGCCGGTGGGGAGCGCCGCAAGGCCTTGAAGTCCCTGACCGTGGCCTTCCCGGAAAAGTCCGACGCGGAGCGGCAGGCCCTGGGCCGCGCCTCCTTCCGGCACCTGGGCGCCGCGGCGCTGGAGGTGGCCTGTACGGGCGCCCTGGACCGGGGGCTGGAAGAACTGGTGGCCTGGCCGGACGCGGACCGGGCCGTGCTGGACGCGGCCCTGGCGAAGGGCAAGGGCGTGGTCTTCATCACCGGCCACGTGGGCAACTGGGAGCTGCTCGCCCGCCGAGTGGCCCGCGCGGGCTACCCCAGCCAGAGCATCGCGAAGGAGACCACCGACCCCCGGCTCACCGTGTTGGTGGAGCGCTTCCGGGCCCGGGGCGGGGTGCGCAGCATCTGGCGCGGCCAGGATGGGGCGGCGCGGGCCATGCTGCGCGCGCTGCGTGCCGGGGAAATCCTGGGCCTGCTCATCGACCAGGACACGAAGGTGCAGTCGCTCTTCGTGCCCTTCTTCGGGGAGCTGGCGGCCACGCCCCGAGCGCCGGCGGACCTGGTGGTGCGCACGGGCGCGGCGGTGGTGACGGGCTTCTGCCACCGCGTGGAGGGTGGGGGCTACCGGCTGTCGATGGAGGAGGTGCCCGTGCCCGTGAGCGAGGACCGCGAAGTCGCGGCGCTGGAGCTCACCCAGGCCCTGTCGGCGCGCATCGAAGCGGCCATCCGGCGCACCCCCGAGCAGTGGGTGTGGATGCACCAGCGCTGGAAGACGCGCCCTCCGGTGGCCCCCCAGCCCGTGCTCGCCGAGGCGGCGCACGCCACCGCCCGGTGATAGAAGGCACCCGTGCCGCGCCTGTCCGTCCGACTCCTCGCCGCCTGCCTGCTCGTCGCCGCGTGCTCTCCGCGCCGCCCGGCGGAGGCGCCCCCACAGCAGCCTCCGCCCCAGGTGGTGCTCCATGGGGCCCGCCTGATGTCCTATGAGGGCGAGCGCCTCACGCTGTCGGGTGAAGCCGAGCAGTTGACGTACCAGCGCGCGGGGGGCGACGTGCAGGCCTCCAACGCGACGCTGCGCATCCCCCCGGGCAGCGCCGAGGAGGGCATGTCGGTGGGCACCGCCGCGGGCATGGACATCAGCGCCCCGAATATGGAGGGCAGCCTCGCGTCCAAGCAGCTGGTGGCCTCCGGAGGCGTGGTGGTGCGCACGGGTGAAGGGATGGTGGTGAACACGCCCCGGTTGACCTACGACGCCATCCAGAAGGGCGCGCATGGCAACGAGGGCGTGCAGGTGCGAGGGCCGGCGTACCGGTTGCGGGCGGACCGTTTCTCACTGTCCTTCCCGGATGAGACATTCAACTTCGAAGGCTCGGTGGAGACCGTGCTGGGAGCGGCTGAGCGTGATTGAGTTCCTCGTGATGGCCTTCTTCGTGGCGCAGCCCCTGCCCGCGGCCACGCCCGTCGATGGCGGGACGCCTCCGGTGGCCGATGCCGGCACCGCGAGTCCAAGCCCGAACCCGCTGGGCCCGGTGGACCTGAAGGAGCCGGTTCAAATCAACGCCGACCTCATCGAGGGCGGCAAGTCGCAGGCGACGCTCACCGGCAACGTGAAGGTGAAGCACCGCACCCTGGATTTGAAGTGCGACCGGATGATTGCCTACTTCGCGGAGACCCGCGTGGTGACGCGCGTGGTGTGTACGGGCGGAGTGCACGCGGTGGATGGCGACCGCATGGCCCGGGGTGAGCGCGCCGAGTACGACGTGGCCAGCGGAGTCCTGGTCGTCACGGGCACGCCCGAGGCGCGCCAGGGGACGACGTACATGCGCGGGACGAAGGTGCGCCTCACGTTGGGGAGCGAGCGGCTCGACGTGGAGAACGCCGTCATCATCTTCGAGTCCCCGCCGTCGGCCCCCGCGCCCGCCCGGCGGAAGGCCGCGCCCGCTCGCACGACGCCCGCGCAGCCGCAGGAGGCGAAGCCGCGATGAGCGACGGGAAGCTGCACGCCGATGGCCTGAAGAAGGCCTATCGCGGGCGCCAGGTCGTCAACGGCGTCTCCTTCACCGTGGCCCCAGGCGAAGTGGTGGGCCTCTTGGGCCCCAACGGCGCCGGCAAGACGACGAGCTTCAACATGGTGGTGGGCCTGGTGACGCCCGACGCGGGCCGCGTGCGCGTGGGCGACGAGGACCTCACGCACCTGCCCATGCACCGCCGCGCCCGCCGGGGCGTGGGCTACCTGCCTCAGGAAGCCTCCGTCTTCCGCAAGCTCACCGTGCGCGACAACTTCCTGTCCGTGCTGGAGCTCCAGAAGGGCCTGGACAAGCGCGCCCGCGAGACACGCGCCAACGCCATCCTGGAGGAGTTCGGCCTCACCCACGTCTCCGAGTCCCTGGGCGGCACCCTTTCCGGTGGCGAGCGCCGCCGCGCGGAGATTGCCCGGAGCCTGTTGCCCGAGCCCCGCTTCATCCTCTTCGACGAGCCCTTCGCCGGCGTGGACCCCATCAACGTCGGTGATTTGCAGCGGCAGATATTCCTGCTCCGGGAGCGCGGACTGGGCGTCCTCATCACCGACCACAACGTCCAGGACACCCTGGGCATCTGCGATCGCGCCTACATCATCACACAGGGGCAGATCCTCGAAGAGGGGACACCCGCCGAGATTGCCGCCTCTCCCCGGGCCCGAGCCGTCTACCTGGGAGAACGGTTCCGTCTCCAGCAGCCCTTGTGAGGACGACTGGCCTTCGGCCAACCGAATGCATAGACTGCGTTGGCCCCGCTTTTGCGTCGACAGGTCAACACGGCCGAGTCACGCCCAGTGCGTGTAAGCTCTTGGTTTCCTTGTGGAATTTTGAATATGCAAGCAAGGGACCACGATTGCGCCACTAGACGTCGTCAGGGTGCCTTGTTACGTTGGCGCGGTCTTTGATTGGTCCCGTGTTGTGTAGGGACTGAATCACTCGGGGAGACCCTGTCTCATGGCGATGGAACTCAAACAAAGCCTGAAGCTTGCGCAGCAGCTGGTGATGACGCCCCAGCTGCAGCAGGCCATCAAGCTGCTTCAGCTCTCCCGCATGGAGCTGTTGGAGCAGGTCCGCGAGGAGATGGATCAGAATCCACTCCTGGAGCAGCCGGACGAGCAGGCACCGGGCGACGTGGGGGACAAGGAGCCCGGGGAAGCGTCGCTGGAGGCGGACAACGTCGAGATGCCGCGCGACGGGGACATGCCGGCGGCCACGAGCGACACGGCCACGGAGTTCAAGGCGGACGGCGACGGCCCCCCGGAAATCGACTGGGAGGCGTACCTCAACAGCTACCAGTTCAACGAGCAGACCACCGCCTCCAACAAGGGGAACGTGGCCACGGACGACCTGCCGTCGTTCGAGGCCAACCTCGTCAAGAAGGAGGACCTGGTCGACCAGCTCCAGGAGCAGCTCGGCACGCTGCGCCTGAACGACGCCGAGCGCCGTGTCGCCATGCTCATCCTCGGCAACCTGGATGACGACGGCTACCTGAAGCTGCCGGACGTGGAGGGCGACCCGCTCATCCGCCTGTGCAACGAGGCGGACGTGCCCATGCACGTGGCCGAGCGCACCCTGCGGCGCATCCAGATGCTGGAGCCCCGGGGCTGCGGCGCGCGTGATTTGCAGGAGTGCCTGCTCATCCAGTTGCAGGGGATGAAGGAGCCGCACGCGCCGCTCCTGGGCCTCATCATCAAGCGGCACATGAAGTACCTGGAGAGCAAGAACCTGCCGGCCATCGCCAAGGACCTGAAGGTCACCTTGGAAGAGGTGGTGGAGGCGGTGAAGCTGCTCCCCAAGCTGGACCCGAAGCCGGGCCGCAACTTCAGCGGCGACGACGCGCAGTACATCACCCCCGACGTGTTCGTTTACAAGATGGGGGAAGAGTACACGGTGGTGCTCAACGACGACGGCCTGTCCAAGCTGCGCATCTCCGGCACCTATCGGAACGCGCTGAAGACGGGCGCGGTGGGCCCTGGCCAGACGAAGGACTTCATCCAGGACAAGCTGCGCAGCGCGGTGTGGCTCATCCGCTCCATCCACCAGCGGCAGCGGACCATCTACAAAGTCACTGAGAGCATCGTGAAGTTCCAGAAGGACTTCCTGGACAAGGGCATCGCGCACTTGAAGCCGCTCATCCTCCGGGACGTGGCCGAGGACATCGGCATGCACGAGTCCACGGTGAGCCGCGTGACGACGAGCAAGTACGTGCACACGCCGCAGGGCATCTTCGAGCTGAAGTACTTCTTCAACTCGTCCATCTCCCGCGTGTCCGGCGAGGACACCGCGAGCGAGGCGGTGAAGCACCACATCAAGCAGCTCGTGTCGCAAGAGGACGCGCGCAACCCGTACTCGGACCAGAAGATCGTGGAGCTCCTGCGCTCGCAGGGCACCGAAATCGCGCGCCGCACGGTGGCCAAGTACCGCGAGGTGCTGGGCATCCTCCCGAGCAGCAAGCGCAAGCGGTACTACTGAGTCCGCGACAAGTGGCTCTTTCCCCCGGCTCTCCGGGGGATGAGATTCAGGGGCGCCATGAGCGCCCCTTTTTCTTTTCCCTCCGATGCCGACGCCCCTCGCCGGGCGCTTCTGCCCCTCGTCGTGCCGCCCGTCGTCCTGGAGGGGCGCACGGTGCGCCTGGAGCCCATGGCGCTCGAGCACGCCCCGGCCCTGGCCGCGCTGTGCGAGGACGACATCTTCACCCACTTCTCGGTGGTGCTGCGCACCCAGGAGGACGTGGAGCGCTACATCACCCGGGCGCTCGGGGCGGCGGAGCGGGGCACGGAGCGCCCGTTCGTCATCGTGGAGCGCGAGACGGGGGAGGTCCTGGGCACCACCAGCTACCTGGACATCCAGCGAGAGCACCGGACGCTGGAGATTGGCTGGACGTGGCTGGGCCGCCGGGCGTGGCGCACGCGCGTGAATACCGAGTGCAAGTACCTGCTGCTGTGCTTGGCCTTCGAGACGCTCGGAGTCATGCGCGTGCAGCTCAAGACGGACCGGCGCAACGCGCGCTCTCGCGCGGCGATTGAGCGGATGGGCGCGAAGTTCGAGGGCATCCTCCGCAACCACGTCCTGGTGCGCGGCGGGGTGGTGCGCGACAGCGCGTACTACGGCGTCATCGACACGGAGTGGCCGGAAGTGAAAGCTCGGCTGGAGGGCTTCCTCCAGCAAGCGGGCTAGCGGACAGGCGGGCGTGCGCGGGGGTGGGAAAGGTGACGGCCCGGCGCCGTTCTGCTCCCAGTCCCCAGGGGTGGCGGGTATAGGGTGCGGCCTGTATGCACTCTTCCTCTCGTTTCCCTGGTGGCGCGGTATCGGGAGTCCTTGTCGCGCTCGGACTGCTGGCGGGCTGTGGTGACTCCCTCACCACCGAGTCGGTGGACCTCGTGGCGCTCGCGGACCGCACGCTGACGTACTCGCACGCGGACGTGGACCTGTTCGAAGTGGAGCAGGCCCCGGGCTCCCACCGTGTCACCGTGACATTTTCCCAGGCGGGTGGAGACCGCTGCACCCGGCTGAATGACGGCGCCACCGCGACGTTCAACGGCGAGGCCATGCTCCTGGAGCAGGGCGGCGTCGATGCCACGGCGGGCCGCGACGTGTGCCTGCCCACGCGGGCCTTCTACGAGTTCGACCCCGATGCCTGGGCGGCGCTGGGCCCGACGGACGCGCGCGTCGTCATCCAGGATGCGAGCCACACCGTCGTCCTCACGATGAAGGAGGGCCAGGCGAAGCGCTCCTTCACGGGGCCGACGATGCGACTGCTGCGGGGACAGACGTACTCGTTCCAGTGGAACCCGACGACCGAGTCGCTCAACGCCGCCGCCGCCACGCTCCTGCCCGAGGGCGGCACCGTCACCGCGGGGATGGCCGTCACGCGCGAGGGGGGAAAAATCACCTTCACCGTGCCCGGCCAGCTGGGCGCGGCCACGCATCTCTTGACCTTGAGCGGCACCGTCCAGGGCGAGGTGGTGGAGTGCCAGGGAGTGGCTGCCTGCAGGGGCACCTACTTCCACTCGCAGGAGCAGGTGGTTTCGGTGCAGTGAGCAGGCTGCTCGCCTGAGCCCGTGTCTCACGATACCCGGCTTGAGAGACACGGCGTGGCGCAGCGCGTGATTCCGAGGGGTTGAAGAGTCTGGTGCCCCGCATGAATGCGGGCCAGCGACGCCGGGTTGTCAGCCCCCGGACGCGTGGTGCGCTCGGGAAGAGGCAACGTGGGGAGACGGGTTGCTTTCCCGAGGTCAGAAGTTTCTGATCTGTCACGCAGCTCCCCTCACCCTAGGAGGCAGCCACGCATGCAGTTCAACATCACCTTCCGTCAGTTCGGGGCGTCGGATTCCCTTAAAGAATACGCACGCGAGAAGGTCGAGCGGGTGAACAAGCTGTTGGACAGAGCAGGAGAGGCACACGTCGTCTTGTCACTGGAGCGTTACCTCCACCACGCGGACATCACCATCCAATCCGGCGCCTGGGTGCTGCGCGGGCGGGAGAAGAGTGATGACATGTACGCGTCCATCGACCTGGCGATGGACAAAATCGAGCGCCAGCTGCGCCGCTACCGCGACAAGCTGAAGATGCATCACGGTCGAGATCGCGTCCATCACCGCCAGGACCTGGTGAACAGCCTGAAGGTGCGTCACGCCGTCTTCGAGGTGCCGGAAGCGGAGGAGCTGGCCGTCATCGCCGCGACGTCCACGTCGGAGTCGTCCACGACGACGAAGGCCGCGGACCCCGTGGACACGGCCGCCAGCGCCGCGACGCGTGTGGTGCGCGCCACCCAGCTCACCGTCAAGCAGCTGTCGGTGGATGAGGCGGTGATGCAGATGAACCTCATGGACAACGACTTCTACGTCTTCCACAACGTGGAGTCGGATGCGCTGGGCATCGTCTACCGGCGCAAGGATGGCCAGTACGGCCTCATTGAACCCCACGAGCCGCCGGCCCTGGCCGTCGCCGCGGGGACCTGAGCCCGCCCGCCGTCACAGTCCGGTCTGGAAGAGTCGCGCTCCGCCACCCCCCTCGAGGAGGCGGAGCGCGAACACCCCCGTCCGGTGTGGGACGGGGGCGTTGCCGTTCCTTCATGGATGCTGCATCCGGTGCCCGTGGTCGGCCACGTGCACCAGTGTCCCCCCAGCCACCCGGAATGGCGGCTGGCGCATCCATCGCCAGGAACGACGGCGCGCTCGGCGCATATCGGTCCGAAAAAAGACGGCGCGCTCCACCTCTCCCCCGAAAGGTGGAACGCGCCCGGTGGGGCCTCCTGGCCGAGGCGCCCCTTCAGTAGAACTTCTTGCAGGTGTCGGTCTTCTGCACGTAGCGCTCGTCGCCGCTCGACATGCTGGAGATGGTCATCGAGGTCGTGACCACGGGCGCCCGGGTGTTGAAGAGCGCCAGCGTCATCAGCGCGGCCCGCTCGCCCAGGGGGCGCTGGTGGAGCGTCGCGGGGAAGGCCAGGGTGACGTTCTTCTCCAGCGCGCTGCCGCACTCGCGCACCCCCGTCAGGGTGTCACCCTCGCGCTTCAGGACGTAGGCGCAGGGCCCGACGCGTCCGTGCAGGTACGTGCCGTCCTCCGTGAGGTCCACCGTCATTCCGCCGAAGGTGCCCCAGACGCGGGTGTCATCCCCCTCCGCCAGCTCCAGCCGAGTCGCCCGGTAGCCCACCGAGCCCGTCATCTTCTGGTAGTCCCACTCGAGCGACACGGGGTCGCGACGGTAGCGGCCATGCATGGCGTTCTCGGAGATGCTCAGCGTGGAGCTGGGCCCGGTGATGGCGCCGCCTTCCAGGAGCAGGGACTCCTCGGCGGCGTCTCCCAGGGCCACGCCCCGCGCGGTGGTGGCGCAGCCGGTGGTCAGCGCCGAGATGAGGACAAGGCTCGAGCACAGCGTTCGCTTCATGGCGGTCGCTCTCTTCCTGATTCAGTTTCAGTGTGGAGGGTTCACGACGGAAAACGGTCGCCTGGGCGGCGCATATCGCCCCAGGGGACGACTGGGGAGGGTGGCATGGGGGCGACCCAAGGCCCCCCGGGCCCTGACGCGCAGTGAGCGGCCGTGGGGCCAGGACGACAGGCGACCCTTGCGCGAATCGAGGGTGAGGAGTAATTGCCGCCATCTCAGGAGCGCCAGCGCGGGAGCGTCAGTGAGAATCGCCGAGTTCCTCAGCCCCCAAGCCGTCATCGCGGACATGCAGTCGCGGACGAAGCCGGAGGTGTTGCGCGAGCTGAGCGCCACGTTGGTGCGGGCCCACCCCCTGCTTCAGGAAGACCGGCTGGTGGAGGTGCTGCGCGAGCGCGAGAAGCTGGGCAGCACCGGCATCGGCGAGGGCGTGGCCATCCCCCACGGCAAGCTGCCGGGCATGACGCAGCTCCAGGCGGCCTTCGGCGTGTCCCGGGCGGGCGTGGACTTCGAGGCCATCGACGGGAAGGCCACCCACCTGTTCTTCGCGCTGGTGGCCCCCGAGAACAGCGCGGGCGTGCACCTCAAGGCGCTGGCCCGCATCTCCCGCCTCTTCAAGAATCCCCGCTTCCGGGCCTCCATCCTGGAAGCGCCCACGGCCGCGGACATCCACGCGCTCATCATCCAGGAAGACGCACGGCCCTGAAGTGCCGTGTCCCAACGGGGGGACCCCATGGACGTGGTGTTGCGGCCCATCAACGACCGGTTCTTCCACGAGCAGGTGCTCCCGTTCCTCTCGCGCGCCATGGGCGACGCGAGCGGGGCCCTGGAGTCGCTGCTGGAGACGCTGGGGGACGGGCAGGCGCGGATGCTGTGCGAGCGGATGCTGGCCACGGCGGTGCCCGGAGGCCTGGGCTCCGTGGACGCCGACCCCTGGTCGGACCTGGTGGACCGGCTCGCCTTCCTTCCCTGGAAGGAGGGCCCCACGGGCTGGGAGGTGGGCGCGCAGCACGCCGGCTACGCGGACGCCTGGGACGAGGCGCTGCACCTGTCGCTGATGCTGGAGGAGCCCAACTACCCGTATTGGGACTCGAAGGGCGCCCGCGAGGTGCGCGATGGCTTCCGCTTCAGGCCCCTGGCGGACATGGGGCTGGCCTCACTCCTGGCGGGACACTGGGACCCGTTCCCGGAGTTCCCTCCGGACCGCGTCTTCGTCACCCAGGGCCGGGGCGAGTACTTCCCCACCGAGCGCTTCGCCTTCGCCGACTGGGCCTGGCGCCCGGCCCGCGCGGTGGCGCACTGGCAGGTGAACCTGCCGCGCAAGCTGGAGCGGCTCATCGCCCGCGAGCAGGAGCGCATGAGGCTGCCGTCGCTGCCGGAGAAGGACGAGGTGCTCGGCTACTGGCTGGGCAAGCTGCCTCAGCCTCCGCCGCTGACCGTCGCCTTCTCCGGGCTGGGGCCGCGCGCGGCCAGCTGGATTCGGGAGCTGGGCGCGCTCACCACGCACATCCGCCAGGCGGCGATGGCCAGGCAGGGCCTGGCCGCGCTCGTCACCAAGGGCAGCACTGTCCGCGTCTAGGGCCTGGGTGGCGCCGGAGCCGGAACCGGGCTGTCCAGGATGAGGGTGACGGGCCCGTCGTTGACGAGCGCGACCTTCATGTCGGCCGCGAAGATGCCGGTGCCCACGGTGAGGCCGCGCTGGCGGAGGCCCTCGCAGGCGCGCTCGTACAGGGCCTTGGCGACGGCGGGCTCCATGGCGTCGATGAAGCTGGGGCGCCGGCCCTTGCGCGCGTCTCCGTAGAGGGTGAACTGGCTGACGACGATGAGCTGACGGGAGGTGTCCTCCAGGGACAGGTTCATCTTCCCGGCGGCGTCCTCGAAGATTCGCAAGCTGGCGAGTTTCTCCACCATCCACGCGACGTCCGCTTCCGTATCGCCCTTGCCCACGCCCAGGAGCACCAGCAGGCCGGGGCCCATGTCACTCACCCGTTGCCCGTCCACCGTCACCGAGGCCTCCAGCACCCGCTGCACCACCGCTCTCATCGAAGTTTCCTCCAGGGCTGTCAGGGGCACCCCTCATGATGCGCCCAGGCTTTATCGGCATCTTGGGCGCTGAGAGGACCGCAGTGAAAAGAAGTCCACATGTGAGGGGTGCCAATTTCCACTTGGCGGTAGAGCGAGCGCCCAACCGTGGACTCCCGCACCCCCTCTCCCTTGCCGTGCTTTCGCGCCCTTCCCCATAATGGCCGCCGACTTCCCCGGAGCGTGCGTGCAGGTTCTTCGAGCCAGACACCTCTTGGCCGCGACGGCCATCGTTTCCCTGCTGCTTCCATACGGCGCCGTCGCGGCGCCGCCTTCCTCCGCCGAGAAGCGCGCGGACCGCGAAGCCCTGCGGACCGCCTTGCTCGAAGTGCTTCAACGCGCCCCGCTCAAGGTGAGCCGGGTGGGCGTGCACATGCAGAGCCTTGATGACGGCACGGTGGTGTTCACCCACAACGCGGACGAGCTGCTCAACCCGGCGTCGAACGTGAAGCTCGTCACGTCCGCGGCGGCGCTGGCGACGCTCGGGCCGGAGTTCCGCTACGACACGGAGTTCCTCGTCGAGCCGGAGCTGCCCGCGGACGGCAAGGTGAAGACGCTCTACGTGCGCGGCAAGGGTGATCCGTCCATCACGACCGAGCGCCTGTGGGGCGTGGTGTCGGAGCTGTGGCACTCGGGTCTTCGCGAGGTGGGGGACATCGTCGTGGACGACTCCTGGTTCGACGCCGAGCGCACGCCGCCCGGGTATGACCAGGAGGACTCGGACCGGGCCTATATGGCGCCCACCGGCGCGCTGAGCCTCAACTGGAACGCGGTGGCCATCTTCCTGCGCCCCGGCGCCAGCCCCGGCGCCAAGGGCACCGTGGAGATGGAGCCGCCGAGCGACTACTTCATCGTGGACAACCAGCTGTCCACCGGCGCGCGGCGCGCGCGGCGCGTCTCCGTGACGTCGGACCCGTCCGGCGCCCAGCAGAAAATCGTCGTGCGCGGGCAGGTGCCGGCCGAGCGCGGCGGGGCCGTCAGCGTCTGGAAGAAGATCGACAACCCTCCCATGTACTTCGGCCAGACGCTCAAGCAGCTGTTGAGCACGCGGGGCATGAAGGTGAAGGGCCGGGTGAAGGTGGGCCTGACGCCGTCCAAGGCGCGCACGGTGCACGTGGCCCAGTCGGACACGTTCGACGTGCTGCTCAAGCGCCTCAACAAGCTCTCCAGCAACTTCGTCGCCGAGCAGCTGCTCAAGACGATGGGCGCGGAAGGGCGAGGCCAGCCGGGCTCCTTCACCAAGGGCGTGGAGGTGGTGGAGCAGTTCCTGGAGCGCGACGTGGGCATCTCCCGCGGCACGTACGTGATGAAGAACGGCAGCGGCCTGAACGACGCGAACCGCTTCTCCGCAGCCCAGCTCAACAAGCTGCTCCGTCACATGTCCATCCGCTTCCCCTTCGCGCCGGAGTACCTGTCCTCGGTGCCCATCGCCGGCAAGGACGGCACGCTGAAGTACCGCTTCGAGGGCAGCGACGCGGTGGGCAAGCTGCGCGCGAAGACGGGCACGCTGGAGGGCGTCTCCGCGCTGAGCGGCTACGTGACGAGCGCGGGCGGTGAGCGCTTCTCCTTCTCCATGATGGTGAACGACTTCGCCGGCCGTGCCGGGCCCATCGTCGCGGGCCTGGACGCGCTGGGCGCGGCGGTGGCGGCCACGGGCTCCAGCCTGGGGCCTTCCAGCGCGGTGGCTTCCCTGGCGGACGGGGGCAAGCCGTCGGGCGCCATCGACGACGTGGCCGCCCGCATCAAGACGTACCTGGACCTGGGCCGGCAGAGGGACCAGCGCAACCTGGGCTTCCTGCGCACGGCGTGGCGCAGCGAGAGAGACCCGGCGGTGCGCGCGGTGCTGGCGGAGAGCCTCTACCAGTCCAACCCGCATGACTACCTGGGCGCGCGCACGCTCCTGGACAGCTACTCGGCGGGCAACGACGTGTATGGCCGGCTGAGGGAAGTGGCGCGGGTGTTGTCCGTGGAGGTGCCCGGCGTCACCAGCATGGTGGAGCTGGCGGCGGGCGGTAACACGGAGGCGCTGGCCCGGGTGCTGGAGCTCGCGGGCGCCACGGGCGTGGATGCCCAGGCGCAGGCGGAGATGTCCGTCGCGCTGGGCGAGGTGGCTCGCACGGCGCCGGAGGAGCTGGTGGTGGCGCTGCGCGCGTCTTCACCGGCGGACCGTGAGGCGGCCTCGACGCTGCTGGCCCGCGCGCTGGTGCAGGCGGGGCAGGCGGACCATCCCTTCTGGAAGTCGCTGCGCCGGCTGCAGGGCGCGGCGGACCCCCAGGTGGCCGCCTTCTCCAAGGGGCTGGACTCCACGCTGTCGCAGAAGGTGGCGGAGGCCAAGGCGCCCCGTCCGTCCGAGGGCGGCGCTCCGGTGCAGGTGGTGGCGCCGGCGGGAGGCGCGTCGTCCCCTACGCCCCCGCGTTCCACGGGCAGTGCCCCTGATGCGTCGCGCACCGCGGAGACGCGTCCGGGCGGGTAGCACCCGGTGGGCGGGTGCCACCTCCCAGGTGGTGCCCTCCCGCACCTTTCCACCGTCGCCTCCCTGCCTGCGGGGCCGCCGTCCGGGCGGGCCCGGGGCCCGGGGTCCGCCTTCTGGAAATGTCAGGCCGCACTGCTATACGTCGGAGGCAACCTGCCAGGGCTGATGCTCGGCGGGCAGTTTCCCCGCCGTGGTGGTGGGGAACTCGACGGAAAGACAGAGGGAGCAGTCATGGCTGGAGGCGTGAACAAGGTCATCCTCATCGGCAACCTGGGTGCGGACCCCGAAGTGCGGTTCACCCCGGGCGGTCAGGCGGTCGCGAACTTCCGCATCGCCACCAGCGAGAGCTGGCAGGACAAGAACGGCCAGAAGCAGGAGCGGACCGAGTGGCACCGCATCGTCGTCTGGGGAAAGCTCGCGGAGCTCTGCGGCGAGTACTTGAAGAAGGGACGGCAGTGCTACGTCGAGGGCCGCCTGCAGACTCGCGAGTGGATGGATAAGGAGAACCGGAAGAACTACACCACGGAAGTCGTGGCCAACGCGGTGACGTTCCTGGGCGGTCGTGACGCCGGGGAAGGCGCGGGCGGCGGCGGTGGTGGGGGGCGCCGGCAATCCGGTGGTGGCGGGCAGCCGCGCGGCATGGACAACAACGACTACGGCCAGCCGCCTCCCATGGATGACGGCATGGGCGGTCCCTCCGGCGGTGGCGGCGGCAATAACGAGGACGACATCCCGTTCTGAGCGCCGCCCGTCGCGCGGCACTCCAGAAACGAACCGGCCGCTCCCCAGAAAGACTTGGGGGCGGCCGGTGTGCTTTCAGGGCTGGAACGACGGGAGCGGGTGCGCCCGCGCGAGGGGCTTCCCGCTCTGGAGCTTTACGAGCCCGAGGGGCCGAAGGCGGCGCCCGCGGTGTAGAGCGCGTAGATGACGCTCCAGCTCATCGCCGTCAGCAGCAGGAAGAGGATGATGGAGACGGGCTCGAAGCGGCGCATGGCGCGCTCGCTGCCCAACAGGCCCCAGCCCATGGCGAAGCCCTGGAGGCCGTTGGCCAGGTGGTACGCGGTGCCCAGCGTGCCCAGCAGGTAGACGATGAGCGTGGGGCCGTGGAAGCGCATCTCCCGGGCGATGTCGGAGAACGCCTCCGGGTGTCCCGCCACCAGCCGGGGCTGCAGGAAGGCCAGCCAGATGTGCGCGCCGAGGAAGGCGAGCACGCCCAGGGCGCTCACGCGCTGGAGGATGAACTTGAAGTTGCCGTAGTTGTTGTACCGGTTGTTGTTCGGCCGGAAGCTGAAGAGCCGGACTAGGCCCCAGCCGGTGTGGAACAGCAGCGGCAGCATGACGATGATGAACGTCAGGGCCTGCGAGTACGGGTTGGCGTACGTGGTGACGGACTTCTCCCACGCGGCCGCGCCGTTGAACGCGGAGAGGTTGTCCCACAGGTGGTTGACGACCCAGAACGTCAGGGGCACCACCGCGAGGAACGAGCCCAGGCGGGACTTGAGGAGCGGAGTCTTCGTTGAAACGGCGTCGGCTGTGGCGGCCTGGGTGCTCATCGGGTCTCCAGCGATGGCGCGCGGGCAAGTGGCCGCGCCCCAAGTCAAAGTCGGGTGACTGTCGGAGGGCGGTTTATAACCGTTCCGGCCAGGACGCTGGATTTCTTCCGCCTCCCCGCATGGCAGCCGTCGCGCATGGAGGCATAAGCCTGGCCTTATGCGTCACCCTGGGTGGCCCTGCTGCCGGGCCGGCATGCGACGGGGCGTCCGCCTTCCGACGTTGGCGGGCACGACGGGCTCGGGCACGCTAAGTCGCTCTGCCATGTCCGATGAGCTCGTCAGTGGATTGCTGAAGAAGTCCGATGTGCGCGTGGTGCTGGCGCTCACCACGGACCTGTCCCGCCAGGCCCGCGCCACCCACCACACGGCCCCCGCCGCCGCGGCGCTGCTGTCCCAGGCGCTCACCGCCGCCGCCCTCCTGGGCGCGCTCCAGAAGGGCGACTCCCGCGTCAACCTCCAGGTGGAGTGTGACGGGCCGCTGCGGGGCCTCTTCGTGGACGGCGACACGTCCGGCCTCGTGCGGGGCTACGTGAAGAACACCCTCGTGGAGTACGTGGGCGGTGGCGGCGACCAGTACCTCTGGCGCCCCGTGCTGGGGAACAAGGGCTTCCTGTCCGTGCTGCGGGATTTGGGCGGAGGCGAGCACTACCGCTCGTCGGTGGAGCTGGAGCACTTCGACCTCGCCGCCGACCTGGAGCGCTACTTCCATCAGTCGGATCAGCTCCCGTCGCGCCTGGTGCTGGCGCAGCTGCCGGCCCAGGTCGACGGCAAGACGGAGTCCCTGGGCGTGGTGGCCGGCCTGCTCATCCAGCCCTTGCCCGGCGCGGACCTGGAGGCCTTCCAGGCGCTCGGTGAGCGGCTGCGTCATGACGCCCCGTCGGTGCTCCTGGCGCACGCGGCGTCGGGTGGGGCCGCGGTGTTGCGCGCGCTCTTGCCGGAGGCGGACTTCGAGGTGATGTCCCGCTATCCGCTGCGCTTCGGCTGCTCGTGCAGCGAGGACCGCGTGAAGCGCGCGCTGCTCGCGATGGGACGCGAGGAGCTGCAGGACCTCCTGGAGAAAGAAGGACAAGCGGAAGCAACGTGTCAATTCTGTACGACGCGCTATGTCATTCCAGGAGAGGAAATTCGAAGCATGCTGGCGAGCGGCACGGTTTGACTTGGGTGCGTGGCCTCGGTAGAGGCCGCGCGCCATGAGTTACTTCACGCAATTGCTCGAGGGCGGCTACGAAGCCGTCCATCTGCTCAGCGACTCCCGGACGGGCCTGAGGGCCATCGTCGGAATGCACAACACGCGGCTCGGTCCCGGGCTGGGGGGTACGCGCGCGTTGGCGACGTACACCAGCGAGGAGGAGGCCGTCGCGGACGCACTCCGGCTGGCGCGAGGCATGACCTACAAGGCGGCGCTGGCGGGCCTGCCGCACGGCGGTGGCAAGGCCGTCATCATGCTGCCGCGTGGCAACTTCGACCGGGCGAAGCTGTTCGAGTCCTTTGGTCGCGCGGTGGAGTCGCTCGGCGGCCGCTACATCACCACCGAGGACAGCGGCACCAGCACGGACGACATGGAGCACGTGCGCAAGCACACGAAGAATGTCGTCGGCCTGAAGGAGCGCAGCGGAGACCCGTCGCCGGTGACGGCGTACGGCGTGGCGCGCGCGATGGAGGCCACGGCGAAGCACGTCTTCGGCCGGCCGGACCTCAAGGGGCTGCGCGTCACGGTGCTGGGCGTGGGCCACGTGGGCATGTACCTGGTGAAGGAACTGCACGAGCGCGGCGCGAAGGTCTGGGTGAGCGACATCAACGCCCAGAGCGTGGCGCACGCGGTGAAGGAGTACGGCGCCACGGCGGTGGACGCGGACACCCTGCACCGCATGGAGGCGGACGTGTACGCGCCCTGCGCGCTGGGCGGCGCCATCAACGACGCCACGCTGCCGCTCTTGAAGGTGAAGGCGGTGTGTGGAGCGGCGAACAATCAGCTGCTCACCATGCGACACGGCGAGCAGCTCGCCAGCCGGGGCATCCTCTACGTGCCGGACTACGCGGCCAACGCCGGGGGCCTCATCAACGTGGCTCAGGAGTGGGCGGGGTATGACCGGGAGAAGGCGTATGCCCGGGCGGCGAACATCTTCGACACCATCGACACGGTGCTGCGGCGCGCGAAGGAGTCCGGTCTGCGTCCGGAGCAGGTCGCCGACCGGATGGTGGAGGAGAAGCTGGCGGCCTGAGGTGGGCCGGCACCTCGACGTGTCTTCGGACGCGTCGAGGACGGGGACTTCAGCGGGATGTGGCCAGGGCGCGGTCCTCGGGGTATGACGGGGCCGCACCCCAGCCGGAGCTCACCGCCGTGGCCACCAAGCGGGCAGCGCCCGGGCCCAAGGCCCAGGGCAAGCGCAAGCCCACCGCGAAGTCCTCCTCGAAGAAGACTTCTCCGAAGTCTCGTGTCGCGCCGTCGTCGGCGTCGTTGTCCGCCGCGGAGCGCAAGCAGGCGCAGAAGCTCGTCTCCATCCCCGTGGACCTGGTGTTGGCGCCGCAGGTGGAAGCGCCGCGTCAGCCCACTGGCAAGGACCAGTCGCGCAAGCGCTCCGCGGGCGTGAAGGAGCTGACGTGGGCGGACTTCGACCGCGCCGTGCACCACCTGGCCGACGCTATCCGCAAGACGTTCAAGCCGGAGGCGGTGGTGGGTGTGGCCCACGGCGGCGTCTTCGTCGGGGGCGCGCTGTCCTCGGCGTTGGGCTGCGCGTTCTTCCCGGTGCGCATCAGCCGTCGCAGCCGGGACAGGGGTGACGAGGGGCGTCCGAAGGGCGGGCCCAAGACGAGCGGGGAGATGCCGCGCGAGCTGAAGGGCAAGCGCGTGCTCATCGTCGACGACGTGGCCTCCAGCGGCGACACGCTGTCGCTGGCCACGGCGCTGGCGCGTGAGGCGGGCGCCACCAAGGTGTCGACGGCGTGCCTCATCGCGAAGCCGGAGGGTTTCGCCCCGGACTTCGCCGGGCTGACCACGGGCTCGCTCGTCGTCTTCCCGTGGGACTACGCGCCTGGCGCGGGCGACGCGCGCTTCGAAGAGGACCCGGACAAGGCGGGGGCGTGAGCGGTGCCGTGGTGAGGCGATGATTGTCGGCACCGCGGGCCACATCGACCACGGCAAGACGTCGTTGGTGAAGGCCCTCACCGGCATCGACACGGACAGGCTCCAGGAAGAGAAGCGTCGGGGCATCACCCTGGAGCTGGGCTTCGCGCACCTGACGCTGGATGACGGCACGGTGGCGGGCGTGGTGGACGTGCCCGGCCACGAGCGCTTCGTGAAGGCGATGGCCGCGGGCGCCGGTGGCGTGGACCTGGCCGTGCTGGTGGTGGCGTCGGACGAGGGCGTGATGCCCCAGACGCGCGAGCACCTGGACATCTGCCGGCTCCTGGGCGTGCGCGCCGGTGTCGTCGCCCTCACCAAGTCGGACCTGCTGGCGGAGCCGGGGCCGGAGTGGCGCGCGCTGGTGGAGGCGGACCTCGCCGCGCTCACCACGGGCTCCTTCCTGGAAGGCGCGCCGGTGGTGCCCTGCTCGACGCGCACGGGGGAGGGACTGGACGCGCTGCGCACCGCGCTCAGCCGCGCCGCCGGGGCGCTGGCGAAGCGTCCCTCCGAGGGGCCGACGTTCCTCCCGGTGGACCGCGTCTTCACGCTGAAGGGCTTCGGCACGGTGGTGACGGGCACGTTGCTGTCGGGCACGGTGGCGGTGGACGACGCGGTGTCGCTGTTGCCGGGACAGCCGGGCCCGTTGCGTGTGCGCGGCGTGCAGGTGCACGGGCGGGCGGTGGAGAAGGTGGAGGCCGGGCAGCGCGCGGCGGTGAACCTGCCGGGCGTGGAGGCGGAGTCACTCCACCGAGGGCAGGTGCTGACGCGCGCGGGAGAGCTGCCCGAGACGCGCATGCTGGATGTGGAGTTGACGCTGCTGCCGACGGCGGAGTCGCCGCTGCCGCGTCGCAGGAAGCTGCTGTTGCACCTGGGCACCTCCCAGGTGGAGGCCACGGTGGCGCTGCTGGACGTGGAGCGGCTGGAGCCCGGCGAGACGACGCTGGCGCAGCTCCGGTTGGAGGCTCCGGTGGCGGCGCTCGTGGGCCAGCGCTTCATCCTCCGGGGCTCGCGTGCGCTGCCGGGGCGGGGCGCGACGCTCGCGGGGGGGCGGGTGCTGTCGATTGTGCCCCCCCGGCGCCGCAAGGGGGGCTCGGCGGTGGTGGCGCCGTTGCGAGAGGCGGACCCGGCGGGGCAGGTGGCCTGGTTGCTGCGGCAGGCGGGCTATCGCGGACTGACGCAGCAGGAGCTGTTCGGCCGCTCCGGGCTGGGGCCTCGGGTGCTGACGCGCGCGCTGGAGCTGTCGGGCACGCGGGGCTCGGCGTTGTTGGTGGACCGCGAGAAGCGGCTGTATCTGTCCGGCGAGGTGTTCGAGGGACTGCAGGGGCGAGCGCTCGCATTGCTGGCCGCATTCCATGAGCGCGAGCCCTTGCGCGAGGGCCTGTCCCGAGAGGAGTTGCGGCAGCGCCTGTCGTCCGAGCTGGACGCTCGCGCCTTCCAGCGGGTGTTGCAGGGACTGGGGGACACCGGGAAGCTGGAGGTGGACCGGGACCTCGTGCGTCTGAAGGGGCGCGGCCGTGCATTGTCGCTGGGGGACGAGGCGGCCCGGGCGCGGCTCGCCGCGGAGCTGTCCGCGACGGGACTGGCCCCGCCCACGGAGGGCGAGCTGTCCCAGAAGCTCCAGCTCCCGGTGCCCCGCCTGCGAGAGCTGATGAAGGTGCTGGTGGCCGAGGGGAGGGTGGTGAAGGTCAGCGAGGAGCTGTGCTTCGACGCGGCGGCGCTGGGCTCCCTTCGGGAGCGGCTGGTTGCCCACCTGCGCGAGAAGAAGGAAATTACCACCCAGGCCTTCAAGGAACTGGTGGGACAGAGCCGCAAGTTCGTCATCCCTCTGTCCGAGTACTTCGACCGGGAGAAGGTGACGCTCCGGGTGGGCGAGAAGCGGGTGCTGCGTCGCGGATGAGCACGAGGCATTACAGCGAGGCGTCGCTGCGCGCCTTCATCGAGCCCTTCGCCAACCCCGTGCTCGCGGTGGTGGACGGACGGGTGTTCGCCGCGAACGACGCGTACCTCGCGCTCCTGGGGCTTCCCCGGGAGCGAGTCGAGGGGCGCTCCATCATGGACTTCGTCCAGCCGGAGGACCGCAGCAGGCTGGTCGAGCGCTACCGCCTGCTGGAGTCCGGCGTGCCCATGGAGGCGGCGACGCAGCTGTACCAGGTTCCCTCGGCGGACGGCGTCACCCGCGAGGTGGCCCTCTACGCGTCCCATCTCTCGCTCGAGAGCGGGGGGCGGGCGCTGCTGCTCAACCTGCTTCCCATGGTGGACCGGCCCACCGAGCTGTCCGTGGCCGAGCGACTGGTGGAGACCTCCGCGGGTCTCGTGTCCGCGCACTCCGAGGACGCGGTGCGCCGCGTCGCGCTCAAGGGCCTGGAGGCCGCGGGCTTCCGGGTGCGGCTGTTGCGGTGGGACGGCATGCGGTTGCACGCGCTCGATGGGGGGCCTCCTCCGGTGGACGTGTACCTGGGGCTGGAGGCGCTGTCGGACGGGCGCCCTGTCTTCGGTGGCGCGGAGCGGGCCTCGCCCACGCATGTGTACCTGCCGGTGGGTGGGCCCCAGGTGGAGGTGCTGCGAGTGGAGGGGCCCTGGGTGGCGCCTCGCCACGGCTCGGTGCTGACGCTCTTCGCCAAGGTGGTGGGGGCGGCGCTGACGGACGCGCGTGTGCAGGCGGACAGCACCCGCAGCCGGTGGGAAGTGGGCGCCGTCGCGGAGATGGCGCGCTTCGTGGCGCGGCCGATTCCCCCCACGCCAGAGGACTTCCTGTCGCGCGTGTCGGAGCTGCTGCTGGCGGAGGCCGCCGTGCTGCACCTGACGAGCGGCGAGGAGGGCCCGCTGGAGCTGACCGCCCACTTCGGGCTCGCGGAGAGCGGCGTCTCCCCGGGGGCCGTGGACCGCCTGAGCCGGGTGATGGGGGCCTCGGTGCCGGACGCCCTGGATGGAGACCTCACCACGGAGGCGCAGGCGGCGGTGCTGCGCGAAGTCTCCGGCGGGGCGCTGGGCAGTGGCGCGGCGGTGCGGCTGGCTCGGGGCGGAGAAATCTGTGGGGTGCTCCAAGTCCTTCGTGCTCCGGACCGGCCCTTCGACGCGCGGGATGTGCGGCTGCTCGGGACGTTGTCGGAGTTGCTGGTGACGCTGCTGGAGCAGCGGCGGCTGCGCTCGGAGTCCGGGCGGCAGCTCACGGAGACGCGCCTGCTGTTGGACCTGGCCCGCACCACGTCGGGCGTGCTGGAGACCTCCAGCATCCTCGACGTGGCCTCGGACTTCCTGGTCCACCTGCTGGACGTGTCCAACTGCTACATCATGCTGTACGACGAGAGCGCCAAGGTGCTCCGGGGCGCCGCGGCCTCCGCGGCCCATCGCGACTTCTTCCGCACGGTGGTGTTGTCGCTGAGCAGTGACAGCGTGGCGGCCCGGGCCGCGCGCGAGCGGCGGCCGGTGGCCATCGAGGACGTGGAGGCCTCTGGCGGAGGCTTCAACCCGCAGCTCGTCCAGCGCTTCGGCGAGAAGGCGCTCCTGGCGTTGCCGCTCACCTCGCGCGAGGAGCTCATTGGCGTGGTGTTGGTGGACGACACGCGGCGCACCCGGGGCTTCAGCCCCCAGCTCGTCGAGCTGGCGGAGGCCACGTGTGGCCAGCTGGCGCTCTCCATCGCCAACGCGCGCCTGTACGAATCGCTGTGGGCCAGCTACGCGGAGCTGGCCGCCACGCGCGCGGAGATGGTGAAGCGCGAGCGACTGGCGGCGCTGGGCGAGCTGTCCGCGATTGTCGCGCACGAGGTGCGCAACCCGCTGGGCGTCATCTTCAACGCGGTGGCGTCGCTGCGCCGGCTGCTGGAGCCCGCGGGTGACGCGGGCATGCTGCTGGACATCCTGGGCGAGGAGAGCGACCGCCTCAACCGCATCGTCGGCGACCTGCTGGACTACACGCGCCCCAGGAACCCGGTGCTCCAGCACGAGGACCTGGGCCGCGTGCTCCAGGACTCACTGGAGGCGGCGCGCGTGCAGGGCGGTGGCACGGACCGGCCCGTGCAAATCGATTCGGAGGTGGAGCCCGGCTTGCCGCCGGTGCCCATGGACCGCAGGCTCATCCGCCAGGCGCTCGTCAACGTGGCCGTCAACGCGATTCAGTCCATGCCGCAGGGCGGGAGGGTGCAGGTGCGGGCTCGACGGGAGGCGCATGGTGGGCGTGAGCAGCTGCGCATCGACGTGGCGGACCAGGGGCTGGGCATTCCCGCCGAGCTGCTCCACCGCGTCTTCGAGCCCTTCTTCACCACCAAGGCGCAGGGCACGGGCCTGGGCCTGGCTGTCGTCAAACGTATCCTCGAGGAACATCGAGGCGAAATCGCCGTGGACAGCGTCCCCGGTCGCGGTACCACCTTCACTTTCCGCCTTCCCCTCTCGCAGCCCCCGTCCTTCCCATGACTGACGCGAACACCCCGCCGTCCCGTGGACGCATCCTCGTCGTGGACGACCAGCGCAACATGCGCGCGACCACTGCGTTGCTTCTGCGCGCCGAGCACTACACCGTCTTCGAGGCGGGCACGGGTGAGGAGGCCCTGGCCCACCTGTCGGGCGGCAGCATGGACCTGCTGCTGACGGACTTGAAGATGGAGCCCATGGACGGGCTGACGCTGCTCAGGCGCGCGCTGGAGGTGGCCCCCCGTCTCCAGGTCATCATGATGACGGCCTTCGGTTCCATCGAGAGCGCGGTGGAGGCGATGCGGCTGGGCGCCTACGACTACGTCACCAAGCCCTTCAAGGAGAGCGAGCTGCGCTACCGCGTGGAGCGCGCCCTGGAGCGCGCGCGCCTCCTGCGCGACGTGGACAACCTCGCCACCGACTTCAACCAGCGCCACGGCCTGTCCGCGCTGGTGGGACGCAGCGCGGCCATGAGGGACCTCACCTCGCGGCTGATGCGCGTGGCACAGAGCGACGCCACCGTGCTCATCCAGGGCGAGAGCGGCACCGGCAAGGAGCTGGTGGCGCGCGCGCTCCACGCGCACAGCCGTCGCAAGAGCCGCTCCTTCGTGCCCGTCAACTGCGCCGCCATCAGCGAGTCCCTGCTGGAGAGCGAGCTGTTCGGCCATGCGAAGGGCGCCTTCACTGGCGCGGTGAAGGCGCGCCGCGGCCTCTTCGAGGAAGCCGACGGCGGCACGCTCTTCATCGACGAGGTGACGGAGACGAGCCCCACCTTCCAGTCCAAGCTGCTGCGCGCCCTCCAGGAGGGTGAAGTCCGCCGCGTGGGCGAGTCCACCGCGCTGCGCGTGGACGTGCGCACCGTCGCCGCCACCAACCGCGATATCGAAGTGGAGGTGCGTGAGAAGCGCTTCCGCCAGGACCTCTACTACCGCCTCAACGTGGTGACGCTGCGCGTGCCCCCCCTGCGCGAGCGTCTGGAGGACGTGCCCGCGCTCGCCGAGCACTTCCTGGAGCGCGCCAACGCCCGCAGCCCCAACCCCCGGCGCCTGTCCGCCTCCGCCGTGACGCACCTGATGGGCTACGACTTCCCTGGCAACGTGCGCGAGCTGGAGAACCTGGTGGAGCAGGCCGCCGCGCTCGCCGAAAGCGACGAGCTGCTGCCCGAGGACTTCCCGCTGCGACAGGCCCGCCTGTCGCCCGCGCACGGCTCATCTGGCCTCAGCGCCCTGGACGGGCAGTTGGGCCTGGGCTCGGGCACGAGCGGAGGCCCCACGCTGGCCCAGGTGGTGGAAGAGGCCGAGCGCCGCGCCATCGCCCAATCCCTGGAGCGCCATGGCGTGGACCTTGCCCGCGTCGCGGACGAGCTGGGCGTCTCCTCCACCACGCTGTGGCGGAAGATGAAGCGCCTCAACCTCCGCCCGCCCAGCGAGGCGGTCCGGGAGTAGGGTGGAGTTGGACGTGTAACTTTTGCGCACCTGTGGATTCAGATCCGAAATGAACGAGGTTCATCGGTGAAAAACACAGGCGCTTGAAATCATTGAGAATTTTCAGTTCTGCAAGTCGATTTCAGGGCTGCAATGCAATCGCCGAGGTTGGCCAGTGTCGGGTGGACCTCTAAGTGCCTGAGAAAACTGGAGTTTGTCTCAAAACGACTCTTGGCACGACGACTGCTATAGCTCCACGCGGGACACATCGAAGCGAGGCTGAAGGCGGTTCCCCCCCACCCCTTCAGCACTTCCGGTGAGTCACCTTCAGAAGACCCGCGGCCCGACCCTCCCCTGTGGAGTGTCGGGCCGCCTTCTTTTGTGCTGTTGGCCGTTGAAATCCGCCCGCGTCGGTGTTCGCTCCATCCTTCCGCGGAGGAATGCCTGATGGCGGTGGAAGCGCGACGGCAGCCGAGTGCGTGGGCCCTGAGGCCTGGCCGGGCCTCTGACTACGAAACCTACGTGAGGTTGTTCGCGGAGCTGGGGGTGGACGAACCGCCTCCGTCCGCCTCCATGTGGGCCCATGAGGTGGCCCCCCGCACCCTGCTGGTGGACGGGCCGGGTGGGGTGGAGGGGTACACGTCGACGGACGCGCTGGGAGAGCTGGGCTACGTGGGGCAGTTGGTGGTGGCGCCCTCCGCGCGTCGGCGGGGGTTGGGGCGCTGGTTGATGGAGCGGGTGGCGGCGCGCTTCCGGGAGCAGGGCTGTCGGAGCTGGGCCCTCAACGTGAAGCGGGACAACGTCGCGGCCCTGGGGCTGTACACCTCGCTGGGCATGAGGCGCGCGCGCCAGGGCATCAACCTGAAGGTGACGCGAGCCCAGGTGGCCGCGCTTCCGCCCGTGCCTGGCGGGCTGGTGGTGGTGCCCCTGGAGGCAGGTGACTGGGCGCCGCTGACGGGGGCCTTCGGGATGATGCCGGGCAAGCTGGCGCGCTACGCGACGCTGGCCTCGCACCGACTGCTGCGGCTGGCGCGCGAGGATGGTGTGGAGGAGGCGCCGCTCGGGATGATGGACGTGCGCTCGGGTGGCGCGGTGTTGTTTCCCTTCTTCGCGGCCTCACTGCCTCATGCGCGGGCGCTGCTGGAGGGCGCCTTCTCGCTGCTGGGGACCTCGCGCGAGTCGATGGGCGTGGTGGTGACGGATGACGCGCCACTGGAGCGAATCCTGCGCGACGCGGGAGCCGGCGTGAGCCTGGAGACCTTCGAGCTGCGTGGAGCGCTTCCGGAGCCGTAGCGCGCGCTTCGTCGCGGGCCCCGGAAAAGACGACGCCCGCCCGAGCACGAGGCCGGGGCGGGCGTGGGAACAACCACGGGGCAGGCAGCCCCGCGAGGGCTACTGGCCGAAGATGCTGCTGGCCTGCTCCAGCCACGCGGTGATGGGGCCGGGGAGGATACCGAACACCACCACGGCGGCGGTGGAGAGGACCAGCGCCAGCTCCGTGGACCAGCTCCGCTCGAGCGGCTGGGCGCCCTCTGGCACGGGCCGCATGAACATGTAGACCACCACGCGCAGGTAGTAATAGGCGCCCGCCGCGCTGGCGAGCACGCCGACGATGGCCAGGCCGATGAGGCCCGAGTCCACCGCGCTCTGGAAGATGAGCAGCTTGCTCATGAAGCCGATGGTGGGAGGAATCCCGCCCAGCGACAGCATGAAGGTGGCCATGGCCACGGCCCAGCCCGGACGGCGCTGCGCCAGCCCGCTGAACCGCTCCAAGTCCCACGCGGTTCCCTTCTCCTCGTCCTCGCGGCGCTCCAGCACGGACACCAGGGTGAAGGCACCCACGGCGCTGAAGGTGTAGGCGAGCAGATAGAAGAGGATGCCGCGCAGCGCCTGCGAGCGGGCCAGCTCCACCGGCGAGCCACCCGTCAGCTCGGAGGGGCCCAGCAGGCGGAACTGCTCGCCCGGCGCGGTGACGAACAAGGCCGCCACGCCCACCAGGAGGTATCCGGCGTGGGCGATGGACGAGTACGCCAGCATGCGCTTCACGTTGCGCTGCGGAATCGCCAGCAGGTTGCCCACCACCATGGTGAGGAAGGCGAGGGTGGAGAACAGCACCAGCGGCAGGTGCGGGTCGATTCCCTTGCCCAGCGTGAGGAACACGCGCACCAGCGCCGCGAAGGCCGCGGCCTTCACGCCCGCGCTCATCAGCGCGGTGACGGGGGTGGGGGCACCCTCGTACACGTCCGGCGTCCACATGTGGAAGGGCACCGCGGCGACCTTGAAGGCGAAGCCGGAGCCCAGGAGGATGAGGCCCGCGTAGACCAGCGCCGGCTGGGTGGCGAGCGCGCCGGACAGCGGGCCCACCATGGCCGTCAGCTTCGTGGTGCCGGTGGCGCCGTACAGGAGCGCCGCGCCGTACAGCAGCACCGCGGAGGAGAAGGCGCCGAGGATGAAGTACTTGAAGCCCGCCTCGCTCGGCCGCGTGCCACGTCGCAGGTACGACGTCAGCGCGTAGGTCGCGATGGAGAGGACCTCCAGGTTGACGAAGAGGGTGATGAGCTCGTTGGACATCGCCAGCAGGCTCATGCCCGCCGCGGCGAAGAGCATCAGCGCGTAGAACTCACCGCGCTCCGCCCCGCGCTTGCGCAGGAAGCTCACCGAGCTCAGCGCCGCCAGGCCCAGGCCCACGCACACCACGAAGGTGAGGAAGCTGGAGAAGGGGTCCAGCACGCCGAAGCCGAGGAACGCCTCGTGCGCCGGCTCGAACATGGAGGCCACGGCCACGGCGCCCGCCGCCACCGCCGCCACCACGGTGAGCACGGCCTGGTAGGAGCGCGACGCGGTGGCGCTGAGGAACACCTCCGACAGGAGCAGGATGCAGGCTCCCACCACCAGGATGATGGCGGGAATCAGCGGGAGGAAGTCTGCCAGGGTGAGATTGGGCAGGATCATGTCGTGGGCTCAGGCGGCTTACGGCCGAGACGAGGGGACGGCCCGGGCGGCGAGCGGGGTGGGGGCGCTCGGAGCAGCCACGGTGGGGTGGGCCGGCAGCGCCATCACCTCCACGCGCACCTGGTCCTCCTGCACGGTGGCTCCCGGGGTGCCCACGCGAGCGCGGGCGAGGAAGCGGCCAGTGGACGGCTCGATGCGGTCGAGGAACGGCTGCGGCATCAGGCCCATCACTCCGACGAGGATGATGAAGGGCAGCACCGTGAGCATCTCCCGCAGGTTCATGTCGGTCAGGTGCTGGTTCTCGCGGTGCGTGAGGCCGCCGAAGAACACCTTCTGCACCATCCACAGCATGTACGCGGCGCCCAGGATGACGCCCAGGGTGGCAAACGCGCCGAACACCATCGTCAGGTGCGGGTTGCCGGCGGCCGCGCCCAGGTCCGACTTGAACGTGCCCAGCAGGACGAGGAACTCACCGATGAAGCCGTTGGTGCCCGGCACCGCCACCGACGAGAAGGTGATGATGACGAAGGCCACCGTGAACACCGGCATGACCTTGGCGATGCCGCCGAAGTCCGCCATCAGTCGCGTGTGGCGCCGCTCGTAGAGGAAGCCGAACAGGAGGAACAGCGCGCCCGTGGAGATGCCGTGGTTGAGCATCTGGTACGCGCTGCCCGTGGCGCCCTCCGCCGTCAGGGCGAAGATGCCCAGCATGCAGTAGCCCAGGTGGCTCACGGACGAGTAGGCAATCAGCTTCTTGATGTCCCGCTGCGCCAGACACATCAGCGCGCCGTACACGATGCCGATGACGGCCAGCGTCGCCAGGAAGGGCCGGGCGTTCTGCGCGGCCACCGGGAAGAACGGAATCGCGTACCGCCAGAAGCCGAACGTGCCCATCTTCAGCATGACGCCAGCCAGAATCATGGAGCCGGCCACGGGCGCCTGCACGTGCGCGTCCGGCAACCACGTGTGCACCGGCCACATGGGCACCTTGATGGCGAACGCCAGCGCGAAGGCGGCGAAGAGCCACGGGCCATACGTGTGCAGTGTCGCGGCCAGTCCCGTGAGTGAGTCACACGCTCCGGGGGGGCCCGCGTTACAGGCGGACAGCTGACGGTTCGCGTCCAGCAGGCCGTTGTACATCGTGGAGTAGTCGAACGAGCGCGCGCCCGCGGGCGAGCTGATGAAGTACACGGCGATGAGCGCCACCAGCATCAGCAGCGAGCCGACCAGCGTGTAGAGGAAGAACTTCACCGCCGCCATCTGGCGGTCCTCGGCGCCCCACACACCCACCAGGAGGTACATGGGGATGAGCATGGCCTCGAAGAAGATGTAGAAGAGCAGCACGTCCAGCGACACCAGCGCGCCCAGCATCGTCGTCTGGAGCACCAGCAGCGCCAGGTGGAACTCCTTGATGCGGTGGCTGATGTACGTGGTGGAGGCCATCACCACCAGCGGGCCCAGGAACACCGTGAGGAGCAGCAGGCTCACCGCCAGGCCATCCACGCCCAGGTGGTAGCTGAGCCCGAACTCCTTGAACCAGGACACCCGGTACTCGAGCTGGAACTCCGGGCCGCCCGGCTCGAAGCGCATGTACGCCCACACGCCGAACACGAGGTCCACCAGCATGGCGATGAGCGTGACGGTGCGAATCTGTCCCGACTCGCCCGCCGGCAGCATCAACACCAGCACCGCGAAGATGAGGGGCAGGAAGACGACGAGGTTGAGCAGGTGGGTGTCGAAGAAGCTCATTGCAGCACCTGGATGAGGGCGTAGGCGACTCCGCCCAGCAGGGCGAGGGCCATCACTGCGGCGTAGGCCTGGGCGTCGCCCGACTGGACGTAGCGCAGCGCGCTGCCCACTCGCGCCGTCACCCACGCCGTGCCGCGGACCGCCACGGTGTCGATGAGGAGCGCGTCCACCACGCGGAAGAGGATGAAGCTCATGAACTTCACCGGCCGGATGATGGCCAGCTCGTACAGCTCATCCACGTAGAACTTGTTCTGCGCCGTGCGGCGCACCGCCCGGGCGAACGCGGGAACCGGCTGGCCCACGCGCGCCGGGAAGAAGCGCAGGTAGAGGAAGCCCGCCAGCGCGCCGCCAGAGACGGCGACGAGCCACGCGAAGACGTAGTCGCCCATGGCGGGGACGCTGGTGTCCAGCTCCACCGTCTTGCCCGACGCCACGATGCGGTTCATCGCCGCGAACACCGGGCTCAGGAAGTTCTCGAACACCGGCTGCGGCCGGCCGTCGCCCGGCGCCTTCATCAGTGGCCACGCGTACACCGCGGACACCACGCTGAGCACCGCCAGCACCACCAGGGGCAGCGTCATCTGCCACGCGCTCTCGTGAGCGTGCGCCAGCTTCGCCTCCTTGGAACGCTGACCCTCGAAGGTCAGCAGGTACACGCGCGTCATGTAGAACGCGGTGCAGGCGGCGATGAGCAGGCCCAGGTAGTAGACGACGCTGGACACCCAGTGCAGCCCTTCCAGGTGGTTGTGGTGCACGCCGTGGAAGATGGCGTCCTTCGAGAAGAAGCCGGACAGCGGGATGATGCCGGTGATGGCCAGCGTGGCGACGAAGAACGTGCCCCACGTCCACTTCATCTCGTGGCGCAGGCCACCCAGCTTCTTGATGTCCGTCTCGTCCCCGTTGCCGTGCATCACGCTGCCGGCGCCCAGGAAGAGGCAGGCCTTGAAGAACGCGTGCGTGACGAGGTGGAGCACCGCCGCCCAGAACACGCCCATGCCCACGCCCATGAACATGATGCCCAGCTGGGACACCGTGGAGTAGGCGAGCACCTTCTTGATGTCGTCCTGCGCGAAGGCGATGAGCGCCGCGAGCAGCGAGGTCAGCGCGCCGATGATGGCCACCGTGGCCATGGCCGTGGGGCTGAGCACCAGCAGCGCGGACATGCGGCTGAACAGGTAGATGCCGGCGGTGACCATCGTCGCCGCGTGGATGAGGGCGGAGACGGGCGTCGGGCCCGCCATCGCGTCCGGCAGCCAGACGTAGAGGGGCAGCTGCGCGCTCTTGCCCGCGGCTCCCAGCAGGAACAGCAGCATGGCCGCCGTCATCACCCCGCCGAACGTGTAGCCCTCCAACGGGCCCGCGGCGATGGGGGTGGACAGCGTCACCTTGCCGCCGCCCTCGGGCAGCGCCTCGGCCATCTTCTGCAGGCCCAGGAAGGTGACGGGGCCCTTGTCCTGGAGCGCGGACGCGTAGCGCTGGCTGCTGCTGCCCGCCACCGTGTAGTCGCGCTCGTCGGCCTGCTTGTTGAAGGCGCCCACCAGGAGCACCATCAGGAACGTGGCGATGAGGAACGCGAAGTCACCGATGCGGTTGGTGACGAACGCCTTGCGGCCCGCCCACGCCTTGGCCGGGTCCGTGTACCAGAAGCCGATGAGCAGGTAGCTGGCCATGCCCACGCCTTCCCAGCCCACGAAGAGCAGGACCAGGTTGTCGGCCAGCACCAGCGTCAGCATCGCCGCGACGAACAGGTTCAGGTACGCGAAGTACCGCCAGTAGGACTCGTCGTGCTCCATGTAGCTGGTGGAGTACAGGTGGATGAGGAACCCGACGCCGGTGATGACCAGCAGCAGGGTGCCCGACAGGTGGTCCACCATCAGCCCGAAGTTCACCCGGAAGTCGCCCACGGCGAACCAGGTGCCGTAGTCGTGCGCCAGGGCGTAGCGCACGTAGTCGCGCTCGTTGCCGAACGGGTTCACGAGGAAGGACAGGAGCCTGCGGGTCTCCGGGTCCGTGGCGCTGGTGGCCCAGAAGGCCAGCACGCTGAGCACGAACGCGCCGCCCACCGCCGAGCAGGCGACCAGGTTCACGTTGGCCCGGCCCAGCATCTTGCCGAACACGCCGCAGATGAACGCGCCGAGCAGCGGCAGGGCGATGATGAGCCACAGGGAGGGCGCCATCACGTCGGGAGCGACGGGCGCCGTCGTCAGGAATTGCGAGAGGGTCATGACAGGGCTCCTGGCGGGTCCGTCAGTGCTTCATGGTCCGGATGTCTTCCACCAGGACGCTGCCTCGGCTCCGGAAGACGGCGATGACGATGGCGAGGCCAATGGCCGCTTCCGCCGCCGCGACGGCGATGACGAAGAAGGCGGAGACATGGCCAACGCTGTCTCCGTGCATTCGGGCGAACGCGAGGAAGGTCAGGTTCGCGGCGTTGAGCATCAGCTCCACGCACATGAAGATGACCAGCGCGTTGCGGCGCACCATCACGCCAAACATGCCCATGCAGAACAGGGCGGCGGCAAGCAGGAGGTAGTAGGAGATGGGGACCATGGGCCGATTCGGGGCCTCGCGGGCGACGACCTGCGCCGCCATCTAGCACAGAAAGTTGGGGGGAGTCGGCAGCGATCAGATTCGCGACTTGGCCACCACCACGGCGCCCACCATGGCCACCAGCAGCAGCAAGCTCACCGCTTCGAAGGGAAGCAGCCACTGGGTGAAGATGACCTGACCCAGGGTCGCCATGGTGCCGAAGGTCGCCTGCCCCTCCAGTCCCAGCGAGGGCGGCGGCCCGGAAGGCAGCTTCGACAGGGCGATGCCCAGCACCACCAGCAGGCCCACCGTGGAGGCGCCACCCACGATTCGCGCCAGCGTGGGCCGGCCCCGCGTGGGGGACTCCCCCAGGTTGAGCAGCATGATGACGAAGAGGAAGAGCACCATGATGGCGCCCGCGTAGACGAGCACCTGGAGCACCGCCACCGTGTGCGCCCAGAGCAGGATGTACAGGCCCGCCAGGAAGAAGAAGGTGGAGACCAGGGCCATGGCGGAGTTGATGGGGCTCCGCGCGAAGATGACCGTCCCGGCCGACAGCAGCGTCAGGAGCGCGAACGCCCCGAAGAGGATGAGCTCGATGTTCAAGACCAGTCTCCGAACGAACCCCAGGGCTTGTCGCCGAACGGGCAGCGGTGCTCGCGGATGTGGGCCTCGAACTCGTCCTTGTACCGCATCAGGAACGAGTGCGTGGGCAGCGCCGCCGCGTCACCCAGCGCGCAGATGGTGTTGCCCAGGCCGATGGGCGGGTAGGGGGCAATCGAGGACGCCACGTTGGACAGCATCTCGATGTCGCCCGGCTCGCCGCGGCCTTCTTCAATCTTGCGCAGAAGCCGCGTCTGCCACGGCGTGCCTTCGCGGCACGGCGTGCACTGGCCGCAGGACTCCTCCGCGTAGAAGCGCGCCACGCGCCACAGGCTGCGCACCATGCAGGTGGAGTCGTCCATGACGATGACGCCGCCGGAGCCCGCCATGGTCTGCTTGACCTTGAGGGCCTCGAACTCCATCGCCACGTCCAGCTCGTCCGCGCCCAGCACCGGCGCCGAGGACCCGCCCGGAATCACGGCCTTCACCTTGCGACCCGCCGGCATGCCCCGGCCGAACTTGTCGTCGTAGATGAGCTCCGCGAGCGTGGTGAACATGGACACTTCGTAGACGCCGGGGCGGTTCACGGAGCCCGACAGGCAGACCAGGCGCGTGCCGCCCGACTTGTCCGTGCCCAGCTTCGCGTACCAGTCCGAGCCTCCCGTGAAGACGTGGGGCACGCTGGCGAGCGTCTCCACGTTGTTCACCACCGTGGGGCTGCCGAACAGGCCGACCACCGCGGGGAAGGGGGGCTTGAGGCGCGGCCAGCCCTTCTTGCCCTCCAGGCTCTCCAGCAGGGCCGTCTCCTCGCCGCAGATGTAGGCGCCAGCGCCACGGACCAGGTAGCAGTTGAGCTCGAAGTCCTTGCCCAGCATCTTCTTGCCGAAGATGCCCGCCTTGTAGGCCTCGTCGATGGCCGCCTGGCAGCGCTCCGCGGGGAACTTGAACTCGCCGCGCAGGTACACGTAGCAGGTGTGCACGCCCAGCGCGTACGACGCGATGGCGATGCCCTCCAGCATCATGTGCGGGTCGTCTTCCAGGATGTAGCGGTCCTTGAAGGTGCCCGGCTCGGACTCGTCGCCGTTGACGGCCAGGTACTTGGGCTTGGGGCTGTCCTTGGGGACGAAGCTCCACTTCAGGCCCGTGGGGAAGCCGGCGCCGCCGCGCCCTCGGAGGTTGGACTTCTTCACCTCGTCGATGATGGCCGCCGGCTGCATCTCCAGCGCCTTCTTGAGGCCCTCGTAGCCACCGCGCTTCTTGTAGCTGTCCAGGGTCCAGGACTGCGGCTTGCCCCAGGCCGCCGAGATGATCGGGTCGATCGTCTTTGCCGTAGCGGTCATGTGATGACGTCCTACCTGAGTGAAAAAGGGTGGGGCTAGCTCAGCTTGGCCAGGATGGCGTCCAGCTTGGCGCGGGTGAGGCTCTCGTGATGATCCTCGTTGATCTGCAGGCACGGTGCGGTGCCGCAGGAGGCCAGGCACTCGGTCTCGCGCAAGGTGAACTTCTCGTTGGCTTCACCTGCCTTGAGGCCGAGCTTCTCCTCCAGGTAGGCGAGCATCTTCTCCGCTCCCCAGAGCGAGCAGGACAGGTTCGTGCAGACGTCGATGACGTACTTGCCCGGCTTCTTCAGGTGGTACATCACGTAGAAGCTGGCGACCTCGTAGGCGCGCTCCGGCGTGACTTCCAGGCTCTTGGCGACCAGCCGCAGTCCCTCGGGCGGCAACCAGCCCTTGATCTCCTGGAGCACGCGCAGCGCCGGGAGCATGCCCGCGCTTTTGCGATCAGGGGGGTAGTGGGAGATGATCTCCGCGATACCCGCGTCGAACTTCTTCTGCTCTTCAGGAGTGAACAGGGGCTCCGCCATGGCGGGGGGCTACGTATTGCTCCCATGGCCGCGTTGTCAACATAAACCCTCGACGGTACACTGGGCCGCCATCAGCAAATTGCCGAGCGATTTCAACCCCTTGTTATGACCCCGGGCCCAGAGAACAAGCGCCAGCACCCCCGGATCCCGGCCGTGCTGAAGGTGGAGTACGCGGACGGACGCCATGCGCGTGACGTCACGGAGAACCTGTCCCATGCGGGGCTCTTCGTGCAGACCGAGCAGGCCTTCACATTGGGGGAGGACGTCCGGCTCGCACTTTCTTTCCCGGGACTGCTGGATCCGGTAGAAGTCAGCGGCATCGTGGCCTGGGTCAGGCCGGCGAGCTTCGATCAGCCCGGAGGTGTCGGCGTCCGAGTGGAGCGCGCAGAAGACCGGCGGAGACTGGGTGACATCTTGAGTGCGGCAGGTCCAGACAGCCAGGAGTCCACCGGCGAGCACGAGGGGTACCGTGTGCTCATCGTCGAGGACAACCCGCACATCATCGAGATGTACAGCTACGTCCTGAAGAAGCTGGCCAGCGGGGAGCTGCACGGGAAGGTGCCCCTGGAGGTCCACTTCGCGCCGGACGGTCACCACGCGCTCCTGATGCTGCGCGAGGGCCGCTTCAGCCTCGTCATGACGGACCTGTACATGCCGGTGATGGACGGCTTCGCCCTGGTGGAGCGCATCCGCGAGGAAGAAGCGCTCCGGGCCATCCCCGTCATCGCCATCTCCGCGGGCGGCAAGGAAGCCCAGGACCGCGCCCTGCAGCTCGGCGTCGACATCTACCTGCGCAAGCCGGTGAAGTTCGTCGAGGTGCTGGAGACGGTGAAGCAGCTCTTGCGCATCAAGTAGCCGTCCCCGGGTTCTGGCAGTCCCACGTTGAGTGAGGACGGGGGGACGTCGTAGAGTCGCCCACCCATGCCGAAGGCCGCCATCAACCGCGACGCCGTCAGTGGCGAGGCGCTGTTCATCCTCCGTAACCTGAGGGAGAACGGCCGACTTGGACGCTCGAACAAGCTGGCCGATGTGAAGGCCGCTCTCGAACCGTCCGTCTCGCTCGAGTTCGACAACTACTTCTTCTTCCTGCGCAAGTTCCACTACATCGCCATGGACCGCGAGGCCCAGCTCAAGCTCACCGACCAGGGTGAGCGCGTGGCGGGCGGGGAACTGGGAGACAAGTTCTCCACGGAGGTGGGCGAGTTCTTCGCCGAGCAGCTCGCCTCCGCCGAGGACGAGCCTCCAGTGGCCCAGGGCACCGAGGAGCCCATGCAGCTGCCGCCGCCCCCGCCAGAGCTGTTGCTGGACGAGGCGGAGGTGGTTCCCACCGCGGCCACGCAAATCGCGCCGCCTCCCTCGCCTCCGTCCATGGCGCCCATGCGGGCCGCGCGCTCGGCCATGCCCGCGCTGGAGTTGACACCCCCGCCCGGGGCGGCGCAGGTGCCGTCGTCCGTCGGCTCGTCTTCGCCCGTGGCGCTCATCACCCCCGCGGTCCCCGAGCCTCGCCGGGAGACGTCCATCGGCCCCGCTCCCATCGCTCCCGCGCCGCTGCCCTTCGCTCCTCCTGCGTCGTCCGTTTCCTCCATGCCCTCTCCCGCCGCCACTCCTGTCGCCGCCGCGCCCGTCGCTTCCAAGGGCACCGAGCTGGACCTGCGCTACCAGAAGTTCGACCCCATTGGCACGGGCCCCCTGGGCACCGTCTTCAAGGGTCGCTTCACGGCGCTCGGGCTGGACATCTGCCTGAAGGAGCTCAAGGACATCTTCGGCTACTTCTCCTTCCTGCAGCGCGGGGAGGTGCTCAAGCGGCTGAAGAAGGAGCTGTGCGCGCAGGCCCAGGTGCGCCACCCCGGCATCGTCCAGGTGGTGGATCAGAACGTGGACGCGAGCCGGCCCTACTTCGTGCTGGAGTTGATGAACGGCAGCCTGAAGGAGCGGCTGGAGGCGGGCGGTGGCAGCGGCGTGCCGGTGCCCTTCGCGCTGCGCACCTTCCTGCAGATGGCCTACGGCCTGCGCGCCGCGCACGCCACGGGCCTGACGCACCACAATCTCAAGCCGGAGAACGTCCTCTTCGACGCGTACGGCAACGCGAAGCTCGCCGACTTCGGCCTGGGCCGCGTGGTGGAGGTGGACTCCACCAAGGGCATGCCCCAGGTCTTCGTGGGCACCGGCGGAATGCCCTACATGGCCCCGGAGCTGATGAACCGCGGCGCCAAGGAGCCGGGCCCGTCCGCGGACGTCTACGGGCTGGGCATCCTGCTCTACGAGATGCTCACCGGGCAGATTCCCGGCCGCCGCTCGCCCCTGCCCTCGGAGGTGAACCCCGAGGCGCCCAGCGGCCTGGACCAGCTCTTCGACAAGGCCACCCAGGACAAGCGCGAGCAGCGCTACCCGGACGTGGATGCGATGCTCGAGGACTTCTACAAGGCCTTCCCGGACAAGGAGTTCCTCGTCCGGGGCGACCTCGTCCTCTCCTCGGACGCGCCGCAGCCGTGATTCACCGGTGGGCGCGGGCCGCATGAGGCCCGCCCCGCCCGCGCGCGGTCGTGGCATCGTCGGGGGGACATGACCCCGACTTCTTCCGGCTGCGTGCTCGTCACCGTCACGGGCAAGGACCACCCTGGCATCACCGCCCGCCTCACCGGCCTGCTCGCGGAGGCGGGCGCGGAGCTGCTCGACGTGGAGCAGGTGGTGGTGCAGGGCCGCCTCACGCTCTGCCTGCTGGTGCGCCTGCCCGACGCGCGCGGCATCCCCAGCGCGCTGCTCTTCGCCGCCCGGGAGCTGGGCGTGGACCTGGACTTCCAGGCGGTGGAATCGCCGGACGCGAGCGCCCCCGCGAAGTCCGCGCCCGCGCGCTACGTCGTCACGGCGGTGGGCCGCGCGCTGGGCGCCCGCGAGCTGCATGCGTTGTCCTCGCACCTGGCGGGGCAGGGCGCGAACCTGGAGCGCATCGTCCGGCTGACGCACACGCACCTGGGCTCGGTGGAGCTGCACGTCACCCTGCCTGACTCCGTGGAGCCGGAGGCGCTGAAGCGCTCCCTGCTGGCGCTGTCCATGCGCGACAACACCTTCGACGTGGCGCTGCAGCGCGAGAGCCTGTTTCGCCGCAGCAAGAGGATGGTGGTGATGGACATGGACTCCACGCTCATCCGCATCGAGGTCATCGACGAGCTGGCGCGCGCGCACGGCGTGGGCGAGCAGGTGTCGCGCATCACCGAGCGCGCCATGCACGGGGAGATGGACTACGACGAGTCGCTGCGCCAGCGCGTGGCGCTGCTGGCGGGGCTGGACGTGGCCGTGCTGCACCAGCTCGCGGCGAACCTGCCGCTGACGGAGGGCGCCCAGACGCTGGTGCGCGTGCTGCGGCGCCTGGGCTACCGCACCGCGGTCATCAGCGGAGGCTTCTCCGTGGCCGCCGAGGCGCTCAAGGCTCGCCTGGGCATCGACCATGCCTTCTCCAACGTGCTGGAGGAGGAGGGCGGGAAGCTCACCGGGCGCACCGTGGGGCCCATCGTCAACGCGCTCCGCAAGGCGGAGCTGCTGGAGCAGCTGGCGAAAGAGGAGGGCATCCTGCTCGAACAGGTCATCGCGGTGGGCGATGGCGCCAATGACCTGCTGATGCTGGAGCGCGCGGGGCTGGGCATCGCCTTCCGCGCCAAGCCCCGGCTGCGCGAGGCGGCTGATACCTCCATCTCCGCCGGCGGCCTGGACGCCATCCTCTACCTCTTGGGGCTCACCGGTCGCGAGCTCGAGGAAGCCGGCTGACGACTACAGCCGCATCTTCGCGGCCAGCTCCCGCTGCTGCAGCTTGCCCTTCTCCAGCAGCAGCTCCAGCAGGGCGCGCAGAATCTTGGAGCTCTTCTCCTGGTTCTGCTGGAGCGTCTGCAGGCGCTGCAGGTCCTCGTCCGTCCACTCGGAGGCCGGGACGCCGCCGGCCAGGATTTCATCCAGGATGTCCGCCGCGCTGGAGGAGCCATTGGCCACGGGCGGTGCGGGCTTGTCCGCGGCACGGGGCGCCGCGGGCGCGGTGGCGGGAGAGCCCGGCGGGACGATGTCGGCGATTCGCTTCACCACCGTGTTGCCGCTCATGTCGACGACCTTGAACTCGTCCTCCTCCTGCTGCTCCTCGTCGACGGTGGAGGGCGTGTTGGCGGACTGGCTGCGCGACGGCGCGAAGCGGCTGCTCGCCACCGGCTCCTGGTTCCGGTAGTGCCGCAGGATGGCGTGCTCGATTTCGCGCTCGCCCGCCACCATGGGCACCACGCGAGCGCGGCTGCGGGCCGCCACCTGGTCCAGCGTGGCCAGGTCCGTGGGGTCCGCCATCGCCAGCACCAGCGTCTTGCCGTTGTCCTTGAGCGACACGGGGAAGACCGCCTTCTGCTCGGCCAGGCCCACCTCCACGCGCGCCAGCGCGCTCGCGTCGCGGCTGATGTTGCCCAACTGCACCCGCTGCATCCCCAGGCCCTGGCAGATGGCCTCCGTGACGATGTCCTCGCTGGCCAGCCCCAGGTCCGCCACCACGCGCGACAGCCGCCCGCCCCACTGGTCCAGGGTGGCCATGGCGCTGCGCAGCTGGAGGTCGTCGATGACGCGGGCCTTGACGAGGATGTCACCAATACGATTGCGGGAAGGAGAAGCCATGGCTCGGGAGTCTACCGTCTGAATGCGCGGACGCTCAGTCCGCGACGCAATCGCCCGCTTCGAGGGCGAGGAGGCACCACCATGCAGCCCTTCGCGGAAACCGCCATCCAGCAGTGCCCCTACTGCGGCGAGGAGGTGGAGGTCGACGTGGACCCCATCGGCGCCAGCGCGGAGCACTACATCGAGGACTGCCCCGTGTGCTGCCGTCCCTGGACGGTGCACGTCGCCCGTGACGAGGAAGCCGTCTCCGTGTCCCTGGGCCGCGAGGACGACTGACGCCGCGGTACCCGTCCTGGAAGGCGCCTTCCCGGTGCGCAGGAGGGCAGGCAGGCGGGCTTGTGGGGACGGGCGCGGCGGGGCCGGGGGCGTTGCTTGACACGTCCCGGAGCATGGTTCTCTTGAGTCTTGTGAGGCGGCGCTGGAGTGGAGCCCCGATGGGGCCCCCGAGGCGACCGCCGACTACGACAACGTCTGTGATTCACACACCGTGCACCCTGCCCAGGGTGGCACGCACAGGAGAAGACCATGCAAAGCCGAAACCCGTTCAACTCCGCCGTGGTGGTGAACCCCCTGATGCGCGACTTCGACGCGCTCTTCCGTGAGCTGGGGCAGCCGGGCTTGTTCCGTCAGTCCGCGCGGAGCACCGAGCGCGCTCCCGCGGCCGACATCCTCGAGTCCGAGGCCGGCGTCACGTTGCACCTCGACATCCCTGGCGTGGACGTGAAGGACATCCAGGTGACGGTGGAGCGCGACGTGCTCACCGTGAAGGCCGAACGCAAGGCGCAGCCGCTCGCCGAAGGCGTCAGCGTGCGTCGTCAGGAGCGCGGCCAGGGCAGCTTCACGCGCTCGTTCTCCCTTCCGGAGACCGTGGACGCCACCCAGGTGGAGGCGCGCTACGAGCAAGGCGTGCTGACGCTGACGCTGCCTCGGCGCGAGGAGTCCAAGCCCCGAGTCATCGAGGTCAAGGTCCAGAGCTGAACCGCGCGCACACCCCTCCTGGGAGGCCGCTGTCCGCCGAAAACGGCGCGGCTTCCTGCTGACTTCACCCCTGTCGAGGGCTTCCGCGAGGGGGTGGCGGAAGCCCTCCGCGCTTCAGCGCTTGGCGCTGAGCGAGATGGGCACGCGGAACAGCTCCAGCACCTGCTGTACATCCAGCGGCTTGGCGAGGCACGCGAGCGCGCCGGCCTGCTTCGACTGCTCCACCACATCGGCGGTGTGCACGGACGTCATCGTGATGAGACGCACGCCCTCCATCTGCTTGCGCTGACGAATGCGACGGCACACCTCCAGGCCATCGATGTCCGGCATGTTGAGGTCGATGATCATGCCGTGCGGCTTCTGCTCGGACACCAGCAGCAGCGCCTCCACGCCACTGGTCGTCGTCTGCAACTCCACCTGCGCCGCGAACGGCTTGAACGCGCGCTTGATGGCGTCCAGCACCGCGCGCTCGTCGTCCACCACCAACAGGCGCACCGTGCCGCTGCCCAACTCCTCCGGCACCGGCATCTGGTGGGTGATGAGGAACGTGCGCAGGTCCGCCGACCGCACCCGGCGGTGACCGCCCGGCGTCCTGAAAGCCATCAGGATGCCCCGGTCAATCCACTTGCTCACCGTGGACGGATCCACCTGAAGCAAGCGACTGATGTCGTGCGTCGTGTAGAGCTGGTCCGTCATCGCCGTACTCCCCTCTTGCTGCATCATTCCGCTGCCCATGGAATCAACCACCTACCTTGAATACGGGGTTTCCTTCAACCTCTCTGCGCACTGCGTCCATCAGTCCCCCTCATCAGACCCACGGCGTTCTCCCACCGTCCACTGGCCTTGAGGCACAGCTCGACGAGCTCTCGGGCGGCGCCACGGCCGCCCGGACTCTGGGTGATGAAGTGAACCTCCTGACGCACCTCGGGAACAGCATCCGCGGGACACGCGGACAAGCCCACCCTCGAAAGAGGGGCCAGGTCATTGTGGTCGTCACCCATGTAGGCACACGCCTCCAGGGGAACGGCCAGTTGCTGGAGCAGCTCGTCCAGTGCGGCACCCTTGTCGCGGCGGCCTTGAAACACAGCCGCCAGCCCGAGCTCCCTCCCGCGAGCCTCCACGATTCCTGAGGTGCGGGCGGTGAGGATGGCGGCGGGCAGGCCCGACAACCGGGCCATGACCAGGGCGTGGCCATCCTTCACATCGAAGCGCTTCATCAGCTCCCCGCCGTCGCCGTAATACAGGCCGCCGTCGGTGAGCACCCCGTCCACGTCGAAGACAAGCAGCCGCACGCGTGCCGCGCGAGACGTCAGCTCTTCCTTTCCAGGCTTGGAAGGTGCTTCCGTCGACATGACTCGCTCGGCTCCTCCCCTCGTCGTGTCCATCAACCGGGCTCGTGTCCCAACACCCGGCGGATGTTCAGCACATTTCGTACCACGTCCTCGAACATCTGTGGATTGAGGGAGCACGGACCGTCACACAGGGCACGATCAGGGTCCTCATGGACTTCCGTGAACAATGCATCAATCCCGGCCGCCGCGGCGGCATGGGCGAGCAGTGAGACGAACCTGCGCTCGCCCCCCGTCACTCCGTCGCCGGAGCTGGGCTGCTGCACGGAGTGCGTGGCGTCGAAGCACACGGCCAGGCCCGCTTCGCGCATGTGGGCGAGCCCTCGCATGTCCACCACCAGGTTGTTGTAGCCGAACGTGGACCCCCGCTCCGTGACGAGCACGTTGGGGTTGCCCGACTCGAACGCCTTGCGCGCCGAGTGGACGATGTCCCTGGGGGCTACGAACTGTCCCTTCTTCAAGTTCACGCCCTTCCCCGTGCGAGCCACGGCCTCCACCAGGTCTGTCTGCCGGCACAGGAACGCCGGTATCTGGATGATATCCACAACTTCCGAGGCAGGACCTACGTGGCTGGTTTCATGGACGTCCGTGAGGACCGGGACGCCCACTTCATCCCTGATACGCGCTAGAATACGCAGCCCTTCCCGGAGGCCAGGACCTCGGAAGGACTTCCCGCTTGTCCGGTTGGCCTTGTCGTAGGAGCACTTGAACGCGTAGGGCACGCCCAGTCGGCTGGTGATGCCCTTGAGCAAGTGAGCATGTTTCAGCGCCATCTCCTCGGACTCGATGCTGTCCGGGCCGGCGATGACGAAGAGCTTCTGCCCGGGGCCGACCTTGTAACCACACAGGTTGATGGGGAGGCTGCTGGCGCTCATGCGCGCACCTGACCGGCCGTGGCGTCACGCTGCTCGAGCGCCGCCTTGATGAAGCCGGAGAAAAGGGGGTGAGGAGCAAAGGGCTTGCTCTTGAACTCGGGATGGAACTGGCAGCCGACGAAGTACGGGTGGTCCGACAATTCAATCATCTCCACGAGGTTCAGCTCCGGATTATGCCCGGAGATGACGAGTCCCGCCTCCTGAAGCCGGCCCCGGTAGGCGTTGTTCACCTCGAAGCGGTGGCGATGACGCTCCTGGATGGTGTCCTGGCCATACAGTTGGTGTGCCCGTGAGCCGGGCTTGAGCGCGCAGGCGTAGCTGCCCAGACGCATGGTGCCGCCCTTGTCCTGCACCGTGACCTGGCTCTCCATGAGCGTCACGACGGGGTGCGGGGTGTGCTCGTTGAACTCCAGGCTGTTGGCCGCGGGAAGGCCCAGCACGCTGCGGCTGAACTCCACGACGGCCATCTGCAGGCCCAGGCAGATGCCGAAGAAGGGGATTTTCTTTTCCCGCGCGTAGCGGACCGCCGCGATTTTGCCCTCGGTGCCACGCACGCCGAAGCCGCCGGGCACGAGGATGGCGTCCACGCCCGCCAGGAGCTTCTCCGGGCCTTGCGCCTCCACGTCCTGGCTGTCCACGAAGTGCAGGTTCACCTTCACGTCGTTGGCGATGCCGCCGTGCAGCAGCGCCTCGTTGAGGCTCTTGTAGCTCTCCGTCAGGTTCACGTACTTGCCGACGATGGCGACCTGGACCTGGCCGCGCGCGGGCTCGTACACCTTGCGGATGATGTTCTCCCAGCGCTCCAGGTGCGGCGCGCGGCTCCAGATGTTGAGCACCTCCGCGAGCCGGTCATCCAGACCCTGGCGGTGCAGCTCCAGCGGCAGCTCGTAGATGCTGCGCACGTCCGGCGAGGTGAACACGTTGCCCGTGTCCACGTTGCAGAACATGGCGATCTTGTCCTTGATCTCCCGAGACACCTCGCGGTCCGTGCGACACACGAGGAAGTCGGGCTGGATGCCAATCTCCCGCAGCTTCATCACCGAGTGCTGCGTGGGCTTGGTCTTCACCTCGCCCGCCGCGCCGATGTACGGCAGGAGCGTCAGGTGCACGTAGACGGCGTTCTGGCTGCCCACGTCGTAGCGCATCTGCCGGATGGCCTCGAGGAACGGCAGCGACTCGATGTCGCCCACCGTGCCACCGACCTCCACAATCACCACGTCCGCGTCCTGGGCCGCCTGACGGACGCTCGCCTTGATTTCATCGGTGATGTGCGGAATCACCTGCACCGTCTTGCCCAGGTACTCGCCGCGGCGCTCCTTCATGATGACCGCGTGGTAGATGCGGCCCGACGTGAAGTTGTTGAGCCGGCTCATCCGAGCGTTGGTGAACCGCTCGTAGTGGCCCAGGTCCATGTCCGTCTCGCCACCGTCCTCCGTGACGAAGACCTCGCCGTGCTGGAACGGGCTCATCGTGCCCGGGTCCACGTTGATGTACGGGTCCAGCTTGAGCAGCGTGACGGCGAGCCCACGGTTCTCGAGCAGGGCGCCGATGGATGCCGAAGCGAGGCCCTTGCCGAGGGAGCTGACCACTCCGCCCGTCACGAAAATGAACTTGGTTTTCTTGGAGCGCATATCCCGTTCTGCCAAGTAGGGCAGGGATGCGTCAATTATTCTGAGTAGGACGTGCGGCCGGTCGGCGCCCCGGCTGACACCTTCTCAGTTGCCGTCCCAACCACCCGGGCGAGACACGGCGAACTCCCGGACGTCGGGTTGTCCGACCCGGAAGGCGCGCAGATCGCAATTGCGGCAGCTCCACCCCTCCCAGCCGCGCTTGACGACCATGTGCAGGCAGGCGTCGTAGTTGGGGCAGTAGAGGTTGCGCTGCGTCTCGACGGCCTCTTCGTCGCGCAGGGCGGTGGGCAGAGGGCTGGGGCACGGGGTGATGGACACGGCGAATCTCCCGGATGGGTACGAAAAGGGTCGGCCACTCCCCCCGGCGGGTCGGAACAGGTCGCTTACGACTCCATTCCCGGGAGAAAGTAAAAGACCCGTCCCCGCGCGAACGCGGAAACGGGCCCTTGAAACCTTCAGCGTCTGCCACCGCCGCGGTGACCCTCTTCAGGCCGCCGTGGCGGAGGTGGACGCCTGATTCTTGCTGTCAATCAAGGCATCACCTCCTTTCTTGAGGATGGAAGAGCTAATCACCGGCTTGATTCCGCGCCACTTTCCAGCGCGATAAGCGCGGGCTCGGGTGGTGGCCAGCCGTTCAGGCGGCGACGAACTGGCGCTCCACCAGCCGACGGTAGAGGCCTTCCTGGCTCATGAGGCTCGCGTGGGTGCCGCTCTGGACGATGCGGCCGCCCTCCAGCACGAGCACCCGGTCCACGTTGGCCACGGTGGACAGGCGGTGGGCGATGATGAGCGTGGTGCGGCCCTTCATCAGGCGCTCCAGCGCGTCCTTCACCAGGTGTTCGCTCTCCGCATCCAGGGCGCTCGTCGCCTCGTCGAGGATCAGCAGGCGAGGGTCCTTCAGCACGGCGCGGGCGATGGCCACGCGCTGCTTCTGGCCTCCGGAGAGCTGGACGCCGCGCTCGCCCACCTGGGTGCCGTAGGCTTCCGGGAAGCGCTGGATGAAGTCGTGGGCGTTGGCGGCGCGCGCGGCCTCTTCCACCTGGGCGTCGGTGGCGTCCGGCTTCGCGTAGCGGATGTTGTCCGCGATGGAGCAGGAGAACAGCTGCGGCTCCTGCGCCACCATGCCGATGTTCCGGCGCAGCCACTCCGGCTCCAGCGTGGTGAGCGGGTGCCCGTCCAGGGCGACGGCGCCCCCTTGCGGGTCATAGAAGCGGGACAGCAGTGACGCGAGGGTGGACTTGCCCGCACCGGACGGACCCACCACGGCGACGACCTCGCCGGGCCGCAGCTCCAGGTCCAGGCCCTGGAGCACCGGCACGTCGGGGCGCGTGGGGTAGGAGAAGCGCACGGCGCGGAACTCCACGTGTCCCTTCACCGAGGCCAGCCGCTCGCCTCCGGCGGGAATCGCGGGCTCGCGGTCCACCAGTTCGAAGACGCGCTCGGCGGCGCCGGTGGCGCGCATGACGTCCGCCCACACCTCCGTCACGGCGCTCAGCGAGAGCGCCACCAGCGAGGTGTAGATGAGGAACGACGTGAGCGCGCCGGCGCTGAGCTCGCCGTCCACCACCATCCGGCCGCCGTACCAGAGCATCGCCGCGGTGGAGCCGTACATGGCGATGGAGGCGCTGCCCATGAAGAGCGCACCCTGCCGCGCGCGCTCCTTCGCGAGCTGGAGTGCCCGGTCCACTGCCGCGCCGTAGCGTTCGACTTCATGGCTCTCCGCGGCGAAGGAGCGCACCGTGCGGATGCCGGAGAGGTCCTCCTCGGCCACCTCGCTGGAGGCGGCGAGCGCGTCCTGTGCCGCCTTGGCGAGCACGCGCACGCGACGGCCATACACCACCGCGCCAATGGCCACCGCGGGGATGAGGGCGAGCATCACCATCGTCAGGCGCGGGGACGTCAAGAAGAGCAGCACCACGCCGCCGAGCCCCTGGCAGGCGTAGCGCAGCATCATGGAGACATTGGTGGTGACGGTGCTCTGCAGGATGCTCGTGTCCGAGGCGAGCCGGCTGGTGAGCTCACCGGTGCGGCGCTCGTCGAAGAAGGCCACCTCCTGGGAGAGCAGGCTCTGGAACAGGCGCTTGCGCAGCCGCGTCACCACGCGCTCGCCCGCGTTGCTGAAGAGGTAGACGCGCAGCGCCATGGCCACCGACTGCACGACGAAGACGCCGAACATCACCAGGGCGATGGTGTCGAGCCGCGAGCGATTGCGGGCGCCGAGCGCCTCGTCCACCAGGTCTCCGATGGCGCGCGGAAACACCAGCGTGGCCGCGCTGCTGACGAGCAGGAAGAACGTGCCCACGACGAGCGTGGGGACCTCCGGCTTCGCGAGGGTGAGCAGGCGGCCCAGCGTCAACCGCGAGGGGAGATGGGGCTTGGAGGCGGTCGAGGTGGGGGACACGCGCGGAGACTAGCGCGGAGCCCCTCGCTTCGCACGGTCGCGGGCTGTCGGAGCGGGTGGGAGGTGCTAATCCTTCGGGGCACGGAGGTAGGCCATGGAGCAGCGTGTTTTCGGTGGCACCGGGAAGCAGGTCCCCGTCCTCGGTCAGGGCACGTGGCAGATGGAGGAGGATGACCGCGAAGAGGCCATCCGCTCCCTGCGCGCGGGGTTGGACCTGGGGCTCACCCACGTCGACACCGCCGAGTTGTACGGCCACGGCCGCGTCGAGGAGTCCATCGTCTCCGAGGCCATCGCCGGACGACGCGAGGAGGTCTTCCTCGTGTCGAAGGTCATGCCCTCCAATGCCACCTACGCGGGCACGCTGACCGCGTGCGAGCGGAGCCTGAAGCGACTGCGCACCGACTGGCTCGACTGCTACCTGCTGCACTGGCCCGGCTCGCACCCGCTGGCGGAGACGGTGCGCGCCTTCGAGAAGCTGGTCGCGGACGGGAAGATTCGCTCCTGGGGCGTGAGCAACTTCGCGGTGTCGGATTTGGACGAGCTGCTGACGCTCACGAAGCCCGAGCGCATCGCCTGCAACCAGGTCCTCTACCACCTGGAGGAGCGGGCCATCGAACACGCCGTCCTCCCGTGGTGCGAGGAGCAGGGTGTGGCGGTGGTGGGCTACAGCCCCTTCGGCAACGGCCGCTTCCCCAAGCCCCAGAGTCCGGGAGGGCGGGTGCTGGAGGCCATCGCCCGGGCGCATGACGCCACGGCCCGACAGGTGGCGCTCCAGTTCCTCGTGAGGCGGCCCTCGCTGTTCGCCATTCCCAAGGCGAGCCGCGTGGCCCACCTGCGCGACAACGCGGCCGCCGTGTCGCTGAAGCTCTCCTCGGACGAGCTGGCGCGCATCGACGCCGCGTTCCCCAAGGGCGCCTACAGCGACGAGCTGCCCGTCATTTGAGGCCGGAGGCGAAGGCCTTGCGGAAGGCGGACACGGTGGGCTCTCCCTCGCCCACCGTCACCGTGCCCGTCTCGCCCTCCAACGCGGCTCGCATGCCCTTGCCCCGGACGAAGCGCACCGTGGCGATGCGGCGCATCACCTCGCGCCCCTGCTCCTGCGCGAGCGCGCGCAACGCGTGGCCCGTGACATTCACCGCGGCCTCCAGCGCGCGACGTCCGGGCTCGTCATCCAACCCCACCCAGTCCACCTCGAAGCGCAGCGGCCTGCCACCCAGCGCCTTCTCGCCCGGCCAGAACTGCTCGGTGAGGGCGTGCGGCAGCTTCTCCACCAACGTCACCACGTCCTGACGCGTGGGCGTGGGGCGCACCAGTTGCGTCAGCTCGAGCAGCTTGCTGGCCTGGCCCACCGTCACCGCGACCACCGTCGCCAGGTCCACGTACGTCACCGACTCCGAGCCGAGCAGGCCCTCCTTGCCGAGCGCCAGCAGCACCGAGTCTCGTGGCGCGTAGTCCACCACCGTGCCCGTCACGGTGTGACCATGTGCTAGGTGCAGCGTGACGGCGACGGTGGGGACCTCCTCGCCCGTGCGGGCTCGTATCGCGAGCGTCCCGAGCTGCTCCAGCACCCGCTCCACCTTGCGCGACACCAGTCGCTGCACGCCCTCCATCTGGTGCTCCTCGTCGTCCGCCCACTTGCGTCGGCGCGGGTCGTTCTTCGGCGTCGGTGCGGGCGCGGGCGGCGGCGCGGGCGTCGGTGCCGCCGCCGCGACGTGGGGATTCGCGGGGACTTCCTTCGCGGGCTCCGGGGGCGTGGCCGCGGGGGCCTCCGGCGTCTCGTCCTTCGCCTTGGTGTCGTTTCCGCCGAACAGGTCCTGGAAGATGCCCATGGCTACAGTCCTTTCTCGCGCATGACGGCTTCAACCTTCGCGACGTCTCCGGGGACATCCACCGCGACCGTGCGCCAGGAGACTCGGGCGCAGCGGATGGAGATGCCGTGCTCCAGCGCGCGGAGCTGCTCCAGCTTCTCCGTCTCCTCGAGCGGCGTGGGCGCCAGCTCCGCGAGCCGCAACAAGACGTCCCGCCGGTAACCATACAGGCCGATGTGGCCCCAGCGGGGGACGGGAGTCCCGGTCTCCCGCGCGTGGGGGACGAGGCTGCGGCTGAAGTAGAGCGCGTCGCCGTTGAGCGCGAGCACCGCCTTCACCACGTGCGGGCTGTCCGCTTCGTCCGCCTCCAGGGGCCTGACGAGTGTGCCCATGCGCACGGTGGTGTCCGTGAAGAGTCCGGCGAGCGACTTGAGCGCCTCCGGGTCCACCAGGGGCTCGTCACCCTGGACGTTCACCCACACGTCCACGTCGGGCCGCTCGCGCGCCACCTCCGCCACCCGGTCCGTCCCCGTGGCGCAGGCGGGGCTGGTCATCACCGCGCGGCCTCCGAAGCCCTCCACGGTGGCGCGGATGCGCTCGTCGTCCGTGGCCACCCAGACCTCGTCGAAGACGCCCGCCTCCTGACATCGGAGCCACACGTGCTCCACCATGGGCTTGCCGGCGATGAGGACGAGCGGCTTGCCGGGGAAGCGGGTGCTGGCATGACGGGCGGGGATGACGGCGATGGTGCGTGAGGAGGGCATGGCACACTCGGTCTATCAGATTCAGGACGGACGCTGGCTCCGCGGAGGCGAGTCGCCCCGCAGCCACTAGGCATCCGACTCGCCGTGCCTAGCTTGGCTGGCGACATGAAGAAGGTCATCCATATCGTCGGTGCGCGGCCCAATTTCATGAAGGTCGCGCCCATCCACCGGGCCATCGCCGCGCGCACCCCGCTCCAGCAGATCCTCATCCACACGGGGCAGCACTACGACGTCAAGATGAGCGACGTCTTCTTCTCCGACCTGGGCCTGCCCGCGCCGGACGTGCACCTGGGCATCGGCTCCGGCAGCCACGCACAGCAGACGGCCCGGACGATGGTGGAGCTGGAGAAGGTCTTCCTGGAGCACAAGCCGGACCTCGTCTCCGTCGTGGGTGACGTGAACAGCACTGTCGCCGCCGCGCTCGTGTCGTCGAAGCTGGCGATTCCCCTGGCCCACGTCGAGGCCGGCCTGCGCAGCTACTCCCGGCACCAGCCGGAGGAAATCAACCGCGTCGTCACCGACCGGCTGGCCGACCTGCTCCTCACGCCCTCGCGCGACGCGGATGCCAACCTGCTCAAGGAAGGGCTGGAGCCGGACCGCATCCACTTCGTGGGCAACGTGATGATTGACTCACTGCTCGCCTCGAAGGAGCGGGCGGAGCAGTTGCCCGTACTGAAGAGCCTGGGCCTTGCGCCTCATGGCTACGCGGTGTGCACGCTCCACCGGCCGTCCAACGTGGATGACCCTCGCGTGCTCGGCGGGCTGCTGTCCGCGATTGCTCACGTGGCGTCCCGAATCCCGGTCGTCTTCCCGGTGCACCCGCGCACGCGGAAGATGATCTCCGAGCAGGGCCTGGGCTCCGCGTTCGAGCGCAATCCGAACCTGCGCCCCGTGGACCCCATGGGCTACCTGGAGTTTCTCGCGCTGACGTCGCAGGCCCGGCTCATCCTCACCGACTCGGGCGGACTCCAGGAGGAGACCACGGCGCTGGGCGTGCCGTGCCTCACCCTGCGCGAGCAGACCGAGCGCCCCATCACCGTCGAGGAGGGGACCAACGAGGTGGTGGGCACCGACCCGGACCGCATCCGCGAGGCCGCCGACCGCGCGCTCAACGGGCAGGGCAAGAAGGGCCGCGTGCCGGAGTACTGGGATGGTCGCTCGGGTGAGCGCATCGCGGACCTGTTCTCGCGCTTCCTCTCCGTCGAGCAGGGCTCGCTTCGCGCTGTCTCCGCTTGAGGGAGGTGACGAGGGGCCGCGACACCTGTGTGACGGTGCCTCGTGGCAGTGCTCGTTCCGACTGTGTGTGCTTCCGCTCCATGTTAGAGCTGGGAGTTCATGCGCGGCGATGAGGACGCATCGGCGGAGGTCTCCGCCTCCGAGAAGGACCCGGCCCCCGAGGGCTTCGTCGACATCCCCTTTGTCGTCGAGCCCAACTATGCGGGCTGGCGCCTGGAGGACTACCTGGGCCAGAAGCTGCGCCGCATGCCTCGGGAGCGCCTGGCCGGAATCATCCTGCGCGGTGTTCGCTGCGACGAGCAGCGGCTGAAGCCCTCCACGCCCGTGTATCCCGGCATGGCCTTCCGACTGCGCCGCCCCGGTACCGAAGAACCCGAGACGCCCACGGAGCTCCCTGTCGTCTTCCAGGATGATTGGCTGCTCGTGCTCGACAAGCCCGCGGGACTGCCCATCCATCCCACCGCGCGCTACCACAAGGGCACCCTCGTCTCCATCCTGCGCGAGCGCTTCGGTGAGCGCTTCGCCGAGCCCGCGCACCGATTGGACCGGGAGACCAGCGGGCTCGTCGTCTGCGGACGCACCACCGAGTCCTGCCGGGTGCTGGGACGACTCTTCGTTTCGCGCGACGTGCACAAGGAGTACCTCGCCGTCTGCGAGGGCCATCCCTCCGAGGACTCCTTCGTTGTCGACGCGCCCATCGCCGAGGGCACCGAACTCATCCGCATCGCCGTGCGCATCGACCCCGTGGAGGGCAAGCCGAGCCGCACCCGCTTCCAGGTGCTCCAGCGCTTCACTCGCGAGGGTGCGCCCTTCGCGCTGCTGCGCTGCTTTCCGGAGACAGGTCGTCAGCATCAGATTCGCATCCACCTGCACGTCGCGGGCTTCCCGCTGGTGGGCGACAAGATGTACGGGCCGGACCCCGGCTACTTTGATCGCTTCAGCAAGCACAGCCTGGAGCCCGAGGCGTGGACCCGGCTGCGGCTGCCACGACATGCGCTGCATGCCGCGCGCATCGTCTTCCCGCATCCTGGCACCGGTGTGGAAGTTGCCTTCGAGGCTCCGCTTCCCTCCGACCTCACGGACTTCATCGCGGGGGCTTCGCTGCCGCCCGCGCCTCCCGTGAAGGGCGGCGGGGAGGTTTAGCCGGGCCCCGCAACTTCCGGGCGGCTCCTGGGTTCCAGAGGGAAACACCCTCCTCGCGTCACTGACGCGTCCACCTCGGGAGTCTTTCATGCGCCGCACCGTCCTCGCCGCCACTGTCGCCTTCTTCCTCGGCGGTTTCGTCAACCAGGCCCAGGCGGAGCGGCAGCCGCGCATGCGTGACGCCCTGGTCCATCTGGAGAAGGCGCTCTCCACCCTGAAGAACGCGTCCTCCGACAAGGGCGGCCACCGCGTGAAGGCCATCGGCCTCACCGAGCAGGCGCTTGGCGAGGTTCGCGAGGGCATCCAGTTCGACAACCGCCACTGACGCGCGAAGTACTCGGCGCCTCGCTGGCGTGGAGTCTCGACTGACGCCCGGAGCGAGCACGGCCCTGGTCCATGGGCGTGGGGCCTCGCTGAAGCGAGGTCTCGACCGCCGCCTGGAACGAGCAAGGCCCCCGACCCAAAGAGAGGGCAGGGGGCCTTGTGCTGGTACGTCCCGTCAACGCCCGGTCAGGCGGTGAGCTTGTTCGCTTCCGGCGCGGAGGGTGACAGCTCTCCGATGAGATACTCGCCCGAGAAACACGCCGTGCAGAAGCTGCCTCGGCTGGGGTCTCCCACCGCCGTGCCCAGCCCCTCCAGCGAGATGTAGCCCAGCGTGTCCGCCGTGACGTACTTCGCGATTTCGTCCGTGCTGTGGGTCGCCGCGATGAGCTCCTGACGGCTCGGCGTGTCGATGCCGTAGAAGCAGGGCCACTTCGTCGGCGGCGAGGAGATGCGCAGATGCACCTCCAGCGCTCCCGCGGCCTTGATCATCTTCACGATTTTGCGGCTCGTGGTGCCCCGGACGATGGAGTCGTCCACCACCACCACGCGCTTGCCCTTGAGCACGTGCCGCACCGCCGACAGCTTCAGCTTCACGCCGAAGTGACGGATGGACTGCTGCGGCTCGATGAACGTGCGGCCCACGTAGTGGCTGCGGATGAGGCCCACGTCATACGGAATCCCGCTCTGCTGCGAGAAGCCGATGGCCGCCGCCACGCCCGAGTCCGGCACCGCGATGACCAGGTCCGCGTCGGGCGCCGGCTGCTCGCGCGCAAGCTGCATGCCCATCTGCTTGCGCACCTCGTACACGCTGTTGCCGAACAACACCGAGTCCGGACGCGCGAAGTACACCTGCTCGAAGATGCAGCGCCCCAGGCGCGGAGGCTCCGCGAAGGGCCTGCTGGTGCGCAGCACGCCGTTCTCGATGACCAGCAGCTCGCCCGGCTCCAGCTCGCGCACCACATCCGCTTCGATGAGGTCCAACGCGGTCGTCTCGCTGGCGACCACGTACGCGCCTTCCTTCATCCGCCCCAACACCAGCGGCCGGATGCCCAGCGGGTCCCTCACCGCGACCAGCTTGTTCTGCGTGAGCACCAGCAGGCTGTAGGCGCCTTCCACCTTGCGCAGCGCCTCCACGAGCTTCTGCTCGAAGCTCACCTGCTTGGAGCGCGCCAGGAGGTGCATGATGACCTCCGTGTCCGCGTCCGACTGGAAGATGGCTCCGTCGGCCTCCAGCTTCTCCTTCAGCGCTCCCGCGTTCACCAGGTTGCCATTGTGCGCGACGGCGACCTGTCCTCCCGCATACGCCACGAAGAGCGGCTGAGCGTTCTTGAGCTGGCTGCCACCGGCCGTCGAGTACCGCACGTGTCCGATGGCCGACTGGCCAGGCAGGCCGGCGAGCACCGGCGCGTCGAAAATATCAGCCACCAACCCCATCTGACGGTGCGCCCGAAGACCGTGGCCGTCGGAGGCGACGATGCCAGCGGACTCCTGACCGCGGTGCTGCAGGGCGTGCAGCCCCAGGTACGTCAGGTTAGAGGCCTCGGCGTGTCCCGTGATTCCGAAGATGCCGCACATGGCGCGGTGCCTTACTCCTTTCGGGCGATGAGCGGAACAGGAACGCACGCCCCTCTGGTGGGTATTCCACCCGCCACCGGAGTCGGCCCATGTGGGCACACGAGCCTCGCGGTACGAGCACCGTCCCGTTAGTCTCGCCACCGCATGGCTTCCCCGCGACGAGCCTCCTGGCGTTCCCTGTTTCCCCTGGTCCTGCTCACCGTGGGTGCCGCTTATTCATTGGGTTCATGGAACTGGTGTGGCACCTGGGCGGAGCGCGCGCCCGTGCTGCTGTCTCAGGTGAAAACAGAAGGTGCGTTGCGCGCGGGCGCGGCGAAGGTGCCGCTCGTGCCGCCGTTTCCGGTGGTGGTCGCGGGGTACTCGCCTCCGCGTCCGGATGCGAGCCAGTCCGACCCGCCGCTCCATGCTCGCGCGGTGGTGCTGGAGTCGGGGAACACGCGGGTGGGGTTGGTGTCGCTCGAGTTGCTGCTCGTCACGGATGCGGTGACCGCCAAGGTGCGCGAGCGAGCGCTCGCCGCCGGACTGCAGGACGTGCTGGTGCTGGCCACGCACACGCACTCCTCGCTGGGAGGTTATGACAGCCGCCTGGTGTCACAGCTCGTCGGGACGGGGCGCTACCGGGAGGACTCGCTGGAGGCCGTCGTCGCCGCCGCGAGCGCCGCGCTGCAACAGGCCGCCGCCGCGCTCACCGACGTGACGCTGGAGCTGGGCGAGGCGAAGGAGCCCTCCTTCGTCTACACGCGCAGCGGTGGCACCGCGCCGGATGGCTCCTTGACTCGCGCGGTGCTGCGCGGCGCCTCGGCCCCGGTGGCGGAGCTGCTCTTCTTCGCCGCGCATCCCGCGATGGTGCCCCGGCAGCGCGCGTACGTGGACCCGGACTACCCGGGGCGACTCAGCTCGCTGCGCGAGTCCGAGGGCAGCGGCGTGACGCTGCTGTTGCAAGGCGCGGTCGGCAACGCCTCGGTGGCCTTCTCCGAAGGGCAGGGGCTGGAGCGTGTGTCCGCCTTTGCTCGGGCCTTGTCCGACCTCGCGGGCAAGGTGCCCATGGCTTCCGTGGGGCCTTCGGTCCGGCTGTCATTGGTGCGCGCGGAGGCGGTGATGCCTCGGCCGGATGCGTCGCGGCTGGTGCCGTCATTCACTCGCGCCGCGGGTGACAACCTGCTGTGCGGTTCCTCCGAGCGCGTGGCGGAAGTGGCGGCGTTGGTGCTGGGGCCGCTGGAACTGGTGACGGTGCCGGGTGAGCCCACCGTCGACGCGGGCGCGGTGCTGGTGGGACGCACCGGGGCCTCGGGGGTGCTGGGGCTCGCGGGTGGATACGTAGGCTATGTGGAGACGCCGGAGTTGGTGCGCGTGAGCGGCGGTGAGTCGCGACGGCAGTACTTCGGTCCCTCGCTGCTGGAGCGACTGGGCGAAGCGGCGGAGCTTGCCGCCAGCACCGCGGGCTTCACGCGCTGACGTTGCCCGCGGTGGCTGGATGCGCGGGCCTCGTCGGCGGCCTGTCGGGACGGTCCTGAACGTCCTTTGCTGGACGGCGGGGCGAGCGTGATGGCGTCGCCAGGGCCGCATGGCGGAAACTGGCGCTCCCTTCTTCACCGTGGAGCGCCCCATGAGCCCATCGGACCCTCGCATCACCCTGGAAGTGCGCGGTCACCTCGCCCTCATCGGCATCCACCGGCCGGAGAAGCGCAATGCGTTCGACGTCGGCATGTTGCGGGGACTGTCGTCCGCGGTGACCGAGGCGGACCGTCATCCGGACGTGCGGTGCATGGTCATCTTCGCGGTGGGCGACCACTTCTCCGCGGGCCTGGACCTGGCGAGCGTCGCGCCCGCCCTCTCCAGTGGCGAGCCGCTCTACGCCGAGGGCGCCATCGACCCGTGGGGCATCCAGGGAGCGCTGAGGACCAAACCGCTCATCGTCGCCGTCCAGGGCCTGTGCCTCACGCTGTCCATCGAACTCATCCTCGCGGCGGACATCGCGGTGGCCTCCGAGGACGCACGCTTCGGACAGATTGAAATCAAGCGCGGCATCTTCCCGTTCGGCGGCGCCACCCTGCGCTTCCCGCAGCGGGCGGGATGGGGCAATGCCATGCGCTGGCTGCTCACGGGCGACGAGTTCGACGCGCGCGAGGCCTACCGGATGGGACTGGTGCAGGAAGTCGTCGAGCGCGGCCGTCACCTGGAGCGCGCGCTGGCCCTGGCGGAGACGGTGTCGAAGCAGGCGCCGCTGGGGGTCCAGGCGACGCTCGCGTCCGCGCGACAGGCGGTGCACGAGGGGCCCGAGGCGGCGGCGCGCGCGCTGCTGCCCCAACTGCTGCGGCTGGCGGGAACGGAGGACGCCGCCGAGGGCGTCCAGTCCTTCCTCGAGCGCCGCGAGGCCCGCTTCACCGGCAAGTGAGGCGGCCCCGGGCGCGGTCCGTCAGAACTTCTCGAACTTGGAGTCCTCTTTGCGCTTCTTGAAGAACAGGGCGGTGCGGCCCAGGAGCTGGGCCTGGTCGGCGCCCGTGCCCTCGGCGATGCGCGCGGAGGCTTCCTGACGCGTCTCCGGACCGTCGTTGATCTTCACCTTGATGAGCTCGTGGTCATGCAGCGCCTGCTCGACGGCGGCGATGACGCCCTCGGTGACGCCGGATTGACCGACGATGACCACCGGCTCCAGGTGGTGTCCGAGCGCGCGCAGATGGCGGCGTTGCTTCCCGGTGAGCGGCACGTTGCTATCTCCTTCGACTCGTCCGGCGGGGCCCCAGGCCCCTCCCGGACGGGGGGCGCACCCTACTTCTTCTGGGCCGCCATGCGAATCTCCCGCTGCGCGTCGATGTGGTCTGGCTGAAGCTCCACTGTCCGCTTGAAGTGCTTGAGCGAGCCCGGAACGTCCCCCGACAGCTTCGCAATCACCCCGAGGAAGTAGTGCGCGGGCGCACAGCGCTCATTGCGCTTGATGGCGTTCTGGATTTCCCGGAACGCCTCCGGCTGCGCCGCCTTCTTGTCCGCCGCCGTGAAGAACCGCGCATAGCCCCGCCACGCGTAGAACTCGGCCTCCTCCGCGTTGAGCTGGATGGCCTCGTTCAACATCTTCACGGCCTCGGGGAACTTGCGCGCCTTCACGAGAATGCACGCCTTCTGGAAGAGCTCTTCGGCCTGGAGGATGGCGTTGATGTCGACTTCCGCTCCCGCGCCGCCGCTCTTGACCTCCTCCAGATAGGACGCACGGCTCTTGTCGTCGGACAGCATCCGGTAGGCATCGCCGATGTAGGCGAACACCTCGGCCTTGAGCTTCTCCAGCTCCGGAGGCGCGCCCTGCGGCAGCGTGTCCGGGTGGTAGAGCTTGGCGAGCCGGAAGTAGGCGACCTTCACGGCACTCGAGTCCGCCTGCTCCGAGAGCCCCAGCCGCTGGAAGTGGTTCTGCTGCTTGAGCGCCATGACGAGCTGGCGCAGCGACGGAATCTCGTCCGAGCCCGGGGCATTGGCGGTGACGGTGGGCGGCGCCGGACGGGCCGTGCCTGGGCCCGCCGTGGGCGCCGCTGAACCGACGACCGGAGGACCCGCGGGACGGGGCGCGGCTCCTGGGGGATTGCCGGGACGCGCGGCCCCAGCGGCGGCGGTGCCCACGCCGGGAGGATTGCCGGGACGGGCGGCTCCGGCCGGGGCTGCTCCAACGCCTGGAGGATTGCCGGGGCGAGCGGCTCCAGCCGGGGCTGCTCCAACGCCTGGAGGATTGCCGGGACGGGCGGCTCCAGCAGGGGCGGTGCCCACGCCGGGAGGATTGCCGGGGCGAGCGGCTCCGGCCGGGGCCGCTCCAACGCCGGGAGGATTGCCAGGAGTCGCCGCTCCCGAAGGGGCGGTGCCGACGCCGGGAGGATTGCCAGGGCGGGCCGCTCCAGCCGGGGCCGCTCCAACACCTGGAGGGTTTCCGGGACGAGGCGCCTGGGCCGTGGGTGCGGGACCGGTCGGGGCGGCCTGTGGACTCGCGGCAGCAGGACCGGGGTGCGCCCCGGCTCCTGGCTGCGGGGCCACGGCGGCGAAGGACACGGCGTCCAGCTCTCGCAGCAGGAACGCGAGGCGCAGCAGGTGGTCGGCGTCCTGCGGGAAGTCGGTGAGGAGCTGGTTCACCGAGCGCACGCCGTCGATGACGGTGAGGGCCCGGACTTCATGCGGGGTGAGGCGCAGCTCGCTCGCGGCGACCATGCCCCCCGACTTCATGATGGGCAGTTGGAGCACCGGCATGAGCCGGCGCTTGAGCTCCGTGGACGGCATGCGGCGCACGGTGTCGCTGAGCACGGCCCACCGGTTGCCGAGCGGCATGGCCTTGTTGCCAGCCAGCTCGCGGACCTCGAAGGTGAACGTGCCCGCCTCGGTGCGCAGGGCCTTGAACAGGATGCTGGCGGCGCGCTGCGCCAGGATGGCGAAGGCGCTGGCGGGTTGCAGCAGTCCCAGACCAAAGAGCGCGGCGAGCAGGTCTCCACCGAAGCGGTCCTTCGCGGACTCGGCCTGCTGGAGCTGCTCGGGCGTGAGCAGTCGCCCACCCATCAGCGACGTGCCCAGCGCATCCTCGGGATGGGTCGAGTCGACGAACTCCGGGTTGCCCTTGCGGAAGTGAATCAGGGCGACGCGGTCCGAGAGCGTCAGCGTGAGCAGGCCCGTCTGCTCCGCCATGGCGACGCGCCCGTAGAGGTTCAGCGGCGAGGTCTGCTCCAGCTGTCCCTGGGCTGGCACCGCGTAGGGTGCGGCCTCCGTTGGGACGGCCGCGACGGGGCGCGCGCCAGCAGCGGGAACTCCCGCCTGAGGAGCGGCTCCCACGGGGGCCTGCTGCGCTCCGGGAGTTGCGGGGGCCTGCTGCGCTGGTGCCACGGGGCGTGCGCCGGTCGCGGGCACACCTGCATGCGGAGCACCGCCGCCGGGCGCTTGCGGTGCACCGGCGGGACGGGCGACAGCAGCGGGAACTCCCGCCTGCGGAGCGACTCCGGGCGCCTGCGGTACTCCAGGCGCAGTGGCCATGGGAGGCCGCCCGGGGGCCGTTGCGACGCCGGGCGGGACTCCTGGAGCAGGACGCGCGGCGACGTTCGGCGCTCCGGGGGCGGCGGCACCCGGAACTCCGGGGCGTGCTCCCTGTGGCGCGCCAACGCCCGGGTTGCCTGGGGCGCGAGGATCTCCAGGCCGCGTCCCGGGCCCTGCCATCGGAGCCGACCCAGGCGTGCTTCTCGCGACCGCACCGGGTCCCGCCATATGCGCGGTGCCCGGACCGGCCATCGGCATTCCGCCAGGATTCGCACCCGGGCCCGCCATCGGCATTCCGCCAGGATTCGCACCAGGGCCCGTCATGTGCGCGGTGCCCGGACCGGCCATCGGCATTCCACCCGGATTCGCACCCGGACCGGCCATGGGCATTCCACCGGGATTCGCACCGGGGCTTGCCATGGGCGCGCTCGGCGCCTGCTGGGGCGCGTCGGGCGCTCCGTCACCCCAGAGCTCCCGGGGGAAGGTGTCGCGGGCCTCGGGGAATCGCCAGGGGAAGGCGAAGTTGCGCCCATCCTCGGAGACCTGGAGCTTCCCCTTGATGGAGCCGCTGTCGATGAGCAGCTCGATGGTCGGCAGGGTGAGGGGCCCCCACAAGGTGCCCCTGTCGTTGCGAACCCAATATTGACGGACGTCACCCTCCGCCATGTGCGGTTCTACTCCGTTCGAGCTGCGAGAAGATGGAACCCTACCGCTCTCCCCGGAAGGGTCAAAGCAGACGACGGGGCAGAGTGCTCATACAGGGCGTCAGGGCGTGGCGCCGTCGAGGGTGGCCAGCCCCAGCACGGACAGGCACGCCGCGTCCGCCTGCTGCTCGGCCGGGGGGTCGAAGCAGAACACCTCACTGTCGAAGACCTTGCACAGCCCCGCCGGCGTGGACGCACAGGCCGACTTCGAGAACGCGGTGGTGCACCCGTAGCCACACACCGGCCCGGACTCGCTGTTGCGGCACTCGGGCGCGGGCAAGGTGCGCTTCCAGGCGCAGAGCGCGGCCGGAGACGGGTCGAAGCAGGTGATGCGACCACTCGCCATCTTGCACACCCCCGCGGGCGTCTTGTTGCAACGCACCCCCTCCGGGACGTTCAGGCAGTTGTAGCCGCACGTCAGCTCCACGCTGTTGCTGCGGCAGTCCGCGCGGGGCGTGTCCTTGCCGTAGACGGCGAAGACGATGGCCGGCGGGTCGAAGCACTCCACCTCGCCGCTGCGACCTCGGCACACCCCGGCCGGAGACTTCGCGCACTTCACCCGACCCGGCTGCGTCGCGCAGTTGTAGCCACACGCCACCACGCCATCGATGGCCTTGCACTCGGGGTCCGGCAGCGAGGCGCCGTACGCCTTCACCACGTAGGCCGGCGGGTCGAAGCACACCGCCTGGCCGTCCACCACCTGACAGCGCCCCTGCGGCGTCTGCGCGCACCGGGCCCGGTTCGAGTCCGACTTGCACCCATAACCACAGGCCACCTGGCTGTTCATGGAGCGGCAGGAGGGGGCGTTGGGGTCCTGCGACGGCGGTGCCGAGGCCAGCGTGAGCGCCAGCAAGGTGACGAGGGAGGCGAGCATGGTGACCTCGGAAGCAGGGGAGTGTCGCGAGGGCATTGACGCCCAAGGCGCGCGGTGACGCAAGAAGCGGGCGGGCGCGACGGCGCTTCAGGCGCGTGGTACCCAGGCGCCGTTCGAGCCGAGGGAGACACCCAGGTGGATTTCATGGTGGACGTCAGTGCGCAGCAACTCCTCCTGCTGTGCGTCGCCGCGCTGGTCGCGGGCCTGGTGGACGCCATCGCGGGAGGTGGCGGGCTCATCACCCTGCCCGCGCTCCTGACGGTGGGGTTGCCGCCCCACGTGGCGCTGGGCACCAACAAGGGGCAGTCCGTCTTCGGCTCATTCGCCGCGCTGGTCCGCTTCTCGCGCTCGGGGCTGGTGGACTGGAGGCTGGCGCGTGTGACGTTCCCCTTCGGCCTGGGAGGTGCGTTCGCCGGCGCAGCGCTGGTGCTGCTGGTGAAGCCGGAGGTGCTCAAGCCGCTGGTGCTCGTGCTGCTCATCGCGGTGGCCGTGTTCCTCGCGTTCCGGCGGACGCCTGCCTCCGGGGCCAGGACGGAGCCCTCACCCCGGCCGCGCGCGCTCGCCATCGGTTCGCTCATCGCGCTGGCCGTCGGCACCTATGACGGGTTCTTCGGTCCGGGGACGGGCACCTTCCTCATCGTCGGCTTCAACACGCTGCTGGGCCACGGACTGGCCCGCGCCTCCGCCGACGCGAAGGTGGTGAACTTCGCGTCCAACCTGGCGTCCATGGCCCTCTTCGCCCTCAATGGCGTGGTGCTCTGGAAGGTGGCGTTGCCCATGGCCGCCGCGCAGTTCACTGGCGCGTGGCTGGGCGCGCACCTGGCGGTGAAGGGCGGCGACACGCTGGTGCGCAAGGTGGTGCTCGCCGTGGTGCTGGCGCTGGTGCTAAAGCTGGGGCGCGACGTGGTGATGGGCTGACGTGGGGCGCGCCCCCGGTGGCTTCAGCCGATGTGCACCAGCAGCGCGTCCCCGCGCTTGCCCATCTGGGCCATGAACTTCTGGAGCTCGTCGAAGTAGGAGATCATCTCCTCCAGCGGGTCCGAGTCGTCGGGCGGCTCTTCCCACGTGCCGGGGTAGATGTCCTGGGCCTGCATCTCCACCGCGTCGTAGCGGCGGCGCAGCGTGTTCTCGGACACCTCGCGCAGCGCGGAGGCGAGCACCTTCACCTGCTCGGGCGAGAAGACGCGCGCGGTGCCTTCATCCGAGGGGATGTCGCCCACGTCCACGCCGCCGCGCACCAGGAAGTCCAGCGGCGCGCTGCCCTCCCAGGGCGTCCCGGTGAGCAGGTACTGGAGGCCGTGCCAGGCCTCGCCGATGTCCAGTTCCAGGAATGCTCCGCCCTTCGGGTCTCCGAAGTCCTCCTCGTCGTCGAGGAAGTCGTCCAGGCGCTTGGGGGCCTGAAGCAAGGCGTCGCGCTGCGCCTCCGTGACGCTGCGCAAGGTGCAGAGCATCTCCATGCGGGGGACCTCGTGTGCCGCGGAAGCGGGGGGAATCGTGAGCGGCGAGGGACCCTACCAGTCCCGGGTGATGTCGCGGAATTTCGATGCGGGGCCGGGTGCTCCATCGTTCAGCGGAGGGTCAGCAGGGCGCCCGCCACCATCAGCGCCACGCCCGCCCCCAGCTTCCACGAGAGCGGCTCGTGCAGGAGGACGACGGCGAGGAGCACGGTCAGCGGCAGGCTGAGCTTGTCGAGCGGCGCCACGCGCGAGGCCGGCCCGAGCTGGAGAGCGCGGAAGTAGGCCAGCCACGACAGGCCGGTGGCGATGCCCGACAGCGCGAGGAACAGCAGCGTCTTTCGGCTCAAGGACGGCAGGGCGGCGTGTTCTCCCCGGGCCAGGGAGATGCCCCAGGCGAAGACAAGGACGACGCAGGTGCGCAGGGCCGTGGCGAGTGTGGATGGAACACCCTCGACGCCGACCTTCGCCAGTACGGCGGTGAGCGCTGCGAAGAGGGCGGAGAGCAAGGCATAGACCCACCACGACATGAAGACCTCCCGACCGCGAGCGCACTCTGGAACCGCGATGTTAGTCTTTCGAGCGTCGACCGCCGCGCTCTCGCAATGGTGGTCCCAGGAGAGACCACCGGATGGCACCAGGGGGTCGATGGACTGTCGCCATCGCGGGAGTCGTGCTGTCGCTCTCGCTCGCGGCGTACCTGCGGCGTGAGCTGAGTCCTCCGACTCCGCACCGCGTGGTGGAGAAGGCGCTGCCGCCCGTGGAGCCACCTCCCGACAAGGTGCTTCCCCCTCCTCTTCCGCCCAAGCCGGAGGACCTGGGGCGCGTTCATTTCCGGGCCCTGAAGAGATGGAGTGGGCATCCGCTGCGAGGCGTGACGGTGGGCATCATGCGGGAGACGAGGCCCCGCGTCGTGCATCCGGAGCAACTGCGGACGGACGCGAACGGCATGGCCGAGTTTGTCGCTGTCCCCTCGGGGCGGTTGACCGTCTGTGCTCGCGGGGCGGGCTACATGGAGTCCTGTTTGACGAGCTCGCTCGCGGCGGGCGGTCTGCTCACCATCGACTTGAGCATGTCGGAGGAACCGGCGAGCGCTCCACTCGCAGTCCCATGAGACCAGCCCCTGAGTGGTAGCCTTCGCGCCCTACAGGCAGCGGGGGTTCCACCCATGTGTGACGTGACGTGGATGCGACGAGCACGGACGTTGCTGCGCCAGACCGCGGTGTCGTTGGGGATGGGAGTGCTGACGCTGGCTCCCGGTGCGAGAGGGGAGTTGCCGGAGCACTACACGCTCCAGCTTCAGGCTCGCACCAACATGTTGGGCAATGCATCCGGTGCCTACAACCTGAAGCCGGGCAATCTGCTCGCGGGGAGTCTTCAGGTCCCGGTGGTCTCGGATGGGAGGGTGGCGTTCCGGTTGTCGATTACCCCCGAGGGGCCCAACGCCATCTGGTGGGGAAGCGACGCCGCGGGCCATCACCGTTACCTGTTGCCGGACCTGGGGGAGGATGCGCGCGCGAGCGACCCGGGGTTCAACTCGGCGGGGCTCGTCGCGTTCGCCGTCACGGGGGCCAGTGCCGTGACGAGCAATGGCATCTATCTGCTGCGCACCGAGGCGCCGAACGACGTGCGCATCATCCGCGAGCCGCTCGGGGCGTCGGACTGGTCCAGCCTTGCGCTCAATGATTCGGGGCAGCTCGCGTTCCGAGCCAACTTCAACTTCGTCGGCCGTGGCTACGTGGTGCTGACGCCGCAGGGGGCGGGTTGGACGACGACGTATCTGGCGAAGGAGAAGACGCTCGACGACACGAGTCCCTACGAGTTCCTCTACTCGCCAGCGTTCAACGACCTGGGACAGATGGCGGGCGTGGGAGACGTGGCGCCTGGAGGGTCTGAGTACTACCAGGAGCTGCGAGTCTTCAGCGCGGATGGCACGTCCCGGCTCATCGCGCAGTCGCGGGGCCGGGATGCGGGCTCGCCCATCTACCGGTTTGCTTCGGTGCAGCCCGCGTTCGACAACCTGGGGCGCGTCGCCTTCATCGCGACGGCGAGGGTCGGGGCGGGACCGAACCTCACGACGGTCTTCCTGTGGGATGGCGCGGAGCTGCGGGTGGTGGCGCAGAACGGGCAGGGAGGCATCAAGGAGGTGGAGTTCTTCCCTCCGGACATGAACGACGAGGGGCTCATCGTCTTTCGCGCCATCGACAGCAACAGTCGGCGCGCGGTGTGGGTGAGCGATGGGCGAACGCTCAAGCGGGTGGTGTCGGAGCACGACATCGTCGATTCGGACCAGGGTCCGGCGCGTGTCGACCAGGAGACGCCGAGCAACCCGGTGTTCGCGGGAAGCGTGAGCATCAGTCCGAGAGGAGATGTGTCCGTCGTCGCGGGGTTGGCGCCACCGGAGAATGACCAGGAGGAGTGGGGCACCGCCATCTTCGTGGCACAGGCGTACTTCGCGCCGCCCGCGGATGGTGGCGTGGATGCGGGACCTGGCGAAGAACCGGACGCTGGCTGCGACGGAGGCGAGTGCCCCGGCGAGGGAGACAGTGGCACTCCGAGCTGTGACGGCGGTGAGTGTCCTGGTGAGGGAGACAGTGGCACTCCGAGCTGCGACGGCGGTGAGTGTCCTGGCGAGGGAGACAGCGGAACTCCAAGCTGCGACGGAGGTGAGTGTCCCAGTGAGGGAGACAGTGGCACTCCAAGCTGTGACGGCGGTGAGTGCCCCGGCCAGGAAGACAGCGGAACTCCAAGCTGCGACGGCGGTGAGTGCCCCGGCGAGGGAGACAGTGGCACTCCGAGCTGCGACGGCGGCGAATGTCCCGGCGAGGGAGACAGCGGAACTCCACGCTGCGACGGAGGTGAGTGTCCCAGTGAGGGAGACAGTGGCACTCCAAGCTGCGACGGCGGTGAGTGCCCCGGCCAGGAAGACAGTGGCACTCCAAGCTGTGACGGAGGTGAGTGCCCCGGCCAGGAAGACAGTGGCACTCCAAGCTGTGACGGCGGTGAGTGCCCCGGCCAGGAAGACAGCGGAACTCCAAGCTGCGACGGCGGTGAGTGCCCCGGCCAGGAGGACAGCGGAACTCCAAGCTGTGACGGCGGTGAGTGCCCCGGCGAGGGAGACAGCGGAACTTCAAGCTGCGATGGAGGCGAGTGCCCCGGCCAGGAAGACAGCGGGACTCCACGCTGTGACGGAGGCAGGTGTCCGAGTGGTCAGGACGGCGGAGCCGTGGACGCGGGCGGTGCGGGGCCCAGGCCCGACAGCGGCGGCTGCGGTTGCCAGTCGACGCCTTCCTCCGTGCTCCTGCCGTGGATGTTCCTCGGCCTGGCCTGGTTCGGTGCGCGCCGTCGAAGAGGTCCGCGCGGTCACTGAGACGCTGGACCTCTTCTGAGGTCATGACGCCACGCCCGGGTGGGCAGCTCACCTCACCCGGGCGGCGGTGCTCCGACTCAGCAGGGCAGCCAGGGGCCGACGCCGCGGTTGCACGAGTCGTAACAGATGGAGATGGCCGCGGCGCACTGCTCGCTCGTCGCCTGACACTGGACCTCGCACCAGAAGTTGGCCTGGTAGCACTCGTCCGCGCAGGACCTCTGGGCCTGGGTGGAGGCCTCGCTGTCGGTCGTCTCCGGGCTCACGGGCTCGACCTCGGGAGCGCCCACGCCACAGGCCAGAAGGGCCATCCCAGACAACGAGGCCAGGACGAACGAGCGGATGCGGCGAGCATTCATGGACAGCTCCTTGCTGTGAAAGGGGACCACGGGCTCAGCGTAGCCCGACGTCTCGGTGTGTCGCGGGAGCACCCAGACTGCTCTTGTCTCAACGGAGTTCTGGGACTCCGGCTGCAATTCCAGGACCGGAAGACGTCTCCTCGGCTGTGGCTCGAGCCCAGGTCGGGAGATGGGCTTCATCTGACAAGCATTGGCCCGGCGCCTCCGAGTGGAGCGACCGTGAATGACACAGGCTTTCGTACCCCGACAGTCCCCTCACCGAGGTGTCTCATGACGTCGTTGGTTCGCGCCCGTGTCTGGTTGTTGTCGTGTCTGCTGGGAGGGAGCGTCCTGTCCGCCTGTGACGACACTCCGAAGGGGACCCCCGATGCCGGAGTGGAACCCGGCGCCTGGGATGGGGGCGCCACGCCACTGGAGGAGCATGGCAACTGGTCGGACCGGGGGCCGTACGCGCCCTGTTCCTTGCGTGAGCACGGGACTCCCCTCCGGTGCGACAGCTTGGGGCTCGGGAGCTTCGACCTGTCTGCTTGTGACTCGGACGCGCTGGCGCTCGTGCCGCAGGAGGGCATCTACCAGGCGGGGCAGCGCTACGAGTCGCGACTGGCGGATGGTGGGACGCAGGTGATGTTCGGCGTCGGCATCGGCTTCAAGCTGGACGGCGCGGGCGGCGGCACGCTGGCTTCGAGGCCGCTCATCACCCGGCAGACCGAAGGCGGCACCTTCTTCATCACCTCGGGCTCGCGAACGGGCACCGCGGTGTCGCGCCTGTATGCCGGGTGCCAGCGGCCCACGCCCGAGACCCTCACCGGGTGCTACGTGACGTGCAACCTCGCGGGGACGGTGAGCCAGAGCGGCACCTTCGAGGCCCATCGCATGACCTGGCCCGTGGGCGAGCCGGAGTCCTCGGGAGGCCTGACGCTCGTCTCGGAGTCGCGCGTACTGCTCGGCCGGCCGGTGGACATCTACGTCACCAGGAACCACGCCTATGTCGTCTCCGTGTCCGACTCCCTCACCGAACAGCCCGGTGGGCTCACCGTCTTCGACGTGACTGACAAGGCGCACCCGGTCCTCAAGACGTCCATCAGCCTGCCCGGAGACAACTACTGGAACGGCGTCTGGTCGAAGGGAGATGCGCTGTACATCGCCAGCGATGTCGCGGGCGTCATCGTCTATGACATCTCCAAGCCCGCGGAGCCGGTCTTCGTGCGGGGCCTGTGGGCGGGTGACTATGGGGTCCACACCGTCCTGGTCGAGGGCGACCGGCTGTACGCCACGTCCAACGAGGGCCGGACGGAAATCTACGACCTCACCCAGCCTTTGGAGCCGGTGCTGTTGCAGAGCATTTCCCTGTCGGAGGAACTCTCCGCGGGCGGCCCCCACGACACCTTCGTGTACGAGGGGCGGCTCTACATCAGCAACGCGCAGGGGGGCTATTCCATCATGGACATCACCCGGCTCGACGACGTGAAACACCTGGGTCAGTACAGCTACCCGGATGTGTACTCCCACCACAGCGCGGTGGGCACGTTCGCGGGTCGCACCATCGCCTTCGAGGGAGGAGAGTTCGCCGGCTCCCACCTGCGTGTGCTCGATGTCACAGACCCCGCCCACATCATCAAGATTGGTGAGCACCGCCTGCGGCCCGTGTCCTCCATCCACAACATGATTCTGAAAGGCACGCGCCTGTATATCGCCTGGTATCAGGAGGGCGTGCGCGTGCTGGACGTGGCCAATCCCACCCAGCCTCGGCAGGTGGCGCACTACAACGTCTTCCGAGAGGAGGATGCGACGCGCACGGACAGCATCTTCCAGGGCGCCTTCGGCATCCGCCTTCCGGGAGACGGCTTCCTCTACGTCGTCGAGTCCGCGCGCGGACTGCTCATCTTCAACGAACTCTGAGCCGCGGTGCTCCATGACGTCCCGGTGAACGAAGCCCGCACCTTCAAGACACTCCCGCCCGCAGCGGAGACAGAACAGGTTCGCGTGTCGGAAATTGACACGACGAATGTCGTGTTTGCATTTTGATTCCCGCGACTCTTTGAGTGGCGGTGCGGGCTTGGTTGTCTTTGATTCGTGGAGGGCTCGATGCCTGGAAAAGTATCGCCGCTGAGCGCGTCGCGGCTGGGTCGGTTTGGAGTGTTTACGCGAGACGCGGGCCTGTCCGAGCTGTGGGCTCGCCAGGTCGAGGTCCGTCCGGAGGCCATCGCGTTGCAGCAGGGGATGAAGCGCGTCACGTATGACGCGCTGAACCGGCGCGCGAGTCGACTCGCGGGCGCGTTGCGGGAACTGGGGGTGGGGGAGGAGACGCCGGTCGCCGTGGGGCTGAGGCAGGGCATCGAGGCGATTGTCGCGCACGTGGCGCTCTGCAAGCTCGGCGCGACGTGTGTGCCCATCGACCTGGAGCATCCGCCGGAGCGCATCGGCTTCGTGGTGACGGACAGCGGCGCGGAGGTGCTGCTCACCGGGACGCTGGCGGACGAGGCCCGGTGTGGAGAGTGGCCCGCGACGCGGCTGTGTCTGGAGCGTGACGGTGAGCAGGTGGCGCGGCGGTCCGATGTTCTCGTGGCCCCGCTCGGGGATGGAGGGCGCCGCACCCATGTGTTGTACACGTCCGGGACGACGGGCCGGCCCAAGGGCATCGAGCTCGTCGCGCGCGGCATCCGCCGGATGGTGATTGATACGGATTATGTGTCCATCGACTCGACGGACCGCGTGGCGCAGATTTCCAACCATGCGTTCGACGCGGCGCTGTTCGAGGTCTGGGGCGCGCTGCTCAACGGCGCGTCGCTGGTGCTGCTGCCCAGGTCGAGCGTGCTGGATGCGTCCGCGTTCCGCGATGCCCTGCGGGAGACGCACGTCTCCGTGCTGCTGATGACGACGGCGCTGTTCAACCTGGTGGCACAGGGTTGTCCGGACGCCTTCGGGACGCTCAAGTATCTGCTGGTGGGCGGCGAGCGAGCCAATCCCCGCACCTTCCGCGCGGTGTTGGAGCGCGCGCCTCCCGCGCACCTGCTGAACCTCTATGGCCCCACGGAGGGGACGACTGTCACCACCACGCACGAGGTGCGGCCGGGGGACGTGCTGTCGGGCTCGGTGCCCATTGGCCGGCCCATCCGGCACACCCAGGTCTTCGTGCTGGGGCCAGACCTGCGTCCGGTGGAGCCGGGGGTGATGGGGGAGCTGTGCATTGGTGGAGAAGGACTGGCGCGCGGCTACCTGAACCGACGGGAGCTGACGGAGGAGCGCTTCCCCGTCGTCCCCGAGCTGGCGCCCGGGCCCCCTCTTCGGATGTACCGGACCGGAGACCTGGCGCGGTGGCGGGAGGACGGCACGCTGGAGTTCCTGGGGCGCGCGGACCACCAGGTGAAGCTGCGCGGCCATCGCATCGAGCTGGAGGAAGTGGCCCGGCTGCTGTTGGAGAGCGGCCTGCTCTGGGATGCGGTGGTGACGCTCCAGGAGCGTGAGGATGGAGAGAAATCGCTGGCGGCCTATGTCGTCCCCAAGTCGACGGGCACGGGCTCCGCGCTCCAGGATGCGCTGAGGGCGCGCGTGCCGGAGTACATGGTGCCCGCGCGCATCATCGAGCTGGAGCGCCTGCCCACCACGGTGAACGGCAAGGTGGACCGGGGGGCGCTCCCGGTGGAGGTGTCTCCGCGAGGTGCCCCAGGGCTCGCGACGTCGGGCTGGGCTCCGGAGGATGCCGTGGCGTCGGAGGTGGGCGCGGTGTGGGCCGAGCTGCTGGGGCTGAAGTCGCCCTCGCTCGAGGATGACTTCCTGAGGCTGGGTGGCAACTCCCTGCTGGCGGCGCGCCTGGTGATGCGGCTGCGCGAGCTGTATGGCCTGACGCTGTCGGCGTATTCGCTCTACGAGGCGCGCACGCTGGGGGCGTTCCTGGACGTGGTGCGACGGGCGCGTGCCGGCCAGCAGGACTCCGGGCGCGCGGCGGACGGGCCGGAGGCGTGGCGGGCGGACGCGAAACTCCCCGAGGACCTCCGGCGGGCCCCCGTGCAGCCCGCGCCTCGCGTCGTTCCGCTGGAGTCCATGGAACTCGTCTTCCTCACGGGGGCGACCGGCTTCCTGGGTGCGTTCCTCTTGAGGGACTTGCTGCGCATGACGCGTGCTCGAATGGCCTGTCTCGTCCGCGCACGAGACCTGGACTCGGGACATGCGCGGCTGCGGCAGGCGCTGGAGAAGTATGACCTCTGGGAGGACTCGTTCGCGGAGCGACTCCGTCCGGTGCTCGGGGACCTGGGCGCGCCCTCGCTGGGCTTGTCGCCCCAGGTGTTCCAGGAGCTCGCCACGCGCGCGGAGGCGCTGTTCCACGTCGGCGCGCACGTGAACTACGTGCAGCCCTACTCCGCGCACCGGGCAGCCAACGTGGAGGGGACGACGGAGGTGCTGCGTCTGGCCATGCAGGGCCGGCCCAAGCCCGTGCACTACGTGTCCACCATCGCCGTGTTCGGCCCCACCGGTTACTTCAATGGCCGTGCGCACGTGCGCGAGGGCGAGGGGCTCGACGAGCACCTGGAGTGCTTGCGCTATGACATCGGCTACTCGGCAAGCAAGTGGGTGGCGGAGAAGCGGGTGTGGGCGGCCGCGTCGCGCGGTGTCGCGGTGAATGTCTACCGGCCGGGCTTCATCATGGGCGACAGCCACACGGGCGTCGGGAACGCCGACGACTTCGTGGCCCGCTTCATCCGAGGCTGCATCCAACTGGGGACCTGTCCGGACCTGCCGCGTCAGCGCAAGGAGTTCGTCCCGGTGGACTTCGTCAGCCGGGCCATCCTGGGCATCGCCTCACGCGAGGGCGCGGTGGGCAAGGCGTATCACCTGGTGCCGCCGCGTCCGGAGGACTCGGTCGACATCAACGACTTCTACGCGCTGCTGGCCCGGTGCGGGTATCCCCTCTCGCGCGTGCCCTACAAGGAATGGGTGGAGCGGTTGATGCGCGACGCGCGCGTGGCCGACAACGCGCTCTGCCCGCTGGTACCCATGCTGTACGAGCAGGTCTACGCGGGCGAGACGACACGCTGGGAACTCCATGAGGACATGCCCGTCTACGACGCCCACAACACGTTCCACGCGCTCGAAGGGCGAGACGCCGGCTTCCGGAAGATGGATGCCGGGCTCCTGGGGCGCTACCTGGCGCACTGGCGACGTCTGGGCCTGCTCGCGGCGCCGGGCTAGCGGCAGATGCTCGACTTCATGGGGCACGGGAAGTCGAAGGTGCCCGCGACCTGGATGTTGCGGACGGTGGCGCCCGGCTTGTTCGCGGAGCTGTGCGTCGTCGCGCTGAACTTGAACGTGCCCGCGACGCCGGTGCCGTCGAACTTCGTGAGCACCAGCACGCCCGGCTTGGTCAGCATGTAGTTGGTGCCCTTGAGGCTCAGCGCCACGGGAAGCTCACCGGGCTTCTCGTCGAAGGTCACGAGCGGGTACGTGCCGGGCTTGAAGGGGATGGTCGCCTTCGTGTTCTTGCCAGGCAGGATGCTGAGGCTCGCGGCCATCGCGCCGCTCCCGGGGCTCATGCAGTGCAGGGACAGGGGCCCCGCCATGGTGCCCCCGCGCGCCAGCTGCTTCTCCATGGCGGCCTGGGCCTTCTGGGAGGCCTTCGCCCTGCTGGAGGCCTTCGTGAGGAGCTGGCGCACTTCCTCGGGGGTCATCCAGTGGTCCGAGGCGGCGGCCTGGGTGCCGCCCTTGCCGGTGAAGGTGAGCGGAAGGCCCACGGTCACCCGGACCTCGCAAGTGCCCTCGCGCCTCGCGGCGAGCGCGGGCAGACTGAAGAGGAGCGCGATGGCGACGACGGCGGCGTGTCGCATGACGGCGAGCCCTGAGAAGGGGGCGACCGGGATGGCCCGGTGCCCAGTGGAGTCCAGGACTCTAGAACGTCAGGGCGCCGGTGAGGCGCTCTTCGGGGCGCTTCCATCCGGAGGCCGGTCGATTTCCTCGGCGGGGAAGTTGGCGGCGGCCTCCAGGTAGCGAGGCGGCTGGACCTTGCGGCGATCTCTCCGGTTGAGTCCCTCCGGCTCCACGAACGTCGGCTCCGCTCCGCTGCGTTGCTCCACGCGGGCCCCGTCGCAGAACTGCCATGTGGTGCCGCCGTCCAGGCCCTGGCGCGCGTAGAACACCGTCGCCTCGCCCACCTTCGGGTCCGCCGTGCACCAGGTGCCGCGCGCGGTGCTCTCCCGCTGGGGCGACTCCTCCTTCCACTTCTCCTGGGTCGTCCGCACGGCCGCCGCCGCGAGGACCGCGTCGGACTCCGCCAGCCGTGTCCGCGCTTCCTTCAGCAGCTCCTGGCCCCGGCGCGAAATCTCCGGGAAGGCGCCCCGGTCCTTGAAGCCGCACCGCGCCAGACCTCGAAGGTTGGCCTCGTGGATGTCCAGCACCCGGGGCAGCGAGCCCTGGGCCTCCTTCACCAGCTCCACCTGCTGCGCGTGCTCGGGCGCCTCCGGCGTGGCGAGCTTCTCCGTGCCGGTGACGAAGCGCGCCAGCAGGCCGTTGACCGCGGTCAGCTCATCCGACAACCAGCGCGGCTCCGCTTCACAGGGGTCGGACTTGGCGCCGCCATAGTCCCGGTAGTCCGCTCGGGACATTCCCAACGAGTAGTGCTGCACCGGGGGCGCGGGCCGTGACGCGCACGCCGACAGCGCCGTGCCCAGGGCCGCGAGCAGGACTCTCCGACGAAATGACTTCATGGCGCTCCACTCTGCCATGTGGTTTGCGTCCAAACAAACCAGGACGGAGACTGGAGCGCCGGCCGTACTGCGAGTGTACGGGAGTGGTTAGTACGGGCAGATGATGGGGCCGCCGCGGCCGCTGCAGATGTTGCGCTCGATGTAGTAGCCCACCGAGGCGTCCCAGTACGCGTACATGTTCATGCCGCTCCCGCAGCGGACGGAGCTGGTGCGGACGACACAGTGGAGGGCCTCGTCGTAGGCCGGGTAGAGCATCCCCTGGACCTGTCCGTGCTCGGGGGCGGGCTGCGCGGCCGGCTCATCCGTTCCTGCCTCGGTGCCGCCACAGCCCGCCAGCAGCGCGCCGGTGACCATCAGTCCCTTCAGCCAGTTTCGCATGAGTCTCTCCCGGTGAAATACCTTGGGGTTTCTCAGGTACAAAAGTGACCGGAGTGCATTTGTCGCAAGCGGCATCGCGGACCCCTCCTGGGGGCGGCGCGCGAGCAAGGGGCGCGCCGCTCCCGACGAAGGCCGCTACTCGACGATGACCAGCTTCGCGTTGTTCTCCACGGTGGTGCCTTCCTTGGCGAACAGCTCGGTCACCTTGCCCGCCTTGGGGCTCTTGAGCTCGTTCTCCATCTTCATGGCCTCCACCACGACGAGGCCCTGGCCTTCCTTCACCTCGTCGCCCACCTTCACCAGCACCTTCACCACCTTGCCGGGCATGGGCGCGGTGACCAGCTGCTTGCCCTCCACGGAGAAGGCCGCCGTGCCCGCGCGCAGCCGCAGCCGACGCTCGTCCGCCACGTCGAAGCGGCTCACCTGCCCGCGCAGGAGCACGCCGACCTCATCGCCGCTCTCCTCGAACTCGGCGCTGTAGGACTGGCCGTCCACCAGCATGCTCATGGTGCCGTGCTCGAGCGCCAGCGCGTCCACCTGATACGTGACGCCGTTGACGGTCAGCTTGTACCTGTCGCCCCCCAGGGCCTCCAGGTCCACCGGCACCGCTTCCTTCTGTCCCTGCTGCTTCGTGAAATAGCGCATGGAAGTCTCGTGAGCTCGGAGGTGGGGTTACCGGCGGCGGGAGCGCAGCGCCAGGCGCCACGGGCTGATGCGACCACTGCTCGCGTCGGCCGCGCCCGCCTTGCCACCGGGCATCGTCCTGGCGCGCTTCGCGTCACGCTGGTGCGCGTACACCGCGCTGGCCAACAGGGCCATCTCGCTCAGCTTCGGGTCCTCCACGCCTTGCAGCGTCGTGTGCTCGCGGCCGAGGAAGCCCGTGTCGTAGTCACCCTCGATGAACTCGGGGTGCGCGAGAATCGCCTTGAGGTAGCGGATGTTGGTGGTGATGCCCTTCACCACGTACTCGGACAGCGCGCGCTGGGCCCGGGCAATCGCCTCGCGCCGCGTGGGAGCCCACACGGACAGCTTGGAAATCATCGGGTCGTAGAAGTTGGGCACCGTGTAGCCGGGGAACACGCCCGAATCGTCACGGACGTTGGGGCCGCCCGGCACGCGCAGGTACGTAATCTTTCCCGGGCTGGGCATGAAGTTGCGCGACGGGTCCTCCGCGTACACGCGCACTTCAATCGAGTGGCCGCGCGGCGTGGGCGCCTCCAGGAGCGGCAGCTTCTCGCCCTCGGCGACCTTGATTTGCAGCGCGACGAGGTCCAGCCCCGTCACCCACTCTGTCACCGGGTGCTCCACCTGGAGGCGGGTGTTCATCTCCAGGAAGTAGAAGTTGCGGTGCACGTCGACCAGGAATTCCACCGTGCCCGCGCCCACGTAGTTGACGGCCTTGGCCGCCTTCACGGCGACCTCGCCCATCTGCGCGCGAAGCTCCGGCGTCAGGATGGGGCTGGGCGTCTCCTCGACGACCTTCTGGTGCCGACGCTGCGCCGAGCACTCGCGCTCGTTCAGGTGGATGACGTTGCCGTGCGTGTCGGCGAACACCTGGATTTCGACGTGGTGTGGCTTCTCGAGATACTTCTCGATGTAGACGGCGTCGTTGCCGAAGGAGTTGAGCGCCTCGCTCTTGGCGGAGCGCCACGCGGACTCGAAGTCGCCCATGCCTTCCACCCGGCGCATGCCCTTGCCACCGCCACCGCCGGCGGCCTTGAGCATGATGGGGAAGCCAATCTTCTGCGCGTACTCGCGGGCCTCGGCCTCGGTGGCGATGGGCTCGGTGGTGCCGGGGACGACGGGCACGCCGACCTTGATCATGTTCGCGCGGGCGCGGGTCTTCTCGCCCATGGCGTCCATGGCGGCGGCGGGCGGGCCGATGAAGGTGATGCCGGCGGCCTCGCAGGCGCGCACGAAGGAGGCGTTCTCGGAGAGGAAGCCATAGCCAGGGTGGATGGCGTCCGCGCCGGCGGCCTTGGCGGCGTCGAGGATGCGCTGCTGGACCAGGTAGCTCTCGCGGGAGGGCGGCGGCCCGACGAAGAAGGCCTGGTCCGCGGTGCGAACGTGCAGGGCGGAGCGGTCTGCTTCCGAGTACACCGCCACCGTGGCGATGCCGAGTTCCTTGCAGGTGCGCATCACCCGGATGGCGATCTCGCCGCGATTGGCGACGAGCACTTTGCGGATCTTGGGCATGGCCGCCCGTCTACCACGGGCCGCCCCGGTTTGCCTGGGTTGGATGGCGTTCACGCCCCTGTCAGGGGCGTGGTCATCCGATGCCCGTGATGACCTACTTCCGGGCGCTGCGGTACTGCTCCATATAGGCGCGCGCCTGGGTCAGCTTGGCCTCGACGAACCGGTCATCCTCGTCCGGCTCCGGGGGCTTGGCAGGAGGGGCGTTCGGCTCGCCACCGAAGTCCACCGCCGCGGCCAGGAGGTTGCGCGCGGTGTTGCCACCCCCCAGCATCCGCGCCAACAAGCCCGTCTCCACATCCAGCCAGCGAGCGGCCTGGCGCATGACGTCCAGCACCTCACCCTCCACGGCCTTGGCGGGCCGGCCCGGGCCGCTGACACACGTGCGGGCGTAGCTGTGCTCCCGGTCCACGAAGATGCCCAGCACGCGCTCCCGGAAGTCCTGGGACAGCGCCTGGGACATGGCGTCGAGCTGCTCCTCCAGGAAGGGCTGCTCGGACTTGCGGGCCTTGCGACCGGGGACGGGGGGCAGGGCCACCTCGGCGGCGTGCCAGCCGCCATCGGCCAGTCCCTCCGGGGGTGACTCCACCCACTTCACCTCGGGCGTGGGCAGTTCCACGGCCTCGCAGACGCGTTTGAGCGTCTGGCGCACGGCGGTGAGGTTTCCTTCGACGTCGGCGAGAAAGAGAAGAAGTCGGCGGTGGGGCAAATGGGGGTTCCTTTCCTGGCCACCTGAAAGCCCGCGCGGCGCACGAGAATTTCCCGAGCGACGCGAGCCTGCCTGCTCTCCAGCCGGGGGAGAGCAGGCGTCCAGGGGCCTGAAAGGAGCCTACAGCGGGATGTTCCCGTGCTTTCGCGGCGGGTTTTCCTGACGCTTGTCTTTCAACATCTCCAGCGCCCGGATGACCTTGGTGCGGGTCTCCTCGGGGCGGATGACCTCGTCGATGTAGCCCAGCTCCGCCGCCTTGAAGGGGTTGGCGAACTTCTCGCGGTAGTCATTCACCAGCTTCGTGCGCTCGGCGGCGGCGTCCTTCGCCTTGAGCAGCTCGTTGCGGAAGATGATGTTGACCGCGCCCTCGGGCCCCATGACGGCGATTTCCGCGGTGGGGTAGGCGTAGTTGATGTCCGCGCGGATGTGCTTGGACGCCATGACGTCGTACGCGCCGCCGTACGCCTTGCGGGTGATGATGGTGATTTTGGGGACGGTGGCCTCGGCGAAGGCGTACAGCAGCTTGGCGCCGTGGGTGATGATGCCGCCCCACTCCTGGTCGGTGCCGGGCAGGAAGCCGGGCACGTCCACGAAGGTAATCAGCGGGATGTTGAAGCAGTCGCAGAAGCGCACGAAGCGCGCGGCCTTCACGCTGGCGTCGATGTCCAGCACGCCGGCGAGGAACGCGGGCTGGTTGGCGACGATGCCCACGCTCTTGCCGTTCATCCGCGCGAAGCCCACGACGATGTTGCGCGCGAAGTGCTCCTGCACCTCGAAGAAGTGCTTGTTGTCGACGACGGCCTTGATGATGTCCTTGATGTCGTAGGGCTTGTTGGGGTTGCTCGGGACAATCGTCTTGAGCGACTCCTCGGCCCGGAACGGGTCGTCGTCACACGGCTGGGCCGGCGGGTCCTCCTGGTTGTTGGAGGGCAGGAAGGAGAGCAGCTCGCGCGTCATGACGATGGCGGCCTGCTCCGTCTCCGCGGCGAAGTGCGCCACGCCGGACTTCTGGTTGTGCGTCAGCGCGCCGCCCAGCGACTCCTTCGACACCTCCTCGTGCGTCACCGTCTTGATGACGTCCGGGCCGGTGATGAACATGTACGAGGTGTCCTTCACCATCATGATGAAGTCGGTGATCGCCGGCGAGTACACCGCGCCGCCCGCGCACGGCCCCATGATGAGCGAAATCTGGGGCACCACGCCGGAGGCCAGGGTGTTGCGCAGGAAGATGTCCGCGTAGCCGGCGAGGCTCTCCACGCCTTCCTGGATGCGCGCGCCGCCGGAGTCGTTCAGACCGATGACGGGCGCGCCCACGCGGGTGGCCATGTCCATGATCTTGCAGATTTTCTGGGCATAGGCGCCGGACAGCGAGCCGCCGAAGACGGTGAAGTCCTGGGCGAAGACGAAGACCTGGCGGCCCTCGACGGTGCCGTAGCCGGTGACGACGCCGTCACCCGGAATCTTCTTGTCGCCCATGCCGAAGTCGGTGGAGCGATGGGTGACGAACTTGTCCAGCTCGCAGAAGGAGCCGGGGTCGAGGAGCAGGTCGATGCGCTCGCGGGCCGTGAGCTTGCCGGCCTCGTGCTGCTTGGCGATGCGGTCGGCACCGCCACCCAGCTCGGCCTGCTGCTCCATCTGCTGGAGGCGTGCGCGGAGGGGGTCCTTCTCGGAGGTCTCGTCCATGGGCCGCCCTCTAGCACGATTGAGCGGCTCGCGCGCTGTCCGGCTTCGCGTCAAGCCGCTCTGCGAGAGGGGTCCATCTTCACCGGGGGCGCCAGGGCGGGGAGCAGGGCGTCCACTGTTGGCAAATCCAGGCCGAAGCGTTGGCGAACGTCAACAAGGGGGACCTCCCACAGCTCGCGCCAGGGGGTGCCGAACACGGGCCGCGCCAGTCGTCCCAGCACCCAGCCCCGGGTGAGGGCCTGCATGCGCGCGTCGCGCTCGGAGAAGGCGTAGAGCAGGGTGTTGGCGAGGCCCCCGGTGAGGATGCCCAACGCGAAGGGGCTGCCCAGTTGCGCCAGGCTGAAGGCCTGCACGCCCAGCTCTCCGGCCACGTCGGTGCGAAAGCCGGTGAGCACGTGCCAGATGTCGTGCGACTCCAGCAGGTGGGCCCGGACGTAGTCCTCGTCGGTGTGGGCCTCGCGGCGGGGCAGGGCGTTGGGGTCCAGGCCGTTCTGGGTGAGGTGGTCGGCGAACGCGCGGCCGAGGGTGCCTTCGGGCAGCGTGCGCAGCGTGGCGAGTGGAAGCATTCCGACGCGGGGGCGCTCGACGAGGGCGCGCGCGGCGGTGGGGGATTGCATCAGCCGCTCCACCACGCGGCGCATGGCCATGGGCGGTGCGAGGACTCGGGCCAGGTCGATGATGTCCTGGAGACGATTCGGGTCCTGGAGCACTCGCACCATTCTCCAGGCTTCGCGTGCGAGCGTGAGGGGGTTGCGCATGGGTCCTCCGGGGGAAGGCGGACTCGGCCAGGGACCGAGCGGAGGAACGGTAGCCGGCGTTGCGCGCGGCGGGAGCGTGCGTGGTGGTGGGGTGCTCGTCGGTGGACATCCGGGGGCCTGGAGGCCCGGGAGCGGACACTCAGGAGGCAGACGGGCGAACGAGTCATTCCCGGCACCGTGCGCGCATCGGGTGCGGGACGGACCTTGAAGGAGGCGAGCAGGGGGCGCAGGCCGTGGGAGTGCCCTCGCGGTGCTGGCGCCCTTCGCGAGGAGGCGATGATGCGCGAGTCACGGGGTGCATTGAAGGTGGGCTCGCTGCGAGGCATCCCCATCCGGGTCCACTACTCGCTGCTGCTCGTCCTGCCGTTGCTGGCGTATCTGTTCGGAGGAGCGTTCCGGCGGGCGGCGGAGGTGGCCGAGGTCCCTCCGGAGCAGTTGATGGGCTCGCCCATGTTGTGGGGGTTGGGCGTGGCGGTGGGGTTGTTCGCGTCGGTCTTCGTGCACGAGCTGGCGCATACGTTCTATGCGCTGGCGAGGGGCGGTCAGGTCCGCTCGATTACGCTGATGATGGTGGGCGGGGTGTCGGAGTTGTCGGAGGCGCCGCCCCGGCCTCGGGACGAAGCGCTGATGGCGCTGGTGGGGCCACTGACGAGTCTGGCGCTGGCGGGATTGTTCGGCCTTGCGACATGGGGCGTGGAGGGAACGACCTCGTTCAACCTCCAGTTCGCGTGTTTCTATCTGGCGAGCCTCAACCTGTTCCTGGGGTTGTTCAATTTGCTGCCGGCGTTCCCGATGGATGGCGGGCGGATTCTGCGGGCGGTGCTGTCGGGGCGGATGGGGCCGGTGCGGGCGACGCGGGTGGCGTCGCTGGTGGGGCGTGGGTTCGCGGTGCTCTTCGCGTTGTGGGGCGTGGTGTCGTTCAACCCGTTCCTGTTCGTCATCGCCTTCTTCATCTTCATGGGGGCGGAGGGCGAGTCGCGGCAGGTGCGGATGAAGGCCCTGTTGGAGCGGGTATCTGTGTCGGAGTTGATGTCGCCGCGCGGGGCGGGGGTGGAGGCAGGGGCGTTGTTGGAGCAGGCGCTGTGGGATTTGCGACGCGAGCGGCAGACGGCGCTGCCGGTGACGGAGGACGGGCGGCCGGTGGGGCTGGTGGACGTGGAGGCGGTGCGCGCGGTGTCGGAGGCGGACCGAATCCATCGCCTGACGCGCGAGGTGATGCGGCCCGTGCAGGTGGTGCGGTTGGACGAGGATGGATGGCGGGCCGTGCGACAGCTGGCGGAGAACTCGGCGCAGCTGCTCGCGGTGGTGGATGTCGATGGGCGGCTGGTGGGGACGCTCGACGTCGATGACGTGCAGCGGGGGATGATGCTGCTGCAGACGCGCGAGGAGCGTGCCGAGCGCGATGCGCGGCGCTGGCGGCAGGAGCGGCCGGCGTGACGGAAGGTCGAGCCTCCGAGGTGTTTGTGATTCGGAGGCTCGACGTGCCTTGGGGGGCGGTGGGGCTCAGTCGATGTTGAAGTAAACGTCGTCGATTTCGCCGTGGTACTGGTCGTTGTTGTTGCCGACGCTCTTGGCGCCCACGTTGACGGGCTGGCCCACGGGGTTGATGTCGTAGGTGGATGGGAGCAGTGCGCTGCCTCGCGCGACGTTGTCGACGAGGATGGTGAGCGTGGTGCTGGTGCGCTGGCAGGCGACCTTGTGCCAGGTGCCGTCGGCGACGCCGACCGAGGACTTGACGATGATGACGTCGGCGCCGCCGGTGGTGCGTACGACGCAGCTGGGTTTGCCCAGCACGGCGTCATCGAGCTGGAGCTTCCACTGGGCCGTGTTCGCGAGGCCCTTCTGTACGAGGTTGGAGCCGTGGACGGAGGAGAGGTCCGCGAGGGTGAGGCGCACCCGGGCGCCGAAGGTGAAGAGGGCGGTGCCGGGATTGAGGCTGGCCGAGTCGGGGGTGGTGACGTTCGCGAGCGGGCAGCCCGTGCCGTCACACACGGAGGGGAACTTGATGCCCAGGCCGTCAAAGCCCGTCACGGGGACGACGGTGGCGCCGTTCGCCGTCTGCACGGTGCCGGTGCGTCCCTTGCCACTGTCGTCCACCACGGTGGCGACGGGGTTGGTTACCGCGTCGAACTTATAGCGCAGCTTCTGGCTCACCGCGCCGGCCGCCACGGGGGCCAGCACAAGCATCGCGAGCGCGGTCCGCTTCGCCATCCGTCGAGGCTGTGTCGTCAGGGTCATGAGGTGTTCTCGTTGTCGTGTTGGAGTGTGGGTACGACGAGGCGAGGATAGCCTCTCGTTCCGGCACACTCGACGCGGGCGCGGTGCAGCGAATGAGGTGCCGCTGTCACCGACGTCAGCATCATCGTCACCATTGGCACTGCCCCGGATTCACGCCGTCCACGCGCATCGCCGTTCTTGTGAGGGTGCCGTACGATGGGCGGGAAAGGCCGCCGCTGAATGAAGGGCGGCGCCCGACGTCCAGAGCCCTGAGGAGCGTTCATGTCCGATGACAGCTGGAGGGGTGGCACGCGCTGGTGGGACCCGAGGGTCATCCTGGGCTGCGTCCTGCTGAGCACGGGGGCCTGGGGGCAGTCCGCCGAAGCGGGGAGGACGGAGGACGGAGGGCTGGGCCCATCCGGCGCTCCCGATGCCGGGCAGACCGTTTCGGGCGGCCTGGGCCCATCCGAGCCCGCCGACGCGGGGCAGGCCGATTCGGCCGCACCAGGCCCCGCGGAGACTCCCGACGCCGGGCCGTCGGATGCAAGGCGGGTGGAGGTGAAGCTGCATGGCGTGTCCGTCACCGTGACGGCGTCATCGGTGCTGGTGGAAGGGAGGGAGCCCGGTCGCTATGGGCCGGCCAACCTGCTGGACGAGGACCCCGGCACCGTCTGGGCGGAAGGGGCGAAGGGCAGCGGAGCCGGGGAGTGGGTGGAGCTGAGCTTCCCACCGGACACGCCGGTGCATTCCTTCCTGGTGACGCCGGGCAACCCGAAGTCCGCGAAGCTCTACAAGGCCAACGCGCGTCCGAGGAAGGCGCGGCTGGAGTTGAAGCTCGCCGAGGGGCGCAAGCTGGACTACGTGCTGGACTTCCCCCGCGACTTCCCGGCGGGCGGGGCCATCTACGTCCATTACCGGCGCCAGTTCGCCGTGAAGTCCGCGCGGCTGACGGTGCTGACGGTATGGCCTGGGAGCAGGTACCGCGACCTGTGCCTGGGTGGCTTCGTCCCGGTGTTCCGAGGGCCCGAAGAGCGCTTCTTGCCGACGTTCCTGGGGACGCACCGCGAGCTGGCGCCCACCTTGGCGGAGTTCATGGCCAAGCCGAACCTGGTGTTCAAGCTTCTACCGCCTGAAAAAAGCGGGGTACCGGCTCGGCTGCGCGCCTACTCGCGGGTGCCCCACAACGGGCCGCTGCCCCCGCCCGAGGAGGAGTTCAACATGCATCACCTCACGAGCGGGTGGAGTCGCTTTAGCCAAGACCTTGCCGGGAATACGGCCGGCGCGAGCGTGCAGCGCGAGCTGTTCCGTCTCGTCCCGGCACCCGGCGCAAAGGGCTATGTGTTCGACCCCATCGCTCCTCCGAAGAGACCGGACTCGTTCTCCAACTTCCGGGTCCACTGGGCACGTGTCGAGGACGGGTGGTACGTCGTGGGGGTGGATGTGCTGTACCGGGAGCAGACCGCCGACGATTGAATCTCTCGCGAGGCTCCAGGCTCAGGGCTACTTGGGTGCGCCGGCCGAGGGGGGAGGGGGCTTGTCCTTCTTCCCTGCTGACTTGGAGGGAGCCTGCTTCTTGGGCTTGGGGGATGGAGGTGGCGGGAGGGGCGCATCCTCGGGGAAAAGCGCATTCCAGTCCCGGCCACCCAGCTTCGACACGAAGGCTTCCATGTTGGCCCGGGTTGTCTCGGCCAGCATGTAGTCGAACCTGAAGCCGCACGCGCCGAAGTCACAGGGCTCAAGGCCATCCTTCAGGTACCTCGCGTGCCTTCCATTGATCTGCAGGGTGTGTTGGGCCTTCGCCCAGGCGTCCTTTGTCTCCGTGAGCTTCGTCCGCAGGTTCTCCAGGCCTGTTTCGATGGCCATTTTGAAGGTCTTTTCCAGTGTCTTCTCGAAAGCCCTGGCTTCCTTCGGCACTGGGGGCGGGCCCTCGACGGCTTTCTGGACATCCTCCTCGGGGAGCAGCGCGGCGAGCACCTTTTTTCGCGTGTAACTCTTCAAGAGCGCGAAGTTCTCGGGGGTCTCGTACTTCTTGTTCAGGAAGACCTTCAAGAAGGTCGCTCGCACCTCCTTGTCGAAGTCCTTGTAGGAACGGCTCTCATCCAGGAGCTTCTCGACCGCCACCACGAAAAGTGGGTCGGGTGCGGGCTGTGGAACGACGGCCTTCGGGTCGGGCGCTGCGGGTGATGCGGCGGCCCCGGGCTCCGGTGGTGGTGTCTCGGTGAGGGGAGGGGGAGGCGGGGTGAATGCCACGATGATTGCGTCGCTAGCAGGCCGGGCGAAGACACTGGGACACTTGCCGATGAACTCCGTCATCTTCGGGCCGATGGCCGTCTCGACGTCCTGCACCGTGAGCTTCTCGCAACAGCTCGCCTTGCGAGACGGGCAGTGCGCACGCTTGGACAGCATGGCCATCCGCATGAAGTCACGGAAATCATCGGGCGAGCGGAAGACCTGACACCCCTCGGAGAAGTCGTTCACCTCGCGTCCCCGTCTCCAGGAGCCGTTCTCTCCGTCGACCGAGTAGTGGATGTTGGTGGCGCCGGCGGTGCCGAAGACGACAAGCACCTCGCGCTCCGTCAGTCGCAGGGTCCTGGGTGGAGGAGGGGGCGCCGGCTCGGCGGGAAGTCCCGGAGCGTTGGTGAGGACCGGAGGCGTGGGGACCACGGTTGACGCAGGGGGCATGGCGGGAGGGGGCGCCGGCTCGGCGGGAAGTCCCGGAGCGCTGGTGAGGACCGGGGGCGTGGAGACCACGGTTGACGCAGGGGGCTTGGCGGGAGGAGGAGGTGGGGCCTGGAAGACGAGTTGGAGGCCCACCTTCATGGGCGCCTCGTCATCCTCCACCACCTCCAGGCGGGACACCTGATTGTCTTCCGCCTCGAAGTTCTGCGTCTCCGCGCCGCTGGCGTCCTCGAGCCGGATGAGCCTCTCGCTGGCGTCAATCTTTCGCTTCACCTTCAACGCTTCGGAGCCGTTGACCCACGCGTCGAGCGTCTCCCAAGCCTGCTTCTTCCGCTGCTCCGCCACTGGCGCCTCGTAGTGCTCGACGGTCCATGCCTTGAGCTTCTTCGCCACCGCCAGCGCCAGTGCCGCCTTCTGCTTGCCCGTCTTCTTCGGCAGCTTCTTGCCCAGCTCCTCCTCGATTCTCTCCCGCGCCTCCGTCTGGACTTCGGGTTCCTTCCGGATGAGCTCTGCTCGAATCCCTTCGTCTGTCCCCTTGTCGTGCGCGGCCTGCGCGGCGTTCAGGAAGTCGGAGACGGGAAAGCGCCGCCGGGCGGGGATGGAGGGCGCGGCGAACTGGAGCGCGGCGTAGGAGGTGGGCGGGTTGCTCGCGCCCTTGTGGAGACCCACCCGGTAATACCCGGTGTAGATGCCGGGGGCGATGGCCCCCACGTCGTTCGGGAGCAGGGTGGAGTTGTCGAAGTCGGGGAGCGTGTTGCCCTTGTCGTCCTTCAGGGCGGGCTTGTCCTTGTCATAGCCGGGCTCGGTGGTGATGGGCAGGACGGCCACCCGCCAGTGCTTGCACTGCGGACACGAGACATCCACGCCGGGATGGGGCCAGTGCTTCGGGACCGGCCACTCCGTCTCCGCGAGCACGGCATCCACATACGCCTGCGCGTCCTTCAGGTTCTCCGCGCGGAGCCCCTCGGCTTCGAGGACGGTCTTCTCTCCTTCCTTCAACAGGGCCGGGTCGTAGAGCACGACGAGCAGGTCGTCGAACCGGTTGGACAGGGAGCGCTCCCGGCGCAG
>NZ_JABUMR010000070.1:0-210 GCF_013336725.1 Myxococcus sp. CA040A | reverse complement strand
CTTCCTCCTCCCGACTTCGCCGCTGCCACCTCCTCCGGCGACGACTTCGCCCCTCCCTCCACCCTCACCCAGTCCCGCCTCGCCTCCATCTTCTCCGACGTCCTCGGCCTGGAGCGCGTCAGCATCCACGGCGACTTCTTCGAGTTGGGCGGCCACTCCCTCCTCGCCACTCAAGTCGTCTCTCGCATCCGCTCCACCTTCGACGTCGAG
>NZ_JABUMR010000069.1:0-253 GCF_013336725.1 Myxococcus sp. CA040A | reverse complement strand
AAAAATCAACTTCGTCGGCTCCGTGTCCGTGACGAGCGCAGGGACGACGTCCACTTCGGCTTCCTCGTCCTCGGCTGCTGCGTCATGCTCTTCCGAAGCCTCTATCCTCACATTTGATAGAGGCTCTTAGGGACGGACGCGACGTAGGGGCCTGCGGGAGCGTGCTCGTCGGTCCGGGCGGGGACGCTTCCGTGGGTAGCTGCTCATCTTGATTTTCACCGCACGCGGATACCGTCTGTGACTTCGCCGCAGC
>NZ_JABUMR010000006.1:690871-960455 GCF_013336725.1 Myxococcus sp. CA040A | reverse complement strand
GCTGCGGCGAAGTCACAGACGGTATCCGCGTGCGGTGAAAATCAAGATGAGCAGCTACCCACGGAAGCGTCCCCGCCCGGACCGACGAGCACGCTCCCGCAGGCCCCTACGTCGCGTCCGTCCCTAAAGTGAACGGCATTGGGTTTAGGGGTCTGCATCCTGATAGCACCCGAGATAGTCGTTGGAGCCGTGATTGTCGCTGGAGCAGTCGTGGTGGCCGTCGCCATCAAAGAAGAGTTGGATGCATATCGGAGGGCATCTCGTGAGGGTGCGCAGCCTGAGACCCAAACGCGGCCCCCCGATGAGCAGGAGCGTTTGACGCACCGAAAGCCCGAGCCAGCAGGGCAGGACTGGTTCCCCCCGGCGCCGACCGATCCACTGGACCGAGAACGCCATCCGGAGTGCAGGCCCGTCCCGGTGCCGCACGCGGGCGAGGATGCTCCGCATAACGAGTGCGCCGACACGTTTCCGCCCAACCGCTATCCCGGCAATGACGTGCTCGTTGGCGGCAAGCGGTTTGATGCGCTTCAAGTCGGCGCGCGTGTGCTGTGGGAGATCAAGACCCATCAGTTTGACACGTACAGTGACTTCCTCCGGGATCGGGTCGTCGAAGATCAGTTGGAAGAGCTCCAGGAGGACCGCGACATCGCAGCGGCCTGTGGATATAGCTTCGTCGTTGGGGTGAGTAGTGCCGCGCACAAAGATGCGCTGCTGCGACAGGACTCCAGCCTCAGAATCGCCGTCACGGGATGCAAACGATGACCACGCGAAAGCGCCTCGATATGACCGTCTACGCGCCTACACTCGCGGGGCACGACGGCCGCACACTCGCTGTCGTCCGTGGCATGGAACGGGCGCTGCCCGGTTTGCGCCTGGAGTGGGAAGTGAGCAAAGGAGGGCGCCCCATCGAGCTACCACAACGCGAGGCGTGGCTCGCTGAGGCGGCAACACGCGGAAAGTTCCCACTGCTATGCAACGGTGACGAGAGCTACCCAGTAACCATTTCTGGGATGCGACGCTCCGCGAGCGCAAGCCCTGGCGGCCAGCAACAGCTCCAAGTCCATGCGAAGTTGCCGCTGGACGCGGCCAGCATCACGGCAGCGGTGGAGATGCTGGAGGGCATGGCGGAAGGCGCACGCGCGTTCTGGGGGCATGCGACGCCGGACGGAGCCGCGCTGGACATTGCGTATCAGACAGCACCCACGCTGGAAGGGCCGCCGTCCCCACGCAGGGGGCTGCCCGCCCTGAAGCTCTTCGAGCACATCCGCTCGCCTGAGATTCCCTATTACCTCGGCTGGCTGAACTACTGGTCGGATGCTGCCGCGGAAGCCATCGGGTTCCCCGACCCTGCCCGCGACACGGACCTGCTCTCACGGGCGCGGCGCACGGCAACGGGTGGATGGATTGTGCCGCTCACCGAAGCGCCGCTCGATCTCGACAACCCCGCCCACCTGGACGCGCTCTTACGGGCCTACGAGCGCTTCCCGAAGCTCGGCGGTCGCTCACCGCCTTGACGCCTCAGCGCGGGGCGCAGCTGTCACCTCTCCCCTCAGATGGCCAACATCTGACATTGTCAGGGCCAACACCTCGCACCTCGTTTTGAGTGGCCTCACACGCCGGCACTAGGCTCCGTGGCAAGACCGATGACCGTGAGAGAGACAACGAGGGGGGAACGAAGTCCACGAGTCAAAGACTCGCTGATTTCGACCCAGGTCAATGACTTCATCATCGAGGAGCGCATCGGCGAGGGAGGCATGGGCGTCGTCTATCGCGCCGTCCACCCCTTGATTGGCAAACAAGTCGCCATCAAGGTCCTCCGCGCCGAGCACGTCACCCAGCAACAGGTGGAACGTCTGCTCATCGAGGCACGCGCCGTCAATTCCATCCGCCACCCGGGCATCATCGACATCTTCGGGTTCGGACGCCTGCCCGACTCGCGGCCCTACATCATCATGGAGCTGCTGCGCGGCCAGTCCCTCTCCGAATCCCTCAAGCAACGCGGACGCCTGGACCCCAACACCACCGCCTGGATTCTCGACCAGATTCTCTCGGCGCTCGGAGCCGCTCACAAGGCGGGCGTGGTGCACCGGGACATGAAGCCCGGCAACGTGTTCCTCGCGGAGATGCTCGACGGCTCGCGCGCCGTCAGGCTCGTCGACTTCGGCATCGCCAAGCTGGTGCGCAGCCACGACGGCCCCACCACCGTGGACGGCACCATCCTCGGAACCCCCGAGTACATGGCCCCCGAGCAGATTCGCGGAACCACCGTCACGTCCGCGACCGACCTCTATGCCGTCGGCATCATGGCCTTCCAGATGCTGACCGGCGAACGCCCCTTCAAGGGCGAACAGCTCCAGGTCCTCTTCGCTCACGTCGAGCAACCACCCCCACTCCCCTCCTCACTCGTCCCCGGCATCGCGCCCGAGTTCGACACCCTCGTCCTTCATCTGCTCGCCAAGGACCCGGCCCTGCGCCCCGAGTCCGCCGAGGCCGTGCAACAGGCGTTGAAGCGGATTCCGCCCACCGTCGTCCCTCCGTTCGGCCCCGGAACGACCGCGACCGTTCAACCCATCGGCCGTGAAGGTGGGACGAAATCCACCTGGTCCCAGGTGAAGCTCCCCCACCCCACGACCCGGCGCGGACGTGTCTGGCTGGCCGCCGGCGCCGCGCTCCTCTCCAGCGTCGCGACGGCAACGTTCCTGCTCTCACCCTGGGGGCCCGGACGCACGGGGACAACACCCGTCCCGACCACCGTCACCACGGCGGAGGCGCCCCGTCAGAATCCTCCGGAGCGCGCGCCCGTTCCTGCTCCGCCGCCTCCCACGCAAGAAGCCTCCGCGCAACCTCTCGCGGTCAACGACCCGGCGCTCCCCTCGAAAGGCGCGACTCCAAACCTCCCCGAGCCCGGCTCCGAGGGAAGCACACAGCCCTCCAACTCGGCGGCGCTCCAGGCGCCCTCCACGCCCGCTGTCTCCGACGCGGACGCCTCCACGGCCACCCCGGCCGTCCACAAGACCGCGACCGACCCCAAGCAGCAGCCATCGCGGCCCACGCCGAGGCACCCAGCGGCCTTCCTGCCACGCGGCGAGAAGGCGCCCCCGGACCCCAAGCTGGTCCAGCGCGTCTACAACCTCGAGGAGCGCTACTTGAAGCAGACCTCGGGCCGCGCCCCTTCGGAGGAGTTCGAGAAGGAGCTCAAGCACCTCCACGCACGCGCACTCAAGGCGACGACCCGGGCCGAGAGCACACAGGTCAGCGCGTCAATCTTCACGCTGACGCAGCACCTGCGCGCGCTCCAGGCCCCCAAGGTCGCCACCGCGCCGCCGTCGTCAGCGGACACGCATCCCGAGCCCACGCCACCGCCTCCTTCCGTGGTGCCCCTGCGCGCGCCGGGCCCTCACGTGCTGGCGATGCTTTCGACTCCAGCCCTGACGCCCAGCGATGACCGGCTGGCGCGGCGCTTCGTCCAGTTCAAGGCGATGTACCTGGAGCGCGCGTCCAAGCATGAGTACCCCCGGGTCATCGAGGAGTCGCTCGTCCGCATCCATGACCTCGCGATGAAGGAGACAACCGCCACCGAGCGCATGGACATCCACCGCGCGCTCGATGCCTGGAAGGAAGTCCTGGACCACGCCACGCCGAAGTGAGCGGAGCAGCGCTCAGACGCTCATCGACTGCATCATCTCCGAGGGCTTCATCATCGGCATGTTCGAGGAGAACGCCGGCTCCATGCTGTTCGCGGACTGCGTCCGGCCCATCATCTTCTCCATGTCCGGCTGGCGCTGTCCGTCCTCGAAGGTCGACTGAGACTTCTCGTTGGCCTTGGGCTGCTCCTTGCCAAATGGCCGAGGCTGCCCCGCCCGCTCCGCCGCGTCGTTCGCCTTCTTCTTCGCCTCATCCGCGCGACGCGTGGACTCGGACGCCTTCGCGGAAGCGGACTCGAGCTTCTTCTGCGCGTTGGCCAACTTCACCAGGGCGGTCTGCTCGTCCGCCTGCGCCTCCGCGAGCGCCTTCGCCGAGGACTCCTGCTGCTTCGGCGTCTGCCCCGGCGCATTCGCCTTCATCTCCGCTTCCACCCGCCTCTTCGAAGCCTCGTCGAGCGCCTTCTCCGCGGCCTCGGCCTGCTTGCGCGCGTTCTTCTCCGCCTCCTTCGCCGCCTTCGCCGCCCGAACCTCCGCCTCCGCCTTCTTGCGCGCATCATCCGCGCGCTGCGCGTCATCCGCCTTCGGGCCCTGCTGGCGCATCGTCGAACGGCCATCCACCTTGGTCAGCGAATTCACGGGTCACTTCCTTCCAAGTGCGATGAGGGACAGACACCCCTTCTTCGCCAGAAGCGCCCACACGGTTACATCGGGAATTACTTTTCCGGGGCCCGACACACATCCGGGCCCCCGTCCCCCGCGTCACGGCAGGCTCAGCTTGAGCCCGTAGGGGATGGTCCTGTCCTTCACGCCGCCAGGGTCCACCTTCACCTGGTCATCCCGAACCAGCGTGGCCGAGTCCGAGCCGTCGAACGACACCGCGTCATCCACCCCCAGCTTCACCAGCGAGTCGCGAATCTCCGCGAGCGTCCTGCCCGGCTTCGACCCGTCGTCCTGCGCGACGACATACGTGGTGCCCGTGTCCCGGTCGTAACCGACGACGACCTTTCCACTGTTCGCACCCCGCTCGTTCTGGTCCTTGAAGCCCTCGTTGTTCCGCTGCGTCAGGTCGGACGCATAAGCCCCCGGGTCTCCCGTGAGCGGCGCCGCCGAGGACGTCCCGGGCTTGTACTGATTCCCGTCCCCATACGGCGTGTTGTTGATGATGAGCGGCACCGCCCCACCAAACGCCACCTTCGAATCCGCCGGCGGATCTCCCTGCCCGAACTTCAGGCCACTCGACGTCCACGCCGCATAGAACCGGTCCGGTGACGACTCACCCCCCTGCACCTTCCCGTTCTCAATCACCTTCCCCACCGGACTGCTCCCAGAGAAAGGGACGCCATAGAAGCTGGTGTTGATGATGGTGTCGCTGCCTGGCTGGCGCCCCTCCTCCTGCGCCAGTTTGGAGAAGGGCTTCGCCGCCTCCGGCCTCGCCCAGCTCCCCAACACGTTGTCGACGATGCTGCCCCCATGCTCGACAACGGATGGCGTGGCGTTCTTCATCGCCACCACGTGGAGGCCATCGGCCTCGAACTCCACCGGCTGTCTTGGATTCGCGTTGATGCGCTCCGTCACCGCCGCGGACAGCCGCTTCCCGTCCGCCTCCGTCGTCGGAAGCTTCAGCTCCTGCGTCCGCGCCGAGTTCTGGGCCTCGCGCAGCAACACGTCCGACGTGGCCGCCGAGCGGCGCAACGTGATGTCCCCATTGCCCGGCAACGCGTAGCCGTCCGTCTTCTCGCCGGGCAGCTCCGGATAGGACGCGTCGTCCACCACGTTCACCTGGACACCGCGCGCATCCAGGTCCGCGAGCGCCTTCTGGCCCTCCGGCGTGGCGCTCAACTCCTGCCGCAGTCGGTCGACAGACGACTTGTTCGCCTCGTCCTTCAACCGCTGCGTCGTCGCGGTGTGTTCGGCGCGAAGCTCCTGGCGAAGGCCCCCTGGGACGTCCCTCAAGTCCAGGCCCTTCTTCACGTGCGCGTCGTAGCGGTCCCACGCCTCCTTCTCCGGCGTGCTCACGTCCGCGACCATCATCGACTGGAGTTCGGGAGACAGCTTCGCCTTGTCCAACTCCGCGGCGCGCTCGGGTGAGCCGGGCGGCGTGTCGAAGATGCGCTTCGCATCCGTCGCCGACACCGTCCCCGCCTCCGTGTATTGCGGCTGCGCCTTCTTGTATGCGTCCAGCGACTCGTACGACTGGTTCGTCGTCGGGTCCAACACCTGCTCGCCCTGGCGCACCACCACGTGCCCCGTCTGGCCCTCCGTCCCCGGCCGCTGGTCCTTCAGGAAGACCATCTCCGAGCGCGCGAGCAACTCCGGCGACGCCTTGTCCACCCAGTCCGCCGCCGTATCCAGGCAGTTGACCTTGCCGTCCTTCGCGTCCTCCGTGAGCAGCGACGACGCCTCCGAGCTCCCCGGGGGCGCAGGCACATGGCCCAGCAGCTTGTCGCGCAGCACGTTGCGCGAGGCGTCCTCGAAGCTCGACACACTGCTCCGCACCGGATTGGACGTGGCGCCCGAGAGGCGCTGCGCGTCATACGGAGGCGGCAGGCCCTGGACACCCGCCTGCGTGTTCGCCTCACGCATCGCGCCCTGCGCACGCTGGGCGGAGCGCGCGGCATGCTCCTCCGCGGCCCGCTGCGACTCCTCGGCCCGAGCCGTCCGCTGCGCGGCGAGCTTCTCCGCCCGCTGCGCCTCCACGGCCTCCTTCCTGGAGTCCTTCGCCTCTGTCGGAGTCTGCCCCGGAGCCTCGGCCTGGGACTTCGCCTTCGCCGCCTCCGCTCGCGCCTTCTCCTGCGCGCGACGCGCGGCCTCCGCGGCACGACGCGACTCCTCTGCCGCACGACGCGCGGCCTCCGCCGCCTTCCTCGCCGCCTCAGCGCGACGCCGAGCCTCTTCCGCACGCCGGGCCGCATCCGCCTCGGCGGTCCCCGTCGACGACGTCGTCGGTGAGCCACCTCGAATCGCCGCCGTGCCCCCCATGCGTCACTTCCTTTCGGAAAGTCGAAGCCCGTCTCCTCATTTTCGATTCGGTGATTTCGGGGTTTCCCAGCGCACGCTGAACCCAGCGCGTCTGTTCCCCTTTCGACACCTCCAGGGGTTGCCGCAGGACATTGGTGGGTGGCCGCTCGGGGGTTTCCAGCGGGTCGTGAAACGCCTCATGAGCAGGCGAGCGCAAGCGACCCGGGGGAACCGCGTAGGGTTCGTGTGACGCGGCATTTCACGCGAGTCCCTCCAGGAACCCCTTCCATGAACCCAAGACCTTCATCCCGTCTCCTCACCGTGGCCCTCTCGGGCCTCACGGCCCTGGGCCTCCTCACCGCCGCGGACACCCGCAAGCCCGCGACGCAGTGGCTGGCCCGCCCCACCGAGGCCGCCCGCATCGCTCGCGTGGAGCAGGGCCTGCCCGCGGTAACCCTCCCCGGCGAGGCGCCACGTCAGCTCTCGCTGCCTCAGTGGATGGAGCTGTATGGCATCCCTGGCGTGAGCATCGCCGTGTTCGACCAGGGCTCGCTCATCTGGGCCAAGGGCTATGGCGTGAAGCAGGTGGGCGGCACCGACGCCGTCACCGTCGACACGCTCTTCCAGGCCGCGTCCATCAGCAAGCCCGTGGCGGCGCTCGCCGCGATGCACCACGCCGAGAAGCGCAAGTGGTCGCTCGACGCGGACATCAACGACACGCTCATCTCCTGGAAGCTGCCCGACAACGAGTTCACCAAGGAGCAGAAGGTGACGCTGCGCCGGCTGCTCTCGCACAGCGCGGGGACGACGGTGAGCGGCTTCCCCGGCTACTCCGTCACCGGGCCCGTGCCCACGACCCAGCAGGTGCTCGATGGCGAGAAGCCCGCGAACACGTCCGCCGTGCGCGTGGACACCGTGCCCGGCACGCTGACGCGCTACAGCGGCGGCGGCACCACCATCGTCCAGCAGATGCTGGTGGATCAGCTCAAGAAGCCCTTCCCCCAAATCATGAAGGAGACCGTGCTCGCGCCGCTCGGCATGAAGCACAGCACCTACGAGCAGCCGCTGCCCAAGCACCTGGCGTCCATGGCGGCCAGCGGCACGTACTCCGGGGGCAAGAGCGTCGAGGGCCGCTGGCATGTCTACCCGGAGATGGCCCCCGCCGGACTGTGGACGACGCCGTCGGACCTCGCCCGCGTCGCGCTGGAGATGTCCAAGGCGACGAAGGGGCAGTCCCGCCGCGTGGTGTCCCAGGCGATGGCGAAGCAGATGCTCACCCGCCAGTCGGAGAGGTTCGGCATCGGCTTCGAGCGTCCTTCGGACCAGGACTGGTTCGGCCATGGCGGCTCGAACGAGGGCTACCGCTGCTTCCTCATGGCCTTCGAGTCGGGCAGCGGCGTGGCCATCATGACCAACTCGGATGCGGGCTCACGCCTCTTCGAGCCCATCATCGCGAGCGTCATGGCCGAGTACGGCTGGAAGGGCTACACGCTCGCTCCCGACAATGCCTTCACCACGGTGGACCTGCTGACGCGATTGAAGGGCGCCGAGGCCGCCATCACCTGGTTCAAGGCCCGCAAGAGCGCCGCCACACCCGAGGACAAGCAGCTGTCTCCCGCCGTCCTCAACGACATCGCCTACTCGCTCCTGCGCTCGGGCAAGGTCCCCGATGCCGTGAAGATGTTCGAGGCCAACGTCGAGCTCTACCCGCAGGACTCCAACGCCCACGACAGCCTGGGTGAGGGCTACGCCGAGGCCGGGCGGAAAGACGAGGCCATCTTCCGCTACAAGAAGTCGCTGGAGCTGGACCCCAAGAACAACAACGCCGTGATGATGCTGGAGAAGCTCGGCGCGGCCTCGAAGTAGCGGGTCTCCCCTGGGGAGGATTGTTTCCCGCGTGGAAACAGTCCTCTGCCTGGCGCCCCATTTTTCGCGGACGCCCAGGTCTCTACTGTTCCTCTTGTCAGCAACGCACACCGCGGCAGACGCGGTGAACCCAAGAGGGAGTACGCCATGAGCGCCACCGTCCAGAAGACCCAGACCCAGCCCGACACCATCGTCCTCGTCCACGGCATGTGGATGACGCCCCGTAGCTGGCAGGGCTGGATTGACCGCTTCACGAAGGCCGGCTACCGCGTCATCGCCCCGTCGTGGCCCGGCCTGGAGGTCGGCGTGGAGGCGCTCCAGAAGGACCCGACGCCGCTGGAGAATCTGCGCGTGAAGCAGATTGTCGACCACTACGAGCGCATCATCCGCGCACTGCCCACCCCTCCCATCCTCATGGGCCACTCGTACGGCGGCGCCTTCGTACAGATGCTGCTGGACAGGGGCGTGGGCGCCGCGGGCGTCGCCATCCACTCCGCGCCGGTGAAGGGCGTCTACACGCTGCCGTTCACCACCATCAAGTCGACCGCGTCCACGCTGCTCAACCCCGCCAATGTGAACCGCCCCGCGCCGATGACGCCCGAGCAGTTCCACTACGCCTTCACCAACACGCTGACGCAGGAGGAGTCGGACGAGGTGTACCGCACGCAGTACGTGCCGGGCTCGGGCCGCGCGCTGTTCCAGGGCGCCCTCGCCAACCTGACGCCGCGCTCCGAAGTCACCGTGAATCTGAAGAACGACGAGCGCGCGCCGCTGCTGTTCCTCTCGGGTGACTCGGACATCATCCTCCCGGCGAAAATCCAGCGGGAGAACGTGAAGCGCTACGCGAAGTCGAAGGCGGTGACGGAGTACGTGGAGCTCAAGGGCCGCTCGCACTACACCGTGGCGCAGCCGGGCTGGGAGGCCGTCGCGGACCTCGCCCTCAACTGGGCCACCGAGCACGCCACCGTCCGGAGCTGAGTCGTTGTTTCGATATCGCGCAACTGGGGAGGCTCAGGACGACGCGAAGAGCGCGTCCCAGTCCGGGCCACCCAGTCGGGACACGAGCGCCTCCATGTTCGCGCGAGTCGTCTCGGCCAGCACGTAGTCGAACCTGAAGCCACAGGCTCCGAAGTCACAGGGCTCCAGGTCCTGGATTCGAGTCGGGCATCCTCGAGACCCGGTGCAGGTCGACTGGCGCGCGGGACAGAGTGCTCGCTTCGACAGCACCGCCATCCGGAGGAAGGTCTTGAAGTCCTCGGATGAGCGGAACACCTGACGGGTCTCGACGCCCGACCCTCCGACTCCGGGTGGATGGAAGCCCGCGCCGCTCGTCGTGCCGAGCGTGACGAGCACGGACTCCGCCGTCAGTCGCAGTGTCCTCGGCGGAGACGACGGGGGTGTCTTGAAGACGCACCGCAGGCCCGACTTCATCGGAGCCGTCTCGTCCTCCACGACTTCCAGATGAGACAGCGCGTTGCCTTGTGCCGTGAAGTCCCGCGTCTCCGTCCCGTTTGCATCTTCCAAACGGAGACACCGCTCCTGTGCTTCGAGCCTCGCCTTGAACGCCTCGAAGACTGACACCGCCTGGCGCTTCCGGTGCTCGGCCACTCGCGCGGCATCGGTCCGTGACTGGGGCTCCGTCACCGACGCGTCCGCATCGTTCAGCGCGGACCCCGCCTGAGACGTCCTCGTCGCGGTGTCCTTCTCGAGGAAGCCCACTCGAATCACCTCGTCTGTTTCCTGGTCGTGTGCCGCCTGCGCGGACTTCAACAACTCAGCGATGAGGTGACGCCTTCTCACGGGTATCGCGTCCTCGGAGAGTCGCAGCACGGGCGACGCCGCATCTTCCTCATGCAGCGCGACTCGGTTGGACTGGTTCTTCTTCTCGGGAGGCGCGTCGTCAGAGCGTCTCGGTGCGGGAGAGGACTCCGCTCCCTCCTCGTGCGGCGCGACTCGGAAGTGCGCGTTGTAGAGCCCCGGCGCTATCGCGCTCAGGTGAAGGGACTTCGTTCCCCGCGCGGCCTCTTCCGGAGAGTGGCCTGTCTCCGTGGTGAGGGGGAACATCGCCACGCGCCAGTGCTTGCACTTCGGACAGGACACATTCACGCCCGGAAATGGCCAGTCCCTCGGTGGCGCGTGCACGCGGTCCTCCAGCACCGCGTCCACATACGCCTGCGTGTCCTCCAGGTTCGCCTCGCGCAAGCCCTCCGCATCGAGCAGGGGCCGCTCCGCATCCACGAGCAGCGCCGGGTCATAGAGCACGAGCAGCAGGTCCTCGAACCCCGGGGCCACGCCGCGCTCCCGACGCAGTCCCACGAGCTGAAGCGCCAGGGGCGTCGTCCGCGAGAACTCCAGCGCCTCGTCACCCTTCAAGTGGAACCGTCGGTTCCCCGGGTCCGCCTTCCCCTGCCTGCGCAGGCTCGCGCTCACGTACTGCCGCAGCAGTCCCACCGCGCAGTCCGTACACTGCGCTTCTCTCAGCGTCGCGTGGTGCGCCTCTCGCTCCGGCGCCGTCGCCACCGCGACCTTCTTCGGAGATTCCGCTTCCGCCCCGCCCCGCCTCTTCGCCGCCTTCGCCGTCATGCCTCAGCTCCCGTGCAACGCTTCGAGCCTTGTCGACGTCTCCGCGTCCAACCGACCCGTGACGGCCAGGCCATTGCGGTGCTGGAAGGCTCGAAGCGCGCTGCGCAGCTCCAGCGTCATCCGCCCCGTCGGCGCCAGCGCGTACCCCAGGTTGATGAGCCGGGCCTCCGCCCCCGCGACACCGTCATCCGGCACGTCGTGCATGGGACGCAGCGTGCCCAGCTCCAGCTCCCACCACTGGTCCTCACACTCCAGCTCGGCACGACTCGCGCTGAGCGGAACACGCTGCACCAGGAGGCCGTTTCCGTCCGTCTCCCCCTCCACCACCCGGGGACCGAACAACAACAGATAGGGTCTGCTCGCGAGCGGTGCGCCCACGTCGTCTCGCAACTCGAGCCGCAGATAGCGGGCACTCGCATTGACAGTGAGGGAGCGCGGCAACCCTTCACAGAGCGGCATCAACGAGGGGCGCGGCTCCGGGATGAACACCGTGTCGCCGGGATAGAGCACACTCGGATTGGGCCGCTTGCGACGCAGCTCCGCATTGGCCGGATGCTCGTAGACCTGCCGGTAGTCCAGGATTCCGTAGCGCCGTGCGACCAGCAACATGCACTCGCCACGTCGAATGACATGGGTGGTGGACATGGTCTTCCCCCTCGTCGATGAAAGAGCCCCAACTCCCTCACCGTCCAGGAACGCTAGTCGAGGCTCCGCATTTCGCGGCATGCACCTCAGGGCATAGCGGCTTCCCCTTCCTTCCACTCGGCAGCCACGGGTTCGCCGCGCCGCGCCAGAGTGTCCGTCGCGCGCTACTTCCTCGCGTCGCTCAGCCTCGCCGCCTGTGTCAGCAGATAGTTCCGCTCCGGCAGACTCGTGGTGCGCGCCGCGGCCTTCCGGTAGTGCTCCACCGCCGCCTCGTGCTTCCCCGCTCGCTCCAGCAGGTGCGCGCGGACCGCATCGAGCCGATGGCTCCCCTCCAGCCGCCCTTCCTCATCCAGCCCCTTCACCAGCACCAACCCCGCCTCCGGCCCCAGCACCATCGCCGTCGCGATGGCGTGGTTGAGCGCCACCACCGGGTTGTCGGACAGGCACATCAACACGCCGTAGAGCGCCAGCACTTGTGGCCAGTCCGTGTCCTCCGCGCGCGCCGCCTCGTCATGCACGGCCGCGATGGCCGCCTGCACCTGGTACATCCCCAGCGAGCCCTTCGACAGCGTCGCGGAGATGAGCGCGATTCCCTCGGTAATCATCCTCGCGTCCCACAGGGTCCGGTCCTGCACGTCGAGCGGAATCAGCTCCCCCGCCGCCCCCGTCCTCGCCTTCCGGCGCGCGTCCGTGAGCAGCATCAACGCGAGGAGCCCCGTCACCTCGCCGTCCTCGGGCAACAGCGTGTGCAACAACCGCGTCAGGCGAATCGCCTCGCCCGACAGGTCCGTGCGGTGCAACTCCGGACCGGACGTCGCCGTGTAGCCCTCGTTGAAGATGAGGTAGAGCACGTGCAGCACCGTGCCCAATCGCTGCGCGGTCTCTTCCGGCGTGGGCTTCTGGAATGGCACCCCTGAGCTCTTGATGGTCTGCTTGGCGCGGCTGATTCGCTGCGCCATCGTCGATTCAGGGACGAGGAACGCCTTGGCGATTTCGGCCGTCGTCAAGCCGCCCACCGCGCGCAACGTCAGCGCAATCGCGGACGTCGTCGACAGCGCCGGGTGACAGCACATGAACAGCAACACGAGCGCATCGTCCCGCCCCAGCGCCTCGTCGCTGTCCAGCGACAACACGAGTTGCAGCTCCGGCGGCACCAGGCTGACGACCAGCTCCTCGCGGTGGCGACGGGCCGCCTCCGCGCGCACATGGTCTGTGATGCGCCGCGAGGCGACCTGAATCAGCCACGCGCGCGGGTCGTCCGGCACGCCCTCGCGAGGCCACTGCAGGGCCGCCGCGAGCAGCGCTTCCTGGACCGCGTCCTCCGAGGCTCCGAAGTCTCGAAACCGCCGGATGACCGCGCCCAGCACCCGCGGCGCATGCTCACGCAGCAGGTGCTCGATGTGGACGTGTTCCGCGACCACCATCACTCCATGTCGGGAGGGGGACCGCTCATCACCTGCCGCACTTCAATCGACAGGTTGAGCGGCTTGCCACCAGGTCCGGGCGCGGCGGAGGCCTCGGCGGCGATGGCATAGGCGCGCTCGGGGTTCTCCACCTCGACAATCCAGTAGCCCGCGAGGAACTCCTTCGACTCCGGGAACACGCCATCGGTGATGGGCTTGCCGTCCGCCCCGGCCCGCACGCTCTTCGCCTGGTCGGGTCCAGCGAGGCCCTCGGCGCCTAGAAGCTCGCCCGAGGCGCCGAGCTTCTTCGCGAAGCCCTTCATGAACGCGATGTGCGCCTGGAGGTCCTTCTGCGGCCAGCTGGCGACCTGGTACGCCCCACCGGTCGGGGTGTTCATCATGAGCATGTACTTCATGGGTGGCTCCCTCTTTCTCTTGGCACCGCGCCCCTCCATTGGGGCGCGTTCATCGAGATGTCGGAGCCAGGAGCGAGGTCTCGACATCGTCGATGACGATATTCGACCGACCTCCCGGGTCGGCGAACAACCGCGCGCGATTCCACGGGAAATGCGCGGCGCGTCGAAGTCCCACGCGCCGCGCGAGGCGTGGGGTTCAGAGCACCTTGCCGGGGTTGAGGATGCCCAGTGGATCCATCGCCCCCTTGATGCGGCGGTGCAGCCGCAGCCCCTCCTCCCCCAGCTGCCGGCCCAGGAAGGGCTGCTTCAGCGCGCCCACTCCGTGCTCGCCGGTGATGGTGCCGCCCAAATCGAGCGCCGCGCCGAGGATGTCGTCGAACGCCCCGCGCGCCCGCTCCAGCGCCGCCGCGTCCTGGCGGTCGAAGACGACGGTGGGGTGCATGTTCCCATCCCCCGCGTGACCGAAGGTGCCGACGAGGACACCCCGGTCGGCGGCGATGCGCTCGACGGCGGCGAACAGCTCTGGGATTCGCGACAGCGGCACGCCCACGTCATCCAGCAGCGTGGCGCCCTGCCGCTCCAGCGCCGGGTACGCGAGGCGGCGCGCGGTGAGGAGCAGCTCCCCCTCGGCTTCATCCGAGGTGTGCATGACGAAGGTCGCCCCGGTGGCCTCGCAGCAGCTCGCCATGGCCTCGATTTCCGCCACGCCCTGCTCGCCGCCCGCGTCCGAGCGCGCGAGGAGGAACGCCGCCGCGTCCACGTCCAGGCCCAGGGGTTTGTAGGCCTCCACGGCGCGGCACGTGGCCTGGTCCATCAGCTCCAGCATCGACGGACGCGTGCGCGCCATGATGTCCGTGACGGCCGCACCCGCGCCCGCGAGCGTGGGGAAGGTGGCCACCAGCGTCGTTGCCTTGGGCGGCTTGGGGCGCAGCTTGAGCGTCGCCTCGGTGATGACGCCCAGCGTGCCTTCCGAGCCGACGAACAGGCGCGTCAGGTCATAGCCCGCGACGTTCTTCACCGTGCGCCCGCCCGTGCGCACCACGGAGCCATCCGCGAGGACGACCTCGAGTCCGAGCACCGCGTCCCCCGTCACGCCGTACTTCACGCAGCACAGTCCGCCCGCGTTGGTGGCGAGGTTGCCCCCCAGACTGGAGAACTCCCAGCTCGCCGGGTCCGGTGAGTACCAGAGCCCGTGCGCGGCGGCGGCGGCCTTCACCTCCGCGTTCAGCACGCCGGGCTGCACGACGGCGAGCATCCCCTTCGCGTCGACCTCCAGCACGCGGTTCATCCGCATCAACGACAGGACGATGCACCCGTCGAGCGCGTTCGCTCCGCCAGACAGCCCCGAGCCCGCGCCCCGAGGCACCACGGGGACTCGACGTGCCGAGGCGATGCGCAGCACCGCGCGCACGTCCTCCGTGCACGTCGCGCGCACGAGGACCTGGGGCATGCCCGCGGGGGCCCACTCGGCCTGGTCCCTCCGGTGCGCGTCGAGTACGTCCGCGTCCGTGACGAGCGCCTCGGCGGGAAGCACCGCCGCCAGCTCTCGCAGCAACGCTCCGTTCCCATCGGTCGTCATGGAGCAACCTCCTGCCGCGGCGACGTGAGCGCGCGTCCTCGCGAGGCAATCCCGGCACTCATGAGGCTGCCCTCACGGCGATGAGTTGACTGACGCAGCGAGGTTGCCTTCCCTCTGGTCCTCATGGGGCAACCTCCTGGCGCGGCGTGGGCGTGAAATCACACGCGCCCTGGCCGCTCATCGCGCGGCCTCCGCCGGCACCGAGACGGACGCTCGGTAGAACCCCACGATGTGCTCGCGCAGCAGCGCCGCCGCGCCCGCCGCGTCACCTCGCTCCACCGCGTCGAGCATCGTCGCGTGCTCATCCGCGAGCCGCTGGAGCACTCCCGGTCCCTCCGTCCCCAACGCGTCGAGCAGGTGCCTCGCCATCGCGTCGCGCAGCGCGAGCATCACCAGGTGCATGGCCCGATTGCCCGACGCCGCCACCAGCTCCACGTGGAAGCGCACGTCGGCCTCATGAAAGGACTCCGCGGTGACACCCGGCCGCCGCATCTCCTCCAGCGCCGCTCTCGCGGCCTCCAGGTGCGTCCGGTCCGCCCGCCGCGCCGCCCGCTCCAGCGCCGCCGCCTCCAGCACACACCGCAGGTCGACCAGGTCCTCCAGTGACGCCAGCCGCAGCCGCACCACATGCGTCAGCGCCTCGCTCAGCAGGCCGCTCGCCGCCCGCGCCACCAGCGCCTTCCCCCGCCCCACCACCAACCCCTGCGCCTGGAGCGCCCGGAGCGCCTCGCGCACCGAGGCCCGGCTCACCCCGAACTGCTCCGCCAGCTCCCGCTCCGGGGGCAGCGCGTCCCCAGGCGGCATCCCTCCACTGAGGATGGCCTCCCGAATCCGCTCCGCCACCTGGAGATACAAGGGGTTACGAACCACCGCCTGGAACGTCCGTCCGGAAACCATGATGGACAGACTACCTGATTGACTGATGGTCAGACCAGCGGAGACGATGGAGCGGTCGTTCGTTGAGACCCCAATGGAGGTGACACCCATGGCCAAGGTCCTGATGCTCGCAGGCGACGCGGCGGAGTCCCTGGAGGTGATGTACCCGTACCAGCGACTGCTGGAGGAGGGTTACGAGGTCCACCTCGCGGCCCCGTCGAAGAAGAAGCTCCAGTTCGTGGTGCACGACTTCGTGGACGGCTTCGACACGTACACGGAGAAGCCCGGCTACACGTGGCAGGCGGACCTGGCCTTCTCCGAGGTGAAGCCGGCCGACTATGTCGCGCTCGTCATCCCCGGCGGCCGAGCCCCCGAGTACATCCGCAACGACGCCGATTGTCAGCGCATCGTCCGGCACTTCTTCGACAAGAACCAACCCGTGGCCCACATCTGCCACGGCCCGCTGCTGCTCACGGCGGCCGGCGTCCTCAAGGGCCGCAAGAGCGCCGCGTACCCCGCACTGAAGCTCGACGTGCGGGACGCCGGCGCGGAGTTCATCGACTCCGCCGCCGTCGTCGACGGGAACATGGTCTCCGCCCGCGCCTGGCCGGACCATCCGGCTTGGATGCGCGAGTTCATGAAGATTCTGCGCGCCAAGGCCCCCGCGGCCTGAGCCGCCGTCGCTGAAGGGAAGCAGCCAGTCCGCTGGCACTTGGAGGCCTCCCACGTGGGGGCCTTCTTCGTTTGCGGGGCAGGGAGCCAAGCAGGGGCCTTTCAGCCCGGCGGCTCTCCTATCGGCCTCACTTTTGTAATGATTTTTGGGGTGAGGGGGCGTTTTCTAACGATTTCCGCAATCTTCTAACAACTTCATAGGGGACAGTGCCGGGTCCTATCGATTCTTCAGAGCACGGTGCGCCCGCAGTTCACTGCAAAGGCAGGTCCTAGTCCTACACGTGCTTGTCCTACCCGTACTTGAAGGGGGACCCCATGTACCTGAGCAGAGGCATCCCCATCGGATACGCGAAAGCCATCGAGGATCATGGCCTCGGCGTCGTGCCTCCCCATCAGCTCTCGGCCTGCGTGGGCTCGGTCAAGCATGTGCGGAGCAGCGACGGGCGCGAGTTCGTCACCTACCCGAGTTCGTACGACCCGGGTCCGGCGCTTTGTGACCATCTGGAGTTCGCGCTCAAGCACGAAGGCATCTCCCTGGAGGTGCTCGCCACGTTGTTCCGCGCGGTGAAACAGGGACCCTTCGAGGACAAGCTGTCCCGCCACATCCAGGCACGCCCCACCGGTCAGAACACCCGTCGGCTCTGGTTTCTCTATGAGTTCCTCACGGGACGTCGGCTTCCACTCGAGGACGTGACCACAGGCAACTATGTCGAGTTGCTCGACCCGAAGCGCTACTACACAGCGACGCCCATCAACAGTCGGCGCCATCGCGTGCGCGACAACCTCCTGGGCAATGTGGACTTCTGCCCCATGGTGCGCCGTACGCCCGTCCTTCAGGAGTTCGAGGCGAAGCGGCTCGCGAACGAGGCGGCGCTCATCGTGAAGTCCTACGACGAAGATGCCCTCCGCCGCGCCGTCGACTACCTCTACACCAAGGAGACCCGCTCCTCTTTCAACATCGAACGGGAGACCCCCAGCCAGCAGCGCGCCGCACGGTTCGTCTCCCTCCTGCGTGAGCTCCCAGCGTTGGAGTCCCTGAACGAGGCCGCGCTGGTCCACATGCAGAATGTCATCGTGGAACGCTTCGCGGAGAAGGGTTACCGCGAAGAGCAGAACTATGTGGGGGAGTCCGTCGGCGTGGGGCTGCGGCAGTTGGTCCATTTCATTCCGCCACGGCGCAAGACAGTCCCGCGCTTGATGGCGGGCCTGCTGTCCTCACTGGACCGGATGATGGCTTCCAAGGTGGACCCCATCGTCCATGCGGCCGCCATCTCCTTCGGCTTCGTCTTCATCCACCCCTTCGAAGACGGCAACGGACGAATCCACAGGCTGCTCATCCACTACATCCTGTCCAGGGCCGGGTTCACTCCCCAGGGACTCATCTTCCCCATCTCCGCCGTCATGTTGCAGAAGAAGGACCAGTACGACGCCTGCCTCGAGTCCTTCTCCAAGCCGTTGATGAAGCTCATCGACTACTCGGTGAACGAAAAGGGACTCCTCAAGGTGAAGGGCAAGACGAGCGGCTTCTATCGCTACGTCGACTTCACTCGCATGGCCGAGGACCTGTACCGGTGGACGGAAGAGACCATCCGCACGGAGTTCCGCGACGAGCTGGACTTCGTCGTCCGCTACCGCGAGGCCCGCCTGAAACTCGACGGCGTCGTCGAGCTGCCAGATACGCTGCGCAACCGCTTCGTCCAGTTCTGCCTCCAGAATGGAGGGCGCCTGTCCAAGCGGAAGCGAACCAGGTACTTCGGCAACCTGACCGACAAAGAAGTCCATGCGCTGGAGAAGGTCGTCCAGAAGTACCTGATGCCTCGCCCCAAGGCCCCCGCGCGCTGAGCCGCCGTCACACGGCACGACGCCGTGGCTCCACTCCCGAGAGACCACGGTGTCCACGGCACGGGCCCTGTGTCCGCGTCGGAACTCAGGGCGCCAGCCTCACGAGCAGGGCCTCGCGCCACCTCGCCCAATGTCTAACGCGACTGTCCGTCGTGCTTCTGGCGATGGATGCGGCGGTTGAGCTGGTTCTGCTCGCGCTGGATGCTCGCGCGCTCCCGGACATCGAGGCGGCCGTCATCCGCTCGCGCCGCACGGATGTCCCGCCGGAGCTCGCGGTGCTGGGACTGGAGCCGCACCGCCTCGCGGCCCGTGAGCTCTCCGCTCTTCACGCCCTGGACGATGCGCGCCTGCTGGCGCACCTGCCGACGGTCCGCCTTCGCCGCGCTCGCGGGCAGCGCCAACAACAACCCCAGCACCAGCGTCCCCACGGTCCACACGTTCCGCTTCATGGCTCATCTCCAGCGTCAGGCCGGGCAGGCCGGCTCATCGGGTCTGGAGGTACGAACCCGGGTCCCCGCGAAAAGTCGCGGGGCACCTCGGCACAGCCTTGCTCTCACGAGTGCTACCCTCGCCCGCCCCAGCCATGGCCGAGGACTCACCCAGCCCGCCCGCGCGGCGAGATTCGTCATCCGACGACGACCTCCACATCTCCCTCCCCCGACTCCTCGTCATCCGTGTCTGGAGCCTGGGCCTGGAAGGGGTGAACCGGCTGGGGGATTTTCTCGTGCTCGCGTGGCGCCCCCGGCTCCTGCTCGCCTGGCTGCGACTGTGGCTGCGCGAGGTGCTCGTCTCACCCTACCGCCCGCGTCGCTCCTTCGAGTTGATCCGCGTCCTGCGCGCGAGCCACCAGGACTTCCACGAGCTGATGTACGGCGAGACGCCCGTGCACACCGCGCTGTCGCTCTTCCGGAAAGCCGGGCTGACGAAGGGCTCCCGGCTGGTGGACCTGGGCGCGGGACGCGGGCGGGCCCTGCTCGCCGCGCGCTGGCTGGGCGCGGAGGCCCTGGGGCTCGAACTGCTCGAACAACACGTCGCGCTCGCCTCGGGGCCCCTGGCCAGAACCGGCGCGGTGCTGCGGCAGGCGGACGCCACCCAGACAGACCTTTCGCTCGGCGACGCCACCCACGTCTTCATCAACTGGACGGCCTTCGCTCCAGACACCCGGGCCCGGCTCGTCACCCGCCTGCTCGCCTGCCGCCCCGGCACCCGCGTCCTCACCGTCACCCGCCCCGTGGAGACCAAGGGCTTCACCGTCCTCTCCCACCACCGCGCCCTCTTCACCTGGGGCGTCGAGTCCGTGTGGATTCACGAAGTCCAAGGAGCTGGCACTGCGGGGCCCGGCGCCGCGCTTTGAGATGCAAACACTCCCTCCCCTGGCGCGAGCGCATCCGACGCAACGGTGGCTTCCGCTCGTGACGGCTCCATGCCTAGGCTCGCCGGCTCGATGCCGGTGGGACGGGTGGGCTCCTCCGGCCCCTTCCCCTCACCGAATGAATCAAGTCCCCAGGCCCTCGGGCCCGGGGCACAGAGGAGCAGACTCACATGAAGGCATGGATGGCCGTGGCGATGCTGGCGGTGGTTCCCCTCGTCGGATGCGGTGGTTCGCGCGAGCTGAACCGCGCGAAAGTCGAAGTGAACGTGCTGCGCAAGGACAAGGAGACGCTGAGCGCGGAGAACGAGGCGCTCAAGACGAAGGTCGGCGAGCTGGAGGGTGAGCTGGCCAACGTGTCGAAGGAGCGCGACGAGCTGAAGGTCGCCGCCGAGCAGGCCGCGGCCGCCGCCCCCGCCGCCGTCCCCGCGTCCGGCAAGAAGCGCAAGAAGTAGCCCTGAAGGTGATGCCGATGACCGGGGCGCGCACCACGGCGGTCCATGTGCACGAAGGCTGTGACGTGTACGTGGGCCGGGCCTTCCGCGCGTGGGCGAAGCCGAGCCCCACCAACCCCGTGCCCGGTCGTTTCGGCAACCCGTTCAAACCCGGAGGCGTCGGCACTCCGGGCGCCATGCTGAAGAAGTACTTCGTCCCCTGGCTCGGCGCGCTGCCGGAGACCGAGCAGCAGCAGATCCGCGAAGAGGCCCTGCGTCGCATGGGCCCGGACGTGGACGCCTTCGAGTCCTTCCGCTGGTACCTGGACTTGCGCACCCGTCACGACGCCGCCTGGCGCGAGGACGTGCTCGCGCTGCGGGGCCAGCGGCTGGGTTGCTGGTGCAAGCCCGGCCCCTGTCACGCCGACGTGCTGGTGTCCTGGCTGGACTCGCGGCGCTGACCGCCAGCGGCACTCAGAACAAAGAGCGCAGCCACGCGCGCCAGCCCACCACCGCGCGCACCCGGGCCACCGCGTCGCGATGCGCCCTGCGCGCCAACGGATGCGAGTGGAAGCCCTCCATGCCCTGCTCCGCCGTGGCCAACGCAGCGCGCGCCGCGCGGGCCCCCGACTTCCGCGCGGCTTGCACCGTCCTGGCCAGCCCGAGGGCGAGCTTGAGCAGGCCATCCGTGGGCACATGCGTCACATCCAGCAGCGCCGTGTCCAACAAGGCTTCGGGGTCGTCCCGCAGCGAGCTGAAGAAGGCATGCCACACCTTCATGTGCCCGCTCGTGGGCTCCTCCGGCAGCGCCAACCCCAAAGCCAGTGCCGCCTCGGCGTCCCCGCGGCGTCCGTGCTCGTAGCAGGCCACCAGCACGTTCATCATCATCCAGGGACGCAGCTCGTCGGCGGGCTGCTCGCGCCAGTCGCGCAGCCAACGCCATGCCCGCGCCCTGCGCTGCTGCTTCATCAGCGCATAACCCACGGCGCCCCAGGTTCGCGAATGCGAGCGCAGCGGGGTCGCGTACAGGAAGACGAACAGCGCCAGCAGGACGGTGCGCCCCAGCTCACCCAGTCGCTCCACGTACACCGCCAGGGCCTCGACACCCACGGCGCTCTCCGAGGCCAGCGCGTGCAGCCGTCCCCACGCCCTCCAGGTCCACGTCCGCTCCGCGTGCTGGAGACTCCAGGCTCGCGCGAGCACCTCCGAGGTCTCGCCTCCACGCGCCGCCATCGCCGCGTCCACCGCGCGCTCCATCACCGAGCCCCAGCCTCGTGAGCGCATGGCCTCCGTGCAGCGCTCCATCGCCCAGGTGCTGTCCCCCACCACCGCCAACGTCTGCTCCACGTGGCGCGCGGCCGCCTTCGCGTCGCCCCGGGCACAGGCCAGCCGCACCTCACGCGCGGCCACCAACACTTCCGGGGCATGTCCCCGCGCCGCCTCCAGCGCCCGCGCCGCCTCGTCCAGCTGGCCCTGCTCCAGTCGCGCGTCGAAGAGGTGCGTCGCGGCATAGGCGTAGTCCGGCGCCAGCTCCAGCGCGCGCTCCCACCCGGCGATGGCGCTCTTCAAATCGCCCGCCTTCGCGCGCACGTCGGCCAGCCGCGCGTGCGCCACCGGGTCCTCGGGGCCCAGCTCCACCAGTGCCTCCCGCGCCTTCGTGAGGAGGGCGTCGTCCTCGAGCGACTGAGCCCACTCGCCCAGCGTCTGCCAGCCCCAGCCGTAGCGAGGCGCCTCCGCGAGCACGGCCTCCATCGCCGTCACCGCGTCACGCTGCGCGCCCTTCTCGAAGAGCACCCACGCGGCCCGGCCACGCAGCGCCAAGGGAGGCTCGCCGCCGTAGGCCGCCGGAGCGCAGGCCGCCAGCGCTTCGTCCAGTCGCCCCGCCTCGACGAGCATCCGTGCTCGCGCGTCGTGCGCGTCATCCATGCGAGGGAAGGACTCCAGCGCTCCGTCCAGCAGCGCCAATCGCTCCTCGCGCGTGGCCTCCCCTGCTTCCTCCAGCAGCTCCGCGAGCGCCAGCCGCGCCATGGGGTCCGGCAGGGGGCCCTCGCAGAGCTCCCGCGCGAAGGCCACCGCGTCCGCCTGCCGCTCCAGTTCCTCCGACCACTCCTGCAGCCGCGCCCAGCCCCACCCGTACGTCGGGTCCAACCGCAGCGATTCGAAGAGGCGCTCCAGCGCCAGGTCATGCTCCTCCGAGCGCCACAGCAGGTCCGCCAGGAACCCCCGCGTCATGCCATCGCGGGGATTCTCGCGGCCCACGCGCTCCAGCACCTCGCGCGCCTGGGCCACCTCGCCCACGCGCTCCAGCAGCTCCGACAGCTCGCACGCCGGACGCGTCCAGCCCGGCGAGTGCCGACACGCCGCCTCCAGCGCCTCACGCTCACCCGCGTCGTCCTCGCGTGCCCGGTGGACCAACGCGCGCTCCAGCCACACCGGCGCCAGCATCGCGAAGCGCGTGGTGGCCTGCTCCGCCACGCGCGCCGCCTCGTCCAGCTCCCGCGCGCGCAGCAACTGACGCAGCCGCGCCACCCACGCCTCCCAGCAGTCGGGGTGGCGCTGGAGCAGGCCCTCCAGACAGGCCCCCAGCTCCTCCATCGACAGCACGTCGCCCGCCACCTTCTCGAAGGCCAACACCGAGTCATCGAGCTGCGCCATGCCCTCCAGCGACTCGCGCACGAAGGTCAGCGAGGCTCGCCGCGCCTCGGGCGTCGTCGCCAGTGCCATCAGCGCGTGCATCCCGGGCCGGGAGGGTTGAATCCTCAGGGACTCGCGGTAGGCGACCTCCGCCTCGGCGTTGCGTCCACACGCCTCCAGAATCTGTCCTCGGCAGTAGTGCAGCGACGGGTGGCGCGGCTCCAACGCCTCCGCGCGCACCAACTCCTCCAGCGCCTCCTCGCGGCGTCCCTGGTCCGACAACATCGACGCGCGCTCGCGCCGGGCCCACGCATCCTCCGGGTGCGCGGACAGGAAGGCCTCCAGTGCATCGAAGGCCGCCGACGGCGCGTGCTCCCGAGTCCACGCGACGCGCAGCTGCAGCAGGCCCGCGTGAAGAGGGAAGCGCGCGCACACCGCATCCAGGTGCGCCTTCGCCTCCGGAGCACGGCCCAGGTCGGTGAGCAACCGCACCCGCTCCCGGTGCGCATCCGAGGGCAGCGGCTCGCGTGCGAGCACCTGCTCCCAATGCCCCAGCGACACCGCGAGCTCTCCGCGCGCGGACGACAGGATGGCGGCGGCACGGTGCCACGCCACGTCCCGCACCCGGCCCTCCGCCGAGCGCAGGTGACGCGACGCCGCCTCCTCGTTGCCCAGGCGCGAGTGCATCTCCGCGGCGAAGAGGGCCAGCTCTCCATCCTCGGGCCGCAGCGAGCACGCCTGCTCCAGCAACTCGAGCGCCTCCAGCGGCCGGCTCAGCTCCTCCAGCGCGCGGCACAACGTGCGCGCGGGCGCGGCGTTGCGCGCACCGAAGCGCTGGAAGCGGTCCGTCACGAAGTCCAGCGCGCGCGCCGTCTCTCCTCGCGCCTGGGCCGCCACGAAATAGCTCCAGGCATACCCTTCACTCAGCTTCTCCAGGCACGCCGCCGCGCGGTACAGCCGCAGCGCCTGGTCCCGACGGAGCTGGGAGTCACGCAACTGCGCCAGCGAGCGATACGTGGGCGCGAAGGTGGGGTGCATGCGCAGGGTGCGAGCCAGCAGTCGCTCCGCCTCGGCCTCCTCGCGCGCGTCCGTCATCAGCTCGGCCGCCAGCGCGTGCCACAGGATGGGGTGCGCCTTCTTCTCCCGAGCGCGCTCGCGCAGCACGCCAAGCAGCTCCTCGCGGCGGCCCAGTTCGTTCAGGCAGCCCAGCCACGACATCAGGTAGTTGAGGTTGTCGGGGTACGCCTCGCGCAGCCCGCTCAGCGCCGCCAGCGCATCCAGCGTGCTGTCGTCGTAGCCGGCCAGCGCGCGCTTCGCCTGCCACGTCAGCCGGTGCCCGGGCGCGTCGCGCTCCATCGACTCCAGCACGCCCGTCGCCGCCGTCCGGTCATTCGCCACCAGCGCCGCGTCCATCCGGTGGAGCGCGTCGTACAGCGAGGCCTCCGGCAGCTCCACCGCGTCCAGCCGCGCGGTCTGCGCCACGGGCACCAGCGCCATGCCGCGCGGACCGCAGGAGGCGTAGTGCGCCAGCGCCTTCTCCGTGTCGAACTCGACGAGGTGGCGCGTGGACGGGTCTCTCACCAGCAGCGTGCCCCGGCGCTCGTCGTAGCCCACCACGGCCTGCAGGTGGCTGTTGCCCGGCTCCTGCGTGGTGAGCGTGAAGGCGATGCCCTGGTCCAGGAGCGCGCGGGCGCTGTCCCAGGTGACGCGGAACTCGCGCACGTGCCAGCCCGTGGTCGCCGCCCAGTGGCGCTCCTGGTACGCGGGCGTCCCGTCGTAGCAGATGGACTCCGCCACCTGCAGGTGCTCCACCGGCACGTCCCACAGCGCCGCCACCGAGGCCAGCGTCGCGGGCGCACACGTCTTGTGGTGCTGCCGCACGAAGCGCACGGGCAACAGCCGCCGACGGCCCTCCGTGCTCGCCGCCATCCGCTCCGCCACCTGGGCGTGGAAGGGAGAGCCACTCAATTGGGCCAGGTCGATGGCCCGTTGCACATCCCCGCGCAGGTAGGCCGTGTCCGAGCACATGGACATCAGCATCGAGAAGTTCTTCGACTCCAGCCTCGGTGCCAGCAGCAACGCGCGCTCCCAGCTCGCCCAGGCATCGTCGTACAGGCCCAGCTCCTCCTGGAGCCGCGCGAGCTGTCCCGACACCGCCGAGCACTCCAGCCGCTGTGACGCCGTCGACAGCAACTCCAGCGCCTCCGCGTCCTGTCCCAGGTGGGTGAGGAGGCTCCCCGCCGTGTGCACGGCCGGGCGATAGAAGGGGTGCAGCGAGAGCGAATACCGCACCGCCTCGAGCGCCTCTTCACGCCGGTCCTGTTCCTCCAGGAGCGACGCGCGCACCACGTGGACCCAGGGATGTTCGGGGACGAGGGTGAGCGCTTCCTTCACCCAGCGCTCGGCGTCCTCGAAGTCGCGCAGGACGACGAGCGCCTCCGCGCGGGCGAGCAGCAGATCCGCGCGCTGCTCCAGCGAAGCGGACTCCAGGTCCACCGCGCCCTCCAGGAAGTCCAGCACGGCCAGTGGGCCCTTGCGGCGCGCGAGCAGTGCCGAGAAGTAGTAGCGGGCCTCCGCGTGATTCGGCGACTCGCGGAAGGCGCGCGTCCACTGGAGACAGGCCGCGCGCGAGGCGCCGAGCTGGTGCAACAGTCGCCCCGCCAGCACCCGCGCCCGAGGCCCCGTCCACTGCTCCAGGGGCACGCCCGCTTCGGTCAGCCGGTACGCCTGGACATAGAGGCCCTGCTCGTAGAGGTCCCGCACCCGCGCATACAGGTCGGGCGTCACGGACTCGATGGGCGGATTCGAGAGGAAGAGAGGGGCCGGCGAGAGGACGGAGGACGGAGATGGATCAGGGCGCATCGGCGGGTCAGGACGCCGCGAGGATGACCGCCTGACAGCGACCTCCCAACCCTCCCAGCGCCCTCGACATCCTAGCCCTGTCCGTCATGGCGGCGGGCATGGCCTGACCTGTCGGAAGCCATGTCGGAGGCCCCATCGCCCGAGGATTCCCTGGGAATCCAGGCGCCATCCCACACCCGACGTCACACCGGGATGTCCTTCCATGGCCGGATGGACAGCGAGGCGCGGAACGTCTCGATGATGAGGTTCATCTCCCACGGCGTGCGCGTGTCCTTCAGCGCGTCCAGGTACAGACAGCGCCGCGCCACGGGCGTCAAATCGAACGCCCAGTACATGCTCATCAGCGGGTTGATCCACAGCGTGCTGCCCTGGGTGCGCTGCGTGCGATGCACGTCGCCATAGTCCCCCTCCAGCGCCGACACCACGGAGAGCGAGACGATGCTCGGCGAGCGGGACATCTGCTCGCAGACGTAGCCCACGGCTTCCTTGTACAGCGCCACCTCCGGCATCGCCTCCAGGAGCGCGGTGACACCCAGGTAGCCACCCTCCTTGCTCAGCGCCGCCACCGCCTCCAGGAAGTGCGCGTGGCAGACGCCATGGTGGGTATCCACCCCGAAGCCCAGGCACACCACCAGCTTGTCGCGCACCGGCAGCGCATGCACCGCCCCCAGGCTCGCGATGTCCTCCTGCGGCGTGCCCAGGCCCACCTCGTCCCCGCGCATCAGGATGTCCGTGCCCCCATCCACCAACACCACCGCATCGAACCCCAGGTGCGCGTGCAGCGCGGCATACGCCTCCCGCAGCGGCGCCATCCCGGTCTGCTCGAAGCAGTAAAGGGGCACCTGCTCGCCCCGACGCTCGAACCAGCGCGCCAGCCACCCCTCGGGAAAGTAGTACCCCCGCCCCTCGGTGGAGGCGTCCACCCGGAACACGCCGGGCACCGGCCGCTCACACTCCAGCGCCTCCAGCCGCGTGAAGCTGAGGTTCGCCAGCGTCACCGTCTTCCCCAGCGCGCGCAGCCGGAAGTACAGCGGCAGCCCGCTGAACACGTCGAAGCCACCCCCACCGCCCGCGATGAGCACGTGACGGGCCGACGCGAGCCGCTCCAACAGGGGCGAAGTGAACAAGTCCACGGGGCGAAGTCCTTTCCCGAAGCACCGCCAATACCGCGCTTACGGCGCCATCCCGGCCGCTCCGGTATATAGCGCCGCCATGTCCACCCTCATCCTCAGCGCGAAAGAGCTGCGCGGCCTCTACACCGTCGAGCTCGGCCTGGACGCCGTCGAGCGGGCCTTCCGGGCCCACGGTCGTGGCGAGTCGCTCATGCCTCCCAAGGTGTACCTCTCCCTGCCGCAGTACGACGGCGACTTCCGCGCCATGCCGGCGTTCCTCGACGGCGCCGCGGGTGTGAAGTGGGTCAACGCCCATCCCCAGAACCCCAAGAAGCACGGCCTGCCCACCGTGCGCGCCCTCTACATCCTCAGCGACCCGGACACCGCGTCCCCGCTCGCCATCCTCGACGGCACGCTGCTCACCGCCTGGCGCACCGGCGCCGCGGGCGGCGTCGCGTCCAAGTTCCTCGCGAAGCCCAAGCCTCGCACCCTCGGCCTCGTCGGCTGTGGCGTGCAGGCCCGCGTCCTCATCGACGCGCACCGCGCCATCTTCGGCGAGCTGGAGCTGCTCCTGGCCGACGTCTCGGAGGCCTCCGCCAAGGCCCTCCAGGCCGAAAAGGGTGGCCGCGTGGTCAGCCTCCAGGAAGCCTCCGGCGCGGACATCGTCTGCACCTCCACGCCCTCGCGCACCCCCGTGGTGAAGCGCGAGTGGCTCAAGCCCGGCGCTCACATCAACGCCATGGGCGCGGATGCCCCCGGCAAGCAGGAGTTGGATCCGCGCATCCTCACCGAGGGCCGCGTCTTCATCGACGACACCGACCAGGCCCTCCACTCCGGCGAGGTCAACGTCCCCCTGCATGACGGCCTGCTGCGCGCCGAGCAGATCGCCGGCACCCTCGGAGAGGTCGTCGCCGGCAAGAAGCCCGGCCGCGCCGGAGACGAAGTCACCATCTTCGACTCCACCGGCCTCGCGCTCCAGGACGTCGCCCTCGCCCGCGCCCTCTACGACGTCGCGCGGACCCGAGGCGTCGGCCAGACGCTCGACATCGTCGGCGGCTGAGCCTCGACCGACTCACGGCCCCCTGCGCGCGAGCCTCTGCATCCAGGCTCGCTTCCGCGGGCTCGCGGCGCGGGGCGGCTGGGATGACGCCCGGCTCGGGCTGAACACCCGCCCCACCGTCGGCGCCACCCTCGCCTTCGGCCTGGGACAACCCCACCAGACGCCCGAGTCACCCGCCTCCCACGCTCCCGGGTCTTTCACGACCACAGGCGATGCACGGCCCTCTCATAGAGGGTGGGTGTCACTCAAAACCCCGTTATCACTGGGACTGTCCGAATTTCGGCTACTGGACAATTTCAGCAACCTTGCAGTATTTCACGAATACGCGCTGCCTGTGGGGGGGCCACTCACTCTTTGGACACACCCGTTCGGACAGGAACCCTGGAGGGATTCCGGCTCTGGAACGGCACGGCCACGTCCCAGAGCCCCGAAAGGTGTCGCGCACGGCGCCAATGGCTGGCGCCAGCCATCCACCTCTTCGGAGCACCATGTCTTCCCTTGCTACCTCGTCGCGGCTTCCCGCGCGGCGGCCGGCCCTGTTGGGCCTGCTGACGCTCGTCGTCGCCTTCTTGTCCGCGCCCGCGTCGGCGCAGACGCAGACCAACACCCAGTCCACCCAGCGCGCCATCAACTTCCTGAGCGCGGACGTGTCCAACTGGGTCACCGCCAACGGCTGCGCGGCCTGTCACCGCGTGGGCGCCACGACGTTCGGCATCGCCGCGGCGCGCGCCAACGGCTACGACATGAACGTCGTCGCCTCCAACGGCCGGACGAACCAGTTCAACCTGGAGTTCCTCGGCCAGCGCATCAAGAACGAGCAGCTCGCCAACGGCTCGTGGATTCACGAGGGCGTCTCGTTCCGCAACGAGAAGACGTCCTACGCCACGTTCGGCCTGGCCGGGTATGACCAGAACGTCTCCACGCAGTACAGCGCGTCGCTGGTGGCCGCGGCCAACTGGGCGCTCGCCACGCAGGAGGCCAGTGGCCGGTGGGCGTCCGACCACGCCAGCTTCCCGGTGGACCACGGCAGCCTGCCCACCACCGCGCGCATCATGACGGGCATCGCCCAGGCGAAGCAGCGCGTGGACCCCGCGCGGGCCGCCGCGTACCAGGCCGCGCTGGACCGCTCCGCCGCGTACATCCGGGCCAACCTGGACAACGGCGACACGTCCGCCACCGGCAACGGCATGCCGTACACCTTCCAGGTCGCCTGGGCCGTGGTGGGCCTGAAGGCCGCGGGCCCCGGCCCGGCCAACGCGAACGTCACCGCCATCAACACCCTGGCCAACCGGCTGCTCACCCGCGTCTCTCCCGGCAACCCGGGCTGGGGAGACTTGCCCAACGCCGCCGCCAACGACGTGGCCACCGGCAGCGCCATCTACGCGCTGTGCCTCGCCGGCCGCGAGCCCGCCACGGACCCGCGCGTGCGCAGCAGCATCGAGTGGCTGAAGACGCGCCAGTCCGCCGACGGAAGCTGGCGCACCGGCTCCGCGACGTTCGACATCCCCACCACCTTCGCGTCGCTGGGTCTGTCCTGCTACGGCGACTTCAGCGTGCACGTCACCGTGGTGGGAGCGGCCCGCAAGGAGCTGGTCATCGGCTCGCAGCAGGCGCAGCAGGTCACCTTCACGTTCAACGTGAAGAACCACGGCTACCAGGCGGACACCTATACGCTGAGCACCACGGGCGGCCTGCCCGGCTGGACGTCGTTCCCCACGCCCGTCAGCCTGTTCCTGGCCGCGGGTGACGAGAGCACCGTCACCGTCACCGTCACCGCGCCCGCGGGCCTGATTCCCGCGCTCACGTCGGAGTTCACGCTGGTCGCCGCCTCGGGTGGCGCGCCGGGCGTGTCCGGCTCGGCCCGCGTCAACGCGTACACCCCGCCGCTGCCTCCCGTCACCGGCCTGCCCACCGTCACCACCATCCAGGCGCCCGCCGTCAACGCGCACATCACCATTGGCACGGGCAATGTGCTGTCCGCGCGCGTGCGGGACTCGAACAACCTGCCCGTCGTCGGTCCCAACCGCGGCGTCGTCACCTTCTACGTCGCGGGCGTGCCCGTGGGCGGAGACGCGGACGTGGATGGCGATGGACTCTTCACCTTCAACTGGGTGCCGCCCACCGACACGTGGACGGTGACGGGCTCGCAGGACTTCCGCGCGGTGTACTCGGGCGTGGAGCTGGCGCCGCCCCTGGCCAACCTGCTGGGCAGCACCGACGCGCGCACCGTCATCATCGACGCGTTCCCGCATGACACGCCGTCGGTCACCATCGGCAACCCTCCGGCCTTCACGCAGGAGACGACGCTGGACATCTGGGGCTATGCCACGCCGCGCGCGCCCGGCGCCGTCATCACCTACGCCGCCTTCATCATCAACGGCGCGACGACCATCCCCCTCACGCCCGGCAACGGTGGTCTCATCTACACCACCATCACCCTGACCGAAGGCCCCAACATCATCCAGCTCACCGCGCGCGACAGCTTCGGTGGCGTCACCACCAAGCAGGTCAACCTCACGGTGGACCGCGTGCCGCCCGTCCTCACCATCCTGGCGCCCACCAACGGCGCGGCGCTCAGCGGACTGAACGTCACGGTGACGTCGTCGGTTCAGGACCAGACGCCGGTGCGCGTGGAGACGCAGTGGGTGGCCACGTCGCTCCTGGAGTTCGGCAACGGCACGGTGGAGCACACGGTGCCGATGAACTACGGCGACCAGGTCATCCTGGTGCGCGCCACGGACAGCGCCTTCAACGTGACGGAGAAGCTGGTGTTCATCTGGGTGGACCCGGGCTCGCCCGTGGTGAGCACCAACCCGGCGGACAACCAGCTCTACGGCCCGCTGGCGAACAACGCCCTGACGTACACCGTCAACGTCCAGTCGCTCTCCGCGACGACGGTGCGCATCAACGGCGGCGCGCCCATCGCGGTGGGACGCGGCGGCGGCGCGGTGCAGACGACGCTCACCCTCAGCCCGGGCGTCAACAACCTCTCCATCGTCACCCTGAGCGAGACGGGCGTCTCCTCCACCCTCACGCGTCGGGTGAACTACGACGTGCAGGCCCCCACCGCCACGCTGCTCGCGCCCACCACGGGCAGCACCGTCAGCGGCACCATCACCCTGCGCGCTCGCGTCACCGACAACTTCGGCCCGGTGTCCAACATCGGCTTCAGCCGCGACATGTCCGGCATCCGCCAGGGCACGCTCCAGCCGGACGGCAACTGGACGGCGCTGCTCGACACCACGGAGCTGCTCGACGGCGCGCACACCATCGACGTGTGGATGAGCGACGGCGTGGGTAACTCCACCGTCCAGCGCTTCAACTTCTTCGTCGACAACTGATGCACCTCCCCGCGCTCGGGGTGGCCTCGAAGCACGGAGGCCCTCCCGGGCGACGGGGTCGCTTCACCCCTCAGGCCCACAGGTCGGCCAGCACCCGTGTGGCCCTTCTGACGGGCCCGCGTCCCGTTGGAAGCGCGCATGCACTCCTCGCGCTCCCGGAAACCCGAGGACATTCGCCCGGGTGCGCGTGCTCCGCATCCAGGTTCGAGAGAGCCCGAGAACCTCTGGGGACAAGAGGACAAGCGGCCCGCCTCGAGTGCTGGGCAGACGAGTCCGCGGGCGCGGAGCCTGGACGCCAGGGTGCCTAGGTTGGACACGCGTGGGCCCTCCGCGCGACACCCCGCCAGACCCCGAGGTTGGACCTCCCGGCGTGAACGTCACGCGCAAGTTCCACCACTCCGTCGCGGACTACCTGCGCGACCTCACCCGGGTGGAGAAGCGCTTCTGGGTGCTGGTGGTGGCGGTGGGGCTCATCGCGGGGCTGGGCGCGGTGGGGTTGCTCAAGGTGCTGCGCTTCACCCAGGAGCTCTTCTGGCGGAGCGCGTCGGAGGACTTCCTGTCCGGAGTCGCGGCGGCGCCCACGTGGCGGCGTCTGCTCATTCCCGTGCTCGGCGGCGCGCTGGTGACGTTGTTGTCGCTCCTCGTCGGTCAGCCGCTGCGGGGCCACGGCACCGCGGGCATCATCGAGTCCATCTGGGTGCGCTCGGGACGACTGCCCCTGCCGCGCGCGCTGTTGCGCGGGTTCGTCTCCATCCTCGCCGTGGCCATGGGTGCGCCCCTGGGCCGTGAGGGCGCGCTGCTGTCCACGGGCGCGGCGAGCGGCTCGTCGCTCGCCCGGTGGCTCCGGTTGGGTCCGGGACAGGCTCGCCTGCTGGTGGCGTGCGGGGCTTCGGCCGGCATGGCGTCCGCGTACAACGTGCCCATCGGCGCGGCCCTCTTCGGGCTGGAGGTGCTGCTGGGCAGCTTCGCGCTGGAGCTGTTCGGCCCCATCGTCGTCTCCTGCGTGGTGGCCACGCTCGTCTCGCGCCTGCTCATCGCGGACCACCCCAGCTACGTCATCCCCGACTATGCGCTCCTGCACCCGCGCGAGCTGCTCCTGGCGGTGGTGCTGGGCGCGGTGCTCGGCGTCGCCTCCGCGTTCTACGTACGGGGCGTCAACGTGATGTCGGATTTGCTGGACCGCGCCGCGTCGTGGCTCGCGCCGTTCCTGCCGCTGCTGGCGATGACGTTCGTGGGAATCACAGCGGTGTGGCTGCCCCAGTTGCTGGGGAACGGCTACGACGCGGTGAACTCGGCGCTGTTGGGGCGACTGCCCTTCGCCCTGCTGCTCGTGTTGCCGCTGGCGAAGCTCGCGCTGACGTCGCTGTGCGCGGGCGCGGGGGTGCCGGGCGGACTCTTCACGCCGTCGCTGTTCTACGGCGCGCTGCTGGGCGGCGCCTTCGGGATGATGGCCGAGCGACTGCTTCCCGGCGGTGCTCCCAGTGGGGCGTATGCGCTGCTGGGCATGGGGGCGGTGCTGGCGGGGACGACGCATGCGTCGGTGTCCGCGGTGCTGCTCATCTTCGAGATGACCGGTGACTACCCGCTGGTGTTGCCGCTGATGCTCAGCGCGGTGGTGGCCGCCGCCGTCAGTCGGCGACTGGAGCCCGAGTCGCTCTACACATCCGTGCTCAACCGTCGCAACGTGCGCATGCCGGCCACCATCCCCCATTGGCTGCGACAGGAGGGCGCGCGGGCGTTGCTGAAGCCCGTGAGCCAGCGCGTATCGCCCTCGGCGCCGTTCCAGGAAGTGGTCGCGTTGCTGCTGGAGGCACCCGCGGGGGAGGACCTCTACGTCACGGATGAAGAGGGCCGGTACCGGGGCATGCTGGTGCTGGATGCGCTCAAGGGGCATGTGCCGGACCACGCGCTGCTCCAGGCGACCATCGCCGAGGACGTCATGGACACGCAGGTGCAGCCCATCACCCCCGAGCTGTCGCTGGGAGAGGTGGCCTCCCGGTTCGCGCGGACGGCGCTCGAGCGGCTGCCCGTGGTGGATGGTGGCCGTCGGTTGCTCGGAACCATCTCCAAGAGAGACGTGTTGAGCCAGGGTACTTTCTGAGGTCGAGGGCCCCCACTCGTGGAAGAGCCAAAGGGACTGCGCGGACCCGCACGCGCGTGGAGCATCGTCGTGATGTCCCTGCTGTGCATCGTGCTGGGCACCGTGTTGCTGCGCGAGCCCACGCCCGCCGCGCCCCGGAGCACACCCCGCGTCGAGGAGCCCACCGAGGCACCGCACCCGCTCACGCCCGAGGAGCGCCGCTCCATGTACCGCGCATGGCCCATGTTCGAGGGCTGGCCGCTGCCCCAGCTTCCGGCCGGCGACCTGGAGCCGGAGCAGCCGTCGCGGCCCGCGCCACGTGAGGACGAGTCACCCGCTCGGAAGTCCGGGGAATGACGGAGCCTCGCGAGCCGAAACGAAAGCCGCTCCAACTCCACGCGAGGGAGAAGCAGCTCGCCCGCTCTCCGACCCTGGCGCCGAGCCCAGGGCCCGGGGCTCGTTTCACAATGACTGTCATTCGGGATTCCACGGACTCGATGACACGACTCGTGGATTCCTCTCTCCAGCCCCGGCGCTGACACTCCTTCCTGTTTTCAGACATGCGTCATCCACGCTCTGAGCACGGCGCGACTTCACGTTCCGCCCTCTCGCGCGGAGGGGCGCGGACACTCGTGTGGCTTTGTTTGTGATGAGGCCCGCACGCGCGATGATTCATCTCAGGCGCCAAGGCACCTGGGCGTGAAACACGCGCGGTCCGGCCCATGGGTACACACGTTCGATGCTCTTCCGCGCGCTCTCGCTTCGTCCTGTCTCGTCCACCTCGCTGGGGCTCGTGCTCACGCTGCTGTTGTCCGTCACGTCGGCGCGCGCGGCCACCAACGCGGAGGCGGCGCAGAAGGCGCTCGACTTCGTCAGCGCGGACGCGGTGGGGTGGTCGGGCATCTTCGGCTGCACCGCCTGTCACCGGCATGGCGCGGCCCTCTACGGCCTGGCCCACGCGGGCGCCTCCGGCTTCGACCTGGACGCCGCTACGCGCAACGGCCGCACCAACCGCGAGAACATGGAGACGATGGCGCGGGACCTCCAGGCGCAGCAGGAGCCCGACGGCTCGTGGATTCACGAGCGCATCCACTACCGCAACGCGCGCTCCAGCTACTCGGCCTTCGGGCTCGCCGGTTACGACGCGAAGGTGGGCACGCGCTACACGGAGGCGCTGGTGCGCGCGGCCGACTGGGCGGTGAGCACCCAGGAGCTGAGTGGCCGGTGGGTGGAGGACTTCCCCTTCGAGCCCGTGGGCGCCTCCAACATGGGTATCACCGCGCGGCTGATGACCGCCGTGGCCCAGGCCCGCGAGCGCGTGGACCCGGCCAGGGCCGCGCGCTACCAGGAGTCGCTGCGACGCGCCGCCGCGTACATCCGCGCGCACCTGGACGACATGACCGACGGGCCGCTGGAGGACAGCCAGCGCTACACGTACCAGGTGGCATGGGCCGCCGTGGGCATGAAGGTCGCCGGCCCCGGTGAGCAGGGCGAGAACACCGCCGCGCTCGACTCGCTGGCCTCGCGACTGCTCGCGACGCGGGCCCTCGGTGATGCACCGGGCTGGGGCAACCTGGACGGAGCACCCGCGGACGAGACGTCCACCAGTCTGGCGCTGTACGCGTTGTGCCTCGCGGGTCGCAAGCCGGGCGCGGATGGACGGATGACCCAGGCGCTCGACTGGCTCAAGTCGCGACAGGCCGAGGACGGGAGCTGGGGCGTGGGCACGCGCTATCCGGACATCCCCACCACCTTCGGCGCGCTCGCGCTCGCGTGCTTCGGGGACTACAGCGTCAGCGTCGCCGTGGACGGCGCTCCGAGCAGGCCGCTGGAGCAGGACCTGCCGCGAATCCAGAGCGCCACGTACACGCTCACCGTGCGCAACCATGGCTACAAGGCGGACACGTACACGCTCGACACGCAGGGTGGGCTGACGGGATGGACGGCGACGATTGCCCCCACCACGTTGGAGCTGGGCCCCGACGCCGAGGCCACCGTCACGCTCACCGTGTCCGCGCCTCCGGGGCTCGCTCCGTCCCTCTCGTCGGGCGTCATGGTGGTGGCCACGTCGGACAGCACGCACGGCGTGAAGGGCTCCGTGCTCGTCACCACGTACACCAATCCGCCGCCGCCCACCCAGGGCCTGCCGACCACCACCACCGTGGAGTCACCCGTGGACGGACAGCTCACGGTGGCGATGGACAACGTGCTCTCCGCGCGAGTGACGGGTGAGGACGGATGGGAGGCGCGGGGTCCGGGTCTGGGTGTGGTGACGTTCATGGTGGCGGGTGTCACCGTGGGCGCGGACAACGACGCGGATGGGGACGGCGTGTACTCGCTCGTGTGGCGACCGCGTGCGACGTGGGACGTGCTGGGGGCCTCGGATGTGCGCGCGGTGTACTCGGGCGTGACGCTCCAGCCGATGCGGGACAACCGACTGGGCAGCTCCTCCTCGCGCACGGTGGAGATTCTGCCGTCACCCTACCCGAGGCCATCGGTGACGCTGTGCGGGCTGCCCGGCTTCACGAGTGATACCTCCGTGGGCGTGTGTGGCTTCGTGACGGCCCTGGCCCCGGGTGCCTCCATCGAGTCCGTGGCCTTCCTCCTCCACGGCGAGCGCTACCCGGTGGTGCCGGACTTCAGCGGCGGCTTCGTGTGGACCGAGCTTCCGCTGCGCGACGGAGCGAACGTCATCCGGCTGGTCGCCATGGACACGCTGGGCGGACAGGCGAGCCAGGAGGCGACGGTGATGGTGGATGCCACCGCGCCCGAAATCACGGTGCTCTCGCCCGAGGAGGACTCGACGCTGGCGGACGGACAGGTGGAGGTCCGCGTGGTGGTGCGTGATTGGTCGCCGGTGCGCGTGGAGACGAATTGGATTCACGTCACGGACCTTCCCGCTGGCGGTGGCGCGGTGACGCATACGGTGGGGCTCTCACAGGGGGCGAATGACGTCCTGATTCGCGCGACGGACGCGGTGGGCCACGTGACGGAGCGCGTGGTGCGCGTCTGGGTGGATGCGCAGGCCCCTTGGGTGGCGACGGGACTTCCGGACGGGTGGCTCGTGGGGCCGCAGCCCGATGACGTCCTGGCCTACGACATCGGCGTGTACGCGGAGTCGGCGACCCGGGTGGACGTGAGCCCCGGCGGAGGTACGTACTCGCTGCCGCGCGGAGGGGGCGGAGTGCGGGCGCTGCTGCCCCTGATGCAGGGTGACAACGTGTTCACGCTGACCGTGACGAACGAGGCGGGCCTGCGCACGACGCTCACTCGCACGGTGCGCTACGACAACGCGCCTCCCGTGGCGGAGCTGCTGATTCCCCAAGCGGAGGGGACGTACAGCGGCGTGGTGACGTTGACGGCGCGCGTGACGGACGCGGTCAGCGGTGTGCGGAGCGTGGCCTTCACGCGAGACGGCTCGGGCATTCGCGGCGCGACGCTGAACGCGGAGGGCCTGTGGACCGCGGAGTTGGACACGCGCGAGCTGATGGACGGCGCGCACACCGTGGAGGTCTGGCTGGAGGACCACGCGGGGAACTTCGCCCTCCAGACGTTCCCCTTCTTCACGCACAACGCGCCGTAGCGCACGAGCACGCGGCTAGGGACGGGTCCGAGACAGCCGGCGCATCAGCTCCGAGTGCGCCGGGTGCTCGGACACCAGCGACTCCGGGGTCGGCATCTCCCAGTCGGAGAAGTCGAAGCCCGGGGCCACCGTGCAGCCCACCAGCGAGTACGCGCCCCGAGACTCCCCCGCCTGCAACACGCCCGCGGGGACGACGACTTGAGGCTGCTCGCCCTTCGTCACGTCGCGCCCCAGCACCACCGTCTCCAGCCGTCCGTCCTCGCCCACGAGGTACAGCGCGAGCGGCGCTCCTTCGTAGAAGTGCCACACCTCGTCGGAGGTGACGCTGTGCCATGCGGCGAAGGTGTCCTGCGTCAGCAGGTAGTAGATGGCCGTGCCCGCGGAGCGAGTCCCCCGAGGGGTCTCCACCTTCAGCGCCGCGCGGTACGTCTCCTTGTAGAAACCACCCTCGGGATGAGGCACGAGGCCCAGCCCGCGAATCAGCTCGTCGACCATGGGCGCCAGTCTACGCGCCGTCAGCGAGGCAGCGGGGTGGCGACGTAGTCCGTCCCGTTGGCCGCGTGGCATCCATGACAGGTGTCGTGTCCCCGGCCGTAGTAGTTGTCGTCGTAGTCCGGCCCGAAGCCCTCGTAGAAGACCCAGGTGTTCTTGCCCGAGCCCTCGGACACCTTCACGTCGAGCGCGTGCCCTCGCACCGTCTTCCCGTCCGACTCGAAGAGCTCCTTCACCGTGATGCTGCCCACCGGGTGCGTGGCGTTCCCCGCCTCCATCGACTGCGCCAGCATCGGGTTGAAGAACACGCGGACCTTGTCCCCATGGGAGTTCACGGACTTGCGTGGCGCGGGCTCGGCGAGCCAGTCCCGGTAGAGCCCCTGCCGCACGAAGGCGGTGATGCCCGCCTCGGACGTGTCCAGTTCCCCCACCACGCCCAGCCCTTCATCCACGGAGGAGGACGGACCACAGGCGGTCAGCAGCAGGAGCACGGCGCACGGCGCGAAGCACAGTCGCACAGGGGGACCTCGTCACGTGACGGCGGGCCATGGGCCCACCCGAAGGGTGTCGTTCCCCGCTACGTCGGCGCGCGCCCCGTGGTTACAGCCCGGAGGTGCATGGATTCCAGGAGGGTCCTCCGTCCCCCAAGCGCGAGACCCTACCTGTTCCATCTTCCAACGTGGGGCCACCCTGTTAGGTTGTGACCCAGGAGGTCGTCACCCATTGTTCCAACCCAACCCCCGGGTCCTGTCGATGATTGCCCCCTTCTCCCGCCTCGCGTGCCCTCACCTGGAACGGTCGATGCGTCCGCTGTGCGACGCGTCCGCCAGGAGGACTCTCGCGAGGCACGGATGCACCCACGAGCACGCCGCGTCGATGGATGACGTGGACGCGTCCCTCCCGAGGCCCGGACGGAGCGCGGGGTCCAGGCGTCTCGGACGCGCCACCGTCACGGTGCTCCGGGGGACGCCATGATGACGGGCCATCCGCTCGCGCTGCGTCCGGGGATGAAGGTGGGTCCCTGGCGTGTCCTCGCTCGGCTGGGCCAGGGTTCCTTTGGCGCGGTGTTCCAGGTGGAGCACGGCGGGCGACTGCATGCGCTCAAGTTCGCGCTGCGCGGGCCGGGCAGTGACGACCTGGACCGCACGGACGCGCGGGCCATCCGGGAGCTGGCGTGTCTGCTCCATGCCGTGCATCCCCATGTCGTGCGCGTCTGGGCTCACGGCCGCTGGCCGGATGCTCGGACGGGCTACCACTACGTCGTCCTCGACTACGTGGAGGGCGCCACGCTGGCCGCCTGGGTGAAGCGCGAGGCCCCCTCCGCGCGCCGCGTGGCGCGCCTGTTCTCCCGACTCGCCCTGACGCTCCAGGAACTCCACGCGCGCAGCGTCTTCCACCGCGACCTCAAGCCGTCCAACATCCTGGTGCGCGCCATCGATGACTCCCCGGTCCTGGTGGACTTCGGCAGCGCGAACCACGCCGAGTCCCTGCCACTCACGGAAGGTCCCCTCCCTCCAGGCACGCCCCAGTACCGCAGCCCGGAGGCCCTGCGCTTCCACCGCGAGCACCACTCCCAGAAGAGCGCTCGCTATGCCTTCCGCGCCACGGATGACCTCTACGCCCTGGGCGTGACGCTCCACGAGGTCCTCACGGGAACACCCGCCTTCTCGCTCACGCTCCCACGCGAGGTGCTGGCCGAGCACATCGAGACGCGCATGCCTCCACCAGCCTCCACGCTGAACGAGCACGTCCCCCTCGCGCTGGAGGCCATCACCCAGCGGCTGCTCCGCAAGCGTCCCGAAGAACGGTTCCCGGATGGCGGCGCGCTGCACGATGCGCTCGAAACGGCGCTGCGCGCGGCGACCCTCGACTGGGACAGGCCCCTGTTCTCGCGGCCACCTCCCGAGAAGAACGCGACGGACTCCCGACGCGCCTCTCGTGACTCCTCCACCCTGGGCCCCTGGCCCACACCCCTGATCCACAGGCCCCCGAGGAGACCAACGCCTCCAGGAGGCTCCCGTTCCCAGGCGAGGCCCACGTCCTCATCCGGAGGAGGCGCACGGGCACATCCCCGCAAGGCACGCCGAGAACTCCGCATCACGCTGAGCCCCTGGATGGTGGGCGCGTGGGTCGTGTTGATCCTCCTGCTGGGGTGGGCGCTCTCGGCCCTGCGCTGCGCACCGGAGGCCGCCCTCTCTGGGACGATGGGCCCCGACGAGGTGCTCGTGGCATCACCCGCCCCGAGGTGAGTCACCCCAGCGGGCACGTCGGTGGATCCTCCGCACGAACCGGTCGGATCCACACGGACTCCAGCGGACCTCCGAACCTCCGAACCTCGGGGCCCGCGAGCCCAGGACACAGCCCCCGCGCTCACGGCGCCGGGGCCCGGTGCCTCACTTCTTCTTCTGCTGCATCGCCGAGGCGACCAGGTTCATCAGCTTGAGTTGCACCGGGGACAGCTTGCGCAGGTTGCGCATCAGCCGCCGCATCTCCGGCGTGTCATCCTCGCGAGACTTGCTGCCCGCCTTGTCCTTCGCGGGCGGCGGCGCGGCCAGGTCATCACCCAACCCCAGCAGTTGGTGGGGCGGCACATTCAGCACCACGCACAGTCGCCGCAGGTTCTGCACGCTGGGGAGCATGTGACCTCGCTCCAGGCGGCCGTACACCTCCGACGCCATCCCAATCCGCTCCGCCACATCGGCCTGCGTCAGGCCCATCCGCACCCGGGCAGCCCTCGCCGCCGCGCCCAGCATGCTCGCCAGTTCTGTGTCCATGCGTGTGTCAGTCGTCCACGAAAGGAGGGCCCCGCTCCAGGCGCCTCGGAAGCCCCTAGATAACCCTGAAGGTCGGGTACTTTCACCATACCTTCAGCGTTTTTTCAAACGCGCGCCACGCCTCGCGCGCGCCTCTCGCGGCCTCCCGCTTCACTCGCACGTCACGGTGATGAAGACGCGCTCTCCGCCACGTCCATCAGCGCGCGGCGTCGCTCCGCCGCGGTGAAGAGCAACGCCAACGGCAACCCGAGGAACACGGCGTGCAACACGATTTGGGGGAACTGCGGCACGTCGAGGAACCACGGGTAGTAGCCCCGCGCGATGAACTGGAAGTCCACCAGCCACACCGCGATGCCGAACAACATTCCCACCGCGGCCTGGAACTCCCAGCGTCCCCGTCCATCCACCGGAAGCATGGCGTCGAGGAACGAATAGAACACGCCCACCAGCGCGGACACGGCCAGGTGGAGGCCCACGCCCACCAGCACCATCGTCCCCACCGGGAAGCCCTCGCCGAAGACTCGAGGCCCCAGCACCATGCCCGCGGACATGCGCACCGGCCGCAAGGGACTGTCACCCGCGGCCAGGGCCATCACCACCTCCGCCAACCCCAACACCACGCCCGCGATGACGCCGAACAGCAGCCCGTTCGTGGCAGACCAGGGGGTGTATCTGCGCCGTGCCGCCATGGCTTCTCCTTGTCCGGGGCCACGTGCCTCCCCGTGTGTCGAAACGTGAGCACGCGGGCCGCGAGCGGGCAGCCAGGGCACGACGACGGCTCGGGGTGCCGCCTCCCCCCCGGCCACCCGGGCGGGCTCGTCCCCTTCTCGGGCGAGGGCACGGCGAGGCTGATCCCCCGCCCTCCTCCCGAGCAGAGGACCCCTCGTCACCTGTCGTTTCTTCCGGCCTCTTTCGCTTCCTCCTGTAACTCCTTCAGCTTCGAACCATCTCCCCCGCACCCAGAGGGGACGAACGGGGTGGATCCGCGCGGGCACGGGATTGGCAAGGGAGTCCCCCTGGAAAGGAACGTCGACGCCAGGACATGCCGCAGCTCCGCCAACGCCCACCCGGACCGCACCGCATCCACTACTCGCCCCAGGCGTGGCGAGAGGTGGGGCGTATGAGCGCGGAGGCCTTCGGGGCGCTGCAGGGCGCGCTGGAGCGGCTGGGGGACACCACGGTGCGGGGTCCGCTGCCCGAAGGCGGCGGCCTGGGTCGACACGTGCTGGCGCACCATGGGCTCGCCCTGGGCTACTCGTGGGACGAGCGCTCGCGCACGTTGACGTTGCTCTCCGTGGAGCGCGAGCCGTGAGCACCGGCCCCCCGCCACTCAGGCGGCGATGGGCAACATGCTGCGCACCGCCTCCAGCAGCTCCTCCACGGAGAAGGGCTTGCGCAGGAGCGCATTGGCGCCGGGTGGAATGTCGGTGGTGACGGCGGTGAGCACCATCACCGGAACGTTTCGCAACCGGGGGATGGTCTGCCGCCGCGCGAGGAACTCATGCCCGTTCATCTCCGGCATCATCAAGTCCAGCAGGATGAGCCGGGGCACGTAGCGCACGTCGGAGAGCTCCTCCATCGCCTCGCGCCCATTGGTCGCGATGGTGACGTCGTAGCCCTCGCTCTCCAGAATCTCCGCGATGGCGGCACGGATGTCGTCCTCGTCCTCCACGACGAGCACGGAGCTGTGCTTCGCGACGCTGGCCATGGTGGACAGCATAGAGGTCCCCTCCCCCTCACGGCGACCCTGGGGGCGAGTCTACGCGGCGAAAGTGGACAGAATCGTGCGCATGCGCGTCGGGCGCCACGCATCCTGACGGGGAGGACGGGCTCGCTCACGACGCGCGGGAAACACGCGAGGCGCGAGGCGATGTCACGGGTGGAGTGCCAGCGAGGTGTCGCAGCATCGGCCAGGTCGGCCGCCCCCCACGGAAACGTACATTCCCGCACGGGAACCTGCGGCCGAGGGGCCCGGGACTTACCCTCACGCCGTTCCACGCCCTAGCTTGAGGCGCCATGTCCCGTACGACGGACAGCTCGACGACACGACAGCCAGGCAGTGCACCGGGAAGGGCTTGGAAGGCGCGGGCCTGGGCCGAGCTGGAGGCCGCGCGCGCCCGCGTGCTGCGCATGCTCGCCGGACTGCCGGAGCATGTGCTGATGAACCAGCACTCGCCGTTGATGTCACCGCTCATCTGGGACGTCGCGCACGTCGCCAACTACGAGGAGCAGTGGCTGCTGCGAGCGCTCGGCGCACCGGCGCTGACGGACCCGGCCTTCGACGCCATCTACGACGCCTTCCAGCACCCCCGGAACACGCGCGCCCTGCTGCCGCTGCTGTCCCCCGAGTCCGCGTTCGCCTACGCCGCGCGCGTGCGTCAAGCCGTGCGCGCGCACCTGTCGGACCACGTGCCCGAGGACAGCGAGGCGCCGCTGCTGGTGGGCGGGTACGTCTTCGGCATGGTGGCGCAGCACGAGCAGCAGCACGCGGAGACGCTCGCCGCCACGCTCCAGTTGATGACGGACGTGGAGTACCGCATCAGCTCGCCGCGTCCGCATCCGAGCCCCGTTCCCATCACCCGCCAGCCCGTCTTCATCCCCGGCGGCACGGTGCGCCTGGGCAGCGAGTCACCGTGGGCGTACGACAACGAGCGGCCCGCGCACGCGCGCGAGGTCGCGCCCTTCCTCATGGATGCGCACCCCGTCACCAACGGGGACTACGTCGCCTTCGTCGAGTCGGGGGGCTACGACGACGCGCGCTGGTGGCATCCCAAGGGCTGGGACTTCGTGCGCGCGGAGCAACTGCGCCACCCGCAGTTCTGGCTGCCCCAGCAGGGCGGGCACTGGCTGCGCAGGCGCTTCGGACAGGTGGAGCCGCTGCCCTCGAACGAGCCGGTGCAGCACGTGTGCTGGTACGAAGCAGACGCGTACGCGCGCTGGGCGGGGAAGCGGCTGCCCACGGAAGCCGAATGGGAGACAGCGGCTCGCGGCTCGGACGGCGTCGCGCGAGAGCACCCGTGGGGCGACGACGCGCCCACGCCCGCGCACGCCAACCTGGGCGGTGACGCGTGGGGTCCCGCGCGAGTGGGCAGTCATCCCCAGGGCGTCAGCAGCGAGGGCGTCTGGGGCCTGTTGGGAGATGTCTGGGAATGGACGGCGAGCGACTTCCATCCCTACGCGGGCTTTCGCGCGTATCCCTATCGCGAGTACTCGGAGGTGTTCTTCGGCGACGACTACAAGGTGCTTCGAGGCGGGGCCTGGGCGAGCGCACCCGTGGCGGTACGCAATGGCTTTCGCAACTGGGACTACCCCATCCGGCGGCAGATTTTCGCCGGCTTCCGTTGTGCGTCAGAGGTGAGGTGAATCAATGAGGTCGACAGTGCAGCCGGTGGAGACGACTTCGGGTGAGGGGACGCAGGCTGTCCCCGGGGTGAGGGTGGAGGTGTACGTGAAGCCGGGCGACGCGAAGCGCGCCCTGCGACAGGAAGTGCTCCAGGGGCTGTGCGGCTCGCCCAAGGAGCTGTCACCCCGGTGGCTCTATGACGAGCGGGGCAGCCAACTCTTCGACGACATCACCCGCCTGCCGGAGTACTACCCCACGCGGCGTGAGCGGGAAATCCTGCTGGCCCATGCCGGAGACGTGGCGAGGCTGAGCGGCGCGACGACGCTCATCGAGCTGGGCAGTGGCACCAGCGAGAAGACGCGCCTGCTCCTGGATGCGATGGAGGAGGCGGGACAGCTGTCGCGCTTCGTTCCCTTCGACGTGAGCGAGGCGTTCCTCCGGCGCGCGGCGGCGTCCCTGGCGCGCGAGTACCCGGGCATCACCGTGCACGCGGTGGTGGGCGACTTCGAGCACCACCTGTCGCGCCTGCCCGGAGGCGGACGGCGACTGGTGGCGTTCCTGGGCGGCACCATCGGCAACCTGAAGCCGACCGAGCGAGCGCGCTTCCTGCGCGAGCTGTCCTCGGGCCTGCAGCCCGGTGACGGCCTGCTCCTGGGCACCGACCTCATCAAGGACCGCGCGCGGCTGTTCGCCGCCTACAACGACAGCGCCGGGGTGACGGCCGAGTTCAACCGCAACGTGCTGCGCGTGCTCAACCGCGAGCTGGGCGCGGACTTCGACCCGGAGGCGTTCGAGCACGTCGCGCCCTTCGACGAGCACAACGCCTGGGTGGAGATGCGCCTGGTGTCGCAGCGCCCGCAGTCCGTCTGGCTGTCCTCCCTGAAGCGCCGGGTGGACTTCGCCGAGGGCGAGGTGCTGCGCACAGAGGTGAGCTGCAAGTTCGAGCAGGCACGCGTCGAGGCGGAGCTGGACGCGGCGGGGCTGGGACTGGCGGCGTGGTGGACGGACGGAGCGGGTGACTTCGCCCTGTCCCTCGCGCTCAAGCGCGGCTGAGTTCCAGGGGCTCGGACCTGGGGTCGGGCATCACCCGGCCACCAGGTCCGGCGTCCTCCGACGACTAGCGTCGGGGGTTGCGACGGGACTGCACGCGCACGGGCACGGGCTGCGGCATGGGCCGAGTCCAGGCAAACCACAGCGCGGCGAGGACGGTGACGGCGAGCCCTCCAGCGGCGAACAGCCGCTCCCCCACGGGGCTGAGGTCCACGGTGGCAAGGTGAAGGGGGAGCATTCCGGTGAACGACATGCGGGGAACTCCTTGCGGGGCGCTGCGTGGAGGTCCGGAGGATGGGCTGGGGTGTTGACCCACCACGGGCCGGGGGAACGACAAGGTTAGGGACTCGCGAAAGAATCTGGAAGTCCCCGTGCGACGATGGCGACGCGGCGTGCACGGAAGTGCACCCCTCGTCCCAAGCTCGGAGCCATCCGGTTCATCTTCTCATCCATAATCGGATGGACGCCCGGCGCTCGCTGAATGTTCAGCACCGCGCCACGCCTGCCTGCTCTCGGGCGTCAGACAGGGAGCGCGCCACCAGGTTGGCGCTCCTGGAGCAGCCGCATCAGCTCCACCTTCATGCACCGGTCCTGGACCACGCGGATGCCGGCACGGGCCAGCTTCTCCGCCGCCGCGTCATTGCGGATGCCCAGCTGGAACCACACCGCGCGCGGCTTCTTGGCGAGCAGGTCCGGCACGTGCGCGTCGATGTCCTCCGGGCGACGGAACACCTGCACCAGGTCCACGTCCCCCGGGATGTCCGCCACGGCGGAGTACACGGGCCGGCCGAGGATGGGCTCCTTCTCGCCGTGCACCGACACCGGGACGATGTCGTAGCCGTGTTTCTGGAGGAACGCCGGCACCGAGTACGCCGGCTTGTGCGCCTGCGCCTCCGAGCGGATGCCCAGCACCGCCACCCTCCGCGAGTGCTCCAGCACTTCCCTCACGCCCGCGTCGTCCTCGACGAGATTCGCTCTCCAGTCCATGACCACCTCCTGGAGCCAACCTTGCCACGCTCGCTCCCGGTGACGACCCGTCCGACGCCGAAACGGCGGGTTCGTTCCGCGGAAGGCGACTGGACCCTGGAGGTCCAGTGCTCGGGAGCGCGCGCCTCTTCGTGAGCGGGGACATGGGCCGGACCAGGGGCTCGGTGGCTCGCTCGCGGGGCGAGGAGGCACCGGCCCGTCGTCGTGAGGCCGCGCGACTACTTGGACTGGGAGGACTGGACTTCGATTTCGCGGCACGCCTCGGTGGCCAGCCGGACATCTTCCGGTGAGGCGCCGGGCAGCGTCGCGCAGAGGAACAGGTCGTTGCCCACGCGGCGGGCACCGAAGAGCGCGGGGGCCTGGAGGCCGATGCCACCGTCCGCGAGCTTCGGCGCCATCGTCACGCGCAAGAGCGAGTAGGTGTCCTTGGACTCTTCCTGGTCCAGCGACACCTCGAAGTTCTTCGACTCCTCGCGCACGCGCTCCGCCAGCGCGTCCACGGTGGGCAGTTGCTCACCCTGGCCTCGGCGCAGGTCCACTCGAAGCACCGGGCGGCCGGGCGGGCCCGCCTGGAAGCTGTCGTCGGGAGCGACCTGCGCGGACCAACCGTCCGGCAGTGGAACCTTCACACCGGAACGAGGGGTCTGCGCGGCGCCGTCCGGAGAGAGGGCGCCGGAGTCGGCACCCTCGTCCTTGCAGCCCTTGCAACCGGACAGCAGCGACAGCGCCAGCACCAGGGCTGGCGCGATGTGCGCGCGCTGACGCACCTTACTTCTTCGACTCGCCGCCAGGAGGAGGAGGACGCGCCGAGGCGGCGTTGCCACCCAGGTTCTCCATCTTCAGCGTGCCCTCGAAGACGACGCCACGGTCCATGGACAGCGACGGCGTCTCTAGATTTCCCTTCACGCGGCCCGGAGTCTTGAGCTCGATGATCTGGGTGGCCTTCACGTTGCCTTCGACCTGACCGTTGATGATGACGGTGCCGGCCTGGATTTCGGCATTGACCTTGGCGCCATCCCCAATGACGAGCACGTCCTTGGTGATGATCTGCCCCTGGAACTTGCCGTCGATGCGGACCTGCCCCTCGAAGGTAAGCTTCCCCTCGAACTCGCTTCCCTTGCCCAGAAGCGTATGAACCTCACCAGAGCGCTGCGACACGGATTCCTCCTCCCGCTTGAACAGGGGCTTGCTGGGTGCTTCGTCTTTCTTCCCGCCAAGGAGCGCCACGCGCTACTCCTTCCTGAGCAGCTTCAACAGCCGGTCCAGGTCATCGTAGGAGAAGAAGTCCACCTCGATGGTGCCCTTTCCGGGGCTTCGTTCGGTCAACCGGACCTTCGTCCCCAAACGACGTTGGAGCTCTTCCACCAAGGACTTCACCTGCGGGCTCTGTTTCGGCGGCGTCTTGCCCGCATCCTTCTTGCCGTGGGTGCGACTCTGCTGGACCAGCCGCTCCGTGTCACGCACGGACAGCTTCTTGTCGGCCACTTGCTTGGCCAGGTTTTGCAGCTCGGGCAGGCGGGGGACGCCCAGGAGGGCGCGCGCGTGTCCCATGCTCAACGAGCCGTCCGCCACCATCAGCTTCACGTCCGCGGGCAGCGCGAGCAGGCGCAGCGCGTTGGCCACCGTGGAGCGCTCCTTGCCCACGCGCTGGCTGACCTGCTCCTGCGTGAGGCGGAACTCGTCCGTCAGGCGCTTGTAGCCCTCCGCCTCTTCAATGGGGTTGAGGTCCGCGCGCTGGAGGTTCTCCACGAGGGCCAGCTCGAAGGCCTGGACCTCGGTGACGTCCTTGATGATGGCGGGCACTTCCTTGAGGCCCGCGGCCTGGGAGGCGCGCCACCGGCGCTCGCCGGCGATGAGCTTGTAGCCGCCGTCCCCGTCCTTGCGCACCAGGATGGGCTGGAGGATGCCCTGCGTCTTGATGGACTCGGTGAGCTCCTTGAGCTTCTCCTCGTCGAAGTAGCGCCGCGGCTGGTCCTTGTCCCGGTGGATGGCCTCAATCGGGAGCTTGAGGACGCCGGCCTTGAGGGCGGCCTGTTCGGCGGCCTTGCCGGGAGCGGCCTGGGGGATGAGTGCGGAGAGCCCACGACCGAGGGCGCGCTTCTGCGTGTCTGCTTTCACCAAGTCAGGACTCCAGCGCCGCGAGGAGACTCACGACGGGCATGGGCGACGCAAAGGCTCGCGGAGGGCTTCAGGCGACCCGCCGGCGGGGCGTCTTGGGAGTGTCGCGCTTCATCAGTTCGCGGCCGAGGGCGAGGTAGCTCTCGCAGCCCTTGGACTTGATGTCATAGAGGATGATGGGCTTGCCGAAGGACGGGCACTCGGACAGGCGCACGTTGCGCGGGACGACGACCTGGAAGACCTGTTCCTTGAAGTAGCCGCGCACCTCGTCCACGACCTGGTGGGCGATGTTGGCGCGAGCGTCGAACATGGTGAGGAGGATTCCCTCCATCTTCAGGTCGGGGTTGAGGCCCTGCTTCACCAGGTCGATGGTGTGCGTGAGCTGGGAGAGACCCTCGAGCGCGTAGTACTCGCACTGCAGCGGGATGAGGACGGAGTCCGCGGCGGACAGGGCGTTGAGGGTGAGCAGGCCGAGCGAGGGCGGGCAGTCGATGATGATGTAGTCGAACTCGGAGGCCAGGGGGCGCAGGGCGTCGCGGAGGCGGAACTCGCGGTTCTCCAGGTTGACGAGTTCGACTTCGGCACCGGTGAGGTCGGGCGTGGCGGGGACGACCTGGAGGTAGCGCAGCTCGGTCGGGTGGAAGAGCTCCTTCATGGGGCGACCATTGAGGAGCGCGTCGTAGATGGTGCCGTGGAGCTTGTCCTGCTTGAGGCCCAGGCCGCTGCCGGCGTTGCCCTGCGGGTCCATGTCAACCAGGAGCGTGCGGCGCTCGGCGGAGGCGAGGCTCGCGGCGAGGTTGATGGCGGTGGTGGTCTTACCCACGCCACCCTTCTGATTGGAGATGCAGATGATTCGACCCACGAGCCCCATCCTCTCTCTTGCCCGGCGAGAGCCGGGCGCCGTGCGTGATGCGGTGCACGACTGCACGCTGATCCGCTGCTAGCACGCGATTCGGTGTTGGATCAAATTCACGGCGCTCCCAGCGTGACGACTCTTTTCGAGGGCTTCCAAGCAAGCCGGAAGGCCTGATTCCGGAGACTTGGAGCACGGTTTCCTATGTCCAGAACCCGGCCGACCGGGCGTTCGCATCCTGGATTCGGGCGGCGTGGGGAGACTGCTCGGATGCCCTCCTTATAAGGGGGCACGCGGGTGACGGGGGTCGGTGTCACCGCTCAAGTCCGTCCGCGCACGCGTTCCATATGGAACGGGCCTGCTCGACTCGCGACCTCCGTGCACCGTTCAAATGGGTTGGGTGACGTGGAAGCGCTGGGCAACCTCGCCGGACGATGAGGCCCACCCAGGCAGCATCGGAAGTGCCGGTTCGTACCGGCTCGCAACCTTCATCGCCTGTCCGCCATGAAGCGCACTGCGGTTGCCCTCCGATGGCGCGCACCATCCATGCGCTGTCACGAGCCCTCGCATGAACCAACCCTTCACGCGTGACTCGTACGACATGAAGTGCGCTTCGACTGTCTTCCGCGGCGGCAGCTGTTCATCGCTGCGTTGTTGGTCGCATTCGCATGAGTCGGCTCGCCACGGCTCTTGTCCGTTCAACATGAAGTCGCCTCGGGGTCATCGGAGGTGACGCCACTCATCGGTGCGTTGTTGGTCGCATTCGCATGAGTCGGCTCGCCACGGCTCTTGTCCGTTCAACATGAAGCGATGGGGAACCTCCGCACCGTGCGCCAACTCGATGCATTTGTCGGAAGCACCAACATGAACCGGGCCGTCACTGCTCATGCCTGTTCGTCATGAGGTGCGGTTCGGCCACCGTCCGATGCGTCGCCCATCGATGCGTCATCATCGAGCGCCCTCGCACGGGCAGGTCCGCCATCTCCATCCATCGCTCGTTGGACTTGAGGCATGGGTCGACCACCGTCCGATGCAGCGCTCCTCAATGCTCATCGGCGAGAGCCTGCGCATGAGCGAACTCGGCACCTCCATCGCTCGTTCGACGGGAGACGTGGGTCGACCACCATTCAGTTCATTGCGGCGTCATCATCGAGACCTCCGCATGCGCCACTTCGCCACCTCCATCACCCATCCGGTGTGAAGCGCTGCACGACCCCTTCCGATGCGTCATCACCAAGAGCCTCCGCATGAACCGGTTCGCCACCTCCCCCGCTCATCCGGCGTGAGGCACCGCACGCCCTCCAATGCGTCGCCCGTCGAGGTCTCCTCATCGAGAGCCACCGCGCGAACCGGTTCGCCCACTCCATCACCCAGCCAACGCGAGGTGCGGTTTGGCCACTGCCCATGTGGCAACCCTCGCGCCTCATCAACGAGCCTCCGCATGAACGAGTTCGCTACCGCCGGTCGACGTGAGGTGTGGTTCGACCACCATCCAGTCCGGCGCCCATCGCTGGCTCATCATCGGAAGCCTCCGCGTGAGCGCGCTCACCACTCCCAGCACCCGTTCGACGCGAGGTGCAGGTCGGCCACTGGCCGGTCCGGAGCCCATCGCTGACGCATCATCGAAAGCCTCCACATGAACGAGTTCGCTACCGCCAGCACCCGTTCGACATGAGGAGTGGCGCGACCACCATCCGGTCCGGCGCCCATCGCTGACTCATCATCGGAAGCCTCCACATGAACGAGTTCACTACCTCCAGCACCCGTTCGACGTGCGGAGTGGCGCGACCACCATCCGGTCCGGCGCCCAGCACTGACTCACCATCGGACGCCTCCACGTGAACGAGTTCGCTACCGCCAGCACCCGTTCGACGTGGGGCATCGCGCGAACACTCTTCGCTGGTTCCAACTGACGCGGCGCGAACCGGCTCGCGACCTCCATCGACCATTCGACATGAAGCGAGGTGCAGCCTCGTTCAGCGATGAGCCCCGCCATCCGAGAGCTTTCAGCGGCGCCGCCTGAACTGCCCTACCGGCTCAACGGCCAGTTCGACACGCCATCCGTGCCGCGAGCACCACGCTGGCATGAACCAGCTCCCCCATCGCCACTCCACATGCGGCGATGCGCGCGGCCGGCGGTGCTTGCCGAAACCCACCTGCCCGTTCGGCACCATCTGGACACGGGGCCGCGGACCGCACCTCCGTTTCACGCGGGCCACGGCGCGCGCGGCATCGAACTGGCCAACTCGCACCAGACATCCCCGCATCGATCGTTTCAGCGTGAGGCTCTGCTTCGTTCCATCTGGTGCGCGCCGCGACCCTCACTCGATGCCGTGAAGTCATCGAAGCGTTGTCCGGCCTCCAGCGCGCGACCACCGTCCACCGCACAGCTCGCTTCACGCTGAAGCCAGCAAGCATGAGCACACGGCATCGCCACAACCGGGGACGGACCCGACACGCGAACCAGGTGGAGCCTGGGTCGGCACCCGGCCTCGCGAGTCCTCATCTCCACCCCCAGGACTCAGCGCGGTCACTTCACCTGTTCCGCGTGGAAGGCGACACGCGTTCGTCGCCGCCTCAGCACGCATCACCACCACGGCGTTCCACGCGGAACACAGCGGCGACGATGCGTGCCCAAGTGGCTCACCGTGTTCACGCGATGCTCGTTGTCCGCACCCATCGGTCACGACACCCGTTCCCGCGTGGGACACGCCACACGCTGAAGCGCGCTTCGGATGAACACCCGCGCACCACATCGGCGCGCGCGCTCCACGTGGAACAGCCTCAAAGGCCACGGCGACATCGGAACTCGCGCGCGACGCGCTGGCACCAGGCATCTGCCTGTCCGCGACATCGGCTCGAAGCGAAGGGCACGTTGTCTTCGCGGATGAAGTCCGCCCTTCCGACTCGTGACCGCGTTCCATGTGGAACACGGCACGAGGTCCTTCAGACCATCGCGGAAGCGCAGCGTGTGAACACCTTCTCATCGGTCTTCAACACCACGTCGATGAGGCCGAGCACCCGTCACCACCCTGGCTGCCTCCGCGTTCCACATGGAACACGGCACCGGCGTTCCACCACTGCTCGGCACCCATCACCGGTCCACGTGGAACACGACCCGCGTCGCCTCAACGGCTCGCGGCAGCGTCACGCGGGTCAGCGTGGTTGAGCCTCACCGGGCAAAGGCCCAACACCACCACGTGAACGGCTTCTGCGTTCCACGTGGAACACGACCCGCTCGCGACAGCGTCATGCAGGACGGCACCGCTGAGCCTCGCTGGGCCAAGGTCCAACACCACGTTGATGAGGTGAACGGCACGCGGCGCGCGCCACCACGAGAACGGCTTCCGCGTTCCACGTGGAACACGACCCGCGTCGCCTCAACTGCTCGCGACAGCGTCACGCAGGTCAGCGCCGTTGCGCATCACCGGCCAAGGCCCACCACCACGTTGATGAGGTGAACGGCACGTAGCTCGCCACCACGTGAACGGCTTCTGCGTTCCACGTGGAACACGAACCGCTCGCGACAGCGTCATGCAGAACGGGACCGCTGAGCCTCACCGGGCAACGGCCCAACACCACGTCGATGAGGTGAACGGCACGTAGCGCGCGCCACCTTGAGAACGGCTTCCGCGTTCCACGTGGAACACGGCTCGCATCGACCGCTCGCGACAGCGTCACGCAGGTCAGCGCCGTTGCGCATCACCGGCCAAGGCCCACCACCACGTTGATGAGGTGAACGGCACGTCGCACGCGCCACCACGTGAACGGCTTCTGCGTTCCACGTGGAACACGGGAGCATGAGGCTCCGCTACCCGCACGACTCCTTGAGACCGGTTCAGGCGTCACCTCGTTCCACGTGGAACACGGCATCGCGTGAGCACGGGTTTCGACCGCTCGCGCGGACCGCTTTCGTGTTCCACGTGGAACACGATTCGCGCCGCATCGACCTCGCATGACCTCACGCATGGCGACATGCGGACATCATCGAGAACGCGCTCACGACCCTTTCTCGGCGAAGGCACCGACGCATCCCGAGCGCTGCCTCCCCGCCGTTCCACGTGGAACACGAACGCGCGTGCATGGGCCGCACGGCACCAGCAACTGGACGGTCCACACCAGTCCACGCACCACCGCGTTCCACGCGGAACACGGCACACGTCGCGCATCAGGAAGTGGGTTCGCCATCTGCTCGGTTCGCGGCAACACGTGGTGATGGAGGCCTCACGTGAGGCCCTCACCACCAGCCGCGGCATCTCGTTGAAGAGGTGATGAAGCGCGCGATGCGTTCCACGTGGAACACGGATGCTCACCAGAACACCTGCACGCGAAGGCGGCACATGCGTCGCCGGACCGAGCATCGCGGCTCACCTCCTTCACGCATCGATGCCGATGTCCGGGCACGTGGAGCGGTGCTCATGCTCGCATCGGTTCCACGTGGAACACCGCACACGAACCATCAGGCGTCGTCACCACGAGGCGGCTTCTCAGCCACTTCATCAGCAAGGCGAGGAAGCCAACGCGGCGTTCATCCGGACCCCTTCTTCGTTCCACGTGGAACACGGCGCACGGCATCGCGGGATGGCAGCGGCTTCATGCGAGTTCGCCAGCACCAACACCGTGAAGAAGCTTCGCGGCGGTCTCTTCAACCAGGTGAGGCCAGCACGCGATGGCCATCTGGACCTCTTCTTCGTTCCACGTGGAACACGGCATCGTCGGTTGGTGGAGGCATCACGCAAGTCGCCGCGCATGGCATCGCGAAGCACCTCCTTCAACCGGGCGCGACCTCAACGAGGCCCTCATCCCGGACCTCATCAGGGTTCCACGTGGAACACGGCATCGCTGATTGGCGGGGCTTCGCACGAGTCGCCGTGCACGGCATCACGAAGCCTCTGCTTCAACCAGGCGCGACCTCAATGAGGAACTCACCCAAGGCCCCGTCACCGTTCCACGTGGAACACGGCATCGATGGTTGGCGGGGCTTCGCGATGCCGTGCACGGCATCGCGAAGCGACTGCCCCAACCAGTTCAGGACCCGTGCCCCCACCCTGGTTCCCTTCATCGTTCCACATGAAGCACGACTCGCTGGTTGGCGGAGACTTCAGGCGAATCCGCCGGCACGGCATCGCGAAGCGACTCCTTGAGTTGATGAGGACGACGACCGCACCCCGGCCCCTCCACCGTTCCACGTGGAACACGGCGTGCCGGTTGGTGGAGGCATCACGCGAGTCGCCGTGCACGGCATCGCGAAGCGCCTCCTTCAACCGGGCGCGCCCTCAACGAGGAACGCACCCCGGACCTCGTCAGGGTTCCACGTGGAACACGGCATCGCTGGTTGGCGGGGGCTTCGCACGAGTCGCCGTGCACGGCATCGCGAAGCGACTGCCTGAACCAGTTCAGGACCCGTGCCCCACCCTGGTCCCTTCACCGTTCCGCGCGGAGCACGGCATCGCTGGTTGGCAGAGACTTCAGGCGAGTCCGCCGGCACGGCATCGCGAAGCGACTCCTTGAGCTGCTGAGGACGAACTCACCCAAGGCCCCTCCACCGTTTCACGTGGAACACGGCATCGCCGGTTGGTGGAGGCACCACGCGCGTCGCCGTGCCCGGCATCGCGAAGCGGCTGCTCCAGCCGGGCGCGTACTCAACGATGAACTCACCCAAGCCCCCGTCATCGTTCCACGTGGAACGCGGCGCATGGCAACGCTGGATGACCAAGGCCTCGCGCAAGCCGGTGCGCACGCCTTCGCGAAGCGGCTGCTTCAACCGGGTGAAGAAACCCAGAGGACTCACCCTCGACCCCATCGCCGCTCCACATGGAACGCGGCGCGTGGAAACCGCTGGATGGCTGAGACCTGCCTCACGTGATTCGGCGCGCGGCATCGAGAAGCACCGCCTTCAACCGGGTGAAGACACCAAGAGAACTCGCCCTGGCTCCCGTCACCTTCCGGGTGGAGCACGGCGCGTGGAAACCGCTGGCTGACTGAGGCCCGTCTCACGTGATTCGGCGCGCCATCGAGAAGCACCGCCATCAACCAGGTGAAGCCCCACCAAGAGAACTCGCCCTGGCTCCCGCCACCTTCCACGATGGAGCACGATGCGCGGCAACGCTGGCTGGCAGCGTCTTCACCGCGTCGGCATGCACGACCTCGAGAAGCAGCCTCTTCAACCAGGTGCAGCCAGCACGCGGGGCCCATCCCTCTTCGCCGTTCCACGTGGAACCTGACGCGCGGCAAGGCGTGATGGTTCGGACTTCACGCGAGTCGATAGGCACCGGCACCCAGAAGGGACTTCTCGGCGTCCTCACCAGAAAGAGGACGACCGCGGCACCCAAGCCGTGAACCACGGGGACCCGCACCACGACGCCTCGATGGCTGAGCGACCTCGCCAGCGAGAAGCAACCCGAGCGGGACCGCATGACGTCGCGCACCGATGAACGGGGCACCACGGGGCGCGACCTCTCAAGAAAGCCAGAGGCTCCCTCACCGCATGGACTCGTCTCCGTTCCCGGGGTGCGCGGCTGAACGAGACCTCTCACGCGTCCTCATGGTCGGGCACCATCGAGACACGGCTTCTCGGGGTGACAGTGCAGGCGGCTCCGCACTCCGCCAACAACTGGCGCCCCCTCCCCCTCCCACCAGGCAGCCTCTTCCCTTCACTCGAATCACGCCGTCCGCTGCACGCCGTTGCAGCGAAAGCGGCGCGAGTCGACTCCTCGCTTCGGGTTCCACATGGAACCTCACCGCGCTCCCCCTCTCGTTGAAGCAGGCTCAGCACGGGCCAGTCGCGTGGGTCTTCACTTCACGCCACCAGCAGGACCCTGTGCTCGGCATCCCTCACGGGGCAGCAACTCCGGAGAACGGTCCGACAGCCGAGAGCACTCGCTGACTCCAGAGTTCGCGCCATGGGGTGCAGGGCAGAAGTGACGGACGGCATCCCCTCCCCTCCCCCATCCGCGCTCCGTCTCGAAGGCCCACGAACGAGCACCTCGAAGACCCTCAGCCGTACGGACACCCGATGCGCCCCCCATCTGGCGCGCTCGCATCCTCACTGCCGTGCGAGTTCACTTGTCGCGCCCGTCCTTTCAGAGCCAGCAGTCGCCGCGAAGGTTCGGTCCCACTGCCGCGACGCAAGCCCCCCGCGTCCCTCACTCGCGACACCTCGCCGTGCGGAGGTTCGCGCTTCACGACCAGACCACCACCAACCTGCCCTCACCGATTCGGCTCAAGTGGGTCTGGGGTTCGCGAAGAATCCGGAGGCCCCACCGAAAAGAGTCTGCGTACGGCCCATCACCTGCGCCGGTGCGCATGGCGTCCGAACCGTGGGCACGAACCTCCAGGGATACACACGTCGAACGGCCCTCATGTCCACGCGTCACGAACGATGGAGCTCACCGACGTGTGGTTCGAAGGGCTGGCCTGCATCACCACGGGCTGCAGGAACTTCAGCCACGAGCGGCAAACTCACGCGAGGTCCGTTCGAAGCCATCGCTTCACGATGACGCCTCCGTCCTCACGGTCGGAGCCCGCGCTGACTTGGACCCGACTCACCCTGTTCCACGTGGAACGAGCAGTAGCCGCGGGCTCAGAACCCGCGCAACAGGGCCTGCGGGCACCTGCTTGGACGCTCGCATCAAGTCATGACAACCGTGCAGGGCTGAGCACGCAGGAATGCTCCTCCTCCAACCTCGTGACGCGACTCCATCCGCGGCACCTCGCCTGAGTACGCCATGGGCTCGAACGGAGTCACTCGCGAACAGTCCTGGCGTCACGCGTCCGCTTCGAGAGCAGTCGCCCCGATGCCACACGCGCCGAAAGACTCCCGCGCGATGAGTGGCAGCACAGCCGCGTGCAACAGAGTTCGCGCCGTGGTCCAAAGCTCGCTCACCTCTCGCCTCGCGAGCAGGCAAGTCCACCCCTGGACCTCTCGCTGGTCGAGTGACCGTCCCATCGAGCGTGTGCTCTCGCACTCAGCTTCACGCCAGACCAGGCAGGCGTGCTCCCGACTGAAGGAACCGTCCGCTCGCACTCCCCTCCCCTCCCCTGCCCCGAGCCAGCATCCGCGCGAGTGCCTGGTCACATCCTGAGCTGGCAACCGCAGCGCTCGAACCCTTGCGATACTCCGCGAGACACACGACCCATCGCGGGCATCGTCCGCGGCGACACGCCAACACCTCCACTTCCAAGGCTCACTCCGTGCTCCCGCTTCAACGCTGGTTGTCTCCCGAGGAAGCCGCCGAGGTGCTCCGTCCCTACGCGGCCTTCAAGCAACGAAGCGCCGGCAACGGCATGGACGTGGACGCCCTCGTCCTCTCCGACGGCTTCTTCAGCGGCGCCGGGCTGTTCACAGGCGGGCGCGTCTCATCACTCATGCTGGAGAACACCCGAGGCTCGACGTTCATCGACGGCGACCTGGTCGTCGATGGCTGGTTCGAAAATCCAGGCGGACTCGTCTTCGTGCGCGGCAACCTCATCGCGCACACCGTCTACACTTCCGAGTACCTCGTCATCCTCGGGGACCTTCGCGTCCGCCGCCTGTTCGGCGAAGACGAACCCCTGGGCACCTGCGTCTTCGGCGATGCCTACGTCGAGAGCGCCATCTTCTCCCACAACCATCAATTCAACGTCTGGGGCACCGCCCACCTGGGCGAAGAAGTCCATGACGAGGTCCACGGACGCGAGGCCTTGCAGCAACGACTCGTCGACTGGGGCCTTCTCTCCGACCCGCGACAAGAAGTACCGAGCGACGTGGTCCGACACGGGCTGCGCGGACTCGCCGAATCATGGGGTCCGCTCTCCGACGAACTGGCCTCGCTTCGATACACGCCGAAACCCTCGGACTTCGTCGCGGAGCCTCCGGTTCGACCACCCCGTCCCGACATCATCCTCGAGCTGGAACAATGGTTCGCGACGACGACGCTGCCCCAGCGACAACAACTCGAAGCACTGCGCACGCAGTGGCTCGCTCGACTCAGTGACTCAACGGTCCGCGCGGAGGCGCAGCGCGTGATTCGCAAGCACATCAACTCGAAGAAGCTCATCACGGACCGCGACGTGCTCCTGCAAGACCTGGGGTAGCGCCCAACACAAATCCAGGGTTCGAGAGACATCGCGCCTCGACACAACTCAGCGCGTCCACTCTCCCTGGTAGAGCACGACGCGATATCCATCGGGGTCCTCGAAGGTCTTCCCGTACACGTCCCAGTAAGGGTTGTGTGAGCGCACCGGATGGAAGCCCGCTTGCACCATGCGCCGCACCCGCGCGTCCCACTCCTCGCGCCGCGACACATAGAGAACCAGCAGATGGTCCGGCGAAGGAGCGCGAGGCGCCTCGTGTCCGCGTTCCACCGTGAACTCCAGGTGGTACGGCGTCCCGACCTGGCCGAGCATCACCCCGTCGAAGCCCGCATGGTCCTCGAAGCCTCCCACGAGCTCGAAGCCAAGCCCCTCTCGATAGAACCGCACCACTGTCGCCAGGCTCCGCGTCGGTCGAGCGACTCGCAGCTTACACATCTCCATCCCAGGTCCGTCCTCACCACGAACGAACCCGGTGAAGGTTCGCGCGTCTCACGGTCGTGACGCGTGCGCACTCAATGACGAGCAGGGCGCGGTGCACGATGAAGTCGCGGAAGCATCGCGCCATCTCCGGCGCGCGTGTCCGCACACGGCAACGCAATGGCAGAAGGCCAACGCGTCAGAGCCGTGGGACGCCACCTCACGGATTCGGAGGAGACACGGGCTCCACGAAGTACGCCTGTTTGTGCCGAGGCTCGGAGTCGTACGCGGCGGCCAGCTCCCGCGCGCGCCGCTCGGTCCGAAACACGGCCACCTCCGCTCGGTTGCCGTGCTCATCCTGCCGAATCACGGCCCAACCCTGACGCGGACGGGACTGCCGCATGGGCGGTGTTCCACGCTGCTCGACGGCGTACCACTGCTTGTGCGCCCGAGCCTCCATCCGACGTGCCAGGCACTCCGCATGTCCTCGGCTCGTCATCACACAGACATCATGGCGATGACCCGTGTCGTCCTGCCGGTACACCGCCCAGCCATCCGTCAGCGGCGGCGCTCCAGGGTTGGCCCGCCACACCACTTCATCGCGCCACCAGTCGAGATGCGCGAGCGCATGGCTCAGCTCTTCTTCCGAGGTCATGACATGGAAATCGTCCGTGGCCTGCAAATAGAAGACGAAGAACTGGAAGCCGCAGTCCGCGCGCCAACCCCAGTAGTCAGTGGGTCCGAGTCCATCACCTTCCACGTCTCGGAAGTGCGGAGGTCCCCAGCGTTGCTCGAAGTCGGCGCGGGACGCTCGGGCCACCGCGACTTCAGACTCATGGGGCTCGTCGTCACCCCAGACCACCGGTCGGTCCGTCGGAATCGGCTGCATGCGAGGCACCTCCGCTTTGAAGCTAACGCGGCCCCTCCTCGCATGCCTGCCCCCTCACTCCCACGCCACGTCCACAACTGACACTGGATAGCAGTTGTCCGCATGGCGCCACGCGCGCACCTCCACCGTGCACGCGCGGGCCCGCCCTCCCCTGCCCTACTCCTTCGCGAACACCGCGACCTGACGCTCCGCGCCGGAGAACGGCAACCGGTACGCCCTCGCGGAGACCACTCGCAGTTGTCGCTCCGCGGCGCGCGACGCCAGCTCCGCGTCCGTCTGCGACTTGCCGAGCATCGCCACCACGCGCCCACCCGGCTCCACATACGCCGGCGCCAACGCCAGCCAGTCCGGCAGGTCCATGAACGCGCGCGCAATCAACAACTGCGCGCGCGGAATCCCTTCCGTCTCCGGCTGTCCCTCCGCGCGCGCGTGCAACCCGCGCACGCCCTGCAACCCGAGGCTCGCCGACGCGGCCTTGATGAACGCGACCTTCTTGCCCACCGTGTCCACCAGCGTCACGCCGAGCGCCGGCAACGCAATCTTCAACGGCAGTCCCGGGAAGCCCGCCCCCGCGCCCAAATCCAACAACGACGCCGCGCCCGTCACCTCCGGCAGCACCGCGAGCGAGTCCAGGAAGTGCTTCTCCAGCACCTCCTCCGGCGCCGTAATCGCCGTGAGATTCACCTTCGCGTTCCACTTCAGCAGCTCCGCCATCAGCCGCTGCAACCGGGGGCCCACGTCCTCCCCCACCGACACGCCCAGCGCCTGGCAGCCGGATGCCAGCAGATCTACGAACCTCGTGTTATCCACAGCACCTCCACAGCGCGGAGGGGCATAACCCTCCGGAATCATTCAGGGGATTTCTATCCCCAAAGTTGTCCACACGTTGTCCACACCCCCTGTTCTGATCACTCCAGGGGTGTTTCGCCGCCGCCCGAGGGGCCCGAGACGCGCTTGAGCGCGACCAGGAGCAGCGACACCGCCGTGGGCGTCAGGCCTGGAATCCTCCGCGCCTGTCCCACCGTCGAAGGCCGGTGCGCGCCGAGCTTCTCCGCCGCCTCCTTGCTCAGCCCCCGCACCTCCGTGAAGCGAAAGCCTTCCGGAATCCGCCACCGGTCCGTCGCCTCCGACTCGCGCGCCGCCGCTCGCGCCGCCTGGGCGATGTAGCCCTCGTACTTCACCTCCACCTCCACCTCCTCGGCCACATCCTCCGCCAACACGGGCCAGTCCACCCTCCCCTCCCCCAACTGCCCGTACGTGACTTCGGGCCGCTTCAGCCGCGCCGCCAGACCCGTGCGCTTGAGCCGCGTCACTTCGTCCGTCACCGCGCGCTGCCGCGCCTCCGCCCGCTCCAACGCCTCGCGCGGCAACAGCCCCACCCGGTGCCCGTGACGCGCCAGCCGCAGGTCCGCGTTGCCCTCGCGCAGCCGGAGCCGGTGCTCGGAGCGACTGGTGAACATGCGGAACGGCTCGTCCACGCCCTTGGTCACCAGGTCATCCACCAGCACCGCGCCATGGGCTTCGTCGCGGCCGAGCAGCAGCGGCGGCTCGCCCTTCACCATGAGGCCCGCGTTGAGCCCGGCCCACAGGCCCTGGAAGGCGGCCTCCTCGTAGCCCGAGGTGCCGTTGAGCTGGCCCGCGAAGAACAGGCCCGCGATGGCCTTCGTCTCCAGCGTGGGCTTGAGCTGCGTGGGCGGCGCGTAGTCGTACTCCACCGCGTAGCCGTAGCGGATGACCTCCACCCGCTCCAATCCGGGGATGGTGCGCAGGAAGTCGAGCTGCACGTCCGCGGGCAGGCTGGTGGACAGGCCCGCCGGATACACCAGCGGCGAGTCGGGGCCCTCGGGCTCCAGGAACACCTGGTGCCGCTCGCGCTCCGCGAAGCGCACCACCTTGTCCTCCAGCGACGGGCAGTAGCGCGGCCCCCGGCCGACAATCTCTCCCTGGTACAGCGGCGAGCGGTGGAGGTTGTCGCGCAGCACGCGGTGCGTCTGGAGCGTGGTGGCCGTGATGCCGCACGTCACCGAGGGCTGACGCGGAAACGGCACCCCCGAGGCCGACTCCGCGCGCGTGCGCCAGGAGAGCGGACGCGGCGGGAAGTCGCCGTGCTGCGGCTGCACCGCATCCCAGTCGATGCTCGCGCGCGCGAGCCGCGCCGGAGTGCCCGTCTTGAAGCGGCCCAGCGTGAAGCCAAGCGCGCGCAGCGAATCGGACAGGCCTCGCGCCGCGTCGTCACCCAATCGTCCGCCGACTTCCTTCTTCTCGCCCACGTGCATCAGCGCCTGGAGGAAGGTGCCCGTGGTGAGCAGCACCGCCGACGCGGCCACCTGCGTGCCGTCGCCGAGCAGCACGCCCGTCACCCTCCCCTCCTCGACCACCAGCGTGGAGACCTCGCCCTCGCGCACGGTGAGGTTCGGCTCGTTGAAGAGGACCGACTGCATCAGGGCGGAGTACTGCTCGCGGTCGCACAGCACGCGAGTCGCCTGGACGGCGGGGCCCTTGGAGGCGTTGAGCGTCTTGAAGTGCGTGCCGGCGAGGTCCGCCACGCGCCCCATCTGTCCCCCGAGCGCGTCCAGCTCCCGCACCAGGTGGCCCTTGGCGGTGCCACCCACGGCGGGGTTGCAGCTCATCACCGCGGAGCGCTCGCGCTTGAGCGTGATTCCCAGCGTGGCCAGGCCCAGGCGCGCGCAGGCGAGCGCCGCCTCACAGCCCGCATGGCCCAGGCCCACCACGATGACGTCGTACCGGAGTCCCATTGCTCACGAGGGTCGCCGGAGGGTTTCGGGACCTGACGTGGCGCCCGCTCCGTCATGGCACCGAGCACCCTCGCTCCGCGCGCCGCGACCTGTGAGGTCCCCTATGTCTCCGGTGCGCCCCCTTGGCAAGCAAAGGGAAGGTTTACGGGAGCGCGCGAGGCGGGCAGTGGGAGGGGTTGAGGAGCTGCCTGCCTCGCGCGCACCGGCCATCCTCCAGAAGGACAAGTCCCGTGCGACGGGCTTGCCCTCCGGCGTGGATGGCGATTCAAGAATGTCGGGCGAGCCCGAAGGCGTCGCCGGTACCTCATGGGGCCCGCGCTTCCCGAGCGCGGCGCCCCATCCCCCTGCGCGCGCGAGATGGCCCCTGCCTCCTCGCGTGCTTCGTCTTCATGGTGTCGCACACACGGAGGGCGGACCTGGGACCATGGCGGTGAGGGCGCGACGGTAAACTCGAGCTCGAGACTCCGAAGGGTCCTGCACCCCCGTGTGCGCGACGGGGAAAGGAATAACCGGAGGGTCTGACATGCCGGCCTTCGCCAGGCCGGCCCCTCCGGGGGTGAGTTGGCGTGGAGGTGGGACCCAGCCACTCCCCTCCCCCGCATGCGGCTGCTTCATCCTGAAGACGGGCGGAGGCAGGACTTGTGACGCCCGCCGGGGACAGGCGCGGGGATTGTTCCGTGCGTGGAACACTGCGTGGAACCTCGTGTCGCTGGTCAGCCAGGGTCCGCGCCGCTAATCCAGCGTCGACGATGATGAAGCTCCGGAGAACCTCCCAGGGAGTCGCCACCGCGTTGCTCGCGAGCGGCCCGCCGAGAGGTCGCCTGCTCGGCATCCAGAGCCCTGAACGAACTCGCGCGCGCGGCGGTGCGCGCCTCACGCCTGGGATGGCATGAACACCCTCACGAAGAAGTCGCCCCCATCGGGCACCCTGTCGCTGGAACTGCTGCTGGGAGCGCTCACCGCGTTCGCGCCGCTGTCCATCGACATGTACCTGCCCGCGCTGCCACGCATCGCGACGGACTTGCAGTCGACCCAGTCCGTCATCCAGCTCACGCTCGCGTCGTGCTTCGCGGGGCTGGCGTTGGGGCAGCTCTTCACCGGGCCGCTCATTGACCGGTTCGGACGGACGCGGCCGTTGTACGCGGGGCTGGCGGTGTATGTGCTGGGCTCGCTCGGCTGTGCGCTCGCGCCCACGGCGACGGCGCTGGTGGCGATGCGCTTCTTCCAGGCGCTGGGCGGCGCGGTGGCGTTGGTGGCGCCGCGCGCGGTGGTGCGGGACTTGTGGTCCGGCGCGGACGCGGCGAGGACGATGTCGCGCTTGATGCTCGTGGTGGGCGTGGCGCCCGTGCTCGCGCCGTTGCTGGGTGGCTTCGTGCTCCAGCACACGAGCTGGCGGGTCATCTTCGTGTTGCTCGCGGGCATCGGCGCGGTGGCGCTGGTCGCCACGTGGAGGGTGTTGCCGGAGACCGCGCCCGAGCACTCGAAGACGAAGAGCATGCGCGCGCGCTTGGGGGAGCTGCTGCGGGACGCGGACTTCGTCGGCCCGGCGCTCGCGGGTGGCTTCGCGTACGCGGGAATGTTCGCATACATCGCGGGCGCGCCGTTCGTGTTCATCACGCTGCATGGCGTGAAGGAGCAGGACTTCGGCTGGTTCTTCGGTGCGAACGCGGTGGGGCTGGTGGCGCTGGCTCAGCTCAATCGCAAGCTGCTGCGCCACATCCCGTTGCACCGGTTGCTGCGTCTGGCATTGACGCTGTATGCGGTGACGGCGGCGGGGGTGATGGCAGTCACGTGGAGTGGGGTAGGGGGCTTCTGGGGGATTGCCGCCGCGCTGTTCCTGTTCGTGCCGACGCTGGGATTGGTGGGACCCAACTCCGCGGCCATCGCGCTGGAGCGACACGCCGCGCACGCGGGGCTCGCGTCCGCGGTGCTGGGCGCGCTCCAGTTCACCGCCGCGGCCTCCGCGTCCTGGGCGGTGAGCGTGCTCAATGACAACACCGCGAAGCCGATGGGCGGCGTGGTGTTGGCGGCGGCCGTGCTGGCGTGGCTGTCTGGCTTCCTGGGCCACAGGGCGCGCTCGCGAGCCGCGAGCACGGAGCCCACGATGACCGGGGCGTCACGGATTGGGGAAACGTGATGTGTGAAATGTGACTTCGAGCCTGTCGCCCGCGGGTGCCCCCCGAGAGAAAGCCTCTCATGAAAAGGCTATCTTCTCGTGTGGACCATCGGGTTCCCGCACCGACGTGGGTCTTCTCCTCCATCCGCCTCGCGGGAAGAGGTGCCACCGCATGGACAAGAAGGAACGGTTCGACCGCTCGTGGTTGCCAGAGGGCGTCTCATTCGACCGGAAGGAGGGGCTCTACGCGGAGCTCGGTCCAGACGGACTGGTGGTGCATCTGGGTGTCTACGAGGACGGTGAGCGCAAGCCTGACAGTTGGGCCCTGAATGTGGCGCCGGATGGGAGCTGGGCCCGCCTTGAAAAAACCATGGTCCTCGAATGGCGGGCCGACCTGGTCCGCTCCGAGGACGCGGAGAGAGCACTGGCGTATTGGAGTTCTCTGTGGTTCGACAAGATCGCCGACGCCACGCGGAAATTCGACCCCGGCATCAACGTCCAATGCTCATTCTGCGAGAAGTACCAGCGCGAGGTGAGAAAGCTCATCGCGGGCCCGAACGTCTTCATCTGCGACGAATGCGTCGGCCTGTGCAACGACGTCATCAATGAGGAACGTTCCTCGACCTAGGGCATCGGCGAGGTCCGCTCCCACATCTCTCACGCCCCCGCGCGGGCATGAAAAAGCCCCGAGGCGCCACGCGGGCACCTCGAGGCTGAGCGCTCAACCCCGTGAAGGGTGAGCAGTCACCGCGTCACGGCGCGGCCTGAGCCGGTACGGGGGCCTTCGCCTTCTTCTCCGCGGTGGCGAAGTCACCCGCCTTCACCTGGGTGACCTTCGTCCAGTCCAGGTGTCGCGACATGGCCTGACGCACGTCCGTCGGCTTGAGCTTGGAGAGCTGCTGTTCCACGCCCGCGTCGAAGGTGAGGGTGCGGCCCAGGTACAGGTAGCCGGCGAGCTTGCGCGCCAGGTTGCCGTCCTGCGCCCGAGCCGCCTGCCGGTACTCCAGCAGACCCGCGCGCGCCTTCTCCAGCTCCTCCGCCGAGTAGTCCTTCTGCAAGACGTTCGTCACTTCCTCACGCATCGCCGTTTCGAGCCGGCCCGCGTTCTCCGGCGCGTAGATGGCGTAGGTGATGAACGTGCCGACCGCGTCCAGGTCACCCGGGTCGATGTTGCTCGCGACGCCGTAGGACAGGCCATCCTTCTGGCGGATGCGCGTGGCCAGCCGCGAGTTGAGGAAGCCGCCGCCGAGCACGAAGTTGCCGAGCATCAGCGCCGGCCAGTCCTTGTCGTCCTCGCGCAGCTTGAGCGTCTGCCCCGCGTAGAAGTACGCGTTCGCCTTGTCCGGCGTCTCCAGGGCCACGGCCTTGGGGCCCACGTCGTTGAAGACCTCCGGCACGCGCGCGTAGGGCGCCGGGCTCTTCCAGTCGCCGAACAACTTGCCAGTCTCCGCCACGAGTTCCTTCGGGTCGAAGTCACCCACCACGGCCAGCTCCGCGTTGGCGCCGCCGTAGAACGCCTTGTGGAAGGCGCGGGCCTGCTCCAGCGTGGTGTCCTTCGCGCCGGCGATGCGCTCGTCGAGCGTGGGCACGTAGTAGGGGTGGCCCTTCGTGTAGTGGCTCGACAGCGTCCGCCAGAAGGCGATGCTGCCCTGCGTCTCCGGCTCGCTGCGCTGCGACTCCAGGTCCGCCAGCCGCGACTGCTTGAGCAGGGTGAACTCCTTCTCGTCGAAGGAGGGCTCGCGAAGAATCTCGGCCACCAGCGCCAGCACCTTGGGCAGGCTCGCGCGCGGGCACTCGATGGACACCGACGCTCCGGCAAGGCCCCCGTCCACGCCAACGCGCGCCTTCAGCTTGTCGAACTCGTCCTGGATTTGCTGCCGCGTGTGCTTCTTGGTGCCGCGCATCAGCATGCGGCCCGCGTACGACGCCGCGTCGGCCTTGCCGCGCAGCGCCGCCTCCGTGCCCCAGTGGAAGGACAAGGACGCGTTCACCATCTCACCGCGCGTCTTCTTGGACAGCACCGCGTACTTCATGCCGCCCGGCAGCTCGCCGCGCTGCACGCGCGCCTCGATGTTGGCGGGGGAGGGGTCGAACGCCTCGCCCTGCGCCACCGCGGCGCGGCCCTTGTAGCCGTCCATCATCTTCGCCATCTCCACCGGCGGCGGCAGCTCCGAGCGCTCCGGCTTCGCCGTGGGGATGAACGCGCCCAGCGTGCGATTGGAGGCCTTGAGGTAGGTGGCCGCCACGCGCGTGACGTCCACGGGCTTCACCGCCTCGATGCGGTCGCGGTGCAGGAACATCAAGCGCCAGTCGCCGGTGGCGGCCCACTCGGACAGGCCGATGGCGGCGCGCTCGGAGTTGTTCAGCGTCAGCTCCATCATCTTCAAGAGCGTCGTCTTCGCGCGGGAGACCTCCTCCTCGGTGAAGGGCGTGCGCGCCGAGTCCTCCACCGTCTTCAGCAGCGCCTCGCGCGCGGCGGCCAGGGGCTGGTCCTCGCGCATGTCCGCGCTGAACCCGATGATGCCCGGGTCGCGGAACTGGTAGTTGTACGCGGACACGTTCGACGCCTTCTTCGTCTCCACCAGGGCCTTGTAGAGACGGCCCGACGGGTGGTCGCCCAGCGCGAGCGTCAGCACGTCGATGGCGGCGAAGTCGGGGTGGGCGCCCTCGGGCACGTGATACACGCTGGCGAGCAGGGTGTTGTCGCCCACGCGGCGCAGCGTCACCTCTCGCTCACCGTCCTGGGTGGGCTCGGCGGTGTACGTGACGGGCAGGGGCGCGGCGGGCTTCTTCAACTTGCCGAAGGAGGACTGGATGAAGCCCAGCGTCTTCGCCTCGTCGAAGCGGCCGGCGACCACCAGCAGCGCGTTATCCGGGCGGTAGTACTTCCGGTAGAAGGCCTGGAGCCGGTCGATGGGCACGTTCTCCAAATCGGAGCGCGCGCCGATGGTCGACTTGCCGTAGCTGTGCCAGATGTACGCGGCGCTGAGGACGCGCTCCTGGAGGATGCTGCCCGGGTCGTTCTCGCCGGACTCGAACTCGTTGCGGACGACGGTCATCTCGCTGTCGAGGTCCTTCTTGGCGATGAAGCTGTTGACCATGCGGTCGGCTTCGAAGGACAGCGCCCAGCGCAGGTTCTCGTCCGAGGCGGGCAGCGTCTCGAAGTAGTTGGTGCGGTCCAGCCACGTCGTGCCGTTGGGGCGGGCGCCCCGCTCGGTGAGCGCCTGGGGCACGTTCTTGGTGGTGGGCGTGCCCTTGAACATCAGGTGCTCGAGCAGGTGGGCCATGCCCGTCTCGCCATAGCCCTCGTGCTTGCTGCCCACGAAGTACGTCACGTTCACGGTGACGTTGGGCTTGGTCGGGTCGGGGAAGAGGAGCACGCGCATGCCATTGGCGAGGCGGTACTCGGTGATGCCCTCCACGCTCGTCACCGGAGTGAGCGCGGAGCCCTTGGCCTTCGCGGGAGCGGCCTTCGCGGCGGGGGTAGGGGAGGGGGCAGGGGCCTGGGCCCATACAGGAGTGGTGGCCACCAGCATCAGGGGGGCCAACAGGGAAAGCGGGGTACGACGCCTCATGCGGTCCTCGCGGGTCTTCATAAAGTGCACGGCGCTTCTAACCCGGTACGGGTCATCCGCCATCCCGGAAGCCAGCACTTCCTCCTGGCGGGCGTCCACCGTGAGACAGGGGAGGGAGCGCCCGGACCCGCCCCTCGGCCCCTCGACACGCGGGTTCGTCTGGATTTCCCATGACAACCTCATGGGTTGTTTGTCTGATTGCCACCGTGTCAGATTGGTTTGGTAGGGTGTCTTCAACCTTGGAAGCGGCATGGGGCCGCTCGGAGGGAGGCAGGCGGGATGGCGAGATACGACGGTGGGGGAGTGGACGCGGCGATCAACGACCTTTCGAAGGTCCTGGAGCGCATGCGGGTGCGTCTGGATGCGCTCGACCAGAGCCACTTCGAGCTCAAGGAGGCCATCCGGGACGGACGGAAGGCGTTCCGGGAGGTCACTCTCGAAGCCGGGGAGCTGCGACGGGAGGTCACGGAGTTCCGGCAGGACGTCGCGGAGTTCAAGCAGGACGTCCGTGAGCTGAAACACGATGTGAGTGCGCTCAAGCAGGACGTAGCCGCGGTCAACCAGAAGGTGGAGACCTTGGACGTGAAGGTCCACACCTTCGACCAGAAGGTGGAGGCCCTGGACAGCAAGGTGGAGACCCTGGACAACAGGGTCCACACGCTGGAAGACAAGTCGAAGGCCTCGGACCATCGGTTCCTGGTTGTCGAGGAGAAGGTCGACGTGTTCTCCCGCGACCTCCAGGTGGTCCGCGCGGGCTTCGAGCAAGCCGTCGAGTCCCTCGCGAAGTTGAGCGACCACGTGGGTGCCTCGACCTCGGAGCTGCGTCGGGGACTGTTCCACGTCAACGGGAAGGTCGCCCGGCTCACCGTCGACCGGGAAGACACCGAGCGGCGGCTGCAAGCCCACGAGAGCATCTTGAACAAGCTGCTCAAGAACTGAGTCACTGACTCCCGAGCGAAGTGCCGCGAGGAAGGCCCTCGTGCCGGTGTAGCGTCCCCTCCGGCCTCGGACTTCCACGCCCGAAGCGAAGGGATTCGTATGAGGCTGGTGCTCATCTCCGACACCCATCGACGGCACGAGGAGCTGGAGGTCCCCGCGTGTGACGTGCTCATCCACGCGGGTGACTTCTCTCGCCGGGGAAAGCAGCCGGAGCTGGAGTCCTTCCTCGCCTGGTTCGCCAGCCGCCCGGCCCGCGAGAAGGTGTTCGTCGCGGGCAACCACGACTTCATCTGCGAGACGCAGCCCGAGCTGACCCGGACCCTCGCGCGGGAAGCGGGCGTGCACTACCTCGAAGACGAGGAGGTGCTCGTCGGGGGGCTTCGCCTCTGGGGCTCCCCGGTGACGCCACGCTTCGGAGGCATGGCCTTCAACCGCGAGCGGGGCGCCGACATCCTCACCCACTGGAACCGCATCCCCGAGGGCCTGGATGTGCTCATCACCCACGGTCCCCCCAAGGGCCTCGGGGACCGCACGTTCCTCGGGGCGCACGTGGGCTGCGCGGACTTGCTCGCGCGCGTGCGGCAGGTCCGCCCGCGCCTCCACGTCTTCGGCCACATCCACGAGTCACCGGGCGAGCACGCGCTTCCCGACGTGCCCACCCGCTTCCTCAACGTGGCCAACTGTCACCTCCACCCGTTCGGGATGCGGCCTCCCGTGGTGGTGGAGCTGGACGCGCCGTGAGCCGGGGGACGAGCGCCCCGTCTCCCGGCGAGGGGCCAGGAAGACCCGTGCGTCCAGTCTTCATCCTCCGGAATGTCGCTCGGGCGGCGGGGAGGCGTGGGGAGACGTGCAAGCATCGGCACCCTGGCCCGTTAAGTAGTAAGGACCGCGTGCCGGATTCGTGGCCCGTCTCCCAGGTACCAGGAGCTTCTTCGGATGAAACGATTTCTCATCGGCGCGCTCGCCTTCATTGGCGCGATGTCCGTCCTCTTCATGCTGGGCCTCATCGCCCTCATCGTGATGGCCTCCACGAGCCGCCCGAGCGTGCCGTCCAACCTCGTGCTGGAAATGGACCTGTCGCAGCCGCTGCCGGAGCACGTGTCGGGCGACTCGCTGGCCGGGGCCTTCGGTGAGGACCCGCTCACGGTGCGCGACGTGGTGGATGCGCTGGAGAAGGCCGGAGAGGACTCGCGGGTGAAGTCGCTGGTGGTGCGCGTGGGCACCAGCCCCGGCACTCCCGCGACGACGCAGGAGCTGCGCGACGCGGTGAAGGCGTTCCGGGCCAAGGGCAAGAAGGCCATCGCCTTCACCGACTCCTTCGGCGAGGAGGCCAACGGCACCAGCGCGTACTACTTCGCGTCGGCCTTCGATGAAATCTACATGCAGCCGTCCGGCGCGGTGAACATCATCGGCCTCGCGTTCGAGACGCCGTTCGCTCGGGATGCGCTGGCGAAGCTGGGCGTGAAGCCCCAGTTCGACAAGCGCTACGAGTTCAAGAACGCGGTCAACAGCTACACCGAGCAGGGCTACACCGGGCCGCACCTGGAGGCCACCGAGCGCTTCGCGGGCAGCCTCTTCGGGCAGATGGTGCGGGGCATCGCCGAGGGGCGCGGGCTGACGGAGGACGCGGTGCGCGCGCTCATCGACCGGGCACCGCTGCTCGCGCCGGAGGCGGTGGACGGCAAGCTGCTGAACGGCCTGCGCTACCGCGACGAGGTCTACGCCGAGCAGAAGAAGGCGGCGGGCGACGGCGCGGAGCTCCTGTACGTGAAGAAGTACCTGGAGCGCGCGGGCCGGCCGCACACCACGGGGGAGACCATTGCTCTCGTGTACGGGGTGGGCGAGGTGGCGCGCGGCAAGAGCGGGGGCAGCCCGTTCGGCGAGGGGGCCATGGGCGGCGACACCGTGGCGGCGGCGCTGCGCAAGGCCTCCGAGGACTCGCGCGTGAAGGCCATCATCTTCCGCGTGGACAGCCCCGGCGGCAGCTACGTGGCCAGCGACACGGTGCGCCGCGAGGTGCAGCGCGCTCGCGAGGCGGGCAAGCCCGTCATCGCCACCATGGGTTCGTACGCCGCCAGCGGCGGGTACTACTTCGCCATGGAGGCGGACAAGATTGTCGCCCAGCCCGGCACGCTGACGGGCAGCATCGGCGTGTACACCGGCAAGTTCGTCACCAACGGCTTCTGGGAGAAGTTGGGCGTCAACTTCGACACCGTGGCGCTGGGGCGCAACGCCACGCTCGCCAGCTCGGACGCGGACTACACGCCGGAGCAGCAGGCGCGGGTGGACGCGGAGCTGGACCGCATCTACACGGACTTCACCACGCGCGCCGCGAGCAGCCGGAAGATGCCGCTGGAGAAGCTGCAGGGCCTGGCCAAGGGCCGCGTCTGGACGGGTGAGGACGCGCTGGAGAACGGCCTCGTGGATGCGCTGGGCGGCTATGCCAAGGCGCTCGAGCTGGCGAAGGAAGCGGCGAAGCTCCCCGCGGATGCCCGGGTGCGCATCGAGGAGTATCCGCGCAAGAAGAGCCCCGCCGAGGTGCTCTCCTCCGTGCTGGGCGAGACGGGGGACAACAGCGAGGACACCTCCGCCACGACGGCGGTCGTCACGCCCTGGGCGCCGCTGGTGGAGGCCACGCGCGTGGTGCATGGCCTGGGGGTGCGGCTGGGTGTCTTCGCACCCGAGCGCGGCTCGCTGTACGCGCCCATGCCCCAGACGCGCTGGTAGCGGGCCTTTCCGTTTTACGCGCCCCCGCGTGCCTTCCGGACGCAGGGGCGTGATGTCGGAACGCCGTGGATCCAAGGGCTTCGGGGCGCGCGGCATGCCTCGAAGCCCTTTTCGCGCCGTCACAACCCTGGACGCGCTCCGTCTCCCAGAGGAGACGTGACGACGCGGCACGGTGGGTGGGCGCCCCTGGGCCCCTGCCTTGCAGATGTCGTGGACGCGGAACCGTCTGTCGTCGGCGAGGAAGCCGCGACGGCCGGTGCGGGCGTAGAACTGTTTCAATTTTCCGGGACGAGTGCGTTCCCAGGGGTAGTGGCCGCCGTGGGGGGCCGGAGGAGCCGGGTATGAAGAAGCGACTGGGGGACATCTTGCTGGCGCGCGGCGTGATTGATGCGCTGCAGCTCCACTCCGCGCTGGCGTATCAGCGCAAGTGGGGGGTGCCGTTGGGGCAGGTGGTCGTGGATCAACGCTTCTGCTCGGCGGATCAGGTGCTGGAGGCGCTGGCGGAGCAGGTGGGGATGCAGACGGTGGACCTGTCGGCGCAGGCGCCCGAGCCCGGGCTGGCGCGGCTGATTCCGGAGCGGGTGGCGGAGGCGCACCGGGTGGTGCCCCTGCGGCTGGAAGGACACGCGCCCAAGGACACGCTGGTGGTGGCCATGGCCGCTCCGGCGAGCCTTGCGTCGCTGGACGCGGTGAAGAGCGTGACGGGGCGGACGCGGGTGGTGGCGAAGCTGGCCACGGATGCGTCCATCCGCCGAGCCATTGGCCGGATGTACCGGGGCGAGACGGACGTCGTCGCCCGGCGGCCCGGCATGGAGGGGTTCTCCCTGCCCGAGGCGGACGAGCAGATGACCATGGTGCTCGGCGCCAGCATGGTGGAGCTGACGAACATGGAGGCGCCGCCCGAGGAGGCGCTGCCGCTCCTGTCCTCGCTGGAGGAAGAGGCGGCGCGGCCCCAGCCCGCGGTGAAGGTGCCCGCGCCGAGGGCGCCCTTGCGCTCGAAGCTGCCCACGCTGACGGCGGCCCGTCCGGAGCCCATGGCCCAGGTGCTGGTGTACGGCTGGGGCGTGGACGCGGCGGCGGGGCTGGTGAAGGTGCTGGCGGGCGCGGGACTCACCTCCCGCGTGGCGAGCACCGAGGAGCTGCTGGCTTCGAGCGAGATGCAGGTGGTGGTGACGCCGCTGCCGTCGCTGGAGGCCCTGGGGTGCAAGGTGCCCGCGCAGGTGGTGGTGGCGGGCAAGACGCCCGAGGTGGACCTGCCTCGCGCGCAGGCGGTGGGGGCCCGAGGCTTCCTGGCCGCCCCGGTGGATCCGGACCTCTTGCTGCGTGCGGTGCGCAGGATGGTGCATCCCGCGGGTGATGCCACGTTTCTCCGCCGCGCGAGCTGAAGGGCGCGACGGGAGTCAGGGCACGGCGGAGAGCAGTGAAGTCTCCCCGCACAGCGAGGACTCGGGGAGCCACAGCGTCTCGAGTTCCACCGGTGCGGAGGTGAAGGGCTCGGCGCGCACCAGCGCGTCGGACTCGTAGCAGCCGGTGAGGAGCCAGCCTCGCTTGACGCGCTGGTACGTCTCCAGCGTGCGCGCGAGGGGGTCCACCAGCCAGACATGGGAGACGCCCTGGCGCGCGTAGACGGGCAGCTTGCGCGTGCGGTCCAGCGCGGCGGTGGAGGGCGCGAGCACCTCGCACACCCAATCCGGGGCCAGCGTGAGGAAGGGCACGTCCGGGTCGATGGGGGAGGCGACGCGGTCTCGCCGCCAGCCGGCCACGTCCGGGACGAGCACGTCGTGACCGAGCCGCAGTTCGGGGGCGCGCAGGAAACACCAGCGGCCACTGCCACCCCGGCGTCGGTCGAGCTGCTCGCCCAGTTCCACCCCCAGCATGAAGGCGGCGCGAGTCTGCGCGGGAGTCAGCCTGGGTGAAGCGACGAACTCCTCGTCGAGGACTTCTCCCACCCAGCCCGAGGGCAGGGCCGAGAGCATCGAGTGGTTCGCCAGGTGGATGATGCCTTCCGTCACAGCGCCTCCGAAGGTGCGGCGGTTGAGGGCGGCATTCTAGGAGGGGGTCTGACACGTCCCCGACTGCTCGGAACGCGTCACTTTCCGATGCAGAATCGCTGGAAGATTGCGTCGATGAGTGCCTCGGAAGCGGAGGTTCCGGACAGTTCGCCGAGCGCCTCCAGGGCGAGGGCCAGCTCACCGGAGACGACTTCCAGGGTGGACAGGCGCGACGCGGACTCCGCGCGTGCGAGTGCCTCGGCGGCGCGACGCAAGGCATCGGCGTGGCGCTCGGATACGAGGGCTACCGCGGAGGGCGTACCGCCACCCCACAGCCGGGAGAGGAGGGATTCGCGCAGGGCGTCAACACCTTCGCCGGTGAGCCCGCTGACACGCGGGCGCGGCGCACCGAGGGTCTCCGACCCCACGTCGCACTTGCCGTCGATGACCAGCACGTCCGTCGCGCCCGCCTCTGCCCGCCAGCGCTCCGCGTCAGACTCGGACGTCCCTGGCGGCAGCACGAGCACCGTCAGGTCCACGCCCGCCAGCAGTTCGCGCGTCCGGGCGATACCCAGCGCCTCCACGCGGCCCGGCGTCTCGCGCAGTCCCGCCGTGTCGAACAGCGTGACGCCCAGGCCGTTCCACTCGACACGGGCCTCCAGTGCATCGCGCGTCGTCCCAGGCTCGTCGTCCACCAGCGCGCGCACCTCGCCCACCAGTCGGTTGAACAGCGTGGACTTGCCCGCGTTGACCGGGCCGAACAACGCCACGCGCGCGCCCCGGCGCACCAGTCGACCCTGTCCCGCCTCGGAGAGCAGCACCTCCGCCCGAGCCCGCAGCACCTGGACTCGCGCCTCCGAATCCTCGTCCGCGCCCTCCGCCTCGTCGGGGAAGTTGAGCACGCCCTCCAGGTCCGCATGCAGCGAGCGCAGGGGCTCCTCCAGCGCACGCACCCGCTCCGTGAGCGCACCCGAGAGCCCCGCCGCGGCGGCACGCACCGCGGACTCCGAGTCGGCCGCCACCAGGTCCGCCACCGCCTCCGCGCGTGTCAGGTCGATGCGGCCATTCAGGAAGGCGCGCCGGGTGAACTCACCGGGCGCCGCGGGACGCGCGAGCCCGTCCTCCAGCGCACGCGCCAGCAACAACTGAAGCAATCGCGGACTGCCATGAGCCTGGAGCTCCACCACGTCCTCGCCCGTGAAGGAGGAGGGCGCGCGGAAGTAGAGGAAGAGTCCCTCGTCCAGCGCCCGGCCCTGCGCATCCACGAAGCCCGCGAGGTACGCGTGGCGAGGCGTGGGCTCCACGGGAATGCTCGGCGCCAGGCGGCGACCCACCTCCAGCGCGGCGGGGCCCGACAGCCGGAGGATGCCCACGGCCCCAGCGGTGGGTGCCGTGGCCAGCGCGACGATGGTGGAAGTGGCTGAAGTCATCTCGGCTGGGGAGCGATGCTCCCCTCCGCGCGGGAGAGACTACCGGGGCCCCATGGGGGGCGTGGAACCACGGGCGGCCTTCTCGACGGCCTCGCGATTCTCCTCGATGTACTTCTCGACCGCTCCGTCTTCGATTTCCAGGTCCCGGAGCACTCCCGGGTAGACGAAGCGGAAGGCGGGAGACTCCTCATCCCCGCGCAGGCGGAAGCTCATCTTCAGCACCGCCGCGCCGTACAGCTTGTCCTTGAGACCCTTCGCCTTGCCCATGCACCGCCCTCTCACTCGTCGAAATCGTCCTCGTCATCATCCGGGAGCAAGCTCCGCTTGGGCAGCGGCGCCGGCTTCTCCGGAGTGAACACGACACGGCGGTTGCGACCCTCGCCCTCGGCCGTCACCTTCAACCCCGCCACACCTTCTACCGCCTTAAAGACGCGCGCGCGGTCATCCTGTTTCATCGCGGCGAGCGCGTAGAAGCGCCCCAGGCTGGCGGACTTCTCCGCGAGCCGGCGGACCGCCTCTCGCAGCGCCGCATCCTCTTCCACGGCCACCGAGCGCTCATCCGACTCGCCGCCCGCCCGCGCGGGCGCCGCCGCGCTCCGAGGCGCCGCGGCCTGAGCCGTCCCTCGCTGCGCCTGCTTCCCGGGAGCCTGCGACTGAGCCACGGGAGCAGGCGCACGGGGCGCCACCGCGGGAGCGGGAGCCGTGGCCGCCGCCGCGCCGGCCACGGGGGCGGGCGCCTGCGCGGGGGCCTGCTGCTGCGGCTCGCGACGCTGACGGGGCTCCGGGTGCGCGCCACAGCCCAGCACCACCCAGCGCCGCTCGACGCCGGGACGGTGCAGCATCTTGTTGAGCAGGAACTGGAGCGAATCCAGCACCTGACTGCGGCGGCCCTGCTCCACGCCGGGAGGAGGGCCCGCCTCGAAGTGCAGCGCGACGGACAGGCTGCCATCCGCCGCGTCCTGCATGTCCAGGCGCGCGGGGAAGCCCATCAGCCCGAGGATGTCCCCGAGGAGCTTCTCCACGCGCGGCCGGAAGTCCGGGGCCGGAGTCCCGCCCGAGGCGGGAGTGCCGCCCACGGGGGCCTGCTGAGGAACCTGCTGCTCGCTCACTTGCGTTTTCCTCCCGCTGTCGCCACCGCGGGCGTTCCGCCCCCTGCCTGGGGCTTGTTCTTCCGGTCCAGCCACTTCCGGAGCCCGTACTGCTGCGCGATGGAGAGGATGTTGTTGGTGAAGATGTAGAGCGACAGGCCCGCCGGGTACTGGAGCAGCGTCAGCGTGAAGATGCCGGGCACGAACCAGGTCATGATCTTCGCCTGGGTCGCATCCATCATCTGCGGCTGCATCTTCTGGGTGATGATCATCGAAATGCCCAGCGCCAGGGGCAGCAGGTACGTGGGGTCCTTGTAGGTCAGGTCCCTCCAGATGGGACCGAAGAAGGGCTCACCGTACAGGTCGAAGCTGTTGCGCAGCGCCGTGAAGAGGGCAATCCAGACCGGCATCTGGATGAGCAGCGGGAGGCAGCCGCCGAGCGGATTGACCTTCGCCTCCTGGTACAGCTTCATGATTTCCACGTTCTGCTGCTCGCGGTTGTCCGCGAACTTCTTGCGAATCTCCTCCATGCGCGGCTGGAGCTTCTTCACCTCTTCCATGCTGACCATGGAGCGGTAGGTGAGCGGCAGCAGCACCAGCTTCACCACGACGGTGAGCAGGATGATGGCCACGCCCCAGTTGCCGGTGAGGCCGTGGAAGAACTTCATGATGCCCAGCAGAATCTTGCAGATGACCGCCCAGATGCCGAAGTCGACGGTGTCCTCGAGCTTCGGGTGGAACACGGCCTCGCCCAGGCCCGCGGCCTGACGCAGCTCCGGACCGGGCACCACGGCCATCAGGTCCGGGTCCTTGGGGCCCAGGTAGCCGCCGAGCCGCAGCGTCACCGTCTCGCCCGCGCCCACGCTCAGCGGGAAGGCCGCCGTCACCTGCCGCGCGGTGGGCGTGGCGGTGAGGATGCAGTGACCGGGGCGCGGCCCGTCCAGCGGGTAGAGCGCGGACAGGAAGTACTGCTGGTTGATGCCGAAGAAGTGGATCTGCCCCTTGGTGTCCTCGGGCTTGTCGTCGCCCGGGTTCATGTTGTGGAGCTTCTCGTCCACCCAGCACGCGGAGCGGCTCAGGTTGCCCACGCCGCCGAAGAAGGACGGGGCGTGCTCGAAGTTCGGGTCGATGGCGCGGCCGTAGTGAACTTGAAGCTCGCCGTTCTGAGGCTGGCCGGAGGTGTTCTTCACCTGGATGGTGTACGTGAGCTCGAAGCCCTCGTGCGGCCACTGGAGCACCTTCACGACTTCCCACGGGCCCTGGCGGCCGGTGAAGGTGACGGACTCGGCGCCGCCGCCCTTCTTCTCCTCCACCGTGTAGGGCACGTTCTTCGGCAGGGGGCTTGCGCCCTCGATGGTGACGGACAGGGGCAGCGGCTCGTTGGGCACCGGCTGCGCCAGGTTCATCTGCGGCGCGGGAGGAACCTCCTTGCCCACCAGCAACTGCCAGCCCTGGGCCAACGTGAGCGAGTGCTGCTCACGCAGCTTCACGCCCTGCAACTGGGCCTCCGTCAGGCCCGCCCCCAGCGAGGAGAAGCGGTAGACGGAGTCCTTGCGCATCATCTCCACCTGCCGCGCGGGCGGGGGAGGGGTGGCGTCCGAGGGAGTTCCGGTGGGCGGCGGCGTGCCCTCACCGGACGGCGGGAGGGCGGCCTGGGCCGTGGTGCCCGCGTCCTGCGTCGTGCCGGTGGTCGTCACACCCGCGTCGTCGGCGCCGGGGGCGGCCGGCGGGGGCGGGAAGAGGAACATCCATCCGGCGGTGACGGCGAAGGAGAGCAGCAGGGCGACCAGCAGCCGCTTCTGGGAGTCGTTCGACTGGGGCGAAAGCGGATCGTTCATAGAGGTCCCTCCCCTCGGGGGAGGGTGCGGCAAGGGGTGGAAGCCCCGTCACGGCACCGGGTCGATGCCACCGGGGTGGAAAGGCTGGCAGCGCATCAAGCGCCACAGGGTGAGCCAGGAGCCCTTGAGGCCTCCGTGCTTTTCCAGCGCCTCCATGGCGTAGGTGGAGCAGGAGGGGTGGAAGCGGCACACCTTCGGCAAGAGCGGCCCGAGGAACTTCCGGTAGAACCGGATGGGCAGCGAGATGGCGAAGGCGAGCGGGCTCATCTGGGAGGCTCCTTCGGCTTCGGCTCGGCGGCCGGCGGGAGCCGCTGCAGCTTACGGGTGACACCGTCGAAGGCGCGGGACAGAGCCACGAAGGAGGCTTCCTTCGCGGACGAGCGCGCCACCAACACAACGTCCAGGCCCGGGGGCCATTGCATGCGGCGCTTGCGGAACAACTCCCGCAGCACCCGCCTCAGGCGCGCCCGTACCACCGCGTTTCCCACCTTGCTCGACACGGTGAGGCCAACACGGGAGTACGTCCGGCCATTGCGCTTGTAGAGAGCGAGGAGACAGTCGGAGGGGAGCTTCTGCCCACCGTCCTGCACCTCGAGGAACTCACGCCTGCTGAGCAGGCGAAGGGCCTTGGGGAAGCGCTGGTCTGCCGGGCCCTGCTGCCCCGGCGTCGCACCCTCGGCCCTCACACGCGGACTCGCTTACTTCTTCGCAGCCGACACGACCAGCCGCTTGCGGCCCTTCGCGCGGCGGCGCTTGAGGACATCCCGGCCGGACTTGGTGGCGTTGCGCTTGCGGAACCCGTGGGTGCGGTTGCGGCGCAGCTTCGACGGCTGGTACGTGCGCTTGGACACGGCTCGAACTCCTTGATGATGAAGGCGGCGCCTCCTGCTGCTCCGGCGCGACCTGAACTAGGGAAAGGGCCGGGGGCATACCCCATTTCCAGGGTAAGTCAACGGAGGATCACCTCCACCCGCCCCATTTTCCCGATCCTGGGAACGAAACCGTCGCCCCCTGCCCACAGAGGGGGCGCCTGCCTGCCTACATGGGTCCGGAAACGGAAGTCCAGGCCGCCCGGCCGATCACCCCGGGACTCGGAACTTCCGCCAAGCCCTGCAATGCGCTCAAACGACCTTTCGCGCCGCGTTAGAGTCGGGCGATGCCCCAGGTGCATGTCGCCCAGGAACATGAGTGCTTGAATGACATCGCGGCTCGCTACGGCCTGCTCCCCGAGGCCATCTGGAATGACCCGGGTAACGCTGAACTCCGTGAGCTGCGCCAGGACCCCAATGTGCTCCTGGCCGGCGATGTCCTGACGATTCCCGCCCTCCAGCAGGTCCGCCACGCCGCCCAGACGGGCAAACGCTACCGCTTCCGCCGCAAGGGCGTGCCCGTGCAGGTCCAGGTGCGGCTCCTGAGCGGCTCGGAGCCCCGAAAGGACGCCCGGTACCTCCTGGAGGTCGACGGTGAGGCCCTCTCCGGCACCACCGGGCCCGCCGGGGACGTCACGTTCTGGGTCATGCCGGGCAGCCAGCAGGCCACGCTCGAGCTGGAAGGGGAGGAGCGCTACGAGTTGAAGCTGAGCCGGTTGGACCCGGCCACGGAGGCCAGCGGCGTGCGCCAGCGGCTCATCAACCTGGGCTACCTGGACGTCGAAGGGGACGAGGACGAGCTCGCCGTCGCCGTCATCGCCTTCAAGCGCGAGCACTGCGGCCTGGAGCTGACACCGGAGGACCTGCTCGCGGGTGACGACGACGCGTACGAGCGCGTCACCACCGTCGACGACCGCACGCGCACCCAGCTCATCGCCATCCACGGCTCCTGAACTTCACCGTCCAACATCGCGCCCGCGAAAGCCCTCATGGCCCACGAGTGGATTCTCTACATCGACAGTGACGCAACCGTTCTGCGCGCCACGCGGAACCTCCTGAGCCGCTACGACCTCTTCCAACTGCGTGAAGACACCGGCTGGATGACGGACACCCTCATCGACCACGGCGTCACCGGCTACGACGACGGGCTGGGGGCGCTGAACGCCCACCAGGTGATGTGGATTTCCCCCTCCGTGGTCAAGGCGGGCAAGGACGGGGATGACGAGGCCTTCGGCAACTCCCTGGGCGCGGAGCTGGGCGCCGCGCGGCACCTGGACCTGGCGACCACCCGGCTGCCGAAGGACGCGCCAGTGCTCCTCTTTCCCGTCAACACCGAGGAGACCCACTGGAGCCTGCTCGTCTTCTCCGCGGCGACCCGCGCCTTCGTGCACTACGACTCCCTGGGGGAGAGCAACGCGGGCGCGGCCCGGGCCCTCATCCAGAAGCTCCACGCGAAGGGCTATCTCTCCCGGGCGCTCGACTTCACGACCTCCGCGGACGTCGAGCGTCAGGAGGATGGCTACAACTGCGGCCTCTACGTCATCCAGTTCGCCCGGGCCCTGATGCGCGCGGGGCAGACGCTCTCCGCGAACCCGCTCGGCCTCATCACCAGCGCGAGCTGCGACCTGCTGCGGGGACAGATGTTGAGGGCGCTCGAGCCCCTCTTTCCGCCCGCGCCCCTGGCCCAGCCACCGCCTCCGCTCGGGGGCGAGTCGTCTGCCCGGAAGGAGCGCAAGCCTCCCGAGCCCACGAAGAAGAGCGACTCGGACGTCATCCTCAAGAAGTCGCTGATGAGCACGAAGAGCAGCCGGAAGAAGAAGCTCAAGACGGCCCTGCTGCTCGCGACGAACAACGACCGGGACTTCACCAAGTGCTTCATCCACACCAGCCCGAGCGCGCTGACGGTCATCAACGGCGAGCGCGCCGAGAGCCTGATGACCCTGGTGGACGAAGGACGGACCCTCTGGGAGGTGCTCGGTGAGTCGTCGAGCGTTCCCTCACCCCGGAAGCCCAAGGGGGGCGGGTTCGTCTCCAAGTACTCCACCTATGTGGAGAAGGGCGGCTTCACGCTGGAGCCCCGACTCCACCCAGACACCTCCGAGGCCATCCAGACGGACCGGACGCAGAGCCTCCTCAAGCGCGTGCCCGCGGAGGGCTTCCAGCCCACCTTCTTCCAGTTCCAGCGCCAGGACATGAACACGCTCCTGGCGCACTACGAGCAGAACGTTCCCGACTTCCACCACAACCACCAGCACATCGCGCGCAGCCTGATACTCGGCATGGCCATGGCGAACTTCTACCTGCGCCATGGCCAGCCGCGCTTCCTGCCCGGGGACACGCGACCGGAGAGCTTGCGCACCAAACCAGCCAATGACGACGGGCAACGCGACGAAGCCCTCGCGCGGATGCCCGAGCCCGAGCTGGATGAGGTGGACATCTCCGCCATCGCCTACGGCATCGGCATGCATGACTGCGCCCGCGCCAGCTCAGGCAAGGACGTCTGGGAGCACGAGAGCGCGCGCAACTGCTTCTACTACCTGCGCGAGTCCGGCTACGGGAACGAGTACGCCGCCTACGTCGCGAGGATGATCGTCAAGAACGAGCAGAACGACGACGAGCGAAAGGAGAAGCCGAAGCCCCCGGAGGAGAAGGGCTTCTCCGTCCCAAAGGTCATCACCGTGAGCAAGGTGGACAGCCGCTCCGCGAAGAAGGGCGACGCGAAGAACACCGCGCGCACGGATGAGCCCAAGCCTCCGAGGCTGGGGGACCTCAACGAGCAGATTGTCCACGACGCGGACACGCTCGAAATCCACCGCGTCCTCAACAACAAGAAGTTCCTGCCAGAGCGACTGCTGTTCCTGACCGATGAGCGGCTGGACAGGGTGAAGCTGGCGGAGGGACGCAAGCAGGAGTTCCGCGAGCAGCTCATCGCGGACGCGGCCTGGTTCGTCCACATCACCGAGAAGATCGCCGTGCCGCCCGAAGACGGAGACGACGGCAAGTCCGGAGGGCCAGGGAGGGTCCACTTCGAGGAAGGGCTCAAGTCCTTCCGGGGCGTGACGAAGCAGTTCGGCGGCTACTTCGAGGCCCACGAGTCGGTGCTCATCGAGGCCATCGTCCAGAAGCCTCGGTCCTTTCCCTTCTTCTACCAGTACTACTTCCACGCCTGCTTCGACCCGAAGGACGCCCAGTTCCTGAAGCTCACGCCCGAGGAGCGCCTGGTGCTGGTCCGCGCGCGCATCAACACCATCGAGCGCGTGACGCGCGACCACGCCCTCGCCACCGAGGCCCTGACGGCCTTCAACACCACGGGCTCCACGGACTACACCGTCGAGAACTTCGGCCGGGATTTGGTGCAGTTCCAGCTCACGGCGAACCTCAACTGCGATGACCTGGAGAAGGTCATCGACGCGGTGGACCGGGGCACGAAGCTGCCGGCACACCTGGCCCAGTACTGGGAGATCTTCTTCAAGACGGGCAAGCAGCGCGTGGGCGCGAGCACGGACTCGGTGCCTCGCGACAACGCCGAGCGCTTCAAGGTCCAGTACCAGACCCCCTGCGAGTCCCCTGGCTTCGACCGCGCGCGCCGACCCAAGTACGCCGCCATCAACCTGGCGCAGACGACGTCCGGCGCGTGCCCCAAGTACGGCGACGCGGCCTACATCCTCAAGCCCCACCTCTGGCGGCGCATCACCCTCACGCACAACGACACCTTCAGCGTGGGCGTGTTCCCCGACGACCTCTGCACGCCCACCCACCCGTTCACCCTCTTGAAGCAGATCAGCGGCCTGCGCTTCCAGGAAGACCACCTGAAGCTCTACGCCGCCGGGCGGGGACAGAACGACGGCCTGCGCAGGGCGGCCCAGAAGAAGGCCGCCATCCCCTACATCGAGGCCCACATCCACGGGCTCGTCGAGTGGGCCCACGACGTGGAGGAGATTCGCATCAGCGTGAACCCGGCGAGCCGCGACGCGTACAAGAGCGAGGAGAAGGTCTGGGACTGGGGCGCCTTCGACGCAAAGCTGCTCGCCTTCGCTCAACTGTGGGCCACCGACGAGCGCCCCGGTGGCATCCCCGTGCGCTACGTGAGCGACGACAGCTTCGAGGTCTTCGCCACCCGGGAGGACGCGATGAAGCAGCAGAATCCCCTCGGCGCGCGGACCGTCACCGGAAAGCTCTCCGGCGCACAGCACCACAAGGCGCCTCCAAAGCCGAAGCTCCCCGTGTCCGACTCGAAGCCTCCCGACTCGAAGCCTCCCGACTCGAAGCTCCCCAGCTCCGAAGCGGAGTCCACGCTCTAACGGATGCCCTCGCCCATGCTGACCATTCGAGAGAACCAGTTGAGCGCGCTCGGCGCCGTCTCGGAGCAGCGCTTCGAAGCGGACCTGCGCGAGCACCTGCGGCGCCACTTCCCCGAGGAGCTGCGAGCCTTGGACGACGCGGCGCTCGCGGCGCACGTGAGAGAGGGCCTGAGTCAGGCGAAGGCGCGCTCGCTCACGTCCAGACAGGGCCTCACCTGGTACGTGGAGGTGACGGCGATGCACGGGCTCGACTTCGAGTCACGTCCCGAGCTGCGCTGGGCCTCGCAGATGCTCGATGACGCGGACGTCACCGAGCCGCACGAGCGGATGCGCCGCCTGCACCTGGAGGCGACGCGTAGGAAGCAGCGCGAAGAACGCAACGCCCAGACACGACAGCGCTTCAGGAACGGAGGGACCTAGGACATGGGCCTCGAAGACAACAGTGCCGCGGTGCAGGCGTGCCCCCTGGAAGAGGGCTGGGTGGAGCTCGAACTCGTGGGAGAGAACGACATGCCCATCGCCAACGAGCGCTTCATCGTCATCCTCGCGGACGGCACCCAGCGAAAGGGACGCACGGATGCGCGGGGCTTCGCGCGCGTCGGCGGACTGCCCCCAGGGCCGTGTCACCTCTGCTTCCCGGAGCTGGATGCCCAGAGCCACGAAGCGCTGGGCGTGGTGCCCTCCAGCGGATCCACCGGGAGCCCCTGAGGGCGCGCACGCGCGAAACCGCGCCCTTTTGCATTCCGTACCCACAGTCAAGTCGGGACAGGGGAACCCCAGCGGTTGGGGGGCGTCGGGCGGATCTCCACAATCGCGCCGGGGCGGCATGGCCGTTGCCGATCATCCGGACCCGGAAAAGATCCTTCAACGGCGCCGCTTTGGGTCGGTAGCTTGATCCACCCGGAAGCGTCTGTTAGCACCGCCAGACGCTCGCAACTCCCTCCGCTTTGCACGGTTGAGACACACTTGAACGCCCTCGCTCAGGCCGCACCCTCCATTCCAAGTGCTGGAATTCTCTGGAACAAGATGCTGGAGGCCATCCGTCAGGAAGGCCGTCAGTACGCGCTCCAGTGGTTGGACCGGGTTCGCGCGCTGGAGGTCCGTGACGGGGCGCTCGTCCTCGGTGTTCCGGATCGCTTCTTCCGCGACTGGGTGGATGACCACTACCGCGGATTGCTCGAAGGACACCTGGCCCGGTTGGGTGACGGACTCGTCTCCGTCGCCTACGAAGTGGTGGAGGGACTCGTCCCGGAGGGCTTCTTCCCGCCCACACCCACCGTGAAGGTGAGCATTGGCCGTCCTTCGAGGCTGAACAGCCGCTTCACGTTCAACACCTTCGTGGTGGCGGACAGCAACCAGCTCCCCGCCGCGGCGGCGCAGGCCGTGTCCGACAAGCCGGGCCACCACTACAACCCGCTCTACATCTACGGCGGCACCGGCCTGGGGAAGACGCACCTGCTGCAGGCGGTGGGCAATCACATCTGGGAGAAGGACCCCACGCAGCGGGTGGTGTTCCTGTCGAGCGAGCAGTTCACCAACGAGTACGTGGAGAGCGTTCGCGAGCACCGCATGACGGACTTCCGGCGGAAGTTCCGGGAAGAGTGCGACGTGCTGCTCATCGACGACATCCAGTTCCTGGGCAAGCGCGAGGAGACGCAGAAGGAGTTCTTCTACACCTTCAACACGCTCTACGAGCTGGGCAAGGCCATCATCCTCACCAGCGACACGGTGCCCGCGGAGATTCCGGGCCTGGAGGAGCGGCTGCGCAGTCGCTTCACCATGGGGTTGATGACAGACATCCGCGAGCCCACGTACGAGACGCGGGTGGCCATCCTCCAGAAGAAGGCCCTGACGGAGAACCTGGACCTGCCGGACTCGGTGGCGCACTTCATCGCCAAGCACATCCAGAAGAACGTGCGTGAGCTCGAAGGCGCGCTGGTGAAGCTGTCCGCGGTGCACAGCCTGACGCGCCAGCCGGTGACGGAGGAGTTCGCCGCGGAGGTGCTGCGCGACATCCTCCCCGCGCAGAACGTGGTGGACGTGGAAGCCATCCAGCGCGAGGTGGCCCGCTTCTACAAAGTCACGGTGGAGTCGTTGAAGGAAGACCGCCGTCACAAAGCCCTGGCGCATGCGCGGCAGGTGGCCATGTACCTGAGCCGCAAGCTGACCAAGAGTTCCTACCCGGAGATTGCGTCCCGCTTCAGCAAGGACCACTCCACCGTCATCTCCGCCGTGCGCAAGGTGGAGGGGCTGCGGGAGTCGGACCCCACCGTGAAGCGGGAGCTGGCGGAGCTGGAGCTGCGGCTCGGCGGTCAGTGAGCGTTCGGTCTTCCTCCTCCCTGGGTTGAGGCACCGCGTCACGCCGGGCCGACGACCAGGAATGGGGGGTGGCTCCGTATCCCAGGTGCCGTGTCCCCTCGCCTGAAGAGCTTGGTGCCCCTCATCGTCTTGCTGGCGGTGATGGCCCTGTGGAGCTTCGAGGCGCAGCGAGGCTGGAAGCCGTCAGCGCCCACCCAGGTCATCTCGGTGAGCCACCCCGCACCGCGCTCCGACGAGCCCCTTTCCACCGCTGTCCCAAAGACAGTCCCACCCGGGAAGCGAGGCCGCCAACGCGTGCTGACGCCCGGACTGGAGCACCGGTACTCGTTCGACCTGGATGCGCGTTCGGCCGAGCAGCTCCCCGGCGCGGAGACGGGACGCACCTGGCGGCACACCGGCTGGAGCGGCGTGCTGGAGCTGACGTATCTGGGCGAGGAGGGAGGGCAGCACTTCTTCTCCGCTCGGGTGGAGCCCTCGCGAGTGGAGGTGGAGGAGCCACTCGGAGAGGACGAACTGCGCGCCTTTCGTTCGCGCTTCGAGCGGCCCGTGTACGTGGCCCAGGACCCCCGTGGACGCGTGCTCTCGGTGCACTTCGACGGAGAGCTGGCCGCGCGGGAGCGGCGGTTCCTGCGCTTGCTGCTGGCGGCCACCCAGTTCGTGGCGGAGGACGGCCGGAGCTGGAGCACGGAGGAGACAGACACCACCGGGGACTACGAGTCGGAGTACCGCGCGGGGGGCAGCGCGAACACGTACGTGAAGACGAAGCGGCGCTACCTGCGGACGGCGCTGCCGCTGTGGGCGCCGACGGGGCCTCGGGGTCCGGGCCTGGTGGTGCCTCGGCTGCGAGGGCACCTGGACTTCATGCTCGACGAGGACGGGCTCTTGCGAGAGGTGACGGGCTCGGACGTGGTGGAGCTGGGAGGCGGCGCGACGGGGCTGCCCCAGACGCGCGCGGAGACCCGGGTGGCGCTGACTCGACTGGAGACGCCGCGTCGGACATCGCTGTCGATGCGAGTGTTTCGAGAGGCCCGGAGCCGGCTGCACGCGGAGCCCCTGTCGGCGATGGAGTCCACGCGCATGGGGGCGGTGGAGGGGGACCGTCGGCTGGTGGGGGATGCGACGCTGGAGGTCCTGCTCGGCGTGCTGGAGACGGAGACGCGGGAGCAGGAGTTGCTTCAGGCCCGGGAGCGACTGGCGGCGCTGTTCCGACTGCTGCCCACGAAGGCGGTGTTGGCGGCGCGGCGCGTGCGGTGGGTGGCGGCGGCTCAAGGCAGCGGGGTGGCTCAGGTGTTGGACGCGCTGGGGAGCGCGGGGACTCCGGAGGCACAGCGGGAGCTGGCCCGGCTGCTGGGGGAATCGCGGCTGAGGGTGACGACACGGGCGTTGGTGGCCACGGCGGCGGGGAAGGTGGCGCGGCCGTCGGCGGAGTTGACGCAAGCGTTGGCTCGGGCCGTGGGAGCGACGAAGGAAGGCGAGCTGAAGCGCGCGGTGGTGCTCGCGCTCGGTTCGGTGGCGAAGGGGTTGGAGCGCTCGGAGCCCGGACGTGCGCTCGGGGTGCTCGATGGGTTGATGGGGCGCTGCGAGGCGAAGCGGCTGGATGTGGAGACGTGCTTGCGGGCGCTGGCGCGGACGGGCTCGGCTCGAGGGTTGGAGTATGCGCGCGCGGCGCTGGCTCACCGCTCGGCGGAGGTGCGCGTGGTGGCCACGGAGGCGTTGGGGGCGATGGCGGGTGCGGACGTGGATGTGTTGTTGGACACTGTGCTGCTGGAGGACCCGGAGGCGCGGGTGCGCGTGCAGGCGGCGGTGATGATTTCGCGGCGCGTGGCTGGTCCGCACCTGCGCGCGGTGGCGCAGGTGTTGCGTGCGGATCCCGAGCCCCAGGTCCGCGCCGAGGTGGTGCGGATGCTGGGGACACTGCTCACCGTGGAGCACCTGGCCGGTGAGCTCTTGCGCGACGTGGTCGCCCGCGATGACTCCGAGGACGTGAGACGTCTGGCTTCATCACTCCTCGCGGAGTAGGGCGCGGCTCACGCCTCCGGAACCCACAGCGCGCGCAGGTCCGCGGGGAGCTGGCCAATCACATCCTCGGCCTCTCCCTCGGAAATATGCGCTCGCACCGTGGCGAACACGGCGCGCGTGAGGCGCTCCGCTTCGTTCGGCGTCGTGTCCAGGTCGTCGGAGACCATCTGGAGGAACTCCAGCATCTTGAACTTGCGGGGAGGCAGGCCCTCGTGTCGCGGGCAGCGCTGCAACAAGTCCCTCACCTTCTGCGGCAGCTGCGCCTCCAGGTGCTCCACCTCCTGGCCCATCAACCGCTGCTCCAGCGTGCAGAGCACCGACTCCGCGGCCCGCTCCGCGAGCGGACGGTCGACTCCCGCCTTCGCCTCCAGGTCCCTCAAGAAGAGCGTGTACGTCCGCGACGTCCTCGACTCGCGCCGCTTCGCGCGCAGCTCCTCCGTCGACGTGCTCGGGCGCTCGCCCGCCTCTGGTCGTCCCTCGTTTTCATTCGCCATGTCGTGGCCCTCCCCTGTCCGGGTGTGGTGGCTGACTCCCACCCACTCACCGTGGACACCTCCCTCCCAGAAGGCAGCATGCCCCCGCCGCGCGCCGGGGCGACGAGCCGGCACTCAGGCGGGAAGCCGCTCCAGGAAGCCCTTCACGAGCGGCCCGAAGAGCAGCAACCACAGCACCGTGCCCCCGACTCCCAGCAGGATGCCCGCCACCGCCTGCCACCCCTTACCGATGGGAGGCCGCGCTCGCGAATCCACCTTCCGCAAGGCGATGAGACCGAAGACCACCGCCACGGGCCCCAGCACCGGAAAGATGAACGTCGTGAACCCCAACGACAGCGCATGTCTCGCCATCGGGTTGTTGACCCGCAAATCCCACAACCGCCGCAGCTCCTTCTCCGACACGTCCACGCGGAAGAAGAGCCGGTTCCTCGTGTCGAGGAAGATTTGCAACGCGGTGACGAAAAGCAGGAACCCACCCACGAGCAGCGCGGGGCCGAACATCGCCGCGCCCGCCACCCCCGCGACCACCGGCGTGAAGACCAGGGCCGTCCTCGCCCAGCTCTGTCCCAGGTAGAACGCCCCACCCACCACCGCGGCGCCGAGCAGCACCAGCGCCATGGGCCAGACGCCTTGCAACAAGGCCGTCAGCACGCCCGCGAACACCCCCAGCGTCCCGACTCCCACCAGCCACGCATTCGTGTCGCGCCGCCCCCAGAGCTTCAGCCGGAAGGTCTCCAGGTAGTTCACCTCCGGGCGGAGGGAGCAGGCCGCGCAATACAGCACGCCCATCACCCACGTGGAGCACTCCTCACAGACGAAGCCGCCGCAGCGCTGACACGTCCCCCCCGCCTCCACCTCCGGGTGGAGAGCGCAGCGAGGCGTGACACCGACCAAGGAAACCATGCGCTCCAGTGTCTCATGGAGCGCCGCGCGCTTGGGACGCGAGTCAACGGACACCTCACCCCGCTCGGAGCCGGCCCTCAACAGTTGCCACCCGCCGCCCATTCCGCTTGTCATTCCTTGCCCACCCGGCGAGGGACGCGTGCTAAGCGCGAGAGGTGAGTCCCTGGCACGGAAGCCCCGGAGGAACCTTGTCCCGAATGAAGGCCCTCGTCGCCGCAGCCCTCGTCGTCTTCGGGCTCCCGGCACTCGCCCTCTCAGCACAAGAGGCGAAGCCGCTGGAGCCCGGTCGCGAAGCGGTCGCCATCCCCTACGAGAAGTACACGCTGCCCAACGGCTTGGAGGTCATCCTCTCCGTCGACCGCAAGCTGCCCGTCGTCTCCGTCAACGTCTGGTACCACGTCGGCGCCTACCACGAGCAGCCCGGCCGCACCGGCTTCGCCCACCTCTTCGAGCACATGATGTTCCAGGGCTCGCGCAACGTGGCCGATGACGTGCACATCTCCATGCTCGAACAGCTGGGCGCCACCGACCTCAACGGCACCACCAGCTTCGACCGCACCAACTACTTCGAGACGGTGCCCACCCACCACCTGGAGACCGCCCTCTGGCTGGAGAGCGACCGCATGGGCTTCCTGCTCGACGCGCTCTCCCCGGAGAAGCTCGCCACCCAGCGCGAGGTGGTGAAGAACGAGCGCCGCCAGGGCACCGAGACGGCCCCCTATGGCCTCGCCCGCGAGGCGGCCTGGCACGCGCTGTTCCCGCTGCCGCACCCGTACCACGGTGACGTCATCGGCTCGATGAAGGACCTGGACGCGGCCACGCCGGAGGACGTGAAGGACTTCTTCCGCAAGTGGTATGCGCCGTCCAACGCCACGCTCGCCGTCGTCGGTGACTTCGACGTGGCGAAGACGAAGGCCCTCATCGAGAAGTACTTCGGCTCGCTGCCCAGCCACCCCAAGCCGACGAAGCCCGAGGTCGCCTCGGTGAAGCTCGCGCAGCCCGTGGTCATCCGCCACGAGGAGCGCGTGGCCACGCTGCCCCTGCTGTCCATCCAGTGGCTGTCGCCCGGGTACTTCGAGGACGGGGACGCCACCGCGGACGTGCTGGCCACGGCGCTCGGCACCGGCAAGGCCAGCCGCCTCTACCGCCGGCTGGTGTTGGACAAGCAGCTGGCCCAGAGCGTCAACGTCACCCAGCAGAGCCAGGGCGCGCAGTCGGTCTTCACGCTCGACGTGGTGGCCCGGCCCGGCGTCTCCACGGACGCGCTGCTCAAGGAAGTGGACGCGGTGCTGGAAGACATCCGTCGCAACGGCATCACCCCGGAGGAAATCCAGCGCGCCCGCACCCGCTATGACACGCGCACGCTGGCGGGCCTCCAGTCCATCGGCGGCTTCGGTGGCAAGGCGGACGTGCTGCAGAACTACAACCACTTCGTCGGTGAGCCCAGCTACGTGGCGCAGGACCTGGCGCGCTACGAGACGGTGACGCCCGAGTCCGTGAAGCTGTTCGCCCGCGACACGCTGCGCCCCGATGCTCGCGTCATCCTCCACGCCGTGCCTCCCGCCCGGAAGCAGGCACCCGTCGAACCGAAGGAGCGCCACTGATGCGCCGCCTCATCACCGCCCTCGTCGCCGTCTCGCTCGCGGGCTGCGCCAGCCAGCAGAAGCCCTCGACGACCGAGCCCCAGGGCACCGCCGCGCCCCAATCCCCGAACCCCGCGACGCCCGCCGACGCGGAGGCCTTCCGCGCGACGCCGCCCCAGCCGGGCAAGCCGCCGGAGCTGGTGCTGCCCACCTTCCAGAAGGCGACGCTCGACAACGGGCTCACCGTGCTGGTGAGCACCCGGCGTGAGCTGCCGCTCGTCTTCGCGGGTGTCACCTTCGCGGCGGGCAGCGCGCAGGACCCGGTGGGAAAGAAGGGCCTCGCCGACCTGACGTACCGCATGCTGCTGGAGGGCGCGGGCACCCGCGACACGGTGGCGTTGGACAACGCCTTCTCGGACCTGGGCGTGTCCGCCTTCCAGGAGGTGTCTCCGGATGGCGCGCAGGTGGGCGTGCGCGTGCTGACGCGCAACGTGGACGCCGCGCTGGCCCTGCTGGCGGACGTCACCCTGCGGCCCACCTTCGCTCCCAAGGCCTTCGAGCGGCGCAAGAAGCAGCAGCTCGCGGACCTGGTGCGCCGGCTGGGTCAGCCCAGCGCGCTGGGGCAGATTGTCTTCCTGTCCTCCGTCTTCGGGAACACGCACCCGTACGGGCACACGTCCGCGGGCATGCCCGACACGGTGCAGGCGCTCTCGCTGGAGGACATCCAGGGCTTCTACAAGAAGCACGTGGGTCCGGCCGCCGCGGCGCTCGTGCTGACGGGTGACATCTCGCTGGAGGAGGCCGTGGCCTTCGCGAAGCAGCACTTCGGTGCATGGAAGGCGCCCGCGACTCCGCCCGCCGCGCCGCCCGCGCCGTCCACTCCCGCGCGCCAGATGGTGTACGTGGTGCCCAAGCCCGGCCTGGACCAGACGGTGATGATGCTGGGCCGTCCCGCCATCGCCGCGGGCAATCCGGACGAGTACTCGCTGGAGCTGGCCACCACCGTGTTCGGCGGCTTCTTCGGCAGCCGGCTCAACATGAACCTGCGCGAGGCCAAGGGCTACAGCTACGGCGCGGGGGCGAGTACGGACGCGCGCCTGGGCGTCGGTCCGCTCACGGCCTATACGTCGGTGCGCGCGGACGTGACGGGCCCCGCGCTCAACGAGACGATGGGCGAGCTGAATGGCCTGAAGTCGAAGCCCATCACCGAGAAGGAGCTGGCGGCCGCGCGCGAGGGCCTCATCCGCGCCTTCCCCGGCGCCTTCGAGTCGGTGGAGGGGCTGGGCTCCAGCGCGTCGCAGCTGTACCGCAAGCGCCGGCCGTTGGATGAGTTCAACCGCACCGTGGAGGGGCTGCGCACCGCCACGGCGGCCGACGTGCAGCGCGCGGCCGAGAAGTACCTGGACCCGGCCACGCTGCAAATCATCCTCGTGGGAGACCCGCTGCTCATCCAGGAGCAGGTGTCTCCGCTCAACCTGGGCAAGCTGATGGCGGTGGAGCCGGACACGCAGCCGGGCAGCGCGAGCGCGCGCCCGTAGTCGTCAGTCCAGCAACGAGCCCGGCGCGTCGACGAAGGACGCGTCGGGTCTCGTCAGCAAGCGGCGTCAGTCCTCCTCCTCGACCTGACGCTCCAGGGCCCGTTCGCGTCCCTGCCGCTCGCGCTCCAGCTCGTCCGCCTCATCGATGGGGCTGCGGATGTCGGGCACGTCGCCGCCGACGGGGCCGTCGCTGTCGAGCGCGAACTTCTGCTCCCGCGTGCTGCGGATGGAGTCCGCGGCGTAGAGGGGCAGGGTGTCATCCGCCTCCAGGCCTCGCTCCACGCGGTCCTTCGCGAAGGTCGGCTTGTGATGGCCCCCAGCCCCGCCACCCTTCGAGGGGTCGTTCTTCTTGTTGCCCGTGCCCATGTCGCGCTCCTCGTCGAAGGGCGCGGAGTGCATCCCCACGCCGACTCCACACAGGGCTCAATGTCGGAGCGACGACCACGGGCACCAAGCTCCGTGCGACGACAGCGGGGCCCGCCCGCCTGGGTGGTGGGCGAGGTGGCCCGGGTCGCTAGGTCTGCGTCGAGACGAGCGGCGGAGGCTCCACCACCACCTGCATGGAGAGCGAGGTGTGCTCGGCCTCCCAGCGCAGCCACAGCTTCGGACGCGAGACTTTCGAGCGCGCGGGCTCCACCTTCAATGACAACCAATTGCGCTCGCGCAGATAGCGGCTCTTGCCCACCGGGAGCATCTCCGTCTGCATGTACGAAGGCAGGTCATCCACCGACTCCTCCGACAACAGCCGCATGCCCATGAACTGGAGGATGTTGGGCGGCGGGTGGACGATGCCCGAGGACGTCACCTGCTCAATCGCGGCCTCCGCGAGCCCCGCCGGGATGTGCTCCGGATTGCGCGAGCGGATGAGCCCACGCGCCCCCACGTGAACGTCCCCGGACACCACCGTCACCGCGCAGTGCGACACCTTCGCCAGTTGGAGCAGGTCCACCATCAGCCGGATGCGCTCGCCTCGATGCGCGACGGACTCCCACTGGTCCAGCATGTCGTCGTGCAGCGCCGTGTCGCCGCCCAGCGTCTCCACCGAGGGACCGAAGCGCAGGTGCACCAACGGAATGGAAGACAGCACGATGACGTGCCTCGACTTCTTCCGCGCGTCCCTCCCGTGCTCCTGTCGCCACGCATCCAACGTGTCCCATTGCCCGGCGCTCATCACCTCGTGCGCCATCTTCCCGTTGACCTGCTTGCGGTACGTGCGCCCGCTGCGCAGGTCCAACGCCACCAGGTCCACGTCGCACTCCGTGCCCACGAAATGCAGCGTCTGGAGATAGTGCGCGTCACAGGGCCTGCGCTTCGCGGGCTTCTTCTCCGCCGTCTTCAGCTCGCCCAGCTGGAAGGCCTCGAAGGCGAGCGCGGCGGCGCTGTAGATGGACTCGAACCACTCGCAGGACTGCAGCGACTCGTGCGAGCCCCAGCCGTCGAAGATGTCGTGGTCATCCCAGGTGAACAGGCCCGGCACCCGCGCGAGCATGGGCGCGATTCCCGCCGAGCCGCTCCACCGCTCGCAGTACAACTCCACGTAGCGCGCCACCATCTCCTCGTGGAACCCCGGAGGCGGCCCGAAGTCCCGGTTGAGCTTCTGCTCCAGCTCCCGCTTGCGGAACTCCACCAGCGGCTCGTGGTCCAGGAGCGAGTCCGCGTACACCTGGTCTCCACCGCCGAGCAGCAGCTCGAAGCCGCCCTCCCTGGGCTCCTCGTGTTGGGCCAACATGTCCGCCCAGCAGCCGAAGGGACGCTTCATCCGCATCACCGAGCCCCACGTCTTCGCGTCGCTGGCGCCGTTGCAGGAGAAGAAGGCCGCGCGAGGCAGGGCGCCCTTCGCGGGCACCACCACCGTCTTCACGTCCTCCTCCCCCCAGGGCTTCACCGCATGGCCCCGCGAGGAGAAGTCCACCTGCTCCAGCGCGGCACAGCCCTCCCCGGGCTCGAAGCGGTACGTCACCCGCCGGGGCGTGGCCTCGCGCGTGAGCGTCACCTCCCACCGCCACAACACACCGGCGGCCGGGCTGTTCAGCGAGGAGAAGTCCGCGACCGACGTCGGCGGAGTGGAGACAGCACCCGCCACCTCCACGCCGTCGAGACCCTGGAAGCGAAGCCGCAACGGAGGCGGCCTCGCCGGGTCCGAGTCAGAGAGGTACAGATTCACGAAGAACGACCACGTGTCCTCGGATGGCTGGTTCCTCGCGTACAGCATCGGCCCGAGCAGCTTCTTCATGTGCTCCCCCCGGTCTGCACCAGGGCCGTAAGCCCCGGATTCACGGACTCTAGTCCGGAACCCGGTAGCCGGGAGCCCATGCGGGGAGTGTGTCCTGCGTCCCCAAGTTGCCCACAGGCTCGGAGAAGGGGCGAGGCGGGCCTACTTCGCGAGGAAGTCGAGCACGGCGGCGTGGAACTTCTCGGGGGCCTCGAAGTGGGGGATGTGGCCCACGGCGGGCAGCTCCACCAGGGTGGCCTGGGGAATGGCCTGGGCGGTCTTCTTCCCCAACTGAGGGTACTGGCCGAGCGTCGCGGCGACGTCGGCGGGCACCTTGCCCCGGCCAATGAAGGTGCGGTCCTCCTGGCCGATGACGACGAGCGTGCGCGGCTTCACGAGCGGGAACTCGTGGGACACGGGCTGCTCGTAAATCATCTGCGACGTCTCGGCGGCCACGCGGGCCAGGCGGGGATAGTCGCCGCTGAGCGTCTGGCGGTAGAGCACCTGGACCCAGACGTCATACTCGGGCTTCCACTTCACGTAGTACGTCTGGTGGTACTTGCGCGTGGACGCCTCCGTCACGGCGAGCTGCTCGCGGTAGTACGCCTCCGTCGGCTGCCAGGGGACCTTCTCGCGGTAGTCCTCCAGGCCGATGGGGTTCTCGAGGATGAGCCGCTCGGTGGTCTCCGGGTACATGAGGGCGAAGCGCGTGGCCACCATGCCGCCCATGGAGTGGCCCAGGATGACGGCCTGCTTCACGCCCAACGTGTCGAGCAACTGCTTCGTCAGCGAGGCGAGCGTGTGGAAGCTGTAGTGGATGTCCGGCTTGGACGAGCGGCCGAAGCCGAGCTGGTCCGGCGCGACGACGCGATAGCCCGCGGCGGTGAGGGCGCGGATGGTGGCCTCCCAGTACGCGCCGAAGAAGTTCTTGCCGTGCAGCAGCACCACGGTGCGCCCGTTGGCGCGCGCGGCGGGCTTCACGTCGAGGTAGGCCATGCGCACGTCCTGGCCCTCCACCGTCAGGGGCAGCTGCTGCACGGGGAACGCGGAGGGCAGGCCCTCCAGCGCGGTACCGAGCGGCTCGACGGCACCCTTCGTCTGGGCGAGGGCGGGCGGGGCCGACAGCAGCAGGGCGGTCAGGGCCAGGAGGGACGGACGGAAGGACATGAAGCGGGCTCCTCGCTAGGGGTCGGTGTCTCGCGGCGACAGCGTCCGTGTGTAGCGCGTGGGGCGCGAGGACGCAGGGCCTTCGACACCTGAACCGGCCTTCATGTCCGGAGGTGGACCGGGGCACGCCCTCATCGTGGAGGGCGTGGGCACCCCGGGTGCGGGAGGTCAGTTGGGGGAGCGCTCGAAGCTGCGCGGGCTGAGCAGCCGCAGCGTCAGCACCATGGCGAAGAACAGGACGCTGGCGCTGATGGTGACGAAGCGCACGCCCACGCGGTCGGCGAGCGCGCCCAGGGCCCAGACACCCACCGCGTACCCGCCGCCGAGCACCATGCTGTACAGGCTGCTCACGCGCGCCTGGAGTTCGCGGGGGACGCGCGAGGTGGCGAAGGCGTGCAGGCCGCTCATCAGCGTGAGGTAGTTGGCGCCGAGCACGAAGATGCCCGCGGCGGCCACCGTCAGCGTGGGCGACATCCAGTAGAGCGCGGACACCACGCCAATGGACATGGCGGCGAAGCCCAGGAGCTTGCGATGACCGAGCGCGTCCGCGAGCGTGCCCACGACGACGGCGGCCACCACCGCGCCCGCGCCCTGACAGGCGACGAGCAGCGACGTGGCGGCGGCGCCCTGACCGAAGACGTTGATGGCGAAGACGGGCACCAGGCCGATGAAGGGCGCCACCAGCGCGGCGACGAACAGCGTGCCCCACAGCACCAGGGAGATGTCCTCGTCCCCGCGCGCCACGGAGACGCCTCGGGTGATGCCGGCCCAGAGGCTCTCCTTCGTGCGAGAGGCTTCTCGCGTGGGCATGCGCACGCGGGACAGCGCCACGACCACCGCGACGAAGGACAGCGTGTTGACGAACAGCGCCCACGGCGCGCCGCCCATCTGGAGCACCAGCGCCGCGAGCAGCGGGCCCATGATGCGGCCCAGGTTGAACTGCGCCGAGTTGAGGCTCATGGCGCTGTGCAAGTCACGGGGCGGAACGAGCTCCGCGAGCATCGCGGAGAAGGCCGGGTTGGTGAGCGTGCTCGCGCAGCCGTTGAGCAGCGTGACGACGCCGACGATGGGCACGCTGAGGTGGCCGGTGAAGGCGAGCACCGTGAGCACCGCGGCCAGCGCGAGCTGCACGCCGGTGCCCAGCGCCACGTAGGCGCGGCGGTCGAAGCGGTCCGCGAGCGCGCCGCCCAGGGGCGACAGCACGACGGAGGGAAGGAAGGCGAGGGCGACGATGCCGCCGGTCCACTCGGCGCGGCCCGTCTCCTGCGTGACGTACACGCCCATCGCCACCGTCTCCATCCAGGTGCCGATGTTGGAGATGAGTGCGCCCAGCCAGACAGCGAGATAGCCAGGGTGTTCGAAAGCGCGAAGCGAGGAGAGATGGGGCAGTCGAAGTGCGCGCACGGCGAAATCCTTGTACCGCACGCGTCTGCGATGCGCTTCCACGAGACGCGTCATGCTTGGTGCCGCAATCACGAGAGGCGCAGTGGGCCCAGCAGTCAGCCTTCAGCGTGCGATGGATGACGACGACACGGACGATTCGCTCGACAGGGCTGTGACACAGCTCACGCGCGCGGCGTACGGCACAGTCGCTCAGGCATGTCCTGATACGACGCATTTCATGAAAGCCCTGCGAGGAATTGCGTGGGCGCGGGTGTGTGATTGTCGGGGCATCGGTGCGCGCGTGCGGATTCCAGCGCGCGCCCGGGTGACGTCAGCGTGAGGAGACGGGGCCCTTGCCGGCGGGGCGGAGGGTGCCGTCGTCGGAGATGCGGGCGCCGGAGTCGGGGAAGTCCACGGCGGTGAGGTCCTTCAGCAGTTGGATGACGGCGCCCTTCTCGTCGGGGACGGCGATGCCCTTGTCCACCTGCTTCGTGGCGAGGACGCGGCCGGAGGTGAAGTCACCTGTGTTGTTCAGCTCCACCTCCAGCACCATGCCGAGCCCCTGCGGACCCTTGAGGTTGAAGCGGCCGTAGGTGGCGAAGTTGCCCAGCGAGTACGCGATGAGGCGGCCCTTGTAGAACTCCAGGCCGCGCACGACGTGGGGCCCATGGCCGATGACGATGTGGGCGCCGGCGTCCACCACCGCGTGGGTGAAGGCGCGCAAGTCACCGCGGTCCTCGCCGAAGAACATCTCCCGGCCGTTGGGGACGTGGAGCGCCTTGCCGCCCTCGGCGCCGCCGTGGAAGGAGACGAGGACGATGTCGTGTTCGGCCGCCGCCGCGCGCACCAGCGCCGTGGCCGTGGCCAGGTTGTTGAGGTGGTTGCACGAGGGGGACGTGTGGAAGGCCACCATGCCGATGCGCAGGCCGTTGCGGTCCACGGTCGCCACGGAGCCCGGAGGCCCGCTCCAGGCGATGCCGAGCGCATCGAGCGTGGCCTCCGTCTCGCGACGGCACAGCTCACCGAAGTCACCCGAGTGGTTGTTGGCGGTGGAGGCCAGGTCCACGCCCGCGTCCTTGAAGAACTGGCCGTAGGCGGTGGGCGAGCGGAACGCGTAGCAGTTGCCGGACGAGCGGCACTTGGTGGTCTTCCCGTTGTCGCAGAGGGGGCCCTCGACGTTCGCGAAGGTGAGGTCCGCGTCCTGCATCAAGGGGAGCACACCCGCAATCACGCTACCGCCGCCATCGGGTGGCAGGTTGTCTTCGGGGATGGTGGTGCCGAGCATCATGTCGCCCACGGCGCGGATGCGCACCTTGGCGTCGGCGGGAGGGGGCGGGCGGTTGCTGGCCAGGGGGGAAAGGGAGAGCCGGGCCTGGAGGGCGGCCTGGCCTCGGGCCTGGGCGAGCGCGGTTTCCAAATCAGGGTGCTCGGGCGCGAGCTTCTGGACCTCGGTCCACTGCGCGAGCGAGTCCGCCCAGCGGCCTTCGACGGAGTAGGCCCAGCCCAGCTCCCAGCGGCAGTCCACGCGGGAGGGAAGGCCCTTCACGCAGGAGGAGAGTTCGGTGATGGCGGTGGCGGTGTCCTTGGACTTGAGGGCTTCGAGGCCTCGGGCGTAGTGGGCCTCGGCTTCGGCGGGGGAGGGGATGGCCGAGGAGCCCGAGCCCAGGGCGAAGGCCGCGGCACGGAGGGCGCCTGCGCCGGCTCGGGCGGCCGCGCTGCCCAGGTCGGTGACGGTGCCCTGCGCGGGAGCGGGTTGCCCGGTGGGCGGGGTGTCCGACGAGGAAGCCAGGGCCGGCTGCACCGTGGCGACGGGAGTGTTCCGGACCAGCGCGGTGCTGACAGCCTGAGTCCCCATGCGGAGCGCGGCGGAGGCCACGCTGGATGGGGACTGGCTCGCGACGGCGCTCACGGACCCCGAGCCCGTGCTCAGCATGGCGGTGGCCACGCTCGACGGAGACTGGCTCGCGACGGAGCGCACGGAACCCAAGCCCGCGCTCAGCATGGCGGTGGCCACGCTCTGATGATCCGCGCTCATCACCGCTCGCGCGGATCCATCTCCCGCACTCATCGCGGCTGAGGCCACGCTCATCATCGCCCGCGCGGATCCATCTCCTGCGCGTTTCGCGACCGCATCCACGGATGCCTCCGCACCCAGCGCGGCGCGCACGGACCGTGAGCCCGCCGAGGACAGCAGCTCGGCGCTCTCGGTGACGGACGCTGTGGAGAACTTGTGGGCGGGGGCGGGCTCGTGCGCCGGGGAGGTACCCGGCGAGGTGGCGAGCGCCAGCAGGACGAAGGCGGACGGAAGCATGGGCCCGCGCATCTTACGAGGCTCCGGGCCCTCCAGGGACAGCCCACATGTGCCCGGCCCATCAGCAGCCGGGCAGGCGACACACGCCCCCCACCCCCGGCGCTGGCATGTGCGTCACCGGGCACCCTCACTCCCCCCACGGGCCCCCTAGCCGAGCAGGTCCAGGAGCCAGGAACGACGGCGCTGGCGAGGCAGCAGCCTCAGCCGACGCAGCTCCTTGCGCTTCACCCGCCCCTCCACGGCGCTGTGCACCGACAGTTGCCCTGGTCCACGCAGCAGCAACCCGAGGGCGATGGCACACAGCGCGACGTTGAACTCGTACCCGCCCTTGGTGTTGTCGAAGCCCTTGGAGCCATGCACCTTGGCAATGGCGAAAGCCTGGGTGACGAGCACGGCCAACGCGGCGGGCCGGGTGGCGAAGCCCAGGATGGCGCTCACACCCGCGAGCACCTCCGTCACGCCGGTGGCCAGCACCAGGGGCCGGGCGGGAGTGAGCCCGAGCTGCTCGAAGAAGCCCGCGTGCTGCTCGGTGCCTTCCTTGCGCAGCTTGGCCAGCCCATGGACCACCATCGTCGAGCCAAGTGACAGGCGCGGAGGCAGCAAGGCCGCCGCCTTGAGGATGTCGGGTTGCTCGGTCAGCATCACCGCGTTCATGCCCTGTTCTCCTTGCTGGGGGGCCATGCATGGGCCCATCCGGGAAACCTGGGTACGTTGGGAACGGACCGCGCGCGTCGCACGGGTGGCCCCCTTCCCCTCCCTCGGAGGGCAGGCGGACCCACGGCCGCTCCGCTCCGCCCTTCACGGCCACCAGTCAAGGCGGCTCGACCCGGAGCACGGCCGGCGCCAGACTGGCGAATCCATGGCCCTCCGCGACGTGTTCCTGTCCCTGGCGTTGTCGCTGTCCGCTCCGGCCCTCGCGCAAGAAGGCGTCACCGTGAGCGTGCGCTGCACGGAGACGTGCACGGTGGTCTTCGACGGGAAGCGAGGGCGTCGAGTGAACGAGGCCCTCTGGGAGTTCCAGGGCATCGCCCCGGGAGCGCGGCGAGTGGAGGCCACGGGTGTGCTGGGCCGGCCCCTGGCGAGCGGCTTCGCGGACATCCCCGACACGGCCCTGGCGACCGTCTATCTCGTCAGCAACCAGCGCATCGTCGTGCGGAAGGAGAGCACCTCCTCACCCGGCACTCCCGAGTGGGTGGAGGGGAGCTCGCGAGTCGCACGCGTCTCCGAACACACCCCGAGCCCGCCGCCGCCTCCACCTTCCACAGCGAAGAGCGTGGCCATCGTGCGCTGTCTGGAAGACTGCGCGGTGATGCTCGACGGGCGCAGGGGAACGCGTCGAGACGAGCGGACCTGGGAGTTCCGGAACGTGGAGCCCGGCAAGCGCCGCGTGGAGGGCACGGCCGAGTTGCTCCAGCGGAAGCTCTTCGCCAGCTACATCGACGTGCCCGCGGGCACGGAGGCCAGGTATCAGGGTGACTCCAAGGGCCGGGTCATCCTCACGGAGCACTGGGCGCTCGCGGTCGTCGAAGAGGCCCGTGAGAAGGCGGGACTCGCGGACGCCTCGCGTCTCCATGTCCGCTGTCTCAAGTCCTGTGAGGTGTCACTGGACGGCGCTCGCAAGGGTGACGAAGGAGGCTCGGGTGGAGTCATCCAGGACGTGAAACCAGGGCGGCGTGAATTGAAGGTGATGTTCACCCTGGGCAAGCAGCAGCGCCGACTGACACTCGACGTGCCGGCGAGGAGCGAGGTGTTCATCACCGCGTCGGAGGGTGGCGGCCTCCAGGTGACGAACACGAAGCCCCTGGGCGCCGAATAGCCGAGTCACCTGTCCGAGCACCCAGGCACGCCTCCCCCGCCTGACACGGGAGTTTCGATTGCCGACATGACGATATTCGAATATTATCATGTCATCATGCCAGTCACAGCCTCGACTCTCGAAGTCCGTCCACTGAGTCGGACCCTCAAGGCGCTGGGGGACGAGACGCGCCTGCGCATCATCGCGCTCCTGTCGCATTCGGAGCTGTGCGTCTGTCACCTCGAGCGCGCGCTCGAACTCCCGCAGTCCAACACCTCTCGGCAGCTCGCCGTCCTCAAGGCCGCGGGCCTCGTCGAGTCACGACGGGAAGGAAGCTGGGTGTACTACCGGCTCTCCCCTCAATTGGATGCGCTGTGCGACTCCCAGGTGAAGGCCCTCGTCGCGGCCTTCGCTTCACGGGAGGCGATTCGCCGTGAAGTGGCGCGACTCCTGAAAGCGTGTGGCCCCGATGCATGCACCTGAGGCTCCCATGAGTTCGCCAACAGTCCCCGTCGGTGTCGCCAGAAAGCTCTCCCTTCTCGACCGGCTGCTGCCCGTATGGATTGTCGCGGCCATGGTCCTGGGCATCGGCCTGGGCCGAGCATTTCCGGACCTGGGCACGCGGCTCGACACGGTGAAGCTGGACACCGTCTCACTGCCCATCGCCCTGGGGCTGCTGTGGATGATGTACCCGGTGCTGGCGAAGGTGCGCTACGGCGAGTTCGGGCAACTGAAGACGCGGGGCAAGCTCTTCGCCACCTCGCTGGTGCTCAACTGGGTCGTGGGCCCGGTGCTGATGTTCGCCCTGGCGTGGTTGTTCCTCCCGGACCTGCCCCACTATCGCAACGGCATCATCCTCATCGGACTGGCTCGCTGCATCGCCATGGTCCTCATCTGGAACATGCTCGCCTGTGGAAGCAACGAGGTGGCCGCCGTCCTGGTGGCGCTCAACTCGGTGTTCCAGATTCTCTTCTACTCGGTGCTCGGCTGGCTCTTCCTCACCGTCATCCCGGGGTGGTTCGGCCAGACGGGAGCGGTGTTCGACGTGTCGATGTGGAGCATCGCCCGGAGCGTGCTCATCTTCCTCGGGGTGCCACTCGTGGCGGGCGCGCTGACTCGCGGGGTGCTCACGAAGTGGAAGGGCGAGGCGTGGTACGAGCAGCGCTTCCTCCCGCGACTGGGGCCCACGGCGCTGCTGGGGCTGCTGTACACCATCGTCCTCATGTTCGCGATGCAGGGCGAGAAGATGACGCGCCTTCCCCTGGACGTCGTTCGCATCTCCCTGCCGCTGCTCGTCTACTTCGCCGTCATGTTCACGAGCGCCTTCTTCGTCTCGCGAAAGCTGGGCTTCAACTACGAGGAGACGACCTCGCTCTCCTTCACCGCGGCGGGCAACAACTTCGAGCTGGCCATCGCCGTCGCGGTGGGTGTCTTCGGCATGGCCTCGGGCGAAGCGCTCGCGGGCGTGGTGGGGCCCTTGATTGAAGTGCCCGCGCTCATCTCCCTCGTCTATCTGTCGCTGTGGCTCCGGCGCGGATTCTTTCCGGAGGCCTCGACATGAACCTCGTCATCTTCGCCTGTGTCCACAACGCGGGGCGCTCGCAGATGGCGGCGGCCTTCTTCAACGCGATGGCGGACCCCACCAAGGCACGGGCCCTCTCGGCGGGAACGAACCCGGGAACGCAGGTCCATCCCGAGGTGCTCGCCGCCATGGCGGAGGTAGGCATCGACCTGTCGACGGCTCGGCCCCAGCTCCTCACGGACGCGCTGGCGCAAGACGCCCAGTGGCTCGTCACCATGGGGTGTGGCGATGCGTGTCCTGTCGTCCCGGGGTTGAAGCGAGGCGACTGGCCGCTGGAAGACCCCAAGGGCAAGCCCGTCGAGCGGGTGCGCGAGATTCGAGACGAAGTCCGTGCCCGTGTGGTCGACTTCCTGTCCCGAGAGGAGTGGTCACGATGACTGTCACGCTGCGGCCTGCCCGACCCGAGGACCTGGACCCTGTCGAAGCCCTGTTGACCTCGGCGGGACTTCCGCTTCAGGGAGTCGCACGCCACCTGCCCGCGTTCCTTGTCGCCGAACACGAGGGCGCCATCGTCGGGGCCGCCGGTCTCGAGGTGTACGCCACCGGCGCCTTGCTCCGCTCCGTCGTCATCGCCCCCGCGCGGAAGGGACAGGGGCTGGGCGCAAAGCTGATTCACCGGCTGGTCCAGAAGGCGGAGGCAGAGGGAATCGGCACGGTGTTCCTGCTCACCACGACGGCGGAGGACTACTTCCCGCGCTTCGGGTTCACTCGCATCGAGCGAGCCAACCTCCCTCCCGAGTTCCAGGCCTCCGAAGAGCTTCGAGGCGCGTGTCCCGCCAGCGCCGTGGTGATGCGCCGCACCGCACCTCCGGTCGGGTAGCCGCTCAGTCGCTCTCGTTCGGAGGCGGTGCCTGCTCCGCGAGGGGCGGGTCCATCAGCGCGGCGACCTCGGGGGCGTAGCCTCCGGGTCCTTCACCGTGGACGACGAGCGGTGGGCGCACGGTGAGGCCCCTGTCCCTGTCACGCACGGCCTGCACGAGAAACCGCGTCGCGGGGGCATCCACGCGCGAGTGGACGAAGCGCAGGACGCGAGGATGCAGCTTCGCCTGGGCCAGGAACCCAAGGACCTCGGCCGCGCGCGCCGCGGGATACACCAGGCTCACCAGGCCCCCGGGAGCGAGTGCGTAGCGTGCCGCCGTGATGACGGCCTGGGCATCACAGGCCACCTCGGACTTGGAGATGGCGCGCTCGTCATCCGGGCTGCGGACCCCCGCGTCAGCGACTCGGAAGGGAGGGTTCGACACGACATGGCCGTAGGCACCACCGGTGACGAACTCCCGGATGCGACACAGGTCTCCGAGCATCGGCCGCACCCGGGCCTCACAGGCATTGAGCGCCACCGCGCGCGTGAGCCGAGCGAACACGGCGGGCTGGAGTTCGAGGGCATCCACGGGCCCCAGCCCGAATTGTTTCACCAGGAGCAATGACACCACGCCGCTGCCCGCGCCCAGTTCGAGGACAGGACTCGCGGGGCTCGGGGTGGACTCGGTGGCCGCGAAGTGCGCGAGCAGCACGGCATCCAGCGTGAAGCGGTAGCCATTGCGTCGTTGAAACACGCGCACGCCCGCCGTGCCGATGGAGTCGAGCGTCTCGTCCGGGCCGGGCTGGAGGTGGGAGGGCGTCACGGGGCGGGTTCTGCAAGCTTGCATCCGCGTCGCACACGCGTCCACTGGGGTGGCGCGGGTGTCCTGTCACGGGCTCACGAGGACTGATAGAGATGAAACATGGGGCACCCGTCCACCGAGAATCGCACCCCCTTCATCTTCGAGCCCCTGTTCCTCACCGATGAGGTGTTGCGGCCCCTGTTCGTGCCCGTGGTGAAGGCCACGTTCGACTTGAAGCCTCGCGGTGCGCCGGTGCTCGCGGAGGAGCAGGCGCCCTTGATGGTCGCGGGCGAGCGCTGGGACGGAGCAGAGACCTCCAGTCCGCGCCTGGAGCCCGAGAGCGCATTCACCAAGGTCGGCACGGACGTGGTGCTGCTGGGACACGCGCATGCGCCCAAGGTGGGGACTCGCGAGTTGCTCGCGGAGTTGCATGTCGGGCCCATCCACAAGCAGGTGCGCGTGGTGGGAGACAGGACGTGGTTCAAGAGCCTGGGTGGCATCGGCATCACCCAGCCGCTGGCGTTCGAGCGCATCCCCCTGCGCTACGAGCGGTCCTTCGGGGGTTGGGACAAGAGCGCGCAGGACGCCGCGAAACACACGTTCGAGCCTCGCAATCCACTGGGCACGGGCTTTCGAGCCAAGGGGAGTCGGTTCGAGGAAGGGCTCCGGCTGCCCAATCTGGAGTCGCCCACGGAGGTGTTGAAAATGTGGGGCCAGTGCCCGACGCCCATGGGGTTCGGCTTCATCGAGCCGCACTGGCAACCGCGCGCGTCCTATGCGGGGACGTATGACGACGCGTGGCGCAAATCGCGCAGCCCGCTATTGCCGAAGGACTTCGACCGGCGCTTCCTGAATGGGGCGCCCAAGGACCAGCTCGTCACGGAGTACCTGCGGGGCGGTGAGTCCGTGTTGCTCGCGCACGTGGCGCCTGGAGGGGTGATGGGCTTCAAGCTGCCCGCGCTGGCGGCGCCACGGGTGCTGGCACCGCGAGCACGGGGATTGGATGACGCGGACCTGGAGTTGAAGTTGGACACGGTCGTCATCGACACGGATGCGATGAAGCTGTTCCTCGTGTGGCGAGGGACGTTCACCTTGCAGCGCGAGCCGACAGAGCTGCGTTCCATCCAGGTGACGTGTGACGGCGCGGAGGGGCTCGTTCCCGGGCAAGCCGTCGGGACGGGGTGACGTCCAGCGGCGCGGAGGAGCTCGTTTCCGGGCAATCCGTCGGGACGGGGTGACGTCCAGCGGCGCGGAGGGGTCGTTCCCGGGCAACCCGTCGGACTGGGTGACGCGCGACGGCGCGGCAGAGATCCCTTGCAGGCAATCTGTTGGGCTGGGGTGACGTGCGACGGCGCGGCGGGGTTCGTTCCCGCCATCACGCCTGCCCGGGGTGACGACCGAGGGCGGGGCGTCGCCGGGCAAGCCCATTGTCCGAAGTGACGCGGGCTACTCCGTCGGAGTCGTCTGAAGGGCCCAGTCGCCTGTGTAGGTCACCGTCATGGGAACGCGGGCGAGGGGAGGGCAATAGCGGAAGCTGGTGTCCTCGGGAGCGATGCCCGCGCGCTCGGCCAGCCGCAGCAGGGCGAGTCCTTCCAGCCAGATGAACCGATGTGGCGCGAAGGACGTCACGGGCGTCGACAGTGAGCGGGCACGCTTCTCGGTGGAGAGGCCGTACTCGAGACACGCGGTGGCGAAGGCCTCGGCGAAGGCGGTCCGGTCGGCGGAGGCCAGGGCCCGAGCGACGGCGACGCGGCTGGCGTAGGGCTCCTTGCCCACCTTTTCCAGGGGAACAAGCACGCGCTCCAAGGCGACAGACGAGGCGGGTGGGGTGCGCGCGAGGAGTTGGAGGGTGGAGGCCCAGAGAAACTCGTCCTCGTACTCGGCGCCCTGTTGCCACTGGGTGCTGGAGCTGGCGGCGACGGCCTCCGCGAGGGGGAAGTGGCCCGCGGCGAGGGCACCCAACAGGGGGGTATTGCGCCGGGCGGGGGGATGAGGGAGTCCGCGAGCCTCGAGGAGGAGGTGGAGGCGGCGAGCGTTCTCGGCCATCCGGCAGAGGTTGAGGAAGAACCCCTGGGGGTTGCCGTCGACGAGCAGAGTGGCGACGGCGATGAGGTGCAGGTCAAGGGTGATGCCATCGAGCCGGGTAATGAGACTGGGGCGGTCGGCACCGGGGTCGAACCGGCTCAGTTTTTCACCCAGTGAGTCAGCCGCGTCAGCGCGAAGGGAAATCAGGCGAGCCATGGGAGAAGTGCGGGTGAGCGTAGCCTGGAAACGAGCCTTCGGGCAGCATTGACGTCAAGAGGTGGCGACCTTGCGCCATCCTCGCTCCAGGTGGGTGTGCGCATGAGCAACCTCAGTGCGAACGAGATGAACACGGCGCTGTCGCAGCGACTCTTGTCCATCTTCGAGCGAAGCCGGGACCGGAAGTACGCGGCGGCCAAGGAAGCGAATAAGAAGAAGCCGAAGCCAGCGGAGGAGTCTGCGGACGACGCGGACCACGTGGACAGCAACGCGCAGCCGCGTGGGGTGCTCGGCAAGGATGGTTACTATGCGCAGAACGGCTCGGACTACATCGCGTCACTGGACGGGCGCGGCGTGTACCGGGTCTTCGACCATTCGTACCTGGATGAAATCCGGGACCTGGTGCGCCAGACAGCGGAGTTCCCGGGAGGACCTCCGGAGAACTTCAATCCGAGGGCGAAAGACAAGGAGAAGAAGCCCGCGCTCCAGAAGTACCCGTATGCATGGGAGGCCCACCACATCCTCCCGGGCTCGGCGTTCTATTACGAGCTGAAGAGCGGGCCCGCCTTCAACCACAAACAACTCCGGCTGATTCTCCAGTCCGAGTACAACCTGAATCACGGTCACAACATCATCATGTTGCCGGACCAGGCATGGGCAGTGCCGGTCCACGCGCTCCTGCAACACCCGGGCGACCATCCCACCTATACACAGCAGGTGATGGAAGAGATGAAGGCCATCGCCGAAAAACTGCAGAAGGAAATCGATGCTCAAAAAGACCACAAAGCACTGGTCACCAAGATTTTCGAGTATCTAAAAGACCTCGAAGAGCAATACTGGGACATGCTCGTGGAATTGAGTCGAGCCGTGGTCGAATCGGTCACTCAAGGAAAACAATACGTGCACGAATTTGTGCGCTACACCCCCAAAGGCAAGAAAGCCAAGAGTCGCTATGAGTGGGGCTCTCTCTATTGAGGAATGATTTTAAGCTATGAATTTTTTCGTCTTCAAGATTCGCGGCATCGAGGCAGGGTATATCGATGAGTATCCACGCAACAGTCCGACCGACTGGAAGTTCGCTGAAGGCATCAGCTTGGCCAAGAACTTCCCAATAGGTGGGGAGGTGTCTTTCTCAGACAATCATCCTGACAATCGAAACCTATACGATTTCCAACCCAATCTGATGAGGGCACAGTTGGTTTCGGGTCGAGCACGCAAGATCATCGAATCGTTGGAACTCACCAACGCCGAATGGCTTCCTGTCGTCGTCAAGGACCACAAGGGCAACATCGTTGGCCCTGACTATGCCTTTCTCAACCTGCTAGGCGCCGAAGATGCCATCGACCTCGAGCGCTCGACCTACAAGAAAGACCCTCTTGAGGAAGACCAAATTGGTCGCATCAAGAAACTAGCACTTAAGCCAGCTTCCATCAGTCCTCAAGCAAAGATGTTTCGCTGCACCATGCAGAGACGCCTCATCCTCATCCGCGAAGACGTCCACGACGCTTTTGTGCGGGCTGGATTGACAGGTTTCAAGGTCTACAATGCCGAAGGGTGGAACGGTCTGGATCTCTAAGCCTGCCCAGGATCGAAGGCCAGCACTTCCATGAAATACTTCGTCTTCAAGATCACGAATGGAGAAGCAGGCTTCATCGACAGCTATCCCCGTGGAGGCCCGGCGGAATGGAAGTTCGATGAAGGCATCAGCCTCGCCAGGGAATTTCCCATGGGTGGCGAAGTCTCCTTCTCCGCTAGCTATCCTGACCATAGGAATTTGTATGACTTCCAGTTCAACCTGATGAGCGATCTGCTCGTCTCCGGACGGGCGCGCAAACTCATCGAGTTGCTGGAGGTCACTAACGCCGAGTGGCTCCCCGTCGTCCTCAAAGACCACAAAGGCAACGTTGTTGGTCCTGACTACGCATTCCTTAACCTGCAAGGGGCCGAGGATGCCATCGATCTGGATCGGTCGGTCTTCCGAATGAACGCCATTGCCAAGGACCAGATCAGTCGCGTCAAGAAGCTGGTACTCAAGCATGACGCCATCAGCCCCCAGGCCAAGATGTTCCGCTGCGCCATGCACCGACGCCTCATCCTCATCCGAGAGGATGTGCATGCGGCCTTCGAACATGCGGGGCTGACTGGTTTCAAGGTCTACAACGCAGAAGGATGGAACGGCCTGGAACTCTGAGCTTTGAAGGCAATAGGCCATCCCTCATGAACTACTTCGTCTTCAAGATCACGGCAGAAGAAGCAGGGTTCATTGAGAGCTATCCACGTGGAAGTCCTACCGAGTGGAAGTTCGCTGAGGGCATCAGCCTCGCAAAGGACTTCCCAATGGGAGGGGAAGTGTCTTTCTCAGACAACTACCCCGATGATAGGAACCTGTACGACTTCCAACCCAACCTGATGAACGGCCATTTGGCTTCGGGGCGGGCACGCAAGCTCATCGAGTCGTTGGGAGTCACCAACGCTGAGTGGCTTCCCGTAGTGGTCAAGGACCACAAGGGCAACATTGTCGGCCCTGACTATGCCTTTCTCAATCTGATTGGAGGGGAAGATGCAATCGACCTCGAGCGCTCGGTCTACAAGAAAGACCATCTTGAGGAAGATCAGATTGGTCGAATCAAGAAACTGGCACTCAAGCCAGATTCCATCAGTCCCCAGGCCAAAATGTTCCGCTGCACCCTGCAGCGCCGCCTCATCCTTATTCGCGAGGATGTCCATGCCGCCTTCGTCGAGGCGGGACTGACTGGTTTCAAGGTCTACAACGCTGAAGGCTGGAACGGCCTGGAGCTCTGAATCTCTATGTTCGAAGCCAACTGCATCGAAGAACAGCCCGCTGACATCGTCGCTCGCATCCTCGAGGAGCAGGTGCCGTGCTTCGTCACGGCGCGCGAGGGAGTCCGTGGGGTTCTGCTTCCCCTGGACGAGGTCTACACCGAGGTCCTGGAACTGCACTCTCGCGTCATCGACGCGCGGATGAAGGACCTGGTCCGACCCGGCAAGGACATGGCCATGTACTGCATCCAGGTCAGCCTGTCGGACGAACAGGACGCCATCCGCTTCAGTGATGAAGAGGGGGAACCCGTCCTCGCACTGGTGGGCGCCATGCGCTTCCTTCGTTGGATGGAAGAGTCCGAAGAGGAAGCATGAAGCGCGCTCAACCACGGGACCTGCTGTGAAATACTTCGCCTTCGCCGTCATGGCCGAGGAAGCAGGATTCGTCGACGAGTACCCTCGTGGCAGCCCGACGGATTGGAAGTTCGACAAGGGCATCAGCCTCGCCAGGGCGTTCCCGATGGGCGGGGAGGTTTCCTTCTCCCGTAACTACCCCGACGACCGGAACCTCTACGACTTCCAGCCCAACCTGATGAGCGGCCTCCTGGTTTCAGGGCGGGCACGCAAGCTCATCGAGTCGCTGGAGGTCACCAACGCAGAGTGGCTCCCCGTCGTGCTCAAGGACCAAGAGGGCAACGTCGTCGGTCCTGACTATGCCTTCCTCAATCTGCTCGGCGCCGAAGATGCCATCGACATGGACCGCTCGGTCTACAGGATGAATGCCATCGCCAAGGACCAGGTCGGCCGCGTCAAGAATCTGGTGCTCAAGTACGACGCCATCAACCCTCAGGCCAAGATGTTCCGCTGCACCACGTATCTCCGCCTCATCCTCATTCGCGAAGACGTCCTCGCCGCCTTCGAACAGGCGGGGCTGACGGGCTTCAGGACCTATGAGGCCGAAGGCTGGGATGGCCTGGAGCTCTGAGCCCCGCCTACGTGCCCCGCTTGCGCCCCGCCGTCAGGTGGATGACGGCTCGCTCTCCCGCATCCGCCGAGGAGAGCACCAGCACCATCGGCGCCGGCGCGTAACCCCGCTCCAGTGCCCGAAACGTCAGCGCCGTCGCCACGGCCCCTGATGCCACTCCCGTGTGTCCGAAGCTCTTCGCGGGCATCCAGACCGCGCTTCGCTCGAAGCGGGCATCCGTGTCCCTCAGGCGCACCTGGAGCATCCCCCACTCGAACGCCCTCGCGTACTGGCCATCATGGTCCGACACGAGCAACGGCGCGGACACCTCCGCCCCCCATGGCCCCAGCGCCGCGAGCACCTGCCGCGTCAGCTCCTGACCGTCCGGCGGCTGCTCCCCATCCAGCGTCGCCGCATCACGCCCCTGCGTCACCCTCACGACGGCCAGGCTCGGCTCCACCGGCGGCTCACGCACCAGCAACAGCGCCACCGCGGCCTCTCCCGCCATCAGCCCCGTGGCCATCCCCGGCGTCTTGAGCCGCTCCCGCTGGTGCAACAACGTCAGCGTCTCCGGCGAGACGAAGCTGTCCACCGCGCACAAGAGCGCACGCTCCACCTTCGAACCTCGCAGGTCCTCTCCCGCCGCCGCCAACGCCTGCGCGAAGGCCACGTTCCCCGCGTGGAACGCCTTCACGGAGCCCCTCCACGCCGGCAGGCCCAACGCCTGCCATGTCCCCTTCACCAGCCGGTCCACCAGCAACGCGATGCGCTCCGATGCCTCGTCCGGGTCCTCCTCGAACGGGTCCTTCTGGGTCGTGAAACCCCGAGCCTCCGGATCCGGCAACACCAGGTAGAGCCCCACGTGCGGCCCCAGCGCCCGGAGGTCCTCCCGCGCTCCCAGGTCCACCAGCGCCTCCGCCAGCAACGCCACCAGTCGCCCCACTCCGGAGAAACCCAGGGTGGCGTCTCCCGCCGCGTGCACCGTGACGGGGCTCGGCTCCTCGTCGCCCTTCAGGAAGACCTCGAAGTCGGGCGCCGCCGATGGCCAGGCCATCCCCGCTCGAAACGCCGCCGAGGCGGGCACCAGCCCCCCCAACGACGACGACATTCCCATCACCTGGACCCATCCCACCATGCGCGCCTCGGCCTCCATCGCCTGAAAACAGAGTCTTCCACGAGGCGTCACCACGAACCACCACCCCCGCTCGTACCAGCGCTCCGGGAGCGATACACTCGGCTTGAGACACACGAGGCCCCGGCCTCGTCAGGAGTCACCCGTCATGAGCGCGACCGTCGGTGTCAACAAGCTGTCCGTCGTCCACAAGGATACCAACGGGAACACCATCGCCTTCCCGGACGTGTGCAAGACGCCCAGCCCCGCCGGCCCCGTCCCCATCCCGTACCCCAACATCGCCATGTCCTCCGACACCGCGAAGGGCACGAAGAAGGTCTCCGTGGACGGCAAGCCCGTCTGCGTCGAGGACTCCAACTTCAGCACCAGCAGCGGTGACGAGGCTGGCTCCGCAGGCGGCGGCGTCGCCTCCAGCAAGACCAAGGGCAAGGCCGAGTTCGTCAACTACTCCTTCGACGTGAAGTTCGAAGGCAAGAGCGTGGCCCGGACCTTCGACCTCATGCTCCACAATGACAAGAACACCCCGCCCGCGCCGCTGCTCCAGGGGCCTGTCGTCGCGCTCGGCCAGGACGAGATGAAGGCCAAGTGCCTGGTCTGCGAAAAGGAGCTGTGAAGATTCGCCGGCCCACCGTTCGCTGGGAGCTGCTCGAACATCACCTCGAAGAGGCCGAGTTCCTCTGGACGCAGTGGGAACAGGCCCTCTGGAGTCCGGAGCTCACCCTCTCGGAAGTCTCGGACGGAGACGAGGGGCGGCTGCTCGCCCATCTGGATGCGCTCGTCCTGGGCGGTCCTCCCGCGGCCCGACGCTTCCTCGTGCCCGCCCTCGCCTCCGAGGAGCCCGCTCGCATCGCCGTGGCCACCTGGGTGCTGCTCTCCTCCGAAGACCCGAGCGGGCACGAAGCCGTCTTCAAGTCCCTCGAAGCCACTCCCGATGAAGCGGGTCCCGGCATCCTTCGCGCGCTGGAGCTGCTCGCGCGTGATGACCTCCACGCGGCCTTCCTGAAGCGACTGCCGGGACTTCCACCGGAGGTCCAGGCGGGAATCGTCCGAGCAAGACGACTCCAGCGGCTCGCCTTGCCCGACACGTTGAACGGAGATGACGCCCTTCAGGCCGAGGTCCTCCGCGCCCTGCCTTACGTGCCTCGGACCGCCCTGGGCGACACACAGGTGAAGCGCGGACTCGGACACGACAGCGCCCTTGTGCGCGACGCCGCGCTGGAAGTGGGCCTGCTGTTCGGCTCACGTGACGCCTGGACAGTGGCTCGTGAGCGGGCCATGTCCCAGGAACCCTCTCCGCGCGCGGCGCTGCTCTCGCTGGCCGTGGCGGGAGACTCGAAGGACCTCGCGGACCTGGTGGGTCGGCTCGCGGATGAGCAGGTCCGCGAGGAGGTCATCTGGGCACTGGGCTTCAGCGGCAAGCCCGCCGCGGCGGAGGCCTTGCTCCCCCTGCTTCATGACGAAGACTGGGGACTGCTCGCCGCCTCGTCGTTCGCGGCCATCACCGGCCTTCCGCTCGCACCGCCCTTCATCCTGGAAGAACTCTCCGAGGAAGACGCGGCCGAGGAGGAAGAGGACGCCGAGGCTCCCGCACCAGAGGACCTGCGAGAGACGCTACCCGGGCCCCGAGTCCTCCCTGGGCGCGTGGATGCGCACGCCGTGGAGCACTGGTGGGCGGGGCGACGTGCGAGCCTGATTCAGACGGAGCGCTACCTGCGGGGTACTCGTCTCACGGCGGAGGGACTGGCCACGGCCCTGGAGACAGAGCCGATGCGACGCCGTCCCGCGCTCGCCTGGGAGGTCGCCCTGCGCAGCGGCGGTGCGCTGTTCATCGAGCCCCGCCTGTGGAGCCTCTCGCAACGACAGCAGGCGCGGACGCTGGTGGCACAGCTCACACGCGGCTGGAACCGCCTGCAGAGCCGCTGAATCCACGGTGGAAGAGGGGACAGTGGGCACACCACCGTCCCCTCCGTTTCACGCTACGGCGTGTACACGACGGTGAGCACCGCGTTCGTCGAGTCCTTCACGAACAGGTACTGCGTCGCCGTCTGCTCCAGGCTGAAGCGCAGCCGAAGCTGCGTCCTCCCCGTCCGGTTGATGGAGGCCAGGCCCGCGCCGCTGAAGTCCGCCGAAGCCTTCGCCCCACTCGCGAACTTGTCGATGCTCGCCACCGCGCTCGCATCGGCCGCCGCCGCCCAGTCCGCGACTTCCGTGGACGCGGCGTTGAACGTCCCCGCCTTCACATCGATGACCACCGTGTTCCCCGCCGGCGTCGACCACGCGTCTCCCGAGCCCGACGAGTAGCTCACCGTGAGATACGCCCGCGTCACCGTCGCCCCGTCCGGCAGGCTCGACGTGTCGAACGAGACGAAGGAGCGGTTGTATTTCCCATCCGTCCCACGCCCCAGCGCCAGGTTCGTCAGCGTCCCCAGCACCGCCGCGCTGCCGTCCGCGTTCGCCTTCAGGTAGCCATCCTCCGCCGCGATGCTCGTGAAGGTCGCCGTCGTGGGCGTCGGCGTCCCCGTGTTGTTCACCGTGACGCTGGTATCGCTGTCCGTCGCCTGGTTCCCCGCAGCGTCATACGCCCGAGCCCCCAGCGTGTGCGCCCCGTTCCCCACGCCCTGGCTGTTCCATGTGAATTCGTACGGCGCCGACGAGGCCGTCGCCACCGGGCTGCCATCCACCAGCAGCTCCACCCGCGCGACACCCACCGCGTCCGAGGCACTCACCACCACCTTCACCGCGCCGCTCACCATCGTCCCACTCGCCGGAGACGTCACGTTCACCGTGGGCGGCGTGGTGTCACCGCTCGGCTCGCCACCGCCTCCGGTGAGGCCGAAGAACTTCGCCTGGTGATACACCGCGCAGATGTTCGCGTCCGTCACGTACGCGCCCGTGGAGCCACACGCCGTGGTGCTCCCGGGGAAGTTGTACTGCGCGTCGAACGCCACCGCGTGACCCATGCCGGTGATTTCCCACGTCTCGACGAGCGCCCGGCCCGCGCCGTCGCGGTAGACCTTGTGCGGGAAGCCCGACACCGTCTCCGTCGTGTCCGGCGTCTGGTCGATGCCGTGAACGTTGGTCCACTGCTCCATCGCCTCCGTGCCGTTCATCGGCCGGACGGTGAAGTCGCTCGTCCCGTACCAGATGGACACCGGCGGACGCGGCCCCGTGTAGCCCGCGTAGCCACTCCGCGCCAAATCCCCCCACACCGCGGGCGTCTTGTCCGTGCCCGGACTCATGCACGAGAACGCCGCGTTCATCGACGTGGCGCACTTGTACGGCCCTCCCGCGTTGATGGCCCCCGCGGAGAAGACGTCCGGATACACGGAGAGCAGCGCCGGAGCCATGTACCCACCGGCCGAGAAGCCGACGACGTACACCCGCGACGCGTCGATGGAGTACGCCGCCTTCATCGCGTCCACCATCTGCTTGATGGACAGCGCCTCGCCCGAGCCACGCGCGATGTCACCCGGCTCGAACCAGTTGAAACAACTGGTCGCGTTGTTGCCGCTCGCCTGCTGCGGATACACCACGTAGAACTTGTAGACGTTGGCCGCCGCCGTCCAACCACTCAGCTCCATGCCCGTCGCGTTCTGCGTGCAGCCGTGGAGCACCACCACCAGCGGCGCGTTCGCCGCCACACCCGTCGGCACGTGGCGATACATCGCCAGGTTGCCCGGGTTGCTGCCAAAGCCCGTCACCTGCGTCAGCCCTAGCTCGGACTGTCCCAGCTCCGGCTCGGCCTGCACGGAGGGCTCGGCGTCGAGCCCTCCACAGCCCACGGCTCCCGCGAACAACAACGCGGCGAGGGTGAATCGAGAACACGTCGAAGTGAATCGGGAACGCTGCGAGGACATGGTGCCTCCCGGGCCGCCGGGGGGAAAAGACGGCCACGGGCCGCAACGTGACTCCCCCGCATCTCCCGGGTTCAAGGCGCGCCGCGTCGCCTCGACGGTGAAATATGAACCAGGATTCATTTTATGCACTGCGTCGAATTTCCATGAAACATGAACCATTCTTCAGTTCACGTTCCGCTCGGGAATCCGACCCTGGCCGCCGTCACCCGCGAAACACCGAGACAACGTCCTCCGTCAGGCCCACGGCAGCCGACCTCCACGAGGACGACTCCGGAGCCTCTCGGCGCGCCACCCGGTGACAGGACCGCCTTTCCCCAGCCGAGCGCGCGGACCCCTGGGGTCCACGGTCCGGCGGGGAAGGGCACCTCATGCACGGCGCCCTTCGTCAGAGCACCAGGCGCCGAGCACCGAGCACCGAGCACCGAGCTCGGACTCAGGACGCGGGGCGCTCGGCGGCGAGGCGTTCGGCCACGTCGATGACTCGGGCCTCCACGCACACGCCATCCAGGTGGTTGGCTTCCACCAGGCCCGTGGGGCTCGTCACGTTCACCTCGGTGAGGTAGTCGCCGAGCACGTCGATGCCCACGAGCAGGAGGCCGCGCTTGCGCAGCTCGGGCTTGAGCCGCTCGCAGATTTCCAAGTCGCGCGCCGTGAGCACCGCCTTGTGAGGCGTCCCACCGGCGGCCATGTTCCCGCGGTGGTCGTCTCCGGACGGCACTCGCAAGACGCCGCCCACCGGCTCGCCATCCACCAGGAGGATGCGCTTGTCGCCCAGGCGGCTCTCCGGGATGTACGCCTGCGCGACGACGGCCTCGCGGCCTCCCTGGGTGAGCAGCTCCACGGCCGAGCGCGCGTTCCTGTCACCCCGCGACAGGAAGAGGATGCCCTTGCCGCCAAAGCCGTCGATGGGCTTGAGGATGGTGCCCGTCTCGTTGCGCGCGATGAAGTCCAGCAGCACCGGCAGCTCGCGAGTGATGCGGGTGTCCGGCATCAGGTCCGGATAGCGCAGGGCGAAGAGCTTCTCATTCGCATCCCGGATGCCCGCCGGGTCGTTGAGGTAGACGGGCTTGCGGCCCTGACATAGCTCCACCAGCTGTGTCGCATGGAGAAATTCAGAGTCGACGGGCGGGTCCTTGCGCAGGAAGAGCACGTCCAGGTTCGACAGCGGATGCGTCGCCTCGTCGAGCACGTCGAAGTGCCGGCCCAGCTCCCGTCGCACGGTGACATGGCGCATGCGCGCCTCCGCGCAGCGCCCGTTGAACCGCAGCCAGCCCTGCTCGAAGTAGAGCACCCGGTGGCCGCGCTTCTGGGCCTCCAGCATCAGCGCGAAGGTGGAGTCATGGTCCACTCGCACGGTCTCGAGCGGGTCCATCAGGAAGCCAATGGTGAGCGCGGCCATAGTCTCGTCGAAGGTGATTGAAAGGGTGCGCGAAGATAACAGGACCGCGTGTCACATCCCCAGCTTCATGGGGGGCGCGAGCGAGCCCGCGTCGCCCTACGGCAAATCCTGCCAGCTATCGAATCTGCGGGTCGTCGCTTCTCCCGCGACGATGTCCACCCTGAGGGTGCGCCACTTCCCCTGAGGGTCGCGAACCTTCAGGGTGCGCGTGCCCGCCGGCAGGGACAGACCCAACACGGGGATTTCTCCCGCATCCTTGCCGTCCACCTTGAGGGGCGCCTTGTCGCCATGCACGCTGAACGTCAGCTTGCCCATCCCCCGCGAGGACTTCACGACGGCGGGCTCCGGCTTCCTGTCCTCGTCTTCGTCCTCACGCGATGAGGTCGTCCGGACCTTCTCCGGCTTCTTCACCGGCTCCGGCTTCTTCACCGGCTCCGGCGCCTTCGCCAGCGCGCCCCCATCTCCCGGCTCCGGAAAGATGGGCAGCCCCGAGTTGTACGGCTTCAGCTCCACGACGGGCTCCATCGTCGCGTCCAGCGCGCTGCTCAAGCGCAGGGCGCCGTAGCCACCGCCCCCGAGGATGCCGAGCAGCACCAGGCCCCACAGGATGTTCGAGCCCCGGCGCTGCCCAGGCGTGAGGTCCGTGTCCGCCGGGGGCTGACCTGCCCGGGGCTTCACCGTCGACACCTTACGAGAGACCTTCTTGGCACCCGGCACGGAGGGGTTGCCCGTCTTCGGCGTGGCCTGGTTCTCGCGCACCGGCAGGTACGGCCCGTCGTCCCCACGCAGGGCGCGCTTGGCGGCCTCCAGCATGAGGCTGTTGGCGGTACCATCCGCGCTCTCCAGCAGGGCGCGCGTGGCCGCCATCCGCTCCGTGAACAGCTCCTTCATCAGCGAGCCGCGGTGGTCCGCGTCCTGAATCAGCGAGCCCGCCGCCGCTTCAATCGCCCGCGCCATGTCCCGGCCGTTGGCGAAGCGCTTCTCACGGCTGCGCTCCAGGGACTGCATCACCACCTTGGAGACCTGCTCCGACACGTGCGGCGTGACGTGCGAGGGCCAGGGGATGGGCGCCTCGAGAATCTTCATCATCTCGTCGCGCTCCGTCTTGCCCGCGAACAGGCGCGCGCCGGTGAGCATCTCGTGCATCATCACGCCCACCGAGAACAGGTCGCTGCGGCCATCCAGCTTGTCGCCGCGCACCTGCTCCGGGGACATGTACCCGGTGGTGCCCTTCACCGTGCCCGCGTGCGTGCGCTCCAGGCTGCCCTTCGCCTTGGCGATGCCGAAGTCGAGCAGCTTCACCATGCCGTCGTACGTCACCATGATGTTCTTCTGGGCGACGTCGCGGTGGATGACGGGGCTGGGCTCGCCCGAGGGCGCGGTGAAGGTGTGCGCGTAGTGCAGCGCCATGCAGACGTCGCGCGCCACCGACAGCGTGAAGCCCAGCGGCACCGGCTGCTGGCTTCGCAGACACGCGCTCGTAATCTGGTTCAGGTTCTGCCCGGCGATGAACTCCATCGCCAGGTAGAGGCCGTCCTCCTCCTGCCCCAGGTCGAACACCTGCGCGATGTTCGGGTGGTTGAAGGCCGCGGTGATGCGCGCCTCGTCCAGGAACATCCGCTCGAACTGCTCGTTGTCCCGAGCGTCCGGCAGGATGCGCTTGACGACGACGTATTTACGGAAGCCACCCGGACCCGAGGTGAAGCCGAGGAACAGCTCGGCCATGCCACCCACGGACAGTTGTGTGACGACCTCGTACTTCCCGATGCGCTCGCCCCGATAGAAATCGATGGGTGCAACCTCCACGACAGCGCCCCGACACCGGAGCAGCACCGCAACGGAGGATAACAGGCTTGTAGGGCGCGGACGTGCGGTGAGAATGCACCGTCACGCACGGTCGCCCCCTCATCCACCGGCGACCTGTGGATGGCCTGTGGATAGCGGGGGGTGGGTTGTGGAGAAACGGTGGCGTGGATCAGCGCCTGTGGGAAGCCGGGGGAAACCGCCAGTTTACCCACATGTAGCATCGGCCGAATTCGTCAGTCATCCCGCGAGCTTGCTGACTTATCCCCAAATCCGAGCCCTCTACTGCTTCCACTATTTGATCAATACCTACATAAAGCTTTTCTAGAAGCAGCAGGCCGCTGGGGACAACACCTGTGGACGGGTGCAACACGGTTGTAGACTGATGGGCCGTGCGCGCGTGGACCTTCATGTTCTGGCTGTTCGCCTCCCAGGCCTGGGGCGCGGAGCCGCCGCTGGTGCGCGCCGAACAACAATTCGACGCCCTGGAGTTCGATGCCGCGGCCACGTCCTTCCTGGAGGCCCTGGAGGGCCCTGGGACGCGCGTGGAGCGTCTGCGGGCATGGCGGGGGCTGGCCATGGCTCGCGCCTTCATGGGACAGCGCCAGGAGGCTCAGGCGGCCTTCGAGTCCTTGCTCGTCCTGGAGCCCTCCGCCCAGGTGAAGGACTCGCTGGGGCCCAAGGTCCAGGTGCCGTTCCTCGCGGCGCGGGCGGCGGTGGAGGGCCAGCGGCCCACACTCACGGTGACGCGGCTGGCGGATGGCCGGGTGGTGGCCGTGCTGGAGCAGCCCCGGAAGGTGGCCACGGAGGTGATGGTGGCGGTGCGCCTGCCGGGCGCGGCGGGCTTCTCCGCGGCGGTGGGCCCGCCTTCGGGGCCCGTGGCGGTGAAGGCGCCCGCGGCGCGGGCCGTGGAGGCCTATGCGCTGGCTCGGGATGCCGGAGGCTTCGTCCTCTTCGAGCAGGGCAGTCCGCGCGCGCCGCTGCGGCTGGAGGCCACCGAGCACCTGCCACCGGCGGTGGCCTCGGCGCGTGACGCGGCGACATCCCCCGCGGCCGAGCCGTCGCTGGAGGAGGCTCCCCGGCGCGCGTTCTGGCCCTATGTCGTGGGGGGCGTGGGACTGGCGGCGGCCGGGGTGGTGCTGGGCGTGGTGCTGACGCGGCCGGAGTCCCTGGCGCTGCCGGCGGCGGACCGCACGGAGCGTTTGCCATGAGCCTGGGGACGTCGCGGTGGGGGCTTCTCCTCGTGGCGCTGGGCGCGCTCGTCATGCCAGGCGGCTGCGAGCAGAGCACCCCACTGGTGCCGCCCGAGTTGTGCGCGAGCGTGGTGTGCCCGGACAGCCAGGCCTGCGTGGAGGGCCGGTGTCTGGCCACCACATGTCAGGGCGTGGCCTGTGGCGCGGGGCGCGTGTGCGAGCGCGGCGCGTGCGTGGATCCGTCGTGTCTGGGGACGAGCTGCACGGCGGGCGAGGTGTGTCGCGAGGGCACGTGCCGGCGCGTGAGTTGTGGTGGCACCGCGACGTGTTTCCCCACGGAGCGCTGTGTGGGCTCGGAGTGCGTGAGGGACGGATGTCTCGGCGTCGCCTGTCCCCAAGGCACGGTGTGCCGGTCCGGAGGACAGTGCCGGAGTGTCGCGTGCTCGGCGGACTTCGCCTGCGCGTCCGATGAGCGCTGTGGCGCGGAAGGCCGCTGTGTGTCGAGCGCGGGTTGCGCCGCGGTGAGTTGCCCCGCGCAGCGCGTGTGTCGCGAGGGCGCGTGCCTGGCGCTGTCCTGCACCACCGGGGAGCAGTGCGGCCCGGGCGAGGTGTGCCGCGCCGGTGGATGCCTGTCCGCCACGGAGGCCTGCGCGGCGGTGGGCCCGTGTGCCTCCGGACAGGTGTGCCGCGCGGGCGTGTGTCAGGCGGTGGTGTGTGGCGCGGGCAAGCCGTGTCAGGGGCTGGAGGGTTGTCGCGCGGGGGTCTGCGAGGGACCGGTGCGCGCCGAGCTGGGAAACCTGGTGCCCGCGGGAGGCGTGCTTCCTCCCGGGCCTGGCTCGGTGGGCATGGGCCTGGGGGGCACTCCCGCGCGGGGGCCCACGCACACGCTCTATCCAGGGGCCACGCCGTAGAGCGGACGGCTCAGGCGTGCGCTTCACGCAGGCGTTCGAGGAGTGCTGGCAGTCCCGCGAGCAGCTCGCGGTCCGTGCGCTCCAGCGCGTTGCGGAGGATTTCGAGGTCCTCCGCGTCACGCTCCGCGTTCACCATGCGCTGCAGTCCCCGCAGACGCTGGTTGCGCAGGACGAGCCGGGCCAGGGTGTCCTCCAGCTCCTCCGCGAGCGCCTCATCCAGTTGGAGGTCGCGGCTGATGAGCTCGCGCAACTGCTCCACCAGGTAGGTGAGGTCCCAGGATTCTTCGTAGCCGGCCCGTCGAGACATCGCTTTTCACGTATCGCCGGGCTCAGCCCAGCGCTCGAGCGCGCGTGAGCCCCGAGAGGGTCAGCCGCGAGCGGGATGGATCCATCTCCACGACGACGTGGCATCCATCCAGGTCCAGGTTCAACGCATAGGGCTCCGACATGGGCAGCAGGCCGCGCTCCTGATGCGCCAGCGCGGCCATGCGGAACAGCTCCGAGAGCAGGGCCTGTCGCGTCTCCGGAGACAGTCCATCCACGCTGCCCTGCAGGCTGCGTGGGATGAGCACGGTGAAGGCCTGTGACGATGGTGAGCCCGTGGTGGAGACGGAGGTCATGCCGTCTCCGATTGCCAGAACCGTACCCTTCTCGGATCCAACCATTCCGCGCGGTTGCAGTGGGGCCGAAGAGACCGTCTGAAAAAATCACAGGGTTTCGTCACCCGACGCCTGAAGGGTTCGCGAGGAGGCGAGGGCTTCGTGTGCTCGTTTGGCTCCCTTACCCGAGCGGATGGGGATTCCGTTTGACGTTCAGCTCTCTGACGAGACTGCGATTTCGCGCGGGTGGATGAGGTCAAACGCGCCGTCGTGTTCGACGTGCTGACGCTCGGCTTGTCATCAGGGGATGCGACAGCAGATGGCGTAGGCGGTGGGGGCGGTGCTGCTGGTGAGGTGGCCTCGGCAGCGATAGCCGGGCACGCCCGGGGTCTGCGTGAGGCCGTTCTCGAAAGTGACGCCCGCGGGCTGGAAGGCGACGCTCACGGGCGCGGGTCCGTCCTCGAGTCCACTGCAGCCGCCGCCCATCAGCGTCTCCCCCATGCCGCACCACGCGGTGGCGGCGCGAGGGTCGAGCGTATCGTTGCCCGTGGCACTCTTGTAACTACATGTCAGCGGGGGCCTGGCGTGGGTGTGGTCGGAGCGGGCCGCGATGCGCGCCGAGCCATTGGTGCCGCCCGCCGTCGGGAAGCTGACGCGCACGGCGAGGGGGGTGCCGGAGGCGATGAGCCCGTCTCCATACGTGGGCGCGGGCGCGTCCAGCTTCACCTTGTCGGCCGCGGACATGAAGCCGGGGGCCGTGGTGGTGGCGTTTGTATGGGTGTGGCTCGTGGGCGCGAAGGTGGAGGCGGCGCGGCCCTCCAGTCGGATGCTGTCGCTGGCGCGCAGGGCGAAGGGCACCGAGGCCAGGCGGAAGCGCGGCGTCAGCTCCGACTGACTGGCGAGCGCGACGCCCAGGTGCATCTCCGAGCGTCGCACCAGGTCGTCCCCCAGCGGCGCCGAGGAGCCCAGCACCACCGCGTAGTACCCATTCGTCACCGGCACGGCCAGGTGGTTCTCCTGCCACAGCGGGGAGCCGCCGGTGGGCGTGGCGTAGAGGGCGAAGGCGAGGTCCTGGGGAGAGTTCTCGGGCGTGCCGTCCGCGCGCACCAGGCGCCCCTGGAAGGTCATCGTGCGCGGCACGTCCTGCGCGGCGGCGGGAAGGGCCCACTGCGCGAGCACGGCCAGGACGAGCACGAAGGTGGGACGCGGGGACATGGAGGACTCCAGTGGAGAACGGACGCCGGGAGTCTACAGGCGCGAGCGTTCAGCAGCCGAAACGCAAGCATTCCCGGAGGGTCTCGGGAGGGAGGGTGGCCGACAGCGCGGCGAGGCGCACCCCTCGCATCCTCCGGGCGCGAGGACTATACGCCAGGGCTGGAGCACGGGAGGCACCCATGGCACGCGCGACGAGAGCAGGCGGGGTGGGGTGGGCATTCATCCTGTGGGCGACGGTGCTCGGCGCCTGTCTGACGGCGTGCCGCGAGGACCCTCCCCTGGTGGGTGCCGAGGGCCGACTGAGGTTGTCGCTGTCGCGGCTGGATTTCCCCCCGGCCTTCCCCGGCGGTGTCCGCGAGGCGGAGGTGCGGGTGCTCAACGCGGGGCGCGCTCCGCTGGACGTCACCTGGACCTCGGTGGAAGCGCCCTTCTCGCTGGTGGATGCGTTGCCCTCTCGCGTGGGCGCGGGTGAGGTGCCGGTGCGGCTGCGCTTCAGCCCCCAGGCCATGGGCACATACGAGGCCCGTCTCGTCGGCACCGCGTCGGATGGAGGCCGCGCGGAGCTGGTGCTCGCGGGCGAGGCGCGACAGACGCCGGAGTGTCGGGCGGTGACGTGCTCCACCGCGGTGTTCGACCCCGTGTCCGAGCGCTGTGTGGAGACGGTGCTCCCGGATGGCACCGGGTGTGACCCAGGCAATGCCTGTCTCACCACGGCCATGTGTCAGCAGGGACGGTGCAAGGGACTGGAGCGTCCCTGTGACGACGCCAACGCCTGCACCACGGACGTGTGCCACGCGCTGGACGGCTGTCGCGCCGTGCCCGCGCCGCCGTGTCCCGGAGCGGGCGCCTGTCAGGTGGGCACGTGCGATCCGAAGCTCGGCTGCGGCCTGGCGGATGCGCCCGATGGCACCTTCTGTGGAACGGAGCGCGGCTGCGATGCCGCCGACGTGTGCGTGGAAGGCGCGTGCGCGCGGCGCAACCTGCCGGATGGCTTCGTCTGCGCGGCGGCCAGCCCGTGTCAGGCGGAGGGACGCTGCAAGGGGCCCGTGTGCGAGCGGCCCGACGCGGTGTCGCTCGCGCCGGACTGGGTGCTGGACGCGCGGGTGCGGAGCATGAACCTGCATGACCTGCTGGTGGGGCCGGAAGGTGACGTGACGCTGGCGGGCTTCTACGAGTCAGCGCTGCTGGACGCCGCGGCGCCCGTGCCCATGCTCAGCGGTGACGCGGCCCGGCGCTGCATGCTGTGGAACGACAGGCTGCTGTGCATGGACCTGCCGGATGACGGCACCGTGTCCCTGGTGGAGCGCTACACGGGCGCGCCCCGGTGGACCTTCACCCTGGCGAGCGCGCGGCCGGATATCGCGCAGCGCACGTCCAGTCTCTTCCTGGCGCGGCTGGCGGTGATGGCCCCGGACCGACTGGCGGCCCTCTTCGAGGCCTACCCCGTGGGCCTGAACCGCGAGACGTTGTGTCGCATGTATTTCCTGGTGGTGCTGGATGCGTATGGACAGATGGTGTCCGCGCAGGAGCTCACCGACCCCCTGCTGTCCGAGTGCAACCACCCGCACCCCTTCGGAGTCGTCTCCGACGCGGTGGGGGATTTGTATGTCTCCTTCTCACAGACGTTGAACGTGGGGGCTCCACTCCAGGCGGGGGCCCCTTCGCTGCTGATGGCCTTCTCGTCGGACGGCGTACCGCGCTGGCGCAAGTCACAGGCGCAGCGCGCTGGTGAGCTGGCCGTGGTGAACGGGCTTTTGTTCCCCGAGCGGGGCACGCAGGCGCTGAGCACGGCGGACGGCTCGGTGGCTGGGACTCTTCCCCAGCAGTTCGGCCGCGCGGTGGCCACGCGCGAGCGACTGGTGCCCAGCGCACCGGGGACCACGGTGAACGTGAACGAGGGTGGCGTGCTGCCCGTGGCCACGGAGCTGAAGGGCTACGGCCTGCCCGCGCTGAGTCCCGCGTGGACGTACTCCCTGCGCTCGGGACAGCTCCTCACCTCGAAGGAGCTGCGGCTCGCGTCCTGGCCGGATGCGCCCGGGTTTCCTCCCCGGACGCTGGTGCTCACGACGGCCACGGACGGCGACGACAGGCAGTTGCTGGTGGGCGTGCGCATGACGGACGGCGGCGAGGCGTTCCAGTGCGAGCTCGACTACGCGCCCCGCTCGATTCCGCAGTTGCTGGAGCTGGCACCCGGGGCCCTGCTGCTGATGGACGGGGCCACCACCTGTGGCGAGTGTGACCCACCGTTTGCCTACAGCCAGTCGCGCTTCCAGCGCTTCCCCATGCCGGGCCTGCTGCCCGCGAAGGAGCCGTGGCCGGGGACTTTCGGCGGGCCGGGCCATGACCACCACGAGGGGGCCGACCACTGAGGTTGGGACGGGGAGCGCCCTTTTCTTGAAGAAAACACGGGGGGCGTGTCGAAGTGCCGGGCGCGGTTCCGACGTAGGGCAAGGCCGGCGCCATCCAGGTGTCGCACCCACCAAGGACTTCCCCATGCAGAAAATCACCCCGTTCCTGATGTTCAACAACCAGGCGGAAGAGGCGGCGAAGCTCTACACGTCGGTGTTCAAGAACTCGAAAATCACCTCGGTTGCGCGGGGCCCTGACGGCGCGGCCATGTCCGTCACCTTCGAGCTGGAAGGTCAGCCGTTCATGGCGTTCAACGGCGGGCCGCGGTTCAAGTTCACCGAGGCGATTTCGCTGTTCGTCAGTTGTGAGACGCAGCCGGAGGTGGACTCGCTCTGGGAACAGCTCACGGCGGGGGGCGGAAAGGACAGCAAGTGCGGCTGGCTGGAGGACCGGTTCGGGGTGTCCTGGCAGATCATCCCCACCACGTTGATGCGACTGATGGGAGACAAGGACCCGGCGAAGGCGGGACGCGTGGTGCAGGCGATGCTCGGGATGCAGAAGATTGACATCGCCGCCCTGGAGCGCGCCTACCAGGGAAGCTGAGCGGTCCTCAGTCCGTCGTCACCGGAGGCACGGCGTCGCTGTGCCTCCAGGCCTCGTAGTGGATGCGGCCCAGGGGGGCTCCAGCCGTGGGTCCCCCGCCAAACGTGCCGATGATGTCCACGCGCTCGGTGGCATCCGAGACGGGATGGATGCGGAACTCCACGCCTCGGCCGAACGGTGGCAGCACCAGGCCGTGCCAGCGCAGCGTCCCACCTCGCAAGCGGATGCCGCCGTCCTCGAGGACGGACACGTCCAGCTCCAAATCCAGGCCGTGCTCGACGAAGACCTCGTGGAGTCGGCCGTCGCGCAGGATGAAGTCCGAGTCGAACCTGCGCAGCACGCCGTCGCAGTACAGCTCCCGGACGAAGTGCATGGAGCCATCCGCGCGGCGGAAGGTGAGGAAGCGTCCGGGGAAGGTGCGTGCCCCGTGCTCGGAGAGGCCCTGGCCGGACAGGCGCGTGGCCATCCAGGCCAGCAGCCGGGCCGTGCGCGAGGCGAAGGTGACGGAGGCTCGGGCGCCCCACGCACCGGGGTTCGCGTAGAAGCGCATGACGCGAGGGTCCACGCGGGACATGTCCGGGCCCAGCACGGTGGCGAGCAGGGGCCAGACATCCGAGGGCCTCGCGCGCTGGCCCCGGTGCACGGCCTTCACACCGCGACGGTAGACACTGGCCGCCGTCCACGCGGTGATGAAGCTCGTGAGCAACAGCCACGCCGTACGCCGCTCATCGACGAGGCCGGTGTCGTGGCGCCAGCGCGGCAGGCACAGCGCGCGCACGGTGGCGAAGGCGTAGTGGCGCAGCAGGCTCCAACTCGCGCTCAGCATGCGTGACAGGGACAGCGCCAGTCCGTGGGCGATGGCCGTCTCACCCGGCACGGCGCCCGCGAGGGCGGGCTGGTCGAAGAGGCGCGCGCCGAGCGTCATCTCCACGTGCTGCACCAGCAGGCGCCACAGCGGCTCGTGCCCGTGGACGCGGGCCTCTTCGAGAAAGGCGGCCTCGTACCCGACGTCACGGGCCCGGGCCACGTCTCGCATGTGGGCTTCAATCCAGCGCTCGTCGCGGACTTCGAGCGGGAGCTGGTCCTCGCAGGCGCGCGCGTAGGACGCCCACTCCCGGGTGCGGGGAAATCCACGCTCATCCACCGGCATCACCGCGGCGCCCAGTCGCGCGAAGGGCTCCGACACTCCCCAGAAGCGGCCGAGTGTCACCGCGCTCGCGGCCAGCAGGTGCACCTTCGCCATGCGGCACGGATGCGCGCGGTAGAAGTCCGCGAGCAGGCTCAAGGAGAGTCGGCAGGCGCGGTGACGGATGGCGAAGTCCCGCAGCTCCCCGAGCGGCGCATCAGGCAGGGCCGTCCGCGCTTCGTCGAGCTCTTCCGGGTGGAGCCGGGCCTCCCGCTTCGCGTCCATCGGGAGCAGGGCCTCCAATTGGGAGTCTCCCGGGTGCAGCTCTCCCGACCGCCGCAGGGCCTCCAACTGCGCGTCCGCCAGCGGGGAGCCTTCCGAACGGAGCAAGGCCTTCAGTCGCGCATCCTGGTGCGGTGAGGCCATCGAGTTCAGTTGGAACACGGTGTTCTCCACTCGCGTCTCGAAGCGGGTCCGCGGCGGCTTCCGTCGCGGATGCGTCTCCACGGCTTCGGCGCTCATGAAGAGACCTCCACAAGTTCTCCACAGGGATACGCCGTGGCGGACTCGCGGTCCTCGACGCCTCGGCCAAGCCAGCTCCTCGCCGCACCCGGCGCCGGCGTCCGTCCGAGCACCCGCGCGAGGATGAACAGCCCGAAGCGCCACCGTGAGCGCCCTCGCGTCGGAGCGTGTTCATCCCCGGCGCACCACTGGCGCAGCGTCTCGAAGCCCCACTCCGTGCCCAGCCGCATGACGGGACGGAACAGCACCGCGTCGAGCACCTCCCCCACCACCCCGTACCGCGCGCGGTAGTCGAACACCGTCTTGAAGAACGTCCCCTCGGGCCGCTGCTCGTAGAGCCATACGCCGCGACCGCGCAGGATGATGCTCCGCCAGTCCTCCGAGCCGAACTCGAACGTCGAGCGCACGTGCGGCGTGTTCGCCAGGTAGCGACCCCAGCCGACGATTTCGAGCCCGAAGCCCAGGTGCGTCCGGTAGTCCATCAGGTGGAACCCCCGGGCATCGGCCTCCGGCAGGTAGCGGATGGACGTGAAGCGCACGTCCCACGCCGTGTGCAGCGCGGGGTCCTGCGTGCGCTCCCACACCACCTCGACGGGCGCGGGGATGAACACCTCCGCGACAATCCTTTGGAGCTGGGGTTGTCGGAATGGAGTGGCCACCGGCCGCCTCCGGAACGCGAACCACCGCGCCAGGTCCTTCGCGAAGACGATGAGCGCCGTCACGCCCATCACCGTCATCAGCGCGCGCAAGGCCACGGGCACCAAGGGCGGGTCCACGCGAAGCCCCGTGGGCAGCAGCCTGTCCGCCCACACCGCGTGGAAGGTCGCCATCAGGTAGAGCCCCACCAGCACGCTCAGCACCACGTGCATGAAGTACTCACCCCGGGGGACACCGCCCTGGGACGCTCGGCTGTCGCGCTCCTCCCAGACATCCGCGAGGGCGACGAAGACATCCGCGGCGTACAACACCCCGAGCACCCCCAGCGCCCACCCCTGGAAGCGCACGTGCGGCACCCAGAGAAACTGGAGCGCGTAGATGAGGTGGCGCGCGGTGTGCCAGAGCACCTCGCGCTGACACTCAAGGCGCTCGTGGAGCCGGCCGCGCCAGAGGTGGAAGTAGAGGACGTCGAAGGCCCCCAGGAGGCCGATGGCGAGCAACAGGTAGAAGGCGACGTGCATGGCCGGGCCTCAGTGCAACGGCACGGCCAGCGCCTTCCGGGGATGCAAGCCTTTGGAACGCCAGGGATTCAGCGGATTCGACGCGAGCCTCCCGTCAACTCCGTGGACAGCGCCGACAACCCGGGTTGTCGTCCCCAACTTCTCCACAGGGCTTCTGCGTGCGAGTGGGTTTCACCGGGCCTCTGAGTCGGCGGCCTCGGTGCGTCATGAATCACGCGTCAGGTGTCATGACGGGCGTCGCGCACCGGCTCAAAACGGCGCTCGGGCGCGCTGTCAATCGGTCGTCCTCGAATTTTCCTGAAAGATTTCCAGGACGGGTGGTGAACGCGACCCGCCCTGGAACCTGGAGAAACCCGGCCTGACACGGCACACCCCGCGTCACCGACCCTGCGGGTGGACATGCCCCGCGTACCCGATATTCTTCGGCCATCGTTGCGTTGAAAGACGTAGACGTGTTCCACATTGCCCACGCGAGGCCTGCCCGGGATGCACCCCTTGGTCCCGGCGCTTGTGTGGAAGGAGTGCGGTTGCCCGGACGACCTTGGAGGTCCGGCGTGCGGCGGCTCCGTTGCATCGTGGGGGGCCCGCTCGGGCCCCGGGGAGAAGCGCGTTCCCTGGGGCCCGAGTCACCTCGTCGCTGACTAGGGCCCCATCCGGGCCGCGCCCGCGGGCGCCTTCGCCCCGAAGGATTGCAGGTAGCGCGGCTCGTCCCGGGTGCTCTCCTCCAGCAGCTCCTCCGTGAGCGAGTTCAGCGGCCACCGCTCCATCGCCGTCTGCTGGAACACGGCGATGGCCTGCTCCAGCTCCTGGATTTGATTCATCGCCAGCGTCCGGCCCGCGTCGTCCTCCAGGTCCTGCGAGCCGCCACGCACCAACTGCAGGCCCGTCATCCGCTCCACCACGGTGGTCTGCTGGACCAGGCTGGCGCCGATGTCCCGGGTGATGCGACCCAGGCGCTGACGTCCCTCCGGAGAGAGCGAGCCGCGCGTGGCCACGTTGCGCGTGCGCAGAATCCACGTCCCCCGCTCGTTGATGCCTCGCAGGGACACCGCCATCGCCAGCGCGCTGGCGTCCGGCACGCCTGCTTCCTTCAAGAGCCGGCGAGTCTCCCGGTAGCCTTCGTGAAACGAGGTCTCCCGCCACGCGGGCAACGTGGCCACGCGCTCCAGCGCGTCGATTTCCGCGGCCGTCAGCTCCGTACCGGACTCGGTGTCACCCAGTAGCAGGAGCAACTGAAGCTGCATCGAGCGCGGGTGCGCCGCGGCCAGCGACTCCAGCTTCTGGCGGAACGTCTTGCGCGCCCGCTCGTGCTCGGACTCCGGCAGGGACTCGCCCCTCAGCGCGTCCCGCACCGCGAGGTAGAGGTCCGGGTTCTCCAGTCGGGGCACCTGCGCCAGCAGGAAGAGGGACTTGTCCGCGTCCAGCTTGCGAGAGGCGAGCGCGAGCCTCAGCTTGACGTCGTCCGAGGGGGCCCGCTCCCACGCGAGCTTCTCCCAGTCGGAGGCGGTGGGGTCCGGCGGCAGGGGCGTGGCGCCTGGAAGCAGCTCGCTCTTGCCGAGGTTGGGGCGGCCCAGCGTCACCCACGCGTCCCGGAAGGCCTGCTGCCAGGAGACACCCGGCGCGCGCCGCAGCTCGCGCAGCGTCTCCAGCAACTTCAGCTCCGGACTCCCCGGCGCCACGGCCTCGAGCTGGCCCAGCACGGTGGCGGCCTCCGCGTCGTTGCCTTCCTCGAGCGCCAGACAGGCGTGCACGAGCAGGGCGGGTGCGTGCCTGGGCGCCAGCATCAGCGCCTCGCCGAGCGACTCGCGGGCCTTCTTCAACTCACCCGTGGCGGCGGCGCGCGCGGCGCGGTCCGTGTGGCGCAGCACCTCCGGGGACGCGGTGGGCTTCGCGGCGCCCTGTTTCTTGGGGGAGTGCTCGCCGTGGTCATGCGCGTCATGGCCTGGAGGCGACTGCCTGCCCCGGAAGAACAGGGCACCTCCGGCGACCAGGGCCACCACCAGTCCCACGCCACTCCACAGTGCTGCCTTGCGTCCCGATGAGCCCTGCGTGGAAGGAGGAGGAATCGGGTCCGTCATGGTGTGGCGTCTCCGGCGGGTGGGGGAGCCGCATTCCAATCGTCCGCGACGACTGGAGCAAGGTGGCCCGCGCCCTGGGGGACAGTGTCCGTCCCTACCCAGGGGGGCCCCCACCCGCGTCCGGGACGTGCCCGGACGCCTGGAGCGCCGCGCTCAGTCCTTCAGGTAGACGACGCGGGTGCCACCGCGCGCCTTCACCTCGGTGCGGGGAGGACGGGAGACGCACTGGACGGTGGTGCCGCCCGTCGCGTTGACGGAGAGGCTCTCCGAGGGGTCCGCTTCCACGTGGACTCCTCCGCTGGCTTCGACCTCCAGGGACTTCACGCCCTTGAGGTCCATGGCCTTGATGACGGCGCCGCCGCTGGCCTCGATGTCCAGCTCCTGGGCCCGCCCCGCCAGGTTGACGGCGGCCCCGCCGCTGGCCTCGACCTCCACCTTCTTCGTGTCCACGCCCCGGACCGTGAGGGCCGCGCCGCCGCTGGCCTCGGCGGAGAATTCGTCTCCGGAGGGGGAGACCTCCGCCTCGACATTCCCGCCTCCGCTGACGTCCACGCCGTCCAGGTGGGGGTTGGAGACGTACAGGCGCACCTTGCCGCCCTGGAATTGGCTGAAGAGGCCGTCGCGCTCCACCTGGGTGGTGAGCTGTCCGTCCTTCACCACGAGTCGCAGGCGGGACAGCAGCTCCGAGGGCCCCTCGACGCGGACCGACTTGGGGCCGACCTTCACCTGGGCCTTGATGCCGTGGCCCACCGCGAGGCTCTCGAAGTCGGGGACATCTCGCGCCTCACCCTTCTGGGCGCCCTCCGCGAAGGAGGTTCCCGCGAACATCAACAGCGGGACGAGCAGGGACATCCGGGCGGTCTTCATGGCGCGCTCCCAAGGCATGGGACCCGGCAGGGGCCCCGTCATGGCGGCTACGCGCGGCGCTCCGAGCGATTGCCACCCCTGGGGCAACTACTGGCGGGAGAGCATCTCCAGCGGGACTCGCACGGCGGTGGTGTCGCCGGGCTTGATGTCGACCGACAGCTTGAGTGCCTTCCCGTCGCCGTCCACGAGCTTCAGCGTGTGCTTGCCGGAGGGCAGGCTCACCTTGAAGAGCGGGGTATCACCCAGGGACTGTCCGCCCAGATACACCTTGGCGTAGGGCTCGGTGACCAGGGTGAGGAAGCCCGGCTCTCCGGTGGGCGTGGCCGCACTGTCCTCACCCGAGTCGAACGTCGCGCGCTTGCCGTTCCGGGTCGTCGACTCCTTGGTGGTCCGCTTGCCCGTGGAGCGACCCGGCTTGCGCGCGGGCTTGTCCTCCACCTCGTCCAGGGTGGGAGGGGCGTTGGAGGGCTCCGGGTCGGGGTCGACGGTCTCCGCCAGCACTTCGGGTGGGGGTGGGACCTTCTCCACGACGACGGGTGGGACGATGACGGGTGGGGCCTTCGTCTGCTCCCGAGGGAGCGGGACGCGTTGCCTGTCCGTGTCTCCAAGAGGCGCCGGCGGCGGCGGCTTCTGCTCGAGCCCCAGCAGGGGAGCGGCCCAGGCGGACACCACGCCTCCATCGAGCCCCAGTCCCACCACCGCGGCGGCCACCGCGACGAGGACGAGCACGCCGGCGAGGACCTTGCGCCCGCCTCGGGATTCGGAGCCCACGGCGGGGACTCCGCGCAGGGTGTGGACGTGGGAGTCCTCGTCGTCGGGGACCTCGTCCTCGGGTTTGCGGCGGTTCTCCTGGAAGCCGCGCGAGGGTCGGGTGGTGACCTCGGCGTCGGGGAAGGCGGCGGGAAGCTGGGGCTGGGGCCGGCGTCGGGCGGCTCCGGCGGCGCGTCGGGAGGGAACACCCGCGTGGCTGCCGGGCTCCGCGGAGAGCGAGGGCACGCGGACCATCGCCGTCTCCTCGTTGCGCTCGGGAGGCTGCGGGGGAGGGGCCACGGCGCGCAGCGTGTCCACGGTGCGGCCGGTGCGAGGGCGTGCCTCGCTCCGGGGCGCGGGCTCCTCCGACACGGGCACGGCGCGCGGGGCCGGCGCGGGAGCGCGGACGGTGTGCCCCGAAGGAGGAAGCGCGGGCCGCCCCGGCAGGGTGCGGGCCAGGTGCGGCGCTTCCTGCGGCGGCGGCAGGGCGTCCGGTGGGGGCGGCGGTGGTGGACGCGCGGACTCCGAGGGGGCGCCGCGTCCCGCCAGGCGCTTGTGGGGCGGCGCCTGGAGCACGGCCTTGCGCGGCTGCGGGTCGGGCGGCGGCGGCGGGGGAGGCGTCGCCGCTGGCTGCATGCTGGTGGCGCGCCGAGGCGTCGCCGCCGGAGCGGGCTGCTTCGCCGCCGTCGTCACGGCGGAGCGACGGGATGGCGGGGAGTCCGGGGGGCCGGAGTTGGTGTTGACGGTGGGCGGCTCGGGGGCCTCGGGGACGCTGTTGGAGCCGCCCATGGCCAGCATCGCCGCCACGCTCGTCTCGCCCGTGGTGTCACCCGTGGGGCCCGCGATGAGCAGCTGGCGCGTCTGCTCGCGCCGGTCGGCGAAGAGGCGGCGCATCACCTCGCTGCTCTGCTCGGGGTGCCAGATGAGCGGGCCCACCGCGCGCTCCAGGGCGCGGGCGAACTCCAGCGTGGAGGCGTAGCGGTCCTCACGGCGCTTCGACAGCGCGCGCAGGACGATGGCGTCCAGCTCCGGCGGTATCTGCTTGTTGGCGCGTGAAGGCGGCGTCACCTCGCACTTCAGCACCGCGTTCATCATCGCCTCGGCCTGCTTCGCGTAGAACAACCGCATGCCGGTGAGCAGTTCGTGCAGCACCACGCCCAGGCTGAACAAGTCGCTGCGGGCATCCAGGGGCTCGCCCATGATCTGCTCGGGCGACATGTAGCCGCTGGTGCCCTTCACCATGCCCACCGCGGTGCGGCTGGCGCGCGCCAGGCTCTTGGCGATGCCGAAGTCCAACAGCTTGGTGACGCCCTCGTACGTCACCATGATGTTCTTCTCGGCCACATCCCGGTGGATGACGGGCGAGGGGTGACCGAGCGGGTCCGTGAAGGTGTGCGCGTAGTGCAGCGCCACGGCCGTGTCCCGCACCGCCATCAGGCTGAAGCCCACGGGGATGGGGTGGCTGGCCTGCCGACACGCGCGCGCCACCTCCACCAGCGTGGCCCCCGGCACGAACTCCATGGCCAGGAACAGCTCGCCCTCGGCGATGTCCAGGTCGAACACCTGGGCGATGTGCGGGTGGTTGAACGCGGCCGTCACCTTGGCCTCGTCCAGGAACATCCGGATGAACTCTTCCTCGCCTCGGATGTCCGGCAGAATCTGCTTGAGCACCACCAACTTGCGGAAGCCGGCGAGTCCCCGCTGCGACGCTAGGAAGATCTCCGCCATCCCGCCCGTGGATAGGCGGCTGAGAACCTCATACTTACCCAGCGACCGGCCCTTGGAGGCATCCGGCGCGAGCGGCAGCGTCGTCCCACTCATCGGAAGGTGCCCAATCTACACTGGCACCCGGACGGACGCGAAAGTCAGGGTCGAAGAAAAGTCCACGAATATCGACATCTCTGACTTTTCTGTGAATTCCTGATGTCACTCCTCGGGTGGGGAGCGGCGGCGTGCGGGGGAGGCGGGGAGGGTGACGGCGAGGGCGTTGAGGAGGCGCAAGTCGGAGCGGGACAGGCCGCGGAGGTTCTTGCGGAGGTCGACCAGGGCGGTGGGCTCGGTGCGGGCGGGCTGGGGTGGGCGCTTGCGGCCGGGGGGCGTTTCGATGGTGGCGTCCAGGGCGAGCAGCGCGTGGGGTGGGACGTGGAGCACGGTGCACAGGCCGCGCAGGGTGTGGATGCTCGGGAGCATGTGGCCGCGCTCCAGGCGGGCGTACACCTCACGGGCCACACCGAGGCGCTCGGCGACGGCGGCCTGGGTCAGTCCCAGGTTCCTTCGGGCCATCCGCGCGGACAGGCCCAGGTGGACTCCAAGCTCGGTCTTCATTCGTCGCCCGTCGGGAAGGACGCGGGGCTCGCTCGCCACCGCAAAGGGGCACCCTACTCCGCGCTCCTCGCGGGACGCACCCTCCGTGAAGACTCTGTCGCGGCGCCATGTGTGACGGAGGTGTACCCGTGACGCCGTGGACGAGGGCCGGGGCTCGTGGTCCGAGGCCTCGGTGGCACCTTGGGGAACACCTGTGTGAGAACGGGCCGACGGCCGCTGGAGGGAGTGGCCCGGGAAGAGGGCTCGGCGATGGGTGTGAAGACGGTGCGGTTCGACTTCGAGAACACGCGGGATACGTCGGTCGACGTCTGGTTCGAGCCCTCGGGGATGCCGTTCAAAATCCCGCCGGGAGGCCGCCTCGACGTCATCTGCGAGGGACCGGAAGGGGGAGAGCTCGAGGTGGAGCGTCACCCCGAGGGCCACGTCACCCTGTACGCCTGGTGGGGCGCGTGGTTCCGGGTCGTCGAGGAGGGACGCGTGGTCTACACGGAGGAGGGGATGCGCGCCCCGCCCCTTCCTCGGGGTGTCTCCATGAAGCAGATGGTGGAGACGCTGTTCGGCCCGCTCGAGAATCGACAGGCGATGCTCGACAAGCCCAAGGAGTAGGGGCGTCAGGTGAGACGGTGGCCGCGCGTCCTGGCCGGCGTTCATCTCAGGTTTCCGCGCCCCGGCGAGCACAGGCTCCTTACGAGAGTCGGCCCCGGAGCTGCCCCCCTCTCACTTCACACTCCGCGCGTCCCTCCTGCCCGTCCCTCGGTGGACCTGGGCTAAGACGCGCTCCCAAGGTTCCATGGATACTTCTGTTTCTCCCCGCGCTGTCACCGGCCGTATCGACGTTCACCCTCGGGGCTTCGGCTTCCTCACCGTGCAGGCGCCCGGCACGCAAGAGGTGCTGTCCGCCTTCATTCCTCCCCCCGACCTCAACCCGCTGCTGGCCGGAGACATCGTCACCGGCACCGTGACGGCGGGCGCGGACGGGCGCTGGACGGCCAGCGGGCTGACGCTGGTGGAGCGGCCTCGCACCCGCGTCTACGGCGAAGTCGTCGCCCGCAAGGGCCTGTTCTACCTGCGCATCGACCGCGAGGTGGGCAACGCGGATTGGGTGCTCGACCCGGGCACCACCCGCGTCCAGCACGGCGACGCGGTGGTGGCGAGCATCACCGACGGCAAGCTCTCGCTGCTCTACCGCATCGAGCCTGGAGAGGACCGCTCGCTGGAGCGCATCATCGCCCGGCACGCGCTGAGCAAGGACTTCTCCCCCGAGTCGCTGGAGGACGCGCGAGTCGCCCGCGAGGTGCCGCACGAGGTGGGCGCGCGACGTGACTTGCGCGACGTGCCGACGGTGACGGTGGATGCGCCGTCCACGCGAGACATCGACGACGCGATTTCCGTGCTGCCCGCGGGGCCGGATGGAGCGCTGCGACTGCTGGTGTCCATCGCGGACGTGAGCGAGCTGGTGAAGGAGGGCACCGCGCTGGATTCGCAGGCGCGCGAGCGGGCCACCAGTGTGTACATGGCGGGGCGCGTGCTGCCGATGTTGCCGGAGTCGCTGTCCTCGGACTGGCTGAGCCTGGTGCCGGGCAAGGAGCGACGCTGCCTCACGGTGGAGCTGCGCATCGACCCACAGGGCCGGGTGACGGCGGCGGACGTGTACGAGAGCGTCATCCGCTCCTGGGCGCGGCTGAACTACGAAGAAGTCGCGGCCTTCCTGGACCGGGGCGAGGTGTCCGCGCCCATGGAGCCGGTGCGGGACGTCATGCCGTGGTTCCGGCTGGCGGCGGCGCGACTGGCGGTGGCGCGCGGCGCTCGTGGCGGCATGGAGTTCGCGCGAGATGAAGCGCGGTTCACCTTCGACGCGGCGACGGGCGAACTCTCCGGACTGGTGAACGAGCAGCCCACGTCCGCGCACGGGATGATTGAGCGCTTCATGGTGGCGGCGAACGAGGCCATCGCCATGTGGATGCTGGTGCGCGGCCTGCCGGGCGTGTTCCGCGTGCATGAGCAGCCGGACCCGCTGCGCGTGGCGGACCTGAATGCGTTCGCGGAACACTCGGGCTTCGCGGCGGGCTTCGGACGCGAGCTGACGCCGCTGGCGCTGACGGCGTTCGACCGGCAAATCGCGGGCGCGGCGGCGGAGCCCGCGCTGCGCTCGGTGTTGCGGCGCTCGCTGGGCCCGTCTCGCTACACCGTGAAGCCGGGGCCGCACTTCGGACTGGCGGCGCCGCTGTACCTGCACTTCACGTCGCCCATCCGTCGGTACGCGGACCTCGCGGTGCACCGCACACTGAAGGGCTACCTGCACGGCCGCCGCGACTACCTGGACGAGGACCCGGCGATGGAGGCGCTGGCGGTGCACATCAACGCGCGGGCCCGCGCCGCGAATCGCGCCGAGGCGGACCGGCACCACGTGCTGGAAGCGCGGTGGCTGGCGGGGCACGTGGGCAGGGAGTTCTCCGCGCGCATCGTCCGGGTGCGGCCCTTCGGGCTGGTGGCGCAGTTGGACGGCATGTTGGTGGAGGGGATGTTGCCGGCGGAAGGACTGCCGGGCGGCGGACCCTTCCGTCCGGATGCGCGCGAGCTGTCCCTCGTGGGCAAGGAGCGGACCTTCACCGTGGGCATGCCAGTGAAGGTGAAGGTGGCCGCCACCGACGAGCAGCTTGGCCGCGTGGAGCTGTCCCTGGTCGAGTAGGCGGACGCACGGCGGGCTTCCCGCTCGCTCCCCAAGGGAAGGTCGCCGCCCTTCGAGCGGGGGGCGATAGACTCCCGCCCTCTTCATGAGCGAACCCTCCCCTCCCGTCGTCGAGGACGCGCGCGCCCGCTTGCGGCGCCGGGCCGTGCTGCTGCCGTTGCTGCTGGTGGCGCTCGCGTACGGCAACGCGGTGCGAGGCGGCTTCGTCTGGGATGACCACTCGCTCATCGAGGAGCAGGAGGTGGTGCGCGAGCTGGCGCCGCTGCCGGACTACTTCACGCGGATGTTCTGGAGCGACCCGATGGGCGTCTCTCGCGGCTACTACCGGCCGCTGGTGACGCTTGGCTACGCGGTGGAGTACGCGCTCTTTGGAAGCGCGCCCGAGGGCTTCCACCTGATGAACCTGCTCTTCCACCTGGTGGTGGTGGCGTGGGTGTTCCTGCTGTGCCGACGAGCGGGTGCCTCGCCCTGGGGCGCGGCGGTGGGCGCCGCGGCGTTTGGTGTCTTCCCCCGGTTGACGGAGTCGGTGGCGTGGATTGCCGGACGCACGGATGTGCTGGCGGCGGTCTTCACGTTGGGGGCGCTGCTCGTGTACCGCGCGGACACGGCCTCGCGGCGCTGGGGCGCGGCGGCGCTGGTGCTGACGGGCCTGCTCTGCAAGGAGGTGGCGGTGGCCGGCGTGGTGGGGCTCGTCGTGCTGGAGCTCACCGCCGTGCGCGCGCGGGAGCGCCGCTTCGGACAGGCCGTGCGAAACCTGCTGCCCATGGGCGTGGCGCTCGTGCTGTATGGCGGCCTGCGGCTGAACGCGCTGCGCTCGGACGTGCGGGAGCTGGATGCGGGGGCCTCGTCGGGGTTGTCGCTGCTCGAGCGCGCCGAGGCCGGGCTCGCCGCGCTGGGGCACTACGCGGTGATGCTCGTGGATGCGCTGCGCCCGCGTCTCCAGCAGGGCGTCCTGGGCGAGCATCCCCTCGCCTGGGTCCTCTTGGGCGCGGGGGTCCTCGTCGCGCTGGGGCTGTCCCTGTGGAAGTGGGGAGGCCGGCTCACGCCGCTGGAGAAGGCCGCGCTGGCGACGGCCGCGTGCGCGCTGGCGCTGGTGCTCCATGCCATTCCCCTGGGCCTGCACACGTTGGCCTCGGACCGCTTCCTCTACGTGCCCGTGGCGATGGGCGTGGTGGCGCTGGTGGCACCGCTCGAGCGAGCCGCCCGGTTGCGTCCGAGGGCGGGGCTGGCCGTGGCCGTCGTGACGCTCACGGCCTTCGCCGGGGCGACGCACCTGCGCAACCGCGACTGGATGGACGAGCTTCGGCTGTGGCGGGTGGCGGAGCAGGTGTCTGGCCCCGATGACGCCTTCGTCCAGCAGCAACTGGGCGGGCTCTACATGGAGGCGCACCGGTACGAGGAGGCGCTCGGACACCTGCGCCAGTCGGTGCGCCAGAAGAGTCGCTTCACCGGCATCAAGGGCTACAACAACCTGGCGCTGTGCCTGACGAAGCTGGGCCAGCACACGGAGGCCATCACCCTTTTTGAAGACATGGTGCGACAGCAGCCCGGTTACCGGAGAGGGCATCTCAATCTGGCCATGGCCTTCGCGCGCGCGGGGCGCTTCGACTCCGCGCTCACGCAGCTTCAGCGCCTGGAGTCGATGTCCCCGGGTGACACCGTCATCCCGGAGCTGCGCGCGTTGTTCGAGCGCTCGCGTGACACCCTGGCCCGGCTCCCGCGCGGGACGCCGGGTGGGGTGGAGGCCGCGTCGGTGGCGGAGACACGGGCGAAGTTGTTCCAGGAGCTGGGCGCGCCCCATGAGGCGGCGCTGAGCTGGGAGGCGGTGCTGGGCGCGAAGGATGCGACGGCCGAGCAGCGCTTGCAGGCGACGGGCTTCCTCGTGTTCGAGGGAGACCTGGGCCGGGCGAAGCGCGCGCTGGAGTGGCTGCGTCAGGCCCGGCCCGAGGATGAGCGCCTGCCCCTGCTGGAAGAGGCCCTGCTCTCGCGCGCGTCGCTCGACGCGTCACGGTGAGCGGGACTACCCGGCGACCGTCAGTCCCTCGGTCTTCGCCAGCAGCGTGTCGTGGCTCACCCAGCCGAGCAGCCCGGTGGAGGACTTCACGAGGTAGACGAACGACGTGGAGCGTCCGCCCTGCACGGAGACGGGCGCGGCGGCGAGCACGAGAATCTTCGACGCCGCCGCGAGGGTGGCCACGGGCTTCTTGTCGGTGCGTGAGTGGGTGATGGGGAAGCCCTCTCGCACGGTGGCTTCCTGGCCGACGTAGTACAGCTCCTGCGGCACCAGGGAGAGCTTGCCGGCCTTGGCATCCAGGGCGAACTTGTCGCGCCGGTTCCAGAACTGCTCCCAGCTGTCGGAGAGGATGATGCCGTTGCCCTTCACCTCGGTGAGGGCGTGGACGCTGCCCAGTGCCTTGAGGCTCTTGCCATCGAAGGCGTAGACGGTGGTGAGCCGGTCGTTGTCCGTCATGCCCGTGTGCACGGCGACTTCCTTGCGCTTGTCGCCGCTGTCCACGTCGATGATGGAGAGGCCGAGGACCTCCGAGTCCGTCTTGCCGCGGAGCGTGGCGGTGCCGGCGGTGAGGACGAACTCCTCGTCGCCCTCCTTCCACTTCACGGCGATGGCCTCCGGCTTGCCGTCGCCATTCAGGTCGGCGGACGCGGACTGCGTGGGGAGCTCGTCACCGGCCTGGGCCAGCGGCGCGCCGAGCAGCGCGAAGGTCGTCACGGCGAGGGCGGGAAGCTGCGTCTTCATGAAAGGGACCTCGTGAGGGCGCGGGTGCCGCATGCATGCGAGCGCGTGACAGTCCCGGGCGCGGAAGCGCATCGTATCCACGCGGGCCCACCAGGCACCTGGATTCCCACCGACGTCAGCCGCGACGGCCGAAGCGTCCGCGGAAGTGCTTGTCGAGGTAGTACTCGGCGCTCGCGTAGGCGTCCTGGGCCTTGGAGGACAGGGGTTGCTCGGGGTGGGCCTTGGCGGCGCGGCGGGCTCGCTGCATCACCGAGCGAGGCTCGCCTTCGGTGGCGGGAGGCAGCTCGCGTGCGATGGCGTCCACCCATGCGTGGGCCTGGTCGACGATGCCGAGCGCCTCGTCGAGCGTGACTTCCTTCTCCGACAGCGCGGCGAAGAGCTGGCAGTGGTAGCGGCGGCAGCTCCCCGGGCGGTCCGCGTAGACGGTGCACGTGCGCCCATCCAGCGCGGAGCAGTGCTGCGCGAGCGCGGGAACTCCGTCCTCGCGCCGGTCGAGGGGCACTCCGCGCCGCTCCAGTGCCTGGGCTTCCTCTGGTTGGAGCGAGACGTGGGTGAAGAGGGTTCCGTCGCAGCACATGCCGCAGCGCAGGCAGAGGGTGGACAGGGGCATGGGGCCTCGGAACGGGAAGGAATCCCTCCACTAACCCGTCGCGCGACGACGTTCCATCGCGGCGAGGCGGGGAAGGCACGCACGCTCCCTCGTCCGCGAGGCGCCCGCACGTCAGATGAGTCGTACCGGCCGCAAGGCGGCACTCTCGTGGGGGCCGGTCCGGTCCTGGCTCGAGGAGGCAGATGCTTTGTCGAGCGGAGTCGCACCGGGTTCGAGGGCGGCACTCTCGTGGGGGCCAGCTACCGGCCCGATGAGGCAGATACTCTTGTGAGAGAGCCTGTGCTGTCCCGAGAGGCACGACCCTCTCTCAAGGGGGGCCCTCGCTCGCGCGCCGGGCTGCACTACAGTGGGGCAAATGCGTGCCGCGTTCCGAGTCCTGACGCTCGCTCTGCTGTCGACGCTGCTCGCGTGCGAGAAGACGCCCGGTGGCGTCCATGTGGTGGTCGACGGTCCGCTGACGCCTGTCGTGGACTTCGACCGTCTGTCCGTCATCGCCTCCCTTCCAGATGGCACGCCCCTCGCCGTGGCCACGCTGGAGGGCGCCGCACTCCGCCTCCCCGCCACCTTCAACTTCGAGTCCGGCCCCGCCACGCCCGAAGGCACCCGCGTCTTCGTGCGCGCCACCGCCGAGCGCTCCGGCATCATCCAGTCCACCGCCTCTGGCGAAGCCGCGCTCACTCCCGGCTCCGGCGCCAGGCTGTCACTCACCCTGCCCGCCGTCCCCGAGCCGCCAGACGCCGGTCCTCCCGTGGAGTCCTGCGACAACGGCGTGGACGACGACGGTGACGGGCTCGGTGACTGCGCGGACCCCGACTGTGTCGGCGCCAGCTGTCAGCCCGGAGGACTCGTCTGCGCGAACAGCGTGTGCGCCTGTCCCGGTGGCGTCACGGGCGTCATCACCGAACGCCCGGGCTTCGCGCGTCGCTCGGACCCCCTGGTCGTCGCTCCCTCCACAGGCCCCCATGCTGGAGCGCTGGTGATGCTGGGAGGCCGCGATGGCGCGGGCAAACCCGTCTCCACCGTGGAGATCTTCTTCCCCGAAACCGGCCGCTTCATCGCGAGCGACCTCGCCGTGGGCCGCGCGGAGGCCGCCGCGCTGGTGCTGGATGACGGCGCCGTGGTGGTGCTCGGCGGCGTGCGAGAGGGAGACGTGCTCGAGCCGAGCGCCGAGTGGCTCGACACCGATGGCGGCACCACCCTCATCCCCTTCTCCCCACCCCTGGGCTTTCGCCGCGTGCTCGCGGGCCGGCTCGGAGCGGAAGGGGTGATCGCCGGAGGAGAGCTCACCGCGGGGCTCGGCAGGCCCACGACGGACTCGGCGATCCGCATGACGCTGCGCGGCGAGAACGCGGGGGCCTGGGAGGGTCTGGGCAGGCTCTCCCTGAAATGCCCCACGGGAGGCGCGGTGCTGGGAGACGCCTTCGTGCTCGCGGGAGGCTGTACCAGCCTCACCCCCTCCGAGCGGACGGATGTCGTGGCACCCCCAGGACTGCTCGGCGCCGGGCCGCTCCTGCCCACCTCACTGATGTCGCCCGCGGTGGTGGAGCTGAAGTCGGGACGGGCGCTCATCCTCGGCGGACGCGAAGGCGGCATCGTCCCGTCCTCGCGCGCATTCCTCCTGGAGCGGAATGCCGGGGTGGTGAGGGCGCGGGAGCTGTCCTCCATGGACGCACCTCGCGCCGCGCCGCGCGCGGTTCTCGCGGGCAACGGTTGGGTGTACGTCGAGGACAGGGAAGGGGCTTCTGCCGCATGGTTCGACCCCGCGTCGGAGCGCTTTACTCCTGCTGCGTCAATGTCGACGCCCCGTCTGGGCCATACCCTCGTGGGAGGCGCTGACGGACGCGTTTATGCCGTGGGTGGAAGCAGACCCGACGCCGGTCCGGACGGTCTGTCCTCGTTCATCGAGCCGCGCTGTCCTTGAATCCCAGGGGTGGCCCGCACCCAATGTGGTTCCGCCACGCCTGTACCGAGGAACAAGTTTCCGGCCTGTTGAGAATGGTCAGGCTATATGAACCCCGGTTCACCCTGGTGGTACCCATACCGGGGGACTGCTTCCTTTCGCCCGAAGTCGTACACTCGTCTCCATTCACACAACGGAGCTGGCATGCAGGCGGACACACGGGACGGGACGCGCGGCCGGGAGTCGGTGCTCGGCTACCGGGTGGGGACGGAGCTGACCGCGGTGGCTTCGTTCGGCAACAGCGACACGCCGGGCCGGCTGATTCAGCTCTCGCTGGAGCACCTGACGCTGCACCTGGACTCGAACGCGCTGCCGCGTCCGGGGCAGGCCGCGTCGGTGGTGCTGGGCCAGGGTGAGCGCTGGGCGACGTCGCTGGACGCGGAGGTGATGGAGGTGCGCGGCACAAGGCCGGAGGTCAGCCTTCGCTTCGTGTCGCCGCCGCTGGACGCGGGCCGTCGCATCGTCACGGTGCTGGAGGCGCTGCGCGACAACGGTCTCTTGTTGCCGCCGGAGACGCGGCCGGTGTGGAAGGAGCGCATCGACCGCAAGGAGCGCGTCGCGCGCATCTGCGAGGCGCTCGCGGGTCGTCAGGCGCGAGGCATGGCGCGCACCGCGGACGGGCAGAAGGTCTCCGTCACGGCGGTCTTCTTCGACGCGCTCAACAACCGCATGGGCTGGCGCTTCGATGGCCCCATGCTCCAGGGCCCCTTCGTGCTGGAGGCGTTCGGCTACAGCAGCGTGGTGCACCTGGACGTGAGCGAGGCGCGCGAGGAGGACGGCTGGGTGGTGATGCCGGTGCCCTCGGAGCTGGTGCGCTACCGCCACCGCTGGCTGCGTCGCGCGCCGCCGAGCAGCCCGTGCACGCTGTCCTTCAACCACCCCATGTGGCCGCAAGTGCATGTGAAGCGGCCCGTGCTCGACTTGTCCTATGAGGGCCTGGCCTTCATGACGGAGCCGGGCGAGGACCTCCTGTACCCGGGCCTGCGTCAGCCGGTGCTCGAGGTGGCCATGGAGGGCCTGGCGCCGGTGCGCCTGCGCGCGGAGGTGCGCAACATCTCCGGCACCGCGGCGGGACGTCGGTGCGGCATGTCCGTGCGGCCGCTGGACGCGGAGGGCGCTCGGGCGTGGCGCGCGCTGGTGGAGGCGCAGATGCACCCATCCACCCGCGTGGAGGGCGACTGGGGCGACGCGACGTGGAAGCTCTTCCAGGGCTCCGGCTACTTCGGCCTGCCGGGCAAGTCGCCCGAGGACTTCGTGGAGGAGCGTCCCTGGTTCGACGCCACGCAGGAGCGGCTCGAAGGCCGCACCAAGTTGGGCTACCGGGTGGTGCGCCCGTCGGGTGACTCGCTGGAGGCCACGCTGTCGGTGGTGAAGCCGTACGAGGGGACGTGGATGGCGCATCAGCTCGCGCGCCAGGCCGTGCCCGGTCAGCGCTCCTCGGCGCGCGAGGCGCTGCGCGACATCTACCTGCGCGGCTACGAGCCCACGCAGGTGGACCCGGACGTGAAGTGGTTCATCGCCTTCTGCGAGGCGAACGTGCGCTGGGTGCGCTTCACCAAGTTCGACTTCGCCCACTGGTACGAGCACACCGGCCAGGCGTCCCTCACGCCCTTCCGGCTGATGGAGGCGGAGGTGGAGCGCCAGTGGGAGGTGCCCGCGGACGTCGACGTCGGGGTGCCCACCGACGCCGAGCGCGCGCGCTTCTTCCAGGAAGTGGAGCGCACCCGTCCGGTGGCCTACCGCGAGGCGCTCGATTTGGTGGAGGAGCGCTTCGACCTGTCTCGCGCGCGGACGAAGTGGGGCGAGGCCGGCCTGGGCCGCGAGCGCGAGCTGCGCGTGGCCCGCGTCGACGGCCGCGCGGTGGCGCTGGCGGTGCTGGAGTCCGCGCAGCCGGGCCTCAACCTCTTCAACGTGCTGGACGGCGTGCGCCTGTTCCCGCTGGTGGATGACGCGCTGCCGGAGGCGCAGCGGGCCATGCTGGCGCTCCTGGCGCACGCGGCGGAGTGGTACCGGCCGCGCGGTCGCCGCGTGTTCGTCCACTACGTGGAGTCCACGTGCGTGGAGTACGTCGAGCGCGCCGCCCTGGCCGACCTGGGCGAGGGCAAGCTGTGGATCATCTCCTCCGCCCTGCTGCCCGAGTTCCTGGAGCACCTGTGCGAGGCGACCACGCCCCGCGCCGCGTCCTGAGCGGGCCGACGGAACGCTGACCGCGGACCTGGGTCGGCGGACATGAAGAGGCCGGGTGGCCCGAACGGCTCCACCCGGCCTCATTCATTTCAAGCGGCTGGCGAGGCGCCTACTGCTTCGCCACGCGCAGGTAGTACGTCACGCCGCCGATATCGCGGGTCTTCCCCTCGGCCGCCGGGTCTTCCAGCACCGCCGCGAAGTCGAACTGCTCGAAGTCCTCCGTCTGCTTGCCGGTGAACTCGTTGTCCTTGAACTCCAGGCCGACGTTGAACTCCTGCAGCGGCTGCAGGGGAATCTGGAACACCGCGCGGGTCGGGTCGGCGACGCGGAACTGCGTCTCACCCACGCGCTCGATGCCCTCGGCCTTGCCGCCGTTCTTCTCCCACAGCGCCGTCAGCTCCTGGCCCAGGTCCACGACGATGGTGCCGCGCCCGATGAACGGCCGCTTCACGTCCACGTTCAGCTCACGGAAGCGCACGTTGAACTGGCGCGCCTCTCGCAGCGTGTTGCGCAGGATGAACGTGGCGTTGGAGAAGCCGAACGGCACCATGTTCACCACGTTGGTGTTGCGCCAGATGATGTTGTTGTTCTGGCGGGTGTTGTAGTCCGGGTTGCCAATCTCCACGGTCGTCATCGGGTCGGCCGGCGTCACCAGCCGCGCCAGCAGGCAGTAGTGGCCCTGGACTGCCGGGTTCCACTCGACGACGACTTCGTCATCCGCGCCGCCCGGCAGGTACACCACCGTCGCCTGGCCCAGCTCCGTCCAACCGGCCGGCCACGAGGTGCTGGTGGCCGCGTTGGTGCCGTACACCTTCACCACCACGTTGTGCGCGGCCACCGTGCTGCGGTTGCGCACCTTCACGTGGACGTAGTTCGTCTGACCGAACTCCGGGTTCTCGTGCGGACCGTTGGTGGTCGAGTTGCGGACCCAGATGTCCTCGCTCTCCCACATGCCGTTGGACGCGGTGGCGGCGTCCGGCTCGTTGCCCGTGTCCCACGGCTTGTCCTTGCCCCACACGTCCGTCTCGCAGGCGGCGGGCACGGCGAAGCCGTTGGTGGGCGAGGTGCTGTTGGCGGTGCCCGACACCGCGTTCGAGCCGAGTCCGAAGCCGGCGAACGCCGTCCACAGCCGGCACACGTCCTCGCCGCCGTGCAGCGTCGTCGCCGCGGCGATGATGCCGTCGCGCACCTGGGTGAAGGTGGGGCTGCAGGGCGTGTTCTTCAGGCCCTCGGTCAGGTACAGCATCATGCGCTGGTTACCGGCGCTGCCCGTCGCGTTGTAGAGGTTGCTGTTGAAGCCCCAGCGGTCCACCAGGGCCCAGTACGCCTCCCACGCCGCCTGGGCGAAGACGGAGCCCACGCCGTGCGGAACGGCCATGCCGCTGATGCTCGCGTACGTCCAGTTGTTCACCGTCTGGTTCGTGCTGTAGCGCTTCGCGCGGATACCCAGGCCGGTGGTGGGCTGGCCCAGCGCGTAGGTGCCCATGCCGCGCCCCTGCGGGCCGGTGTGCGTGGGGCGCGCGGTGTAGACGAGCGCGAGGAAGTCGCTGATGCCCTCGCCCGGCGCCTGGTTGTTGTTGAGGCAGGACACGTTGCTGGGTCCGCCGACCAGGCGGTTGGAGATGCCGTGGCCGGCCTCGTGGACGATGATGCCGCTGTCCAAATCACCGTCCCGGCCCGGGGAGGTGGTGGTCCACGTGTACATCTGCATGCGCGGACGCTGGCCATCCGGCGGGGTGTAGAAGTTGGCGTTGTTGACGTCCTCGCCGTCCTGCGCCTCGGCGCGCACGTAGTCGTTGCCCAGGCCGGGGTTGCCGTAGTTGTTGACCTGGAAGTTGCCGCCCGCCTCGTCGAAGCCGTACTGGTACTGGATGTCGTGGATGATGTTGTTCCAGTAGAACAGGTTGGTGACGGCCGCCGACGTGTACGCGCTCGGGCCGAGGCTCAAGTCCAACAGGAAGCTGCAGGTGAGCGCCGTCCCGCAGTCGGGCTCCACGGCGGGCGGCAGGTTGTTGTCGTCGATGTCGTCGTAGGCATGGACGTTGTTGCCGCGGTGGAGGGTGTACTCGGCGCCGACGACGCCGTCGGTGTCATGCCAGCCGAACGGCGACGCCGTGGTGTTGGCGGGGTTGAGGAGGCTGAACCGCGCGTCCATGGGCGGCAGCGGCGTGGTGTGGATGGGGCTCTCCACGGGGCGCGGATAGACGGAGTAGGCGTCCGAGGCAATCCAGTCGAAGCGCGTCCACACCTCGCCCGTGGTGGCGTCCACCGTGAGGTCGTAGACGTGGCGCCGGTCGGGCGTGTGTACCTGGAAGTTCCACACCAGCCGGGCGTCGCCCTGATTGACGGGCAGGAGCGCCAGCTGCGCTTCGATGGGCTCGGTGGACACACCGGACTGCTCCACGCGGGTGCGCTGGCGCGGGCCTGTGTCCTTCTCCAGCGCGCGAGGCGCCGTGAGCGGCTTCAGACCCAGGTGACGCGCGGCCCCGGAGACGGCGGCGGCGGCGTCCAGGCGGGGCTGGGTGCTCGGCACGGCGCGAGCCAGCGAGGGCAGGAAGTCGCTGTGCACGCTGACCACGCGGCCTTCGCCGTCCACGTTGATTTGCAGCTGGCCGTTGTAGAGCGGCAGGCCCTGGTGCGTCTGGCGCAGGTACAGGTGGGTGACACCGCTCTGCCGCGAGTAGACGCGGTCGGTGACCTCCAGGTTCGCCAGGTCCGTCAGCTCCAGACCCAGGAGCTCCCGCTGCGACTGGACGAAGGAGAGGCCGATGGCGAGCGCGTCACCGCTGCTGCGGCCGGACAGCGCGCCCACCGGGTTGACGAGCGAGCGGACCAGACCCGTGGAGGCGTCATGCTCCACGCGCAGCTCGGGCACGTTGCGGCGCAGCGAGGCTTCCCGGTCCTTCTGCAGCGCGCTCACGGCCTTCTTCACGCCGACGTTGTGGGCGATGCGGGCGTCGTGGTTGCGAGCGCCGTGAGAGTCCTGCACGACGGCGAAGGCGGAGGGAGCGCTCAGCGCTCCCATCAGCACCAACGCCTGGGTGAGGCGGCGGCGGAAATAACCCTGTGACATGTGTACTCCTGCTCTGGGGATGAAGCCGGCGGGGACAGAGAACCGGCTACCCCGCACAGAGCAGTGGACGTGCCAATGAAGTCTTCCGAGCAAGAGTCGGAAGCGCTGTAGCGCCGGCCGTTACAACGGCGGGGCGCTTGTAGCGTCGCGTGTTACAGGCGACGTCAGGAACGTCGGCGTAACTTCTTGGATTTCTTCAGCTCCTTGAAGAGCTCCTCGGAGACCTCAATCAACTGCTGCTGGGTGAGCACGGGACAGTGCCAGTCCTGGGCCCGCATGTGCTCCAGCAGGTCCTGGGGCAGCGCGGGCCCGGTGTCTTCACCCTGGGCTCTCGCCTCCCCGAGGTTTGACTCAGGGGAGGCGGAGCGGGGGCGACGAAGCAACGACGACTAGAGCCCGTCGTCCTCTTCGGGGTCCGGGTACGACTCGAGCTCGTCTTCCTCCTCGGTGCGGCCCCGGCCGTGCTTCTTGCCTTTGCCTTCGCTCTTGGCTTCGCTGCCACCCGCGAGGTCCGCGTCTGGACCGACGACGTACCACTGGCGGCCCTGCTGGATGCGGCGCAGCACGCCTTCCGTCTCCAGCGCGGCGAGCAGCTTGGCGAACGTGGGGAAGCCGTGCTCGCGCTCGTCGAAGTCCGGCTCCTTGCGGACGATGGTCTCCTTGATGAGCGAGGGATTGACCGGGCCGGTGGCGCGGGCAATCAGGTTCTGCACCACCTCGCGGGCAATCTCGGGGACCTCCGTCTTGGAGTGGCCCTTGCCACCCGAGGGCGCGGCCTTCTCCACCTCGGCCTTGCCGGCCTTGCCCGTCGCATCGCGGCCATGGCGGCCCCGCTTGCCATGCCCCGCTTCCTCGGCCGCCGCGCCATGACGGCCCTTGTCGCCCTTCTCCGAGCGCTGGCGCGTGGTGCGCAGGTAGATGAACTCGTCGCACGCGTTGACGAAGAGGGGGGAGGTGGACTCCTTCACCGCCAACCCGATGACGGTGCGCCCGTTCTCACGCAGCTTGTAGGCGAGCGGGCAGAAGTCGCTGTCGCCGGAGGCGATGACGAACGTGTCGATGCTCTCGCGCGCGTAGCACAGCTCCAGCGCGTCGATGACCAGGCGCATGTCCGCGCCGTTCTTCCCCGCGCGGGTGGAGGGGGGCACGTCGATGAGCTCCACGCCGAACCGGTGCAGGCCCATCTTCGCTTCGTTGAAGCGGGACCAGTCGCAGTAGGCGCGACGGAAGACCACCTTCCCCTTCTCCAGCAGCCGGTCGAGCGAGGGCTGGAGGTCGAAGTTGGAAGCGCTGATACCGGTGTTGGTGACGAGGTTCTCGAAGTCGAGAAAAAGGGCGATGCGGTGCTCGTTGGTGCGACCGTTCACGTGCGGCCTCTGCGATAGGCGCCGGTGTACGGCGCGATAGGGCGCCGATGTGCGGCGCGGATGGAGCCCCGGCGCTTCCTCCGTCAGGAGGGCGCCCGCCGGGCCCTGCGGGTGCACCCTAGCCTGTTCCCGGCCCCCTGGGGCGGTGGCGTTCGACGGCTGAACACTCGGCGGGAGCGGTGGCCCGCCTCGCTGGGAGGTGGCCGGGGCACGGTCCAGGCGTGAGCGTCACGTCGTGGCCTACCTTCGGGGGAGACGGGTCCAAGGACCCCCAGCCGGAGTACGAGTCATGACGCGAAGAACGATGTCCAGCCGGTGGAAGCGCATCGCCCTGGCCGCCCCGGTGTTGGCGGCACTGGCGGCGCCCACCGCGGGTCTGGCGAGGGACCCCCAGCAGAACACGGCGGAACAGGAGCGGTTGGAGATAGATTTGGACCGCACGGGCAACCTCGCCGGCAACGTCCCCCCGCTCAACGTGGGCGGCATGATTGGCGCCGACGTCACGCCCACCCAGGGCATGACCCGCATCGTCCAGGGGCCCGACGTGGACCTGACGCCAGACCCCAAGCGCACCCGTCAGATTGAGGGCGACGTCGTGGCGCTGGAGGGCAGCGTCCTCTACGTCCAACCCGACGAGGGCGCGGTGGTGCCCCTGAGCCTGGAGGCACTCAGGCTGAAGCAGACTCCCGAGGAGGGCCGGCGTGTGATTGCCGACTACCAGGTGGAGAACGAGACGCAGAACATGGCGACGGCGCTCGCGGGCGAGAAGAAGTGAGCCTCGGTCGCCTCATGAAGCAGCTCGGGGGAGCCGCCACGGCAGGCGGTCCTCCCCCGAAGCTCCCGACGCGTTGAACTACTTCTTCTGGGCGCCGACGACGGTGTCGGGCCGCGCGTTCTCGCCGAACTTGCCGGCCGTGTAGTCGCGCGCCATCTGCTCCAGCGTGACGTGCGGCACCTTCTTCGCGTGGCCGGCCTGGCCGAACTGCTTCATCCGCTCCTCGCAGATGGCCTGCATCGCCGCGCGCGCGGGGGTCAGGTAGTAGCGCGGGTCGAACTCCTCCGGCTTGGCGAAGAAGGCCTTGCGGATGGCGCCGGTGATGGCGAGCCGGTTGTCGGTGTCGACGTTGATTTTGCGCACGCCCGCGCGGATGCCGCGCTGAATCTCCTCCACCGGCACGCCGTAGGTCTCCTTGATGCGACCGCCGTTGGCGTTGATGATGTCGCACAGCTCCTTGGGCACGGAGCTGGAGCCGTGCATCACCAGGTGGCAGTTGGGGATCTTCTTGTGGATCTCCTCGATGCGGCTCATGGCGAGCACGTCGCCGCTGGGCTTGCGGGAGAACTTGTAGGCGCCGTGGCTGGTGCCCATGGCGACGGCGAGCGCGTCGATGCCCGTGCGGTTGACGAAGTCCACCGCCTGGTCCGGGTCCGTGAGCAGCTGGTCCAGCGTGAGCTTGCCCTCGGCGCCGTGGCCATCTTCCTTCTCGCCCATGCCGTGCTCCAGCGAGCCCAGCACGCCCAGCTCACCTTCCACCGACACGCCGAAGCGGTGCGCCACGTTCACGACTTCACGCGTGACGGCGACGTTGTACTCGTAGCTGGAGGGCGTCTTGCCGTCATCTTCCAGCGAGCCGTCCATCATCACGCTGGTGAAGCCCATGCGGATGGCGCTGATGCAGGTCTCCGGCGAGTTGCCGTGGTCCTGGTGCATGACCACCGGAATCTCCGGGTAGAGCTCCACCGCGGCCTGCATCAGGTTGCGCAGGAACAAGTCGTTGGTGTACTTCCGCGCCCCGCGCGACGCCTGGATGATGGCCGGGCTCTGGGTGGCGCGAGCGGCCTCCATGATGGCCTGGATCTGCTCCATGTTGTTGACGTTGAGCGCGGCGACCCCGAAGTTGTTGGCGGCGGCGTAGTCGAGCAGGGGACGCAGGGCGATGAGCGGCATGACTGTGTCTCTCCGTGGCGGTTGTTTCGAGTAAGTGAAGGCGCCTCCAGTTAGCACGGACGCGCCCGAGGGCGCCGCCAAAAGCTCGCCGGACGCGTTCCCCAGCCGACGCTGTCAGCGGGCGGTCACCGGGTGCAATTGGACCAGCGGGGGCAGGCGGTCCGCGCGCTCCAGCAGGCGGGGCTTGGGACGCACCGCGACAGGCACCCGGGACTCGGTGAGCAGCTCCAAATCGAACACGTTGTCCCCGAAGGCGGCATACAGGGGCCGCTCGGTGCGCGCCCTCAGACACGTCACCTTCCCGGGGCCGTAGGGGATGGGGGCGATGACGTCCGGCAGCACCGTGCCGCCCGAGGACTGGGGGGTGCTGGCGATGACGTGCTCGGAGGGGATGCCCACCACGCGCGCGGCGGCCTCCACGACGGCGAACGGCGAGGCGCTCACCACGTAACAGGGGATGTCGTTCTCACGGGCCCAGTCCACCACGCGGCGCACCTCCGGGTGGACGCGCTCGGCCACGCCGTGTGACTCCACCACGCCGCGAGCGAAGGCGCGCAGCTCCTCCACCTCCCAGCCGGCGAACAGCCACGTCGCCATCTCGCAGATGTCGTGCTCGGCGATGCGGCCGGCCTGGAAGGCGGTGAACAGCCTGCGGGCCAGCGTGCTGTTGCTGCCCTCCCGCTCCAGGCCGTGCGCGGCGGCCACCTGCTCCATCCGGGGGCGGGCCGCGTCGCGCACGGCGTCGCGTCCCGTCACGGCCATGAACAAGTCGTCCCCGACGTCACCGCTCCACAGCGTGCCGTCTCCGTCGAACGCCAGGAGGCCCCCCGGCGTGGCCCGCGCCTCGCGAGCGATGCGCTCCAGCGTCTGCTCCACGTGCTCCATCTTCATGGCGTGACATCCTGGCCGGACGCCTTCGCGTGGCCAACCCCCGTTGATTCACCGAAGGATTTTTCGAGGCTCCGTTCACTCTCCAGCAGCGCGGGGAATTGAAACGTCCAAGGGGGGACGTTTCACGCCGTTGGGGGAACACGCTTGTCCAATCTCAACCTGAAGGTCCTTTCTGGGGAAGGGCCGGATGTACGAGAGGGTGCGTCCGAAGTCGCGTCAGGAGGGGCTCGCTCGGGGGAGGAGTTCGTCCGGGGGCGGGGCATCCGGTTGATCCGCGAGGATGGCACGGCCTTCCTCGACGCGGCCTCCGGCACCTTCAACGTGCCTCTGGGTTACGACCATCCGGAGGTGACGAACGCCGTCATGGAGCAGCTGCGGCGCATGGCGCACGCCAGCTCCTCGTTGATGGCGGGGCAGGCGAAGCAGGTGCTCTCGGAGCTGCTCGCGCATGCGCCCGCGCACCTGACGGCCGGGTGGATGCGAGACATCACCGGCTCCACCGCCAACGAGTGCGCGGTGCAGGTGGCGCAGAAGGCCACGGGGAAGACGGACATCCTCAGCCTCTTTCTCTCCCATCATGGACAGACGCAGTTCACCACGGCGATTTCGGGCAACGCGTTTCGTCGCAAGGGCTTCCCGGAGTCGGTGTCACCGCACTCGGTGAAGGTGCCGGCGCCGTACTGTTATCGCTGCTTCTACAAGGCGAAGTACCCCGGCTGCGGGATGCTGTGCGTGGAGCGCATCAGCGACTTCGTCGAGTACGCGAGCAGCGGCTCGGTGGCGTGCATGCTGGTGGAGCCCGTGCTGGGCAACGGCGGCAACGTGGTGCCTCCCCCCGGCTACTTCCAGGCGCTCAACAAGCTCTGTGAAGAGAAGGGCATCCTCCTCATCGCGGACGAGGTGCAGACGGGGATGGGGCGCACCGGGCACCTGTTCGCGTCGGAGGCGCTCGGCTTCAAGCCGAACATCGTCACGCTGGCCAAGGGCCTGGGCGGCATCGGCATCCCCGTGGCGGCGGTGCTCTTCGAGGGCGCGCTGGATGTGATGGAGAGCCACGAGCACTCCTTCACCTCGGGGTGCAATCCGCTGGCGCTCACCGCGGCGTCCGCGACGTTGAAGGCGATGACGTCCGGCCACCTGCTGGCCAACGTGCGGCGCAACGGAATCGTGTTGGGAGAGCTGCTGGGGCAGCTCGCCACGCGCTACCCGTGCATCGGCGACGTGCGGGGCCTTGGGTACATGTGGGGCCTGGAAATCGTGCGCGCGGATGGCTCGCCGGACGTGGAGAAGACGCTGGCGCTCATCCGCGTGGCGGGTGAGCGACACCAGTTGGTGCTGCGCGGCTCCCGCTACAGCTTCGGCAACGTGGTGAAGGTGCGGCCTCCGCTCATCGCGACGCAGGACGACCTGGAAGAAATCGTCGCGCGGCTGTCACGCGCGCTCGCGGACGTGGGCTGAGTCGGGACTCGAGGGGGAGCACATGAGGGCAGTGGTGTACACGACAGCCTGGGAGCTGGAGCTGCGCGAGCGTGCCGAGCCGTCCGCGCCCGTGCACGACGAGGTGATGGTGCGCGTTCGCGCCACCGGCATCTGCGGCACGGACCTGGGCATCATCGGCGGCGAGTACGCGGCGAAGCCCGGCGTGGTGCTGGGCCACGAGTCCGCGGGCGAAGTCGTCGCCGTGGGCCCCACCGTGCGCCATGTCCAGGTGGGGGACCGCGTCGTCATCGACCCGACCTTCCACTGCGGCCAGTGCCGGCTGTGCCGCACCGGACGGCAGAACCACTGCCAGCGCAAGGGTGAGACGGAGACGGGCGTCAGCGCCGACGGCACCATGGCGCCGCTGCACAAGACGACGGAGCGCTTCCTCTACACGCTGCCCGCGCACGTGGGCTTCGAGGAGGCCAGCCTCACCGAGCCGCTGAGCTGCGCCGTCACGGGCGCCAACCAACTGCGCCTGCGTCCGTCGCTGCGCACGGTGGTGCTCGGTGGTGGGCCCATGGGCGTGTTGTACGCGTGGGTGCTGGCGGGCCTGGGGTTGACGGGCACGTTGGTGGAGCGCTCGGCCGCGCGGCGGGAGCTGTGTCGCGAAGTGGTGGACCGGCGCTGGACGGTGGCGGAGTCACTGGACGAGGTCTGCGCGCGCCACGCCTCGGATGCGACGCCGCTCGACGTGGTGGTGGACACCACGGGGCGACTGGCCGGTGAGGCGCTGACGAAGCTGTCGCGCGGCGGGCAGCTGTTGCTGGTGGGCCTCAAGCGACACGAGGTGGCGCTGGACGTGGGTGGAATCGCGGACCGCAGCCTGTCCGTGCAGGGCTCCATCGATTCGCTGGATGGCAGCTTCGCCACCGCGTTGCACCTCATCGCCTCGGGCGTGGTGCCCGCGCGTCGGCTGGTGTCGCACCGCCTGCCGCTGGCGTCGTTCCGCGAGGGACTGGCGCTGGTGGGCTGTGACGTGGGCGCCCGGCGTCAGGGCCCTCCCGCCGGCGCTCTAAAGGTCGTCCTCCAACCCTGAAGCCCGAGCGAGGCGCACATGATTCACGGACTGCTGATTGAAGGCACGGACTACGCGGGCAAGACGACGGTGTGCAAGCTGTTGGGTGCGCGCCTGTCGGCGGCGGGACTGCCGGCGCGGCTGGGGCATTGCTACGTGTTCGACATGCCCATCCTCGACCACTTCCTGGCCGAGGCGAAGCGCACGCCGGACCTGCTTGAGATTGACTGGTTCTACTCGGCGAACATCCTGCTCGACCTGGCGCGCTGTCACCGAGGGTTGCCGTCGGGCTTCCTCGTCCAGGACAGACACTGGCTCAGCCAGGTGGGGCGCAACCGCTTCTTCCATCCAGATGTGCCGGGGCTGCCCAGCCAGCTCATCTGGGATGAGCACCTGCCGTTCGCGTTCAACTACTACCTGACGTCCACGCCGAAGGCGAAGCGGGAGCGGGCGCTGCTGCGTCCCTCCAAGTCGGTGCGTGACACGTACCTGCGCGACAACCCGGAGCGGCACCAGGCCTACGACGAGTACCTCGTGTCGCTGCTGCCCGCGGAGGAGCGCTGGACGGTGGTGGACACCAGCGAGCTGCGGCCGGAGCAGGTGGCGGAGCGCATCGCGACGGACGTGCTGCGCCGACTGCATGCGGAGGCCCCGGCGCAGGTGCGGCCGGTGGTGGCTCGCTAGGTGGCCAGGGCGGGGGAGCGGCGCAGCGCCAGGAAAGGACAGGCAATGCAGGCACGGGAAGGCACCATGGAAGTGCTCGTCATCGGCAACAACACGGTGGACATCGTCTTCTCCACGCGCGACGCGCTGGTGACGGACGGCAAGGTGCAGGCGGACGGGCTGCGCTTCTTCGGCGGCGGGCAGGGCGCCAACGTCGCGGCGATGCTGGGCGCGCTGGGCGTACGCACGCGCTACTTCGGCGTCTTCGGGGGCGGGGACTTCGGGCGGCTGGCGCGTGGCTCGCTGGTGGAGTCCGGCGTGGTGGTGGAGGGCAGCCTCACGGTGGCGGACTGTCCGCAGCACTCGGCCGCCATCATCGTGGACACCACGCACGGCACGCGCTCGCTGGTGATGCACAAGGACGCGCGGCTGCGCATGGACGGCATCCCCGCGGACGCCGCGCCGCTGGAGCAGTGCGGGCTGGTGTACCTGGACGGGCACGAGCCCGCCTTCTCGCGGGCGCTGGCGAAGCGCGCGCGGGCCCAGGGGCTGCCGGTGCTGGCGGACGCGGAGGTGGCGGAGGAGGCACGGCCGCTCTTGCCGTACCTCACGAGCCTGGTCGCGCCGGGCAAGGTGCTGCGCGAGCTGACGGGGGAGCGCGAGCTGTCCGCCGCCGCGCGCACGCTGCTGGCCGGGGGACTGCGCGTGGTGGTGGGGACGCTGGGCGCGGAGGGCTGCGAGGGCTGGACGGCGCAGGGTGAGCACCACCGCGTCGCGGCGGAGCGCTGCGAGGTGGTGGACACGACGGGGGCGGGGGACGCGTTCCACGCGGGCTACATCGCGGCGGTGCAGGCGGGGCATGGCTTTGGTGAGGCGCTGCGCTTCGCGACGAAGGTGGCGGCGGTGAAGTGCGGAGTCCCGGGGCCGCGCGCGGGAGTGGACCGGCTGGCGCTGCTGGGCGTGGGACTGGGCACGAGCGGGGGCGCGTCTCTGTCGCTGCTCTAGCGGCGGCGGGGACACGGGGGACTGGCCATGAAGGTCATCGTCACGGGGGCGAGCGGATTTCTGGGGCGCAGGGTGATGCGCGCGCTGTTGATGGAGGGCGTCCAGGCCCAGGGGACCTGGAGCACGACGCCGCGCCAGGGGCTCATGCGCCTGGACATCACCGACGCACGCGCCGTGGACGCGGCCTTCGTGGAGGGCGGCTTCGACGTGTGCATCCACGCGGCGGCGCGCTGCAACCTGGACGACTGCGAGCGTCACCGGTCCGCCGCGACGAGCATCAACGTGGGAGGCACGGGCCACGTGGTGGAGGCGTGCCGACGCACGCGCACGCGGCTGCTCTACGTGTCCACCGACCATGTCTTCGACGGTGCCCCCGCTCGCACGTACGTGGAGACGGACGCACCCCGGCCGCTCCAGCACTACGGCGTCACCAAGCGCGAGGGGGAATTGCTGGCGCTGACGCTGGAGGACGCGCTGGTGCTGCGCGTGCCGTTGCTCTACGGCCTCACCGGCCCGGACGAGAAGTCCACCTTCGTCACGTCCACGCTGGAGCAGCTGTCAACGGGCCTGCCCGTGTACGTGGACGGCGAGCAGGTGCGCTACCCGGTGCTGGTGGACGAGGTGGCGGGACTGCTGGCGCGGCTCGCGGGCGGCGGCGTGCGCGGCGTGCTGCACTTCAGCGGCGCCGAGGCCACCACCAAGTACGCGTGGGCCCGGAGGCTGGCCCATGCCTTCAACCTGGATGTGTCGCTGGTGCGCGCGCGCAAGGAGTCGTCGCTCGCGGTGCGGCCTCGGGACAACCGCCTGGTGTCCACGCGACTGACGGCGCTGGGACTGAAGACGCCGTTTTCGCTCTCCGAGGGACTGGATGTCCTCCGGCACCAGCGGGAGGCGGGCCTGTGAGCGGCGCGCGAGCCGAGGGCGACTGGCGCGGAGTGGTGCGCGACGTGCGCGTGTCGGGCAGTCGCGTCACCAAGCGCGCCACGCATGGGCGCGACAAGCTGCTGCGTGAGGTGGCGTGGCTGCGCGAGTTGCCTCCGCGCGCGGCGGAGCGCTTCCCTCGAGTGCTGGAGGTGCGCACCGGCGCGGACTGGGCCGAATACGACATGGACTTCTGTCCGTGGCCGGAGCTGTCGCGCGTGCTGGTGGACGGCACGCTGACGGTGGGCGAGGCCGTGAGCGGCACGCGGAGCATCGTGTCCTTCGCCTTCGACACGCTCTATGCGGACCACCACCGTCCCGCCCCTGAGGGCTTCTTCCACGCCAACTACGTGGACAAGTACTGGCGTCGCGCGAGCGCGGGCCGGGGGCTGTCCGCCCGCTTCGACCGGCTGTGCGCCGCGGGGAGCCTGGACCTCAACGGCCGACTTCACCGGAGCGCGGCCGAGCTGGTGCGTGAGCTGGAGCGAGACACGGCGCTGCTCGCACGACTGCATCCTCCCCGGGTGGGACGGTTCCACGGCGACTTCAAGTTCGACAACGTCCTGCTGGAGCCGGCCACGGGTCGCTTCCTGCTGTTGGACCCGAGGGGCTCGACCGCCACGGGGGACTCCGACAGCGACTACCTGGAGGACCTGGCCAAGCTGCGCACGTGCACGAGCGGCCTCTACGATTTGGCGCGCGCCGGAGCGGCCCGGGTGTCCGAGGAGGAAGGGCGCCTGTCGTGGGAGTGGGCCTTGTGGGCGCGTCCCGCCCTGGAGCGCTTCGCCGCGCTGGATGTGTGGCTGGGTGAAGAGCTGCCCGCGCGGGCGCTGGCGCGAGGGGACACGGATTGGCGCGTGCGGTGGGACTTCGTCACGCCGCTGCTGCTTTTGGCCAACGCGCCGTTCCAACTGGCGCCGGTGAATCCTCGCACCGAGGACATCGCGCTGGTGCTGCATGCCACGGGCGTGCGGCTGCTCGCGGAGGCGCTGGAGCGTCACGGCACCCGGGGCGCGGAGGTGTCGCGATGACGCGCGCGGCGAGGAAGCCCTCAGTCCTGCGAGGCCGCGTGGAGGAAGCCGGGCAGCACCGCCCGCAGGCCCGCGATGACGGCGGCGGCCACGAAGGCGTGCCCCACGGAGACGAGCGTGGGGCGCACGGCGCGAATCAGCGGAGACAGATGGCGGCGGTCCAGGTCATGCGCGGCATTGACGTCCAGGCCGTGCTCGCGTGCGCGGTCCGCGGCGCGCGACAGGACCTCCAGCGCGCGCTCCTGCGTGGGCGTGCCGAAGCCCTCCACATAGTCGCGACAGTTCAGTTCCACGGCGGCGACGCCGGCACGAGCGACCAGGTCCACGGCCTCTGGCTCCGGGTCCACGAACACGGAGATGCGCGTGCGGCCTCGCAGCGTCTGGGCCCAGTGCGCCAGCCGGGGCTGGTCGTCCTCGGGGCGCCAGCCGCGCTGGGTGGTGAGGTGTTGGGCCTCGAAGGGTGTCACCACCCAGCAGCCGACGCCGGGGGTGCGCTCCAGCAGCGCGCCGAGGTCCTCGCGCAGGTCTCCACCGACATGCAGCGTGGCGTGGCCGTCGCGCACGGCGTCCAGGGCGGCGAGCGCGGTGATGTCGTGGGGCTTCACGTGCCGGTGGTCGGACCACTGGTGGACCATCAGCGCGCGGCAGCCGCCTTCGATGAGCGTGCGCGCGGCCTCTGTCAAATCAGGCACGGCGCCGCCGCGCGACGAGCGCAGCAGGGCGACCTTGTTGAGACCCACGCGCAGCAGGGGTGTCGGCACAGGGGCACGCATCGACGGACCTCCGGGTTCCAGGGACCCATCCTCGCATGGCCGCCGTGTCGTGTGTCTCCCACGTCTCTTCCGATTCAAGCGGCCCGAGTCCTGGCCGCGCCAGGTGCAGCACGCAGCACGCAGTGAAACGCAGACACCTCAAGGAGCAACACCATGAACAAGCCCCGTAGCGTTGCCATCAAGCTGTCCGCCGACACCATGAAGTGCGTCGTCGGTGGTTCCATCCCCACCCTCCCGGGTCCCGTCGTCACGCTGCCCGGCCCCGTCGTCACGCTGCCCGGTCCCATCGTCATCGGGCCGGGCCGCGTCTTCCCGGTGCTGTGATTGCCGGGTGAAGGCTGACCGCGTGAGCCGTTGAGGCTCATGCAGGGGAGGCGCGGGCCACTGAACCCGGCTCGCGCCTTCCTTCCTCTTCTCGCTTCTGGTGTCGCCGCCCTCATGACTCAGCCCTCGCGTGACGAACTGATGAACCTGCTTGGCGTGGACCTTGGCCATCTGCTGGCGCTGGAGTCGCTGACGCCCGCAATCGAGGCCGCCGTGTTCCTGTCCGGCTCCCTGGTGGAGGGCATGGGCAATGCCTTCTCCGACATCGACGTGTTCGTCGTCGGCGGAGGCGAGCCGACGGGCACCAGCCTGCACAAGGCCGGGGACGCGCTCTTCTCCGTGCACATGCTCGGCAAGCGCCGCGTGGACTTCGAGTACTGGAGCGAGGCGTCGGTGGAGGTGCTCGCCGCGAAGCTCGCCGCGTTGGACCTGAAAGAAGGCGGGCGGGACAACGTGATGATGGAGCGGCGGATGACGGAGGACGAAATCGTCTTCCTGCACCGCGTGCGCACGGGGGTGGCGCTGATGCATGACGGCCGGCTGGACAGGCTGCGCTCGCGCTTCGACTTCCGTCGCCTGTCGCGGTGGTTGCTGGAGGTGAAGATTCGCGAGGTCGACGACGCGCTCGAGGACCTCTACGGGATGATGGAGCAGCCGGACGTGGCGCTGATGCGCGCGCGGGAGTTGCTCAACTCCACCTGCGACGCCTTCTGTCACTACCGGGGCAGCACGAACATCCGGCGCAAGTGGCGCACGCGCATCCTGGGGCAGCTCGTCGCGAGTGGGGACGAAGAGGCGCGCAAGTTCGAGCAGCGCTTCTGGGAGCTCCAGTTCCCGGACGGCGCGCGGCTGCGTCAGCGTCCGGAGGATTTGAAGGCCTATCTGGAGACGTGCATCCGGCTTTGCAACCAGCTCACGGATGTCATTGAGGAATGAGCGCCATGGATTTGGACACGCTCGTTCCCGTCACACACCTGCGTGTGCGGCGCCGTCGAGCCGAGGGGCAGGTGCACCTCATCCTCGACAACTACTACTTCGATTTGGACGAAGGCACCGACGCCGTCTGGCGCGCCTGTGACGGCGTGAGGACGGTGGCCCAGGTGGCGGAGGCGCTGCACAGCGAGCGGGGCTGGGCGCTGGAGCTGGCCCGGTCCATCACCCGCGACACGCTGAGTGCCTTCGCCGAGCAGGAGCTCGTCTCGCTCGTCGCCCACCCTTCCACAAGCAACCCATCCGCAGGCGGTGAAACCCATGAGTGACAACAACGGCCACCTTCCCATCATCGGACGTGCCTGGCATCCCTCCACCCGTGAGCCGGGGCCGCTCTTGCCGGCGACTCGACTTGCCCTGGCGAACTGGGTGCGCCCGGAGGGACTGGCGCGGCGCGAGCTGGTGCTCGGCGCGGCGGAGGGTGAGCCCTGGGAGGTGATGACCATCGACAGCGAGAGCGCCGACCAGGCGTGGCGCGTGATTCAGTTGTTGGATGGCAAGCGGACCCTGGCGGACATCGCGAAGGAGACGCGGCTGGGGCTGGAGCTGGTGTCGTCGGTGGCGCAGGACCTGTATCACCGCGCGGTGCTGGTGCAGACGAGCGGGCTGGAGGTGGATGCGCTGACGTACTACGAGCACCTGCGCTCGCTGGCGGGCATCGCGCAGCAGCGCTGGGGTCCGTCGTCGATGCTGCGTCGGTTCTGGACGGGGCCGGTGTCGCGGCGTCTGGCGGTGGGCTACCTGCTGGAGAACTACCACTTCGCGGCGGCGGCCTCGTCGCATCAGAGCGCGGCGGTGGCGTCGCAGCCGACGGAGCGGCTGAAGACCATCCTGAGCGAGCACCTGTCGTTCGAGTACTGGCACCACGCGTGGTTGAAGCGCGGGTTGCTCGCGGCGGGGTTGACGGAGGCGGACCTGGAGCGCGCGTCGCCGCTCATCGCGATGCAGGCGCTCATCAACCACCTGCGCTGGCTGGGGATGGCGGACCCGCTGTCGTATTCCGCCTGCATCGGCGTGGGCGAGGGAGACCCGACGGCGCTGGCCACGGTGGGGAAGTTCTGGGAGCGCTTCACGGAGCACGCGGTGTTGCCGGTGGAGGCGTTCGGGCCGTTCAGGGACCACGACGTGGGGGATTGCAGCGACGACCATGACCAGTTCGGTCGCGAGCCCTTCGCGGACGCGGGCCCTCTCACCGCGGCGGACCAGGCGCGCATCCGGCGACGGCTCATCACCTTCTGCCGGCTGACGATGGCCTATCACCGCGAGCTGCTCGACTTCTATGGCCCGGAGGAAGGGCCGACGGTCTTCACCGTGGAGGACTGAGTCCACCCGAGATGAGTGTGCTCGCGGACTCCGTTGAGGTCTCCCCGCTGGACGCGCGCCGCGTGTCCGGCGTGCTGCGCATTCTGCCGGAGGAGGTGCGCCGACACCTGGTGAAGACGGGACGCGTGCGTGAGTACGTGTCGCAGGAGCTCGTCGCGAATCGGGGTCAGCCTTGCGACACGGTGCGCCTGGTCCTTGAGGGCATGTTGGTGATGGGGCACCTGGGCGCCAATCACGGGGCCTTCCTCCGGGTGACGCATGTGGCGGCGGGCGAGCTGTATGGCGCGCACGCGCGGGATGACGGAGCGACGCACGGCTTCGACGTCGTGACGGGTGGAGGGACGCGCGTGCTGGAGGTGTCCGGCGCGGACTTCCGGGAGGCGTTGGCGCTGGACGAGACGGGCGGGCTGACGGCGCTGCTGTGTCCCGCGTTGCGCCGGGCGCTGCTCGACTTGTTCGGGGACGATGTGGAGCCGGAGGGTGTGCTGCGGCTCGCGGCGTGCTTCCGGGAGGGCACGGTGCCGGAGGGCACGGTGTTGATGCCGGCGGGAGCGACGGCGGCGGAGTGGTGGGTGTTGAGGCAGGGCTCGGTGCGCTATGGCGAGCGGGCCCTGGGGCCGGGCGAGGACTTCGCGTTGGATGCGCTGCTGCTGGACGCGCCCGTCTTCGCGGCGGCGACGGCGCTGGAGACCAGCACCCTGCTGTCCGCTCCCAGAGGCGCCGCGGCGGAGGTGTTGCTGCGCTTCCCAGGCGTGCGACGCGCGCTGGGTCGACGTGTGGCGAGGAGCAGCGCGCAGTTCAATCGCTGGCCACACGTGGTCCTCACGGACGTGAATGCTCCACCCGAGGCACCTCCCGAAGAGGAGTCCTCGATGGAGCTGCCGGAGCGCCCCACGGCCGCGTCGCCGTGGAAACAGGTGCCGTTCTATCGGCAGCAGGAGCACATGGACTGTGGTGCCGCGTGCCTGCGGATGGTGGCGCGGTACTACGGGCACGAGTTGGATTACCCGTCGCTGATGAAGCTCGCGGGTGTGAGCCGGTATGGCACCAGCCTGTTGGACTTGTCGCGCACGGGTGAGCAGCTCGGGTTCATCACCACGGGCATCCAGGCGGACTGGGAGCTGTTGCGCTCGGTGGACCTGCCGGCCATCGCGCACCTCCAGGACCGGCACCACTTCGTCGTGGTGTGGCGAGTCACCCGGAAGGGTGTCGTCGTGGGTGACCCGTCGTTCTCCACGCGCTTCATTCCGAGGGAGGAGTTCCTGCGCTCCTGGCGTGGGGTGCTGTTGTTGCTCAAGCCGTCGGACCGGATGGCGACGGCGGTGGCGGCGCTTCCGCCGAAGCAGCAGGAGAAGTCCGCGCTGGCGCGCTTCTCCGTGTTGCTGCGCCCGTACCGAGGGGTCATCGCGGAGCTGGTGGGTCTGTCGTTGTTGTTGCAGGTGCTGGCGTTGGCGTTTCCGCTGGGAAGCCAGGTGGTCATCGACCGGGTGTTGATGCGGGCGGACGCGCAGCTGCTCGATGTGTTGTTGGCGGGGTTGGTGGGCACGGCGCTGTTGTCGGGAGTGCTGGCCTTCGCGCGGAGCTATCTGGTGCTGGAGGTGTCCACGCGAATCGAACGTGACGTGGTGGAGACGCTCTATCGACGGGTGTTGGATGGGGCGTCGGGGTTGTTCCAGCGCTTCACGACGAGCGACATCCTGAACCGGTTCATGGAGGTGGGGCTGATTCGAGGCTTCATCGTGGACAACGCCATCGCCATCACCATCGATGTGGCGCTGGTGTTGAGTACGGCGGGGGTGTTGACGATGTACTCGCCCACGCTGGCGGTGCTCGCACTGGGGTTGATGCCGTTGCACCTGCTGGTGTCAGCCGTGGTGGGCCGCTGGGTGCGGAACCACACGGTGGCGTACCTGTCACAGCATGACCTGTACCAGACGCACCTGATGGACTCGTTCAAGGGCTTCGAGTCGCTCAAGGCGCATGCGCTGGAGTTGCCGTTCCTGCGCACGATGCAGCGCTTGCTGGCGCCGTCGCTGCAGCATGGCTTCAAGGCCTCGATGCACGGGGCGATTGGCGCGAGTGTGTCTCAGACGTTGGACCTGGTGGGCAGTGCGTTGGTGTTGTGGGTGGGCTCGCGCGCGGTGTTGCGGGGGGAGCTGACGGTGGGAGCGCTCATCGCGGCGACGTTGTTCGCACGGCAGATGAGTGGACCGGTGGTGCGACTGGCGACGCAGTGGCGGGACTACCAGCGGGTGCAGGCGCATCTGGAGCGAGTGGGTGCGGTGCAGGACGTGGCGGGGGAGGGGGACAAGCGGGCGTCGGCGGTGCTGGAGCTGCCGCAGGTGAAGGGGCACATCCGCTTCCGGGGGGTGAGCTTCCGCTATGGGCTTGGCCGCGAGTCCAACACGTTGGAGCGGCTGGACCTGGAGTTCGCGCCTGGGGAAGTGGTGGCGCTGGTGGGGCCATCGGGGTGTGGAAAGAGCACGCTGGTGCGGCTGCTGCTGAGGTTGCATGACCCGAGCGAGGGGACGGTCTCGATTGATGGGTACAACCTGCGGGACGTGACGCCGGAGTCGGTGCGCGGGCAGATAGGGATGGTGACGCAGGAGACGCAGCTGTTCTCCGGGACGGTGTTCGACAACATCGCCTGTGGGCGTCCGGTGAGGGAGGAAGCGGTGGTGCGGGCGGCGAGGCTCGCGGGGGCGTATGACTTCGTCACGGAGCTGCCGTATGGGTTCCAGACGCTGGTGGGGGAGCGTGGGTTGACGTTGTCGGGGGGACAGCGTCAGCGGGTCATCATCGCTCGAGCGTTGGTGACGGACCCACGCATCCTCATCTTCGACGAGGCGACGGCGGCGCTGGACCCGCTGGCGGAGCAGGCGATTCATGACCGGCTGCGCGACATCGTCCGGGGGCGCACCACGCTCATCATCAGCCACCGGCTCCAGACGTTGCAGCACGCGGACCGCATCGTGGTGATGAACGAGGGACATATCTCCCAGATGGGGACGCATGAGTCGCTCATGTCCGCGCAGGGCAAGCTGTACAGCGCGCTCGCGCAGGCGACACCGAACTGGAAGCGCCATGGCGCGGAGGGTGCTCATGGCGGTGACTGAGAATGGGGCGGGGGCTCGGCGCCTCGTTGGGAAGGCTCCATGGCGCGGAGGGTGCTCATGGCGGTGACTGAGGACACCTATCGGGAGTTGTTGCCGGTCCTCGACTTTCCTCGGACGCGCCGCGTGCTGCGTGGGCTGTATGCGGTGTGCGCGGGGCTGGCGCTGCTGGGTTTCGGTGCGCTGTTCTTCGTCGAGATGGATGTGGTGGTCCGGGGCCAGGCCGTGGTGGCGCCCGTGGGAGAGACGGCGCGAGTGCAGGCGCCGCGCTCAGGCGTGGTGCTGGACATCGCGGTGCGCGAGGGACAGCAGGTGGAGCAGGGCGCTGTCCTGTTGCGCCTGGATGACGCGCAGGTGCGCTCGCGGGTGAGGTTGCTGGAGCAGCAGGTGGTGGAAGTGCGCTCGCGGGTGGTGATGCTGGAGGCGCTGGTGGCGTCGCGGACGGAGTCGTTCGGGATGCAGGTTCGCGTGCGCAAGGCGACGGCGTTGGAGACAGCGGCTCGACTGGAAGCGGCGCGAGCGCTCATCCACGCGAAGGAGCGCGAGGCAGAGGCGCGTTCACGGGATGCTCGGAACGCTGAACATCTGCGCGAGAAGGAATTCGTCGCCTCGGTGGAAGCGGAGAACGCGTCCGTGCAAGCAGAGGTGGCGCGCTCGCAGGTGGTGGCGGCGCAGGCCTCCGTGCGCGAGCTGGAAGCGAGTCTGGGACGATTGGAGTTGGAGCAGCGTGGGCTGGAGGGTGACTCGCGCGTGGCTTCGCTCTCGGATGGAGCTGCGCTGTCGGCGGCGAAGGTGGAGTTGGAGCGCTACACGGGGGAACTGGAGGAGACGCGATTGGAGGCCGCGCGACTGGAGGTGGTGGCGCCGCGAGCGGGCACGGTGCAGGGGTTGACGGTGTTCGACCGAGGGGATGTGGTGCAGGCGGGGAGTGTGCTCGCGCTGGTGGTGCCATCGGAGGATGGGCTCGTGCTGCGCACGGTGGTGGCGTCGGAGGGCATCGCGTTCCTGCGAGACGGGCAGTCGGTGCGCATCAAGCTGGACGCGTATCCCTTCCAGGACTTCGGCGTGCTGTTGGGTGAGTTGTCGCGAATCGCGGGGGACACGACACGGCGGCAGGAGGACACGCTGGGAGCCGCGCCCTATCGCGTCGACGTAAAAGTCCCCGGTGAGCCACGTTCCACGGCGGGAGTGTCGGTGCGGCTGCGTCCGGGAATGACGGGCACCGCTGAGTTCGTGGTGCGACGCGAGCGGCTCATCTCCGCGCTGATGCGTCCGCTGCGCGGCGTGGACAGTCTGGGGCACTGAGAGTCGCTACTGCTGTGCGGAGAGGATCCTCCAGCCCGTGACATCGATGGCGTAGGTGGCGCCGATATCCAGCAGCGGAGGCCCGCCGACGTCGCAGACCTCCGGGTTGGGAACGATGCTGACGAACACGACGCCGTGAGGACCCGGCGCGGCCACGACATCGTAGGCCTCGCGGCGAGCGAGGCACTGCTGAAGAGGAGTCGCCGTTCCGGGGAGTTTGTAGTCCCAGGGCAGGTAGTCCTCCATCGCGAGCTGGATGGCCCTCAGCGTCGCACCAGGGATGATCTGACGCCCCTCTTCAGGAAACGCGAGCGGGATCTCGACCTTTGCTGCCTCTGCCTGGGACGCGTGAACAGGGCGAGGAGGGCGTTGGAAGAGAGCGCAGGCGGGCAGGAGGAATACGCCGAACGTCGCGGCCCATCCGGGTCGAACCCTCATGAACGTTCCGTTGAAGGGGCTTCGGCAGCGCTCCCTCTGCGATGGCAGGAGTTGTACTTCTATCATCGCTGGCGCGCAGCGGCATGCGAGTGCCGCGCCTCTCCTGATTCCGTGAGCGAGACGAAGGCGTCGGCTGGAGGCATGGACAGAGACTCCGCACGCGTGGCACTACTGCTTGGGGTGGAGTCCTGGTGGGGGAGTGTGCATGGCTGAGAGCGGCGTGGACAATGACTTCTCCATCAGTGGTGAAGTCGCGCAGTCGGTGGCTCAGCGATTCGTCCGCGGACTGAGACGAAGGTGGCCCAAGCTCGTGTGTAGCAAGGCTTGGAGAATCCTTTTCGAAGAGGGACGGATCCCGAACCCTTTCCCTCGGTACATCCTGGTCTCCAAAGACCTGGAGATGCAGAAGTGGGCAAGTGTGGAAGGCGCTGTTCTCGACGAGAACGGTGAGTGCGCCGTCGGCATCTACTTGCTTCCACTCGTCGATGGTGGCGTCGACATCGATCTCATCACCGCCGAACCTGTCCCTGATGCCTTCACGGAGTTCGTCCTCGGGTGCCTCTGCGCCGCGATTGTCTCTGGGTATCGACTGAAACAGCTGCGCATGCTTCGGGACCGGGGTCATCTGGTTGCGAATCGATACGCGGTGGAGGTCCCCGCGGAGCCCGTGTGGTTGAAGACCGCGATTCGACTCTGTGCGGAGAAACAGTGGCCCGGAGTTGTCGTGGACGAGCATGCGGTCACGGTGGAACCCTTCTGGTCGATGACCGTGTCCACACCGGAGCCACGGCGGACGACGACCTTCTTCTGTGAAGCCCCGTCACAGGGACGCAGCGGAGTGTTGGTGGGAGTGAAGTTTCCTCCGGGAACCACCCGCGAATGGCGCGGTTCCGCCCAGGCCGTGCTGTGTGAAGCCGTGGGGATGTGGCACCGGGTCTTGTTCCGAGGCAGGAAGCCGCCGCACGAAGTCTTCACCGCTCCACCGGGAGAGCCTGTCCTGGAGGAGGGTGTGGTGACCTTCCAGGGAACAGGAGGGTCATTCGCGGGCGTGAAGAAGGACACTCCAGTCGCGCAGGAGTTCCGCCCCATCAACTTCAAGGACTTCTGGGACCGATTGCACCGTGCCGCGGAATCGTGCCGTCAGCTTGGGGAGATGCTGGTGACGGAGACGCTCCCTCCCTCCCTGCGCTTCGACTTCAAGGCCGCGGAGTGGCCGCCCGAGAAGGATGGCCGCGTGAAGTTCCTGGGAGGCCGGCTCCTGCGGCCAGAGGCGCTGATGGGAGTAGAGGAGAAGCAGGCCGCCCGTTATCTCTGGGTAGATGGGAAGGTCCCTGTGTGGGTGAACCTGAAGGTCTGCGGCGTGGACGAGCACCACACGTACATTCAAGTGCTCTTCAATCCCGACCGGCTCACCAACGATGACACGCGCCTGATGTACCAGCAGGAAGGCTATCCACCGTTCTCCACAAGGGGCCCTCCAGGTGGTGCGCCCGACAGGAAGGTGTCGCTCCCGCCGCGAAAACCCATCAAGAGGAACACCCATGATTGAACTCGCCGAAGGCAATCTCCTTCAAGCGGACGTCCAGGCGCTCATCAACGCCGTCAACACGGAAGGAGTGATGGGTAAGGGCATCGCACTCCAGTTCAAGCGGGCCTTCCCCGCGATGTTCAAGGAGTACGAACGCGAGGCGAAGGCAGGTCGCCTCGAGACGGGCCGCGTCCATGTCTTCGACATGGGGGCGCTGAAAAGCCCTCGGTGGATCATCAACTTCCCGACGAAGCGGAGCTGGCGCCAGCCTTCACGTCTGGAGTGGATTCGCACGGGCCTCGAGTCCCTCGTCGAGGAGGTCCAACGCCAGGGGATTCAATCACTGGCTGTTCCCGCCCTGGGCTGTGGAAACGGAGGCCTGGCGTGGACGGAGGTCTTCCCCCTCATCCAGGAGTCCTTCGCGCGAATCCCCTCCGTTCGGGTGCTCGTCTATCCCCCGGCTGACGCACCCGTCCCCTGAGGCCCCGCGCGGCCCTTCGTGTCGGACCAGAGCCAGCCCCTCAGTTCTTCGCCCCGCTCCCCCGCGCCTCATTCAGCGCGCTCAAATCCACCAGCCCGTTGATGTCCGAGGTGGGGATGAAGCCCAGCTCCTGCGCATGCTTCGCGGCGGTGCTCAGCGCCGTGGGCACCGGGTCCAGACTCGGCTCCAGTCGTGAGAACGCACCCTGCAGAATCGCCGGCTGCAATGGCTTCTGCGTCAGCTTCCCGAACGCCTGGTTCACCTCCGCCGTGAAGCCCTTCGGGTTCTGCTGCCACCGCTCGGTCAGCTTCACGTGCGCGCGCAGCAGCGCCACGATGCGCGGACGCTGCGTCTCCAACACCTTGCGCGTCGTCACTATCACCGTGGTGGGAAAGCGCCCCTCCGGCCACAGCGTCTTCTCATCCACGAGAATCTGCCCACCACCCTCCGGCTCCAGCAGCATCCGCGTGCCCCAGGGCTCCGGCACCCACGCGCCCTCGATTCCTCCCCGCAGGTACTGCACCAGGATGTCCGAGTTCGTCAGCGGCACAATCTGCACGTCACCCTGTCCATCCAGGTTCGTGCTCAAGCCCTGTTGCTTCAGCCAGTGGCGCAGCGCGATGTCCTGCGTGTTGCCAAGCTGGGGCGTCGCGATTTTCTTCCCCTTCAGCTCCGCCGCCGACTTCGCCGTGCGCGTCACCAGCACCGCCCCGCCATTCACCGCGCCCGCGATGATGCGCAGGTCCTTGCCCGCCTTGAGGTACGTGTTGATGGCGGGCCCCGTGCCCACGTACGACACGTCCAGCGAGCCGCCCACCAGCGCCTCCATGGCCGCGGGCCCCGCGTTGAACTGCTTCACCTCCAGCTTCCCCACGCCAGGCTCCGCCGCGAAGGCGCCCTCGGCGTTGCCCACCAGCGCCTGCGCATGCGTGATGTTGGGGAAGAACCCCATGCGCAAGGGCGCGTCGGCACCGCCAGACGCGTCACGCTTGCAACCGACCCCCAGCCCCGCGAGGCCAGCGAGAACAAGGACAGCCAGGGAACGAAACGCGCGCATAGGCACCCAGAAGAAGGACGGCGGGACGGGTTGGCAACGGGTGTCGAAACACAAGCGTCGGGCGCTTCACGTCCCACTCCTCACAGCGTGCCTTCCAGCCCCCACCGGCGCCGCAGCCGCCCCTCCACCGTCTGGAAGAGGACACGGTCCACGGTGATACCAATGAGGATGATGGCCACCATCACCGCCATCACTTGAGGAACATCCATCAGCTCGCGCCCCACCGTGAGCAGCTGTCCCAAGCCCCCCGAGACGAACAACAGCTCGCCAGCCAGCAACGCGCGCCACGCGAAGCTCCATCCGAGCTTGAGCCCGGTGACGATGCCCGGCAGCGCCGCCGGCAACAACACGCCGAACTGGAAGCGCAGGCCGCGAACGCCCAGCGTGCTGGCCACTCGCAACAGCTGCGGGTCCACGCCCTGCACGCTGTCCTCCGTGGCGATGGCGATGCCCAGCACACTGCCCATCACCACGACGAAGAGGATGGACGTGTCAGTCAGCCCGAACCACAGGAGGGCCAGCGGCAGCCAGCAGATGGACGGCAGCGCCTGCAGCCCCATCACCACCGGCTTCACCGCGTTGCGGAAGAAGGCCAGCCGCGCCATCAGCAGACCCAGCGGAACGCCGATGGCCACCGACATCAGATAGGCACGGCCCAGTCGCCCCAGGGAGCGCAGCGTGGCATCCAACAGCCGCCCGTCGACCGCCATGGCCCACAGGCTCTTGGCCACCGTCACTGGCCCGGGGAAGAGGTACGGAGACCAGATACCCAGCCGGGACAGGCCCTCCCAGGCGCCCAGCAGCAACAGCATCAGGCCCAGCTTCTGCCCGTAGTTCTTCAAGGGGGCATCGCGCTTCATGGCTCACCTCACGGGCCGAGTCAGTCCCGACGCGGGCAGCGTGTGGGTCGACGCCGTCGTGGACGCGGTCGCCCTCGGCGGTGTCGCTTCCGGCAGGGTGTTTCGTTCCACCTCGCGCAAGAGGCCCTGGACGTGGCGGACCATCTCCGTGAGCGCCGCGTCCTCGGGGTGGCGCGGCATGGGCAGGTGGACCTCCAAGTCCCTCACGACGCGCCCCGGCCGCGGCGCCATCAGGACGACGCGGGTGCCCAGCATCAGCGCCTCGTGCACGTCGTGCGTGACGAACACAATCGTCTTGTGGGTGCGCATCCAGATGGACTGAAGCATCTCCTGCATGTGGATGCGCGTCTGCGCGTCCAGCGAGCCGAAGGGCTCGTCCATGAGCAGCACCGTCGGGTCCACCGCGAGCGCCCGGGCCAGGCTGGCGCGCATCTTCATGCCGCCGGAGAGCTGGTGCGGCAGCGTCTCCTCGAAGCCCTGGAGCTGCACGCGGCGGATGTACTGGTCCGCGCGCTCCTTGCGCTGGGAGCGCGGCACGCCTCGAGCGGCCAGGGCGAAGGTGATGTTTCCGCGCACCGTGAGCCACGGGAAGAGCGCCGCCTCCTGGAACATCAGGAGCCTGTCCGGCCCCGGGCCTCGGATGCGTTGTCCATCAATGGACACCGTGCCGCCGGTGGGCTGCACATGACCCGCCAGCGCGTAGAGCAGCGTGGACTTGCCGCAGCCCGAAGGCCCCAGAAGGCAGACGAGCTCCCCCGAGCGGACGTTCAGGTCCACGTCCTGGAGCGCCACGACCTTGTTGGCGTAGCGGTGGCCCAGCTGGGTGACGGAGATTTTCGCGTGGTCGGCCTCCACGTGCGCTGGCCGGAGCAGGCGCAGCGAGCTTCGCCATCGGCCAAGGAGGGCACGCAGCATCGGCCACAAACTAGGCACATGTGGGCAGGGCGGAAGGGGGTGGCGAGCCGCTTCGAGAGCGCTCGCCATCCTGCTTCCTCGTCCAGCAACCAGGGAGGCCCGGTGCTTGGACGTGGGTACAAGCACTTCGTGACCTCGGCTTCTGAAACGTAGGGACTCCGGAGGCGCTTGCTTCCGGTGCCCGCCCGGCTGTCCCGGACCGGAGGGCAGGTGTGGGGGTTCCCTTGGAGAGAGACCTGGGGGAATCTCCCGCCAATGCACCTGGGGAAATACGAACTCGTCCGCAAGCTGGCGACCGGAGGCATGGCGGAGGTGTTCCTGGCGAAGGCGGCCGGGCCCGGGGGCTTCGAGAAGACGCTGGTGCTCAAGCGCATCCTCCCGCATCTGGCGGAGGACCCGTCCTTCGTGGAGATGTTCCTCGGCGAAGCGCGGCTCGTCGCGGGGCTCAACCACCCGAACGTCGTCCAGATTTTCGACTTCGGTGAAGCCGAGGGCAGCTACTTCCTGACGATGGAGCTCATCGACGGGCCCAACCTGCGGCGCTGGCAGCGACAGGCCGCGACGCGAGGGCAGCCGCTGGCCCCCGGCATCTGCGCCAAGGTCGTGGCGCAGGCGGCGGAGGGCCTCGCCTTCGCGCATGAGTTCGCGGACCCGACGACGGGCCAGCCGCTCGGGTTGATTCACCGCGACGTGAGCCCGGACAACATCCTGGTGTCCCGGCAGGGCGCGGTGAAGGTGGTGGACTTCGGCATCGCCAAGGTGGCGGGACAGAAGCACCGCACGCAGACCGGCATCGTGAAGGGCAAGGTCGCGTACATGCCGCCCGAGCAGGTGCGGGCGGACCCGCTGGACCGGCGCGTGGATGTGTATGCGCTCGGCGTGGTGCTGTACGAGCTGCTCACGGGACGTCTGCCCTTCGATGGGCCCTCGGAGCTGGCGATGATGCAGGCCATCGTTTCGAGCGAACCGGTGCCCGTGAGCCGTCATCGCAAGGACGTTCCCAGCGCCCTTCAATCCATCATCACCCGGGCGCTGCACAAGGACCGCGAGGACCGCTACCCGGACTGTCGCGCGCTCCATGCGGACCTGGAGCGCTTCGTGTTGTCCCTGGGCGAGCCGGTGGGCGCGTATCAGATTGCCCAGGCCGTCGGGCAGGTGGTGGAGGAGCGCCTCGTTCCGACGCCCGCGCCGATGTCGTCTCGGCCCGAGCTTCGGGACGCTCGGGTGGAGACGCCCGAGCGCACGGTGCCCTCCGGTCCCTCGCGAAGGCAGCACCCCGAAACACCGGACGTGCCCGCTCCGGCGGTGTTCGAGCAGGAGACGGAGCAGCGTCCTCGGTCGGAGGCGGGCGCCGCGAGGAAGAAGAGGCTCGTGCCGGTGGCGCTCGTGGGTGCGGCGCTGCTCGTCGCGGGGGGTGGTTACGCGCTGCTCGGAGGAACTCCGCCCCCTGTGCCCCAGGCTCAGCCGGGAGCGGCGACGCAGGCGCCAGGGACTCCCGCGCTCGTGGCCGCCGCGCCGCCCACGGTCCCCGTGGACACGAAGGGCGTGGAGGAGAAGCCGGACGAGGCCGAGCTGGAGGCCCAGCTCGCGGTGAAGCGGGAGCAGGACGAAGGGGCCCTCGACACAGACGACTCCGACCTGCTCGCGCCCGTGGTGCCGCCCGCGAGTGACAATCATGTAGAGGGCAAGGAGCCCGCGTCACCAGCGGTGAAGCGCGCGCTGGGCTCGGTGGAGTTTCGCATCCGCCCCTATGCCGTCGTGTATCTCGACAAAAGGCTGCTGGGCGAAACACCGCTCGCCGTCATCGACGTCCCCGCGGGCGTCCATACGGTGACGGCCGTCAACCCGCGCCTGGGGAAGAAGGTGACTCGCAGCTTCGAGGTGAAGGCGGGCGTGGCCAATGTCTTCAAGCTCAATCTGTTGCAGGAGGACTGAGCAGAGATTCATCTCGCGTGGCGGGCGGCGGGACGGAGCGCTTACGGCTCCTCTTTCGCGGCGGCGGCGGGCTGCTCGGATGGTGGCGGAGTCGCGGGCTTGTCTTTCGGGCCCATCACCGTATCCAGCGCGGAGCCCAGCGCCGAGCCGACATTCTTTCCCAGCGAGGAGCCCGCGGCGCCCAGGCGCGAACGCAAGCCTGGCTTCGACTCGTGGATGGGCAGCGGCTTCGGCTCGGGCGTGGCGTCCGCCTGCTTCTCCACTGGCGCGACGGCTTTCGGCTCCTCGACGACGGGAGGTGGTGCCTCCACGGGTGCGGCCTTCGCGGACTCGGTGCCCTGCTTGAGCTGCACCTGCTTGCGCACCGACTCGAAGTCCCGCTCCACCTTGGGCGCCGCCGCGACAGGCAGCTTTGCCAGGGGCCGCAGTGTGAGGCCGGTGCGGAACTCCTCCAGCGCCTGCTTCCTGCGGCCCAGGTCCGCGAGCACCAGCCCGCGATAGAGCGCCACCTCCACCTGCTCGTCGGTGGTGGACGCGACCTGCTTCGCCTGCGTCAGCCAGTTGAGGGCCTTCTCGTACTCCAGCGACTCGTACAGCGTCCCCGCGCGCTCGATGCGGTGGCGGAAGAGCCCCGAAGGGTCTTCGGCCTCAGGGGGATTCGCGGTGGCCAGTCCCGGCGCGAGCCAGGCGCACAGCACCACCACCCAGGCCCCCCAGCTTCTCGGGTTCGTCGAAGCTTCCATGTCTGGCAAAGCTAGCACGGAGGCCGTGGACAGGAATCCACCCCTGGGGCGGCAAGCCCACGGGACACGCGCTGGATGTCTGGGGTTGACCGGGTGCGGAGTGACCGTGTCAGGCCGCTGAAGCCTGAGCGGACCGCTCGGCGCGGCGGTGGGTCCGCGTGCGCCACGCCAGCCACAGGCTGAAGATGAACAGCGCCACGCCCACGCCGGTGAAGGCGCCGCCCACGCGCAGGGATGCGCGCCGGTCATCCCGGGTCACCTCCAGCGGTCCCGCGCCCGGCGCGGCGAGGTAGCGCTCCACCTGCTCCTTCACGGCGGTGGCCTCGCCCTCCTCGGTGGCCCACTGCGCGAAGAGGGGCAGCTTGCCCTGCGTCGTCTCCAACTGGGGTCGGAAGATGGGCACGGACGCGCGGCGGGCGCTGCGGCTGCGCTCCACCTTGACGGCCTGAATCGCGTCCAGCGGCAGCGTGGCCAAAGGCTCGCGCGTGAGCCACCCGGAGCGAGTGAGGGTGCAGGGCCCACCCGGCTCACAGCGGAGGTCCATCCGCGACTTTCCGTCCAGGAGCCACAGGCCGAACACCAGGAAGGGCAGGGCGAGGAGGAGGAAGGCCGCGGTGCCAATGGCCGTGGAGCGGCTGGCGAGGGGCGTGTCGTCGGTGGGGGCAGCGGGAAGGGGCTCGCTCACGGTCACCACTCATAGACCGGGCGCCTCCGGCTGGCAGCGGTTTCGTGCACTCGTCGACAGCCGCCCCCGGTCAGCGGGCGACCGGGCGCTGTGTACCCCCCAACCCTTGACCCTGGTGTCCCAGCCGCGCGGTGAACACCTCAACCAGGATTCGGCACTCGAATGGGCAGGAGCCGCGCATGAAGGCCGTCGCCGTCTTTCCCGGGAAGAAAGAGGTGCGCGTCATCGACGCGCCAGAGCCCCAGCTCCAGTCTCCCACGCAGGTGAAGGTGCGCACCCGCGAGGTGGGCGTGTGCGGCACGGACAAGGACATCGTCTCTTTCACCTACGGCTCGCCGCCTCCGGGCTCGGACTTCCTCATCCTCGGCCACGAGTGTCTGGGCGAGGTGGTGGAGGTGGGCTCGGCGGTGAAGGGGCTCCAAGTCGGGGACCTCGTCGTCCCGCGCGTGCGCAGGCCGTGTCCTCACGCCACCTGTCCCGCGTGTCGCGGCGGTCATCCCGACTTCTGCATCACCGGGGACTTCACCGAGCGCGGCATCAAGGAGGCCCATGGCTTCTGCTCGGAGCACTTCGTGGAGGACGTGGCGTATGTGCACCGCGTGCCCACGGAGCTGCGCGAGGTCGCCGTGCTCACCGAGCCGCTGACCATCGCCGAGAAGAGCCTGCGCCAGTGGGAGCACATCCAGGAGCGCCTGCCGTGGCGGCCCGCACCGGGGCGCGCGGTGGTGCTGGGCGCGGGGCCGGTGGGACAGCTCGCGGTGCTGACGCTGCTGCGGCGGGGCTTCGCCACCACGGTGTACTCGCACAGCCGCAAGCCGAACCCGAAGGCGGACGCGGCGGAGGCGGTGGGCGCGCCCTACCTCTCCACCCAGGATGTGTCCCCGGCTGAGCTGGTCCGCCGCGTGGGTCCCGCGGACATCATCTACGAGGCCACCGGCGTGGTGAAGCCGGCGTTCGACGCGCTCGAGGCACTGGCGAACAACGGCGTCCTCATCTTCACGGGGGTGCCGTCGGACAAACAGCCGCTGACGCTCGAGGGCGCGGAGTTCCTCAAGCAGGTGGTGCTGCGCAACCAGGTGCTGCTGGGCACGGTGAACGCGGCGGCCACGGACTTCGACGCGGCGCTGGAGGACCTGGCTCGCTTCCGTGCGCGCTGGCCGGGGGGACTGGAGCGGCTCATCAGCTCGCGCCATCCGCCGGAGGCCTTCCTCGACGTGGTGACGGGCAAGGCGGGCAGGGGAATCAAGCAGGTCATCACCTTCAGCTGAGGGCGAGGTGCGTATGCAGGGAGGCAGACATTCGGTGGCGGGGGGCTCGGTGCCCATCGAGGACCACGGCGTCATTGGCGACCTTCGCACGGTGGCGCTGATAGGCAACGAGGGCACCATCGACTGGATGTGTTACCCGCACTTCGACAGCCCCAGTGTCTTCGCCGCGCTGCTGGACCCGGAGAAGGGTGGCCACTGGCGCCTCCATCCCCAGCCGGACGGGGTGATGTGCAAGCAGTTCTACTGGCCGGACACCAACGTGCTGGTGACGCGCTTCTACACGCCGGACGGCGTGGGGGAGCTCATCGACTTCATGCCCATGGGGCGGGATGACGAGAAGGACGTGCGCGAGGTGCTCCGGCGCGTGCGCGTGGTGCGCGGAGAGATGGCGTTCGAGATGGAGTGCTTCCCGGCCTTCAACTACGCCCGGGACACGCACACGACGCACCTCATCGCGGGAGGGGCCGCCTTCGAGTCGGAAAAGCTCCAGCTCACCCTGGCGTCCTCCGTGCCCATGCGGCGCGCGGGGCGGGGTGTCACGGCGAGCTTCGTGCTGCGGGAGAACGAGTCCGCCGTCTTCACGCTGCGCGAGGGGATGCGGGTGTCGTGCGAGGAGCTGGTGCACAGCCACGACTCGGCGGAGAAGGTCTTTCGCGCCACGGTGGAGTACTGGCGCCACTGGCTGTCGGGCTGTCAGTACACGGGGCGCTGGAGGGAGACGGTGCAGCGCTCGGCGCTGGCGCTGAAGCTGATGACGTTCGCCCCGACGGGCGCGATTGTCGCGGCGCCCACGTGCAGCCTGCCCGAGTCACCCGGTGGCACCCGCAACTGGGACTACCGTTACTGCTGGCTGCGGGACGCGGCCTTCACCGTCTATGCGTTCCTGCGCATCGGCTTCAAGAAGGAGGCGGCGGCCTTCATGCGGTGGGTGGAGGCGCGGTGCGCGGAGCAGGGGGATGGGCCGCTGCCGCTGATGTTCTCGTTGGATGGCAGCCGGGTGCCGGACGAGGTGGAGCTGCCGCACCTGGCGGGCTATGGCGGCGCGAAGCCGGTGCGCATCGGCAACGGGGCCGCGGACCAGCTCCAGCTCGACATCTATGGCGAGCTGATGGACTCGGTGTACCTGTTCAACAAGTACGCGGCGCCCATCTCCTACGACTTCTGGCGTCACCTGCGCCGGCTGGTGGACTGGGTCTGCGAGCACTGGAACCAGCCGGACGAGGGCATCTGGGAGGTGCGCGGAGGGCGGCGGCACTTCGTGTATTCGAAGCTGATGTGCTGGGTGGCGGTGGACCGGGCCATCCGGCTGGCGGACAAGCGCAGTTTTCCGGCGGACCGGCCCCGGTGGCTCGCGACGCGCGACGCCATCTTCGAGGACATCATGGCGCGGGGTTGGAGCGAGGAGCGCGGCTCCTTCATCCAGGCGTATGGGAAGGACACGCTGGACGCGGCGAATCTGCTGATGCCGCTGGTGTTCTTCCTGTCGCCGGTGGACCCGCGGATGATCTCCACGCTGGACCACATGCGCCAGCCGCCATCGAAGGGCGGGCTGACGTCGGACGGGCTGGTGTTCCGCTACGACGTGGAGGCCACGCTGGACGGCATCGCCGGCAGCGAGGGCACCTTCAACCTGTGCAGCTTCTGGTTGGTGGAGGCGATGACGCGGGCGAACCCGGTGCGGCCGGATTTGCTGGAGGAGGCGCGGCTCACCTTCGAGCGGATGCTGGGTTATGCCAACCACGTGGGGCTGTACGCGGAGCAGACGGGCATGTCGGGCGAGTCGCTTGGCAACTTCCCGCAGGCGCTCACCCACCTGTCGCTCATCAGCGCCGCGTACAACCTGGACCGGACGTTGGGGCGCAAGGACTGACGGGGCGCAGAACCACTCGTCGTCGGCCTCCGTATTGAGGGAGAGTGAGGCTCCACCGCGTCTGGTGGGCTCACCTCTCCGGTTCCCTTCATGGCCGCTCCGCTTCCGTCCGTCCCCGTGTCCTCCCCCGCACCCGGCGCTCGTGTCCTCCGCGTCCTCAAGGGCGTCGTCGCCGTCGTGGGGTTGCTGGTGCTCGCGACCCTCGGCGTGCGCCTTCGCTATGGGGGAGGCGAACCGTACCCGGACGTGACGGGCATGCCCCTGTTGCCGGACAGCGCGCTCGAAGAGGTGGTGCGCAGCGCGGAGCCCATCGGCAACGTGGCGGTGTCCTCGACGGGGCGCCTGTTCTACACGCTCCACCCGGAGAGCCGGCCGGAGGGCGCGAAGCTGTGGGAGTGGGTGGACGGCAAGGCCGTGCCGTTCCCCGCGGAGGCGCTCCAGAAGCGGCTCTTCGACACGGTGCTCGGCATCACCATCGACCGGCGCGACTGGCTGTGGACCATCGACCATGGCAACCACGGCCTCGGCGTACCGAGACTGCTCGCCTTCGACCTGGCCAACGGGCACCTCGCGCACGAGTTCGACTTCCCGCCGCAAGTCGCGCCGCCGGGCTCCTTCCTCCAGGACCTGCGGGTCGATGCCCAGGGTGGCACGGTGTTCATCGCGGACGTGGGCTTCTGGCGCCGCTCGCCCGCGCTCATCGTCTACGACGTGGCCGCGAAGCAGGCGCGCCGCGTGTTGGAGAAACACGAGTCCGTCTTCCCGCGCGACTTCGTCATCCGCAATCCCATCAAGGAGATGGTGTTCTTCGGCGGGCTCGCCGCGCTGAAGTGCGGCGTGGACGGCATCGCCCTGGACCCGAGCGACGAGTGGCTGTGGTTCGCCGCGATGAACCACGACACCATGTACCGCGTGCGCACCCAGGACCTGCGCGACGCCAGCCTGGATGACGAGGCGCTCGCCCAGCGGCTCCAGGCCGTGGGCCGCAAGCCGCTCAACGACGGGCTCAGCGCGGACGCGCAAGGCAACGTGCTGATGACCGACGTGGAGCACGGGGCCGTGCTGCGCATGAGTCCGGATGGACGGCTGGAGACGCTGGTGAAGTCCCCGCGCATCCGCTGGGCGGACGCGCTCAACCACGGGCCGGACGGCTGGCTCTACGTGGCCGACAGCGCCATTCCCCACCACATGCTCCAGTCCAAGGCGCACATCGCGGCGAACGGCCCCTACTTCATCTGGCGCTTCAAGCCCGGCATCGGCGGCATCGCCGGCATGTGAGGCCCGGCGCCCGGCGCGTCTCCACCCGTGTCAGCCGCCCTTGTCCGCCCGCGTCCGGCCGGCGCACGAAAGGACACGGCCATGGGAGACCCACGCAATCCGAAGCGGGCGAACGAGCCCTGGAACCCCGAGCGACTGCGCGTCAGCGAGGAGGAAGTGCTCGCGCTGGCGCCGTGGGTGACGGTGTCCGGCGGCTGGGCGTGGCACTTCATGGCGCCCCCGCATGAGGAGCTGAAGCTCTTCCACGACCACAAGGACGTGGACCTCTTCGTGGAGCCCGCGCGCTTCCCGGAGGTCGTCCCGGTGCTCACCGCCCGGGGCTACCACCGCATCTGGACGCGCTTCGACGCGACGAGCACGCACTTCTACCGCTACGCGCGGCATGACGCGGGCGGCAAGGTCATCCTCGACGTCTTCGTCCGGAGCGTCCCGTCGGTGGAGGCGCGCGGCGTGCGCGTGGTGGACCCGGCCACGCTGCTCACCTTCTACGGCGACATCCACAGCACGGAGGATTGCGTGTCCGTGCTCGCCGCCCGCGCGTTGCTCGCCAAGGGAGAGAGCCCCATCGGCCGCGCGGAGCTCGTCACCCGGCCCTCATGACTTTGGAGCGCGCGAGGCCCGTGAAGCCTCGCGCGCTCGACTCACGTCACTGCACGTTGAAGTGGTAGTTGTTGCCGAAGTTGGAGTCCCACGCCTGGCAGCCCCAGCGGCTGGTGTTCTCGAACCAGATGGCCAGGTCGCCGCGCGTGTTGAGCGGAATCGACGGCGCGGGCGGGTTGGGCGTGGAGGAGAAGCCCGCAACCCAGAAGCTCTGCACCGGGCCGTTGTTGAACTGGTAGTGGCCGGTAATCGTCCACCCCGGCGTGTTGGCGTTGATGTTGCCCCGGCACTGCGTCAATCGCGAGGCGTCGTAGATGATGCTCGCGGCGCCGCTGAAGGGCAGCGGGTTGGAGGAGGCGAAGACATTCCAGCCCTGGGACGGGGACTGGAAGGTGATGCTCGGCGCCGTTTGAGACACGGCCACCGAGGCGACGAGCACGGAGACAGCGGCCAGCAACCACCGGAAGTGACGACGCAGCAAGGCAGGACTCCTTGTCGAAAGAGGCACGGCACCAGGGATACGCGGGCCGACGGCTCCACCGGCCACGGCGACTTCCTCGCGGCTTTGCCCCGCGAGCCGCCCCGGAGTCTTCTACAGTCGGGCTCCCCCACTCCTTACGCTCCGCGCCATGGCCGACCCAAGACTCGCCTTCTACCGACTCGCCGTCCGCGTCGACGCCCACTATGACGCGATGAGCCGGAGCTTGCGCCGCTCGCTGGGCATCGCCCCGCCGCTGCGCATCCTCCCCTACCGGGGCCATGGCACCTCCGAGCGCGCCGTCATCAAGGCCCGCGTCCTGGAGGACCGCCACATCCGCCCGCAGAAGCAGCGCCACACGCTGTGGAGCAGCGCGGTGGCCTCCTACAAGCGCTACATGACGCGCGAAATCGCGGGCGCCCACGTGGCGGTGCGCTGGGGCGACAAGCGCTGGGAGGGCACCACCGACGAGGAGGGCTTCCTGGAGCTGTGGGTGACCCCTCCGGAGGGCGTGCGCTCCGGCTGGCACATGGTGGAGCTGGAGCTGCTGTCGCCGGAGCCGGAGGGCGTGCCCCGCGTGGCGGCCCCCGTGCGAGTGGCCGGCGCGAGCGCGAGCTACGGCGTCATCAGCGACATCGACGACACCGTCATCGTCACCGGCGTGACGGACCCGCTCAAGCGCGCCTGGGCCCTGTTCCTCACCGAGCACCGCGTGCGCCTGCCCTTCCCGGGCGTGGACGCCTTCTATGCCGCGCTCCAGGCGGGCGCGGAGGGGACAGGTGACAACCCCATCTTCTACGTCTCCAGCAGCCCGTGGAATCTGTACGAGCACCTGGACGAGTTCCTCGCGCTGCACCACATCCCCACCGGCCCGCTGCTGCTGCGCGACTGGGGCCTGTCCAGCCAGGGCTTCGCGCCCGGCGGCGGCCACGGCCACAAGCTGGAAAAGATGCGCGGCCTGCTGGGCGACTTGGAGCACCTGCCCTTCATCCTCATCGGCGACAGCGGCCAGGAGGACGCGGAGCACTACCGCACCATCGTCCGCGAGTTCCCCGGCCGCGTCCTCTGCGTCTACATCCGCAACGTGCCCGGCCACCCCGACCGCGCACGCGAGCTGGAGCGCATCGCCGCCGACATCCGCGACGCCGGCAGCCAGCTGCTCGTCGTGGACGACACCACGACGGCCGCCCGCCACGCGGCCCGCTCCGGATGGATTCAGTGGAAGGAGGTCCTCGAGGTGGAGGCCCATCGTCGTGAGGAGGTCTCCAGGGACCTCGGAGGCTGACTTACGAAATTACAGCGTCGGCATCATTTTGTGAGTAATGCTTGAATTCCGACCTTCAGTTGTGGCACAGGCGCACCTGATTATCCGGTCTGTCCGTTGTTTCCACATCCCTGAGGGAAGCGAGTTCTCGCGTGGCCACCTGGTGCATCCGTTTTGCTAGTCACTCCCCGCGCTGGTCCCAGGCGCGTGGGGTCTGGCGGTGTTCGAGGACGCCCAAGCAGGTGTGTGCGCCGAGGGCGCGTCAGCGTCCGCCCCTGCGCACCCCGCGCCGCAAGGCGAAGTGCTCGTGGTGGACGACGCGGCGGCCCTCGTCGGCGCGCTGAAGCGGGCTGTCGGTGGGGCTCCGGGTGTCGGGGCCCCGTGGTTCAAGGCAGGGGACGGCCGCCCTGGAACTGGGCCAGGCGGGTGGCGCGCTCCATGACTTCTCCCTGGGCCCAGTGCTTGTCCGCGCCCGCGGGAGGCGTCAGCCGGCGCCAGGCGCCGTCGGCCTGCAGCTCCCACGCGTGGGTGTTGTCCGCGAGGCTGCGCTCCAGCGAGTCACGCACCTGCGCGGCCAGCGTGGTGTCCTCCACCGGCGCGAGGATTTCCACGCGGTGGTCCAGGTTGCGAGGCATCAGGTCCGCGGAGCCGATGTAGCAGCGCAGCTCCGTGCCGCGCTCGAAGATGTAGACGCGCGCGTGCTCCAGGAAGCGGCCCAGCGTGGAGACCACGCGGATGTTCTCCGACATGCCGGGGACGCCGGGGCGCAGGCAGCAGATGCCGCGCACGTTGAGCTCGACCTTCACGCCGGCGCGCGACGCGTCGTAGAGGGCGCGGATGATGCCCGGGTCCACCAGCGCGTTCATCTTCATCTGGATGCGCGAGGGGCGCTCCAGCGTGTGGGCGACGACGGTGCGTTTGATGTGCTCCAGCAGGCCCTCGCGCATGGTGAGGGGCGCCACCAGCAGCTTGCGGAAGCTCTTGGGCCGCCCGAAACCGGTGAGGTAGTTGAACAGGTCCGCCACGTCCGCGCCGATGTCCGGGTCCGTGGTGAACAGGCCCATGTCCGTGTAGAGGCGCGCCGTCTTCGGATTGTAGTTGCCGGTGCCGATGTGCACGTAGTGCCGCACCCGCTCGCCCTCGCGCCGGACGATGAGGATGGCCTTCGCGTGGGTCTTCAGCGAGGGGATGCCGTACACGACGTGCACGCCCGCCTCTTCCAGCGCGTTGGCCCACTTGATGTTGGTGCGCTCGTCGAAGCGGGCCTTCAGCTCCACCATGCACACCGCCTGCTTGCCGTTCTCCGTGGCGGTAATCAGCGCGGGCACCAGCGGTGAGCTGTCGGACGTGCGGTAGACGGTCTGCTTGATGGCCAGGACATCCGGGTCCGCCACCGCCTCCGTGACGAAGCGCTCCACCGACGAGGCGAACGAGTCGTAGGGGTGGTGGACGAGCAGGTCTCCCCGCCGCATCGCCGCCATCACCGTGACGCCCTCGGGCGAGTCCGTGTCTGGACGCAGCCGGGGCTGGGTGACGGGCACCCACGGCGGGTCCTTCAGCTCCGGGAAGCCGGGCGCGAAGGCGATGGCCTGCACGTCCCCCAGGCCCAAGAGGCCCTGCTCCTCGTACACCTGCCGCGACTCCAGCCCCAGCGCCTCCACCAGCGGCTCCAGCAGCTTGGGGCTCATGCCCGCCTGCACCTCCAGGCGGATGACGTCGCCGAACCGCCGCTGCCGCAGCTCCGTCTCCACCGCCTTGAGCAGGTCCTCCGCGTCCTCGGACACGGTGAAGTCCGCGTCGCGGGTGACTCGGAACAGGCTCCAACTGAGCACCTCCATGCCGGGGAACAGGTCTCCCAGGTGCTGGGCGATGACCTCCTCCAGCGGCACGAAGACGTTGTTCTTCAGGGGCAGGAAGCGGGGGAGCAGCTCCTTGGGCACCTTCACCCGGGCCACGCTCTCCTCGCCGGCCTCCGGGTCTCTCAGCAGCACCGCCAGGCTGAGCGACAGGTTGGAGATGTAGGGGAAGTGCCGGCCCAGGCCGATGGCCAGCGGGGTGAGCACGGGGAAGATTTGCTCGCGGAAGCGCTGATCCACCTGGGCGCGCTGATCGGCGTCCAGCTCCTTCGCGTTGAGGATGCGCAGGCCCTTCTCCGCGAGCGCGGGCCGCAGGAGCTTCTCGAAGATGGCGCTGTGGCGCTTGCTCTGCTCGAAGATGCCCTCGTGCAGCTTGTCGAGCGTGTTGCCCGGGGCCGCGCCGTCCGGCACCAGCCGCGCCACGTTGGCGCGCACCTGTTCGTGCAGGCGCGCGACGCGAATCATGAAGAATTCGTCCAGGTTGCGCGCGTAGATGGCCACGAACTTGAGCCGCTCCAGCAGCGGCTCGTCCGCGGACTCCGCCAGCTGGAGCACCCTGTCGTTGAAGGCCAGCCAGGACAGCTCGCGATTGAAGAAGAGCCCCTCATCCATCTCCGCCCCCGCTGGCAGGGCATCCCGCTCCAAGGGCTTCTGGGGGGTGACGCTGCGTCCGGCGGCGCCTCGCTTCGCCATCTTTCACGACTCCTGGTTCCTACCTCGGCGGGGGATGTAGCAGGCCGGCCTCCCACCGATTGTGAACTTCGATGTCACGAAAGGAAGCCCTCCAGCGCACGGTACACGCCCGGGAAGTTGCCGGGCGGGCGTTACCGGAAGCCCCGCGTGGAGTTTCTTGCATCCGCGCTGTTGGAACGGCATGTCAGTCGACGTGAGCCCGACAGAGAACCCCTTGAATGCCTCCCTGGCCTCCGCGCCGACGGACGCTGGCAACCTCTTCACGGCCTATGACAAGGAGGACCGCAAGGCGTCCCGAGGCCGCTGGGCGCTGGCGCTCCTGGCCGCCCTGGTGCCGGTGGTGCTCGCGGTGGTGTTCTGGACGATGGTGCGCGAGCAGCGCCCGACGTTCCAGGTCGTCACGCCCCATGGCTTCAAGTCCATGCACGGCGGCATGACGACGGACCAGGTGATGGCGCTTTTGGGCCGCCCCATGACGCGCGAGCGCGACGCGACGGGCGCGGACTGCTACCGCCACGGCGCGCCGTCGGTGGAGAAGGAGTTCTTCCTCGTCTATTCGGTCTGTTACGAGGACGGGAAGCTGCGGGACGTGAAGCAGCAGAAGTTCTCCGCGTGGTCCGTGGAGCCGGAGACGGGCAGCTTCAAGGCCCCGTCCGGCGACGTGGAGCCCGCGCCCACTGGCGCCCCGGAAGCGGCGGCCCCGTCGTCCACCGCGGGCTCGCGGTAGTCCCTCCGCTCCAGGCACTCCCCTGACTCGCGGCGGGCCCGACTGCCCGCCACCCGACGCCAAGCCGTCCCATGGGCGGGGGTGTGGGCTCATGGCCGGCAGCGCCACCTTGTGGGCTGGGTGAGGTTCGGGCTGGAGGCTGATGTCCGGAGGGGGGCGGCGTGGGGCGGCCGTGGACGTTCTCACAGCGCGTCGGCGCTGGCTTCATCGCGTCCCTGCTCGTGGCGCTGGCGTTGGCGGTGACGTCGGCGGTGGCGCTGCTGTCGGTGCGCTCCGGCCACAAGGCGAGCCTGCTCGAGTTGTCCATGGACCTGCTCGAGGTGGAGCGCCTGCGCCGGGCCTTCAGCGACAAGGTGTCCAGCGAGCGGGGTTATGCGCTGTCGGGTGACGCGCTCTTCGCCGAGGAGATGGTGGCGTCGCGCGAGCGCTTCATCGCCACCTATGAGCGGCTGAAGCCCCGGCTGGGCACGGAGCCCTCGGCGTCGCTCCTGGAGTCCGTGATGCGCGCGGAGCAGGAGCATGAGCAGGCCGTGCGGGAGCTGGTGGTGGCGCATGCCAGCCAGGTGCCCCGCGCTCGGCTGGAGGCCCTCTTCGAGGAGCGGGTGGGGGACACGCGCCTGCGCGCCTATGAATCGCTCCAGCAGCTCTCCGCGAGCGTGGAGGAGCGGCTCGCGCTGGGCATCCAGGCTGCGGTGGGGGTGGACGAGCGGGTGCTGGTGCTCACCCTGGTGGCGGCGAGCCTGGGCCTGGCCCTGGCCGGGGTGCTGGCGTGGGTGTTGTTGCGGCGGCTGCGTCCCTTGCGGGCGGAGGCCGAGGCCAGCACGAAGCGCTTCCAACTGCTCGTCGAGGGGGTGCAGGACTACGCGCTGCTGCTGCTGGACGAGCGGGGCCGGGTGGCGAGCTGGAACCCGGGCGCCACGCGCATCACCGGCTATCAGGCGGCGGAGGTCGTGGGCGAGTCGGTGGACCGCTTCTACCCCCCGGACGAGGTGGCGCTGGGGCTGCCGGAGAAAGATTTGGCGCGCGCGCGGAGGGACGGGCGGTTGCGCACGGAGGGGTGGCGCACGCGCAAGGACGGCACGCACTTCTTCGCGGAGGCCCTCATCAACACGCTGCTCGACGACGACGGCGAGGTGCGGGGCTACGCGGCGGTGACGCGCGACATCACCGAGCGGCAGCGCGCCGAGCGCACGCAGCGGCTGTTCGCGGAGGCCGGCCGCGTCTTCCAGCAGTACCTGGACCCGGACCTGATGGTGGCGGAGCTGGCGCGGATGATGGTGCCGGAGGTGGCGGATGTCTGTCTGCTGTACATGCTGACCCCGTCCGGCCAGCTGCGGCCCCGGGCGGTGAAGCACGTGGTGGCGCAGAAGGAGCCCTCGCTGTGGGAGGCGGTGCGGCGCTACCAACCTCCGCCGGATGTCCCCCAGGGCCTCTGGCAGGTGGTGCGCACGGGGCGCTCCCAGTGGGTGCCGGACGTGTCGCCGGAGATGCTGACGCAGGGAGCGCAGGACGCGGAGCACTTGAGGCTGATGGAGCAGGTGGGCGTGCGCTCGTACCTGGCGGTGCCGCTGCGCGCCGGAGAGCGGACGCAGGGGGTGCTGGTGCTGCTGATGTCCCTGCCGGAGCGGCGGCTGACGCTGTCGGACCAGGTCTTCATGGAGGAGCTGGCCGGGCGCGCGGCGCTGGCGCTGGACAACGCGCGGCTCTTGCGCGAGGCGCGCGAGGCGGTGGAGCTCATCGGCGTGGCGGCGCATGACCTGGGCAATCCACTCAATACGCTCCAGTTGCTCTTGCGCAGGCTGCTGCGCACGGACCAGTCGGTGGAGCGGGAGAAGGTGCGTGACGGCCTGGGCACGGCGCTGAAGCAGACGCAGCGGCTGGGGCAATTGCTGCTCAACCTGCTGGACTTGTCGCGGCTGTCCTCGGGGCGGCTGGTGCTGGACGTGGCGCCGGTGGACCTGGCGGACCTGGCGCACGAGGTGGTGGAGCGCTTCGCCGCGCACGCCGCGGAGGTGGGCAGCAAGTTTGTCTTCGACGCGGAGCTGGGGCTGGTGGGCCAGTGGGACCGGCTGCGATTGGACCGCGTGGTGACGAACCTGGTGTCCAACGCGCTGAAGTTCGGCGCGGGACATCCGGTGGTGGTGCGGGTGGAGCGCGCGGGGCTGGCGCGGGCGCGGCTGGTGGTGCGCGACTTCGGCGAGGGCATCGCCCTGGAGTCGCAGCGGCGCATCTTCGACCGCTTCGAGCGGGTGCCCTCCGCGGGCCGCCACGCGGGCTTCGGACTGGGGCTCTACATCGTCCGGCAACTGGTGGACGCGCACGCGGGCTCCGTCCACGTGGACAGCACGCCGGGCGAGGGCTCCACCTTCACGGTGGAGCTGCCATTGATGGAGCTGGGCGCGGAGCTGGAGGACGACGCCATGGAGCCGGCGCCGCCCGGGGCGACCTAGGCTAGAGCTTCTCCATCGTATCCGCGGTGCGCTCCTCGCGGACGTTGCCGGTGTTGAGGGTGGTGGCCGGCTCGAAGAGGAGGACATGGACCTCCTCCTCCGCGACGGGCCGGTGCTCCACGCCCCGGGGGATGATGATGAACTCGCCGGGCTCCACCTCGACGGTGCGCTCGCGCAGCTCCATGCGCAGCCGGCCGTGGATGACCAGGAACAGCTCGTCCTCGTGCTCGTGGTGGTGCCAGGTGAAGGGGCCCATCAGCTTCGCCAGCCGGACGTGTTGTCCGTTCAGCTCACCCACCACTTTGGGGGACCAGTGCTCGGAGAACAGGGTCAGCTTCTGGGCAAGGTTGACCTTGTCCACGCTCGGCGATGCCATGTGTGTGCTCACTTCATTCGTTTCCGCCTCCGCGGTGTCGGTCTCGACGCGGCGGCGGGAGTCCCAGCGGGGCGGGCGCGCGCAACTGGAGCTGGGGCTTCGGGGGGGTGCGCTCATTCCGGGGTCTCTCCTATCAGGACGCGGAGTCTTGAAGCCACCATGCACGAGGCCCGGGACGGATGTCTGTCTTTCCATCCAGACACCGCCGCTCATGGACACCTCGCGCGAGGTTGGGTCGACTACCCGACGAAGGGTGAGGCCTGACTCAGTCTGGATAGAACATCGGGTCCCGCGTGATGACGAACGAGGAGATGACGGAGGCCACCTCGTGCGGCAGTCCGGTGAACTGCACGCCCACCCCGGGCATCAGCTCCGGCATGCGGGGATTGGACTCGCGCACCCAGCGCACCACGCCCGTCACCTTCATGGGCCGGCCACCCGGCAGCGTGAAGTCCAGCTCCACCTGCGTGCCGCGAGGCACCGCGTCCACCGTGGCGATGAAGACGCCGCCCTCGCTGATGTCCATCGAGAAGCCGGTGAAGAAGTTGGAGTCGCTGCGCATGTCGATGGACGTGTGCATCCGCACGCGCCCGTTGCGCCGGGCCTCCTGGCCGTCCGCGCTCGCCGCTCCCCGCGCCGGGGGGGAGGGCAGCGCCAGTCCCTGGGACTTCACCGTGGCGGCGGCCTGCGCCAGCTCCGCCTGACGCACGCGAGCGGCCTCCTGCTGCGCGCGCGTGGCGGCCTCCTGTCGGGCCCGGGTCCGCGCGGCGCTGGCCTCCACCTGCTGCTTCAGCGCGGCCTCCGCGTCCGCCACGGCGCGTGACACCTGCGCGGTCTGCTCCTGCTGGATGCGCAGCGCGGCCTGCACCTCCGTCCCCATCCGCTTGCGCGCCTCCAGGGCCTTCTCGCGCGCCTCCAGCGCCTTCGCGCGCGCGGCCTCCACGTCCAGGGACGGCACGCGAGCGGCCTGGAGCCTGGCCGCCTGCTCGCCCACCTGCGGGTCGGCGTCGGGTTCCTGGTGGGCACGGGCCAGCGCGGCGCGCACGCCGTCGAGTCGGGAGGTGAGGGCGGCGGCGTCGGCGAGGGCGCGCGTCACCTGCTCCGCGAGGCGGGACTCCTGGGCGGACAGCTCGCTCTCGGCGCGAGCCAGCTCGGCCTCACGGGGGCCCGACGGGGGGACGCGGGCGGCAGGGGACGGCGAGGTCATTCTTGGGACTCCAGAGGGCCGGCACTGTAGCAGGCTCCCTGGGAAGTCCACGCGCCCCTCGCGTGTGGGTCAATCCGCGCCCTTGATGCAGGCGACGGGCTTGAGGCGCCGGGCGACTCGGGCGAGCCCCGCCATCTCCACCGTCTCCAGCACGTCGTCCAGGTTCTTGTAGCAGGGGCCGGACTCGTCGAGCGGCGTCTGGCGGGTGTTGAGGATGATGCCGGACTCCGCCATGCGCGCGTCGGTGGCGCCCTGGTCCAGCACGCGCCGGGCCTCGCCTCGGGACAGTCGCCGGCCGGAGCCGTGGTTCACCGAGTAGATGGACTTGGACGCGCCCTCTTCGGCGAAGAGGATGGCGCTGCCGGTCTCCATGGAGCCTGGAATCAGGATGGGGTGGCCGGTGTCCTCCCACGTGGTGCGCTTGAGCGCGGGGTGGCCCGCGGGGAACGCGCGCGTGGCGCCCTTGCGGGCGACGAACTTCCCGGCCTCCTTCTGGATGAGGTTGTGGGAGATTTCGTAATAGACGCTCGCGGTGCCGCCGAAGACGTCCTCCAGCGCGGCGCACACGGCCTCACCGATGATGAGCCGGTTGGCCACGGCGAAGTTGGCCGCCATGTTGTGCAGGTTCCAATACTCGCGGCCCATCGGGCTGTCGGCGTCGAGCCAGACGAAGTCCTCGCTGCGGCTCTTCAGGCCCAACTGGGCGGCGCCCTTGACGAAGAATGTCTTGGCGATGTTCCACCCGAAGCCCCGGCTGCCGGTATGGAGCATCACCCAGACGCGGCCCTCTTCATCCACCTGCATCTCGGTGAAGTGGTTGCCACCGCCCAGGCTGCCCAACTGGCCGCGCTTCTCGTAGGCCCGGTCGGGGATGTCCACCCGGTCGTCTTCCACGGGGATGAAGTCGCGCTCGGTGATGGCGGAGCCTCGGCCCAGGGCCTTGGCGCCGTGGCGGACGACTTCCGCGAAGGCTCGGTCGGACACCTTGCGCTGCGCTTGCACGCGACTGGCGCCCACGCCCACGGCGATGCGGCGGGTGACCTGCTCAATCCACTGGCGGCGCTTCGCCGGGTCCGCGACGTCCTCCGCGTTGAGGGAGGTCTGGAGCTGCACCATGCCGCAGCCGATGTCGTAGCCGGCGGCGGTGGGCAGGAGGATGCCGTCGGTCTCCACCACGGTGCCGATGGGGACGCCGTAGCCCACGTGACAGTCAGGGGTGACGGCGACGCGGGTGACGCCGGGGAAGGACGCGGCGTTGACCACCTGGTCGAAGACGGCGTCCTCCATGCCGGGAAAGTCGGGGCCTTCTCCCCACAGGAGCTTGTCGGAGAGGAACAGGTCCGCGTCGACCTTCATGGTCTTGGTCTTCGGCAGGACGTAATGGCCTTCGGCGGCCTTTTCCAAACGCTGCTTCCAACTCATGGCTTTGACTCCCCTGACGCCCCTGGACAGGGGTGAACACGCGCGAGGGACGGGAGCGTCCGAAAGAAGCTGACCCGGGCGCCCGGGTTTGTCCGAGCCTCCGAGGATGCTGGGAGAGCGGGCGGGAAAGCGAGCGAATTTCCGGGGTTTTCCCTCGGAGAACGGGGGAGGGCGCCAGGGCTCGACGCGGTGCGTGGGTGGCGGCTGCCCCGGACCTTGGGACGATGAAGAAGGGCGGGTGCTGTTGCCGTCTCGACGTCGGCAACGCATCCTCGTGGTGGCCCCGAGGCCCGCATCGCACACGCGGACAGTCGACCGAAAGTCGGCTCGCGTGCGAAGCGCGGGAATTGGATCGGCGGAGGACTTGCCGCATTCCGGCCCCAGGCCCATCCATCATCCATCCAGGCAGGGGGTGGGCGATGGGTTTCCTCGGTGGGATGTTCCTGGCGGTGGCGTTGCAGGCGGTGCCGGCGGATACGTTGGCGGGGCCGGTGTTCAATCCGTCCATCTGCGCGAAGAAGCGCGTCGATGCGTGCGGTTGTCACCACGTGTATGGGATTCGGCACTGCCATCCCAACCGGAAGGGTGAGCACTGCGAGGCGCCGGTGAAGGCGCAGGTGTCGGAGGAGAAGGCGGAGGCTCCGGTGCTGGAGAGCCGCGAGTCGGAGCCGGCGAAGACGACGGAGCAGGAGAAGGCCGTGCAGCCTCCGGCGACGCACGAGAAGAAGCGCTTCGACCCGAAGAAGTCCGTGCCGATGTAGCCCGCGAGCGCCGCGCAAGTCCTGGTGTGAAGGCTGGATGCGCCTCCGTGTCGTGGAGGCGCTCCGCCAGACGCGTGTCAGCGACGATGGGCGAGGATGCGCAGGCCCACGGGCTGGAGCGAGTGCTCGTCCAGACGACGTTGCTCGACGGTGAGCAGGTGCTCGGCCACGCGCTCACCGGAGACGGTGTTGTCGTGGGCCTCGATGGCGCCTCTCGCCAGATAACGGAACAGATAGGGTCCGCGAGCCACCTGGGAGACCTCGAAGCCTCCGTCGCGGAGCGCGGTGAGCATCGCGGCTCCGGTGTGGAGTGGCTCGTCGTGGTGCTCATGCTCGTGGTGCCAGCGCTCCAGGGGTGGTTCGGAGGGGGCGCCGTGGACGGCCTCGGCGGGAAAGCGTCCGGCGACGGCCAACAGGTCCTGGGTGTCGTAGTACCAGCGCGCGGTGGCCTCGTCCGGCGCGGCCAGGTCGAAGTCATCCACGACGAGCACACCTCCGGGGACGAGCAGCTCGCGCAGCCGCGCCACACTCGCGTCGAGCGGAGTGAGGTGGTGGAGGACGGTCACCTCGACGACGGCGTCGAAGGGCTGCTCGGAGGTGAAGCGCAGCAGGTCTGTTTCCTCGAAGCGGACGCGCGGTGAGCGTGGCGTGTCGCGCAGGCGAGTGTCGATGGCGACGACGTCATGGGCCTGGGCGGCGAGCTGGCCCGCGAGGGAGCCGTCACCGCAGCCGACTTCCAGGACACGGCGCCGCGTGGAGAGGGCGGGAGCGACGAAGGCGAGCGTCTCGCGAAGGGTGAGGGGCGTCATGGCGGTGACGTGCATCGTGGTCGGCGGGGACCGCGAGGGGCAAGCTTCAGCGCCAGGATTCACTGCTGGGACCGGCGCACCGTGGAGTCGCGAGCGCGAGGGCAGGTCGGTTGCCAGGAGAGGTCGCCGAACCCGCCAGTGTTGACCGCGGGTTGGCGGTGTCCGCGTCAGTGCGCGATGAGCGGAGTGCTGTCCGAGAGGGGTTCGTCGCGGGGGTGTGAGGCCACGTCTCGAGGGGGCAACGGGAGGGCCTCCGCGCGACTCAACGACAGCGGTCCCTCGGCGCGGATGATGACCCAGTGGGACTGAGGCGAGACTCTCATCGCCACGCTGTTGGGGCTCAGCCACCGAAGCTCGGGCCGATAGGTTGCCACGGGCGTCACCGTCACGGGGCCACCGGTGGTCCAGAGACTCGCGCTCACCTCGACCTTGGGTGTCTCGCGAGGCACGGGAGCCGACGCGCTCACGGTGGTGTGCAGCGCCTGGGCGGGAGACATGGACGCGCTCGCGGTGGTGTGCAGCACTGTCGCGCGAGACAAGGGCGGGCTCGCGGTGGCGTGCAGTGCCTGGGCGGGAGACCGGAGTGCGCTCGCGGTGGCGTGAGGTGCCTGCGCGGGAGACAGGGGCGCGATTGTAGTGGTGCGTGGTGCCTGGGCGGGAGACAGGGGCGCGATTGTAGTGGTGCGTGGTGCCTGGGCAGGAGGCCGAGGTGCGCTCGCGGTGGCAGGCAGTGTCTGCGCGGGAGACAGGGGCGCGATCGTAGTGGCGCGTGGTGCCTGAGCGGGAGACAGAGACGTGCTTGCGGTGGCGTGAGGTGCCTGCGTGGGAGACACGGCCGCGCGCATAGTGGTCGTTGATGCCTGCGCGGGAGACAGGGGCGCAATCGTAGTGGCGCGAGGTGCCTGAGCGGGAGTCGGGAGCACGCCTGTCAGTGGAACCGTGGTGTCCCGTGCCGCGACGAGCGTCCCGCGCACCACGGGCACGGCGATTTCACGCGGCGCCTCCACCTGTCGTGGCGCGACCGCACCGCGCGGCGGAAACGAACTCGGCATCGTCGGTGCGGAGGGCACGGGTGCCCGAGTCGCGGGCCCAGGTGGCTTCACCTTCACCGGCGCAATGGCCGGAGCCGAGGGCAGCGGCCCCGACACTCGAGTCTCTTCCGCCGCTCGCAGCACGAACGGAGGCGGCGGAGGAGGCGGTGTCTTCACACGCGCGTCCGGGGTGCGCGGAGCCACCGTCACCGGGGCGTCGCTCACCGTGACGAGCCCCGCCGCGTGACTGTAGAGCCGCTCATCCTCCAGCGCCGTCGAGGGCGGCAGCGATGCCTGTCCCATGCGAGTAAAGTCCGACAGGAGCACCGGGTCCCTCGGGTCCAGCTCCAGCGCCGCGCGAAGCGACGCGCGGGCCCGCGCCTCACAACCCTGCGCGAGCAACAGCTCCGCCGCCGTGCGATACGACGCGATGGCGGCCTGCCGGTCCCCCGTGCGGCGACAGATTTCCGCGTGACGCACCCGCGCGTTCGGGTCCTTGGGCACCATCCGAAGGATGCGCGAATGGACCTCCGCGCATTCGGCGTACCGCTCCTGGACGAACAACAACTGCGCGGCTTCCTTCAACGCTCTCAACTGGGCCTGTGCGCGCTCGCTCATCGTCCTGTCCTCCGGAACGGATGCCCTGCGGGGGAAAGCAGGCGGCATGCCGCGGCGCCCGTGAACGCTCGAACGGTCCACTGTCCACCGGAGACACTGGCTCATGGCGCGAAAGCCCGTCTTCGAGCGAGCATCCACCGGGGACTCCGGGGTGAGGCGAGACGCGCATCGAGCCTCGCGACCTAAGGGAGAGCCTGTAGAAAAGGCGGCCCGCGCTGTAACAATGAAAGCCCGGTGTGTACCGGCGGTGGCCCATTCCGAGGTGTGCATGTCGAAGCAGCACAGCCGCTCGCACCTCTTCGTCCAGCACCTGCCACCCGCCGCCCGTCGCTGCGCGGAGGTGCCCGGATTGGAGGCCCTGCTGGAGTCGTGGGTGTCCACCGGACGACACGCGTGGCCGGACGTGGTGCTTCCCGAAGAGGACTTCCTCCGCCATGTCGCCCAGCGGCTCGTGCCGGGCCAGGCGCCCGCGGACACACTCGCCGCCGTGCCCGTGTCGGACCTCTATCTGGCCTGTGCCTGCGCGCGAGGACTGCCCGCGGCCCACGCGGCCCTGGAGCGGCACTTCTTCCCCAAGGTGGCCAGTGCCATCTCCCGGGTGCGGGGTGGCGGCGTGGACGCGAAGGAAGTGCTCCAGCAACTGCGTCAGCGACTCCTGGTCCCCGCCCAGGACGGCGCCGAACCGAGAATCGCCGAGTACCAGGGAGGAGGTCCGCTGGCGGCCTGGCTGCGCGCGGCGGCGGTGCGGATGGCGCTCAACCTCCAGCGCGCGGAGGGCCGGCGTGCGCGCGCGGAGGAGGACGGGGACGGGACGATGTTCGAGCGGGTGGGCGAGGCCGGCCGGGACATCGAGCTGGACTACCTCCGCCGACGTCATCAGCAGGACTTCCGTGACGCCCTGTCGGGAGCGCTGGCGACCCTGTCCGCCCGGGAGCGCACCGTGCTGCGGCTGCACGTCGTGGACGGGGTGAGCCTGGAGTCCATTGGCGTCATGTACCGGGCGCACAAGTCCACGGTGTCGCGCTGGATGTCGCAAGCGAGGCAGACGGTGCTGGTGGGCGTGCGGGAGCGGCTCGCGGAGCGCCTCCAGTTGTCGTCGGGCGAGCTGCACAGCCTGATGCACGCGGTGCGCAGCCAGCTCGACATGAGCCTGTCGGGATTGCTGCGCGGCGAGCCCGGGCCCGGATAGGTCCAGAGGCCCTCTCCACTTTTTTCGCGGTCCGCGTGCAACACGTCACGGGGAGCGGTGTCACCGGAATGAAGGCGGGGCAAACGCGCCTCGGTTCACTCAAGGAAGGACACACCTCATGCGGAACGGACTGGTGGGATTCACGTTGATGGCGCTGGCGCTGGTGGGCACGAGCGCGGCGGCGGAAGAGCGCATCGAGCTCAAGCCGGGCGAGCAGCGAGTGCTCGACCTGAAGGACCTGACGCGGGTGGCGCTGGGAAACGTCAATACGGCGGAAGTGAAGACGCTGGGCAAGGGGCAGCTTGAAGTCACCGGCAGGGAGGCGGGCACCACGAAGCTGCTGGTGTGGAAGAAGAGCGGCGAGCGGCTGGAGTACTCCATCGTGGTGACGGACGGCGCCGCGAAGGAGAAGTAGGCCGCGAGGAGGGTGTGTCGTGGCGCATGGGGAGGAGGGCCCGAGTCCTTGCCGGGCCCCTCTCTCCTTCCTTCTCGGGGGGCGAGGTGGTGAAGTTGCGACGCACGCACATGAGCCCGCTGCCCACTTCCGCGTCCCCGGCGTGTCCGGATGAGAACGCGCTCGCCGGCTTCGCGAGTGGCGTGTTGCCTCCGGCGGATGTCCCGGGGATGGCCGCGCACCTGGACGTCTGCGAGGACTGTCGAGCGCTGGTCGCCGCGGTGGCGGCCGAAGCCTCCGCGCCGAATCCAGGCGGGCTGTCTCAGGGGCCCACGCGGCTGGACTCGAGGGTGCCATCCCCGGAAGGGGAGAAGCCGGGCGTCGCGGGAGAACTCCTGCTCGAAGGGACGCGACTGGGGCCCTATGTCCTGCGCGAGCTGCTGGGCGTGGGAGGCATGGGCGTGGTGTACGCGGCGGAGGACCCGAGGTTGGAGCGAAGGGTCGCGGTGAAGCTGCTGCGTCCCCTCCGCGAGGGCATCGAGGGTGAGAATCGGGTGCGCCTGTCGCGAGAGGCGCAGGCGATGGCGCGCCTGTCCCATCCCAATGTGCTGCCTGTCTTCGAGCTGGGCTCGGTGGATGGACGGGACTACCTGGCGATGGAGTGGGTGGAAGGAACGACGCTCGCGGGCTGGCTGCGCGAGCGGGAACGTCCCTGGCGTGACGTGCTGAAGTTGTTCCTCGCGGCCGGAGCGGGGCTGGTTGCCGCGCATCAACAGGGACTGGTCCACCGCGACTTCAAGCCGGCCAACGTGCTGGTGGGCAGGGATGGACGTCCTCGTGTGACGGACTTCGGTCTCGCCCGTCGATGGCGGCGCGAAGAGAGCGATGCACGCGCCGCCGCCGAGGTCTCCACGACGACGCTGCCGCTCGCGACGGACCAGGAGGAGACCGCGCTCACGCGAGAGGGCACCACGCCGGGCACGCCCGCGTACATGTCACCCGAGCAGCGCCAGGGCAGGGCCGTGGACGCGCGAAGTGACCAGTACAGCTTCTGTGTCGCGCTCTACGAAGCCCTCCACGGCGAGCGTCCCGACAGGTCGTCGAAGCGGACTTCCGTCGAGGCTCGCGGCAAGAAGGGCCCCAGGTTGCCGGCGCACGTGCGGGCCGCGCTGGCGCGAGGGCTCGCGAGTGAACCGGAGGCACGCCACCCCTCGATGGAGGCCTTGCTCCAGGCGCTCTCCGGCCCCTCGCCCGTGAGCAAGAAGTGGCTGGGAGTCATGGCGCTCGTGCTGGTGGTGCTCCTCGGAGCGGGCACGTGGGCGCGGGCGTGGCTCCAGCCGGAGTTCGCTCCGAAAGAGAGCGAGGCCTTCCTGTCGGAGGTGGAGTCCGCGCGGAAGGCCAGCGGCAACGTCTTCTTCCCGATGCTGCTTGGGGAAGCGCGCAAGCTGGAGCTGCCCGGACTCAGTCGCGTCGCCATCGGGCGCTCGGACCTCGTCGAAATCCAGTCCGTGGAGAACGGGTTGTTGCTCACGCCGCTCTCCTCCGGCGCCACCCACCTGCTGGTCTGGACCCGCGATGGGAAGCGGGGCCTTTACACCGTGTCCGTCACGAGCCCCTGACCCACGCCTTCAAGACCACGACGCGGTGGACACGGGCCCGACGGGAACACCGTCGGGCCGCATCGTCACAGCCTTCGCGGAAGCTACGCGGGCCACGGTGACAGCATCTGCGTCTCGTACTTCCCAAGCAGGGCGTGCGTCGCGCGCGCCGCGGCTTCGACCTCGGCGTGGCCGAGTCCCTTGGGCAGCGTCGAGATGACCGTGGGGAACGCCCCGTCGAACACGAGCAGGTTCTCCAGCTCCAGCGGGTCGCTCTGGAGGTCGTAGAGCTCCCACTGGTCGGCGTGCTCGCCCGACGGGTCCCACGTCCGAGCGAGCTTCCAGCGCGGCGTGCGCACGCACCGGACGTGGTTGGGCTGGCACACCGCGCCGGGCTTGAGGTCCGGCACCTTGCCCGCCTTCGTGGTGCCTTCGCGCAGGGCGTCGACGGAGCGCGTGAACACGGCGAACAGCGCATCGTCATGCGCCTGGTGCGGGTCGCCGGTGTGCGGCAGCGTCTCCGTAATCTCGTCGTCGGTGATGAAGAGCACTCCGGCGCGAGGCGTGCCGTCGGGCTCCGTCACGGTGTCGGTCTCTCCGCGCGCCAGCGGGCTCAGGTCCGCGCCGACGAAGGGAGGCACCGGGCGGTGGAGGCGCAGGTCGGTGCGAATCGCGTCGAGCGCGGCGCCTTCGATGCCCGCGAGCCCCAGGAGCGTGGGCAGCACGTCCACGTGGCTGCTGAGCGCTTCAATCTGTCGCGTCTCCGGAGCGACGTCCTTCTCCACGGGGAACTGGACGACGAGGGGCACGTGCAGCGCCTCCTGATAGGCGGTGTGCCACTTCTCCATCATGTAGCCGTGCGAGCCGGCGTACTCGCCGTGGTCGGAGAGGAACATCACGAGGGTGTTCTCGCGCAGGCCGCTTTCATCCAGCGTCCGCAGCACCTGGGCGATGTGCGCGTCCACCACGTGGATGAGCCACGTGTAGTACTGGTTGAAGCGCAGCGTGGACACGTCCGGAGCGGCCGTGAGCTGGAACGGGATGCCCGAGTTGAGGGTGACGGTGACGGGGTCGATGTTCTCGTTCGCCTGATACAGGGTGAGCCCCGTCTTGGCCGCGAGCGCCAGGCCCATCTTGTACGCGTAGTCGCGCTGACAGCTCGGCTTGTTGACGAGCGAGTCGTGCACGTTGGGAGGCAGGTGCGCGTTCTCCTGCGGAAAGTCCTGGGGATTGAGGAAGAAGGAGAGGCTCCCCGAGACGGGAGTCACGGAGCGCGCCGTCTGTGTCGGCACGTGCAGCGGGCCCAGCGGGCGCGATTCGGAGTCCAGCTGCCGGGGCAGGATGGGATACGTCGCGATGTCGTGGGGGTTGGTGAAGGACGCGACGGCGAGCCACGGCTGCGGCTCGGTGGAGGGCGCTTCGCCAAGCGGGGCCGTATAGGACTGCTGGGCGAGCGCGCGGTTGTAGGGCTGACCCAGCGCCATCCTGCGCAGGAAGGTGCAGGCCAGGTCCGCGAAGCCGATGTCACGGAAGGTGCCCAGGTTGTTGACGGAGGAGCCGTGCGGCTCCGGATACGACAGCTCCCAGTCATCGAAGCCGTACTGCTTCAGCGAGTGGTCCGGTGGATTGCTGACGTGCCACTTGCCGAAGTAGTGCGTGTGGTAGCCGGCCTTCTGGAACCAGTGGCCGATGGTGGGAATCCCATCGGGCTCCAGCCAGGGGAACGCCGAGGCGTCGCCGCTCTTGAACAGGCCATCCGTCTGCGTGACGCCGGTGCGCGTGCCGTACTGGCCCGTGTAGATGGCGGCGCGGCTGGGGATGCAGGCGGAGGTCGCGATGGTGTGGTTGCGGAAGACGGCGGCGTTCTTCCGCAGCGCGGTGAAGCCGGGGAAGTACTTCCGGTAGGGATTGTCCTCACCGCCCTCGTCGATGAAGCCGAGGATGTCCTTGATGCCGGGAAGGAAGCCTCCCTCCGGGCCATAGGCGAACCGGGGGAACATCAGCTGGTCCACCGTCAGCAGGAGGATGTTGGGGCGCGAGGCTTGGGTCATGGGTTCTCCGGGACGCCAGGAGGGAGCAAGGCTGGCGCCGGGAGTTGCACCCACCGTGCCCGTGCGCGCGGAAGAGGCTTGCTGTCCTGGGCCCAGGGCCCTCACCCGACGCGCGGCGTAGCGAAGGAACGCGGCTGCGTTCGCCTCGGACGCGGCGCGCGGGAGAGGAGGGGACTCACGCCGTCGAAGCCTCGGTGCGGCGGTGGCCCGCGAACGGAAGCGCGGCCCGGTGACACGTCGTCCGTTCGCGGTCTTCGAGCCCGTGGTGCGGTCAGCGTCCGCCGCGCGGAGCCTGTCGCGCCTGACGCGGCGTCTCCTGGCCCAGCAGGCGGTATGCGCTCTGGCGGTGTTGCTGGAGCTGGGGCAGCAGGTTGTCGAGCATCCCCTTCAGCGCGGTGTTGTCGACGAACTGCTGCTGTCCGGCCATCACCTTGGCGATGACCACGTCATGGTCGCTCACCATGGCCGCCAGGAACGCGCGGTCGAACGCGGGGCCCTGGAGCGCCTGGAGCTTCTCCATCGTCGCGTGTTCCGCGCCCTGCATCGCCTTGGCGAGCGACGAGTCCGCCTTCGGCTCTCCCAACTGGAGCTTCTTCGTCTTCGCGAACGCGAGCAGGTTCTCATCGGCCTGTCCGTGCTCGCGCTCCATTCGGGCGCCGAAGTCCTTCACCGCCTGGGAGCTCCCGTTCTTCTGCGCGAGCTTCCCCATCTGGACTTCCATCTGGTTCGCGTGGTGCAGCTCCTCCAGGAAGGCCTTCTCCTCGGTGGGGATGGGCAGCAGGCCCTCGCGCATCCACTTCGCGGCCTGCGCGTCGGGCTGCCCGGAGCCGCCCGTGCCGGGCCAGGCGCTCGGGTCCTTCTGGATGTCTTCTCCATGGTCGATGGCGTCCGCCTCGCCCATGCGAATCATGCCCTGGCTGTCACCGGTGCCATTGTTCTGCGTCGTCGGTGTGTCCGACGCCTTCGCGTCCTGGTTGTCCTGCGCCCCCGCGGTGCCACCCAGCACCAGCGAACCCACGAGCATCCAACCGTGCCATCGCATCATCGCCAGCCTCCCGAGAGTGGAACTCCAGGAGGCAAGGTGGCGACGGGGAAGCGCCGGTGGCCAGGGAACACCAGGGGAGCGGACAGGGGCTCCGTCCCCGGGAGGGCCCCGAGCCTCAGGGCTCCGCGAGCAGGAACAGGGCGTGCGCGCTGGCGATGGGGCGGGTGCGGTCGTCCTGCCAGGCCTCGACGCGGACGTTGGCCACGCGGCGGCCCTGGCGGGTGATGAAGGCGCGCGCGAAGGTGTCCTGCGCCTTGCCCGAGCGCAGGAAGTCCACGGTGATGGAGATGACCTTGGGCACGCGCGGCGTCTCCGTCTGGAGCAGCAGCTCGAAGATGGCGGAGGACTCCAGGAGCGCGCCCAGCGTGCCGCCGTGCAGCGCGGGGATGAAGCTGTTGCCGATGAGCTTGGGCGTGTAGCGCATCCGGCAGAGCATCTCCCCGGCCAGGTTCTCCACGCCGATGCCCATGAAGCGCGTGTAGGGGATGGCGTCGGTGAGCTGGCCGTATTCGCGCGTCTTGCGCACGTGGTGCACCAGCTCGGCGAGGGCGGAGGGGGACTTGGCGTCACTCACGTCATTCCTCCAGCCGCATGAAGGTGCCCTGCGCGGAGGCCACCGGGTTGCTCTTGTCACCCTGGTGTACGAGTGCGCGGACGAAGGCAATCTGTCGCGTGCTGCGATAGCACTCGGCCACGGCGATGAGGGAGACGTGGGGGCGTGCGGGGCGCAGGTAGTCGATGCGCAAATCCAACGTGACGAGCGGCTGGATGCGACCCAGCTTGAGGATGACGGCGGAGCCGCAGGCCGCGTCGATGAGCGTCGTGACGGCGCCACCCGCGATGACGCCCGTCTCCGGGTTGCCGACGAGGAAGTCCGCGTAGGGCAGCTCGACGGTGGCCTCGGCGGGGCCGATGTCCAGGAGCTTCAGGCCCAGCGCGTGGTTGTGGGGGACGATGTCCGAGTAGAACAGGGCGGCGCGTTCCATCCGCTCGGCCTTGTCTTCGGGAAGGGTGAAGTCCGACATGGGGAGCGGATAACAGAATCAGGTCCGGATGGCGCGTGACGTTTCGCGTCGAGCCTTTGTCGGCCGCTCAGGAAGAGGGCTGCCCGGTCCCCTGTTCACGCTCGTCGAGCCTGTCTGCCCCGGGCCAGGTAGTCTCCCCGCCCCGCACGGCCGTGTCTCGCGCAGTCCCCCATCACGAGGACCTCCGGTGAAACGACTGACCTCCGCCCTCTGCGTCGCCCTGCTGGTACCGGGCACGCTCTTCGCCGCGCAGCCCGCGGCGAGCCCTCCCTCCGCTCGGCAGGACCCGCTGCCTGCTCCCCAGAAGAAGGACGATGCCGCGCGCGAAGCCGGCCGCGCCGTGGAGGTGGACCCCAACGCGCCGTCCGCCGAAGCAGGCCCGAAGGAGGACAAGGAGAAGGACGCCTGGAAGGTGGACGCTCCCGGCTTCCCCGCGAGGCAGGTGGACATCGACGTCACCGAGGGAACGTGGATGAACGTGGATGTGAGCCCGAGCGGGGACGAGCTCGTCTTCGACCTCCTGGGTGACATCTACGTGTTGCCGCTGGCGGGCGGCGAGGCGCGCGCGCTCACCTCCGGCGTCGCGTGGGACATGCAGCCGCGCTTCAGCCCGGACGGCAAGTCCATCGCCTTCACCAGCGACCGGGGTGGCGGCGACAATATCTGGGTGATGAAGCGGGATGGCTCGGACGCGAAGCCGGTGACGCAGGAGAAGTTCCGCCTGCTCAACAGCCCCGCGTGGAGCCCGGACGGACAGTTCCTCATCGCTCGCAAGCACTTCACCTCGCGGCGCTCGCTGGGCGCGGGTGAGGTGTGGATGTATCACCGCTCCGGCGGCGAGGGCGTGCAGCTCACCGAGCGCGCCAACGAGCAGAAGGACCTGGGCGAGCCGGTGTTCTCTCCCGACGGCCGCTACGTCTACTTCAGCCAGGACGTCACGCCGGGCAAGACGTTCGAATACAACAAGGACCCCAACGGCGAGATCTACGCCATCCAGCGGTTGGATGTGGAGACGAAGGAGATTGACCCGTTCGTCTCCGGGCCGGGTGGCTCCATCCGTCCGACGCCGTCGCGGGATGGCAAGCAGCTGGCGTTCATCCGCCGCGTGCGCACGAAGTCGGTGCTCTACGTCACGGACGTGGCCTCCGGAGCGGAGCGCCCGCTGTACGACGGGCTGGACAGGGACATGCAGGAGACGTGGGCCATCCACGGCGTGTACCCGACGCTGGCGTGGACGCGAGACGACAAGGCGATTGTCTTCTGGGCGGGCGGCAAGCTGCAGCGCCTGGAGGTGGCGACGAAGAAGCTGACGCCCATCCCCTTCCACGTGAAGGGCACGCGGACGATTTTCGAGGCGGTGCGCTCGCCGCAGGCCGTCGCGCCGGAGCGCTTCGCCACGAAGATGCTGCGCTGGGTGCAGGTGTCTCCGAAGGGAGACCGCGTGGTGTACCAGACGCTGGGCAAGCTCTACGTGAAGGAGCTGCCGGGCGGCGCGCCGAAGCGGCTGACGAAGCAGGAGGACCACCTGGAGTTCTATCCGTCGTTCTCTCGCGATGGGCGCTCCATCGTCTACACGACGTGGGATGACGAGAAGCTGGGCGCCATCCGCGTGGTGTCCGCGACGGGCGGCGAGGGCAAGGTGGTGACGTCGAAGCCGGGCTACTACGTGGAGCCGGCACTGAGCCCGGATGGCAAATCCCTGGTGTACCGCGCCACGGGAGATGGCTACCTGATGCCGGGGCAGTGGAGCCGGGAGACGGGCCTCTTCGTGCAGCCCGCGTCGGGTGGCACGCCGCGCAGGCTGGCGCGCGATGGCGAGCAGCCGCACTTCGGGGCGCGCTCGGACCGCGTGTACTTCCTGCATGTGGAGCACAAGGAGAAGGAGGACGTGCGCTCGCTGAAGAGCGTGGGCCTGGATGGCGGCGAGGAGCGCACGCACGTGACGAGCGCGGAGGCGACGGAGTTGCGCGTGTCGCCGGATGAGCGGTGGGTGGCGTTCCGGGAGAACTTCAACGCCTTCGTCACGCCCTTCCCGAAGGGCGCCAAGGCGGCGACGGTGGGGCCCGAGGCGAAGGCGCTGCCGGTGGCGAAGGTGAGCCGCGACGCGGGTGAGTACCTGCACTGGTCCGGCGACAGCAAGAGCCTGCACTGGGCGCTGGGGCCGGAGCTCTTCACCCGGGAGCTGAAGCAGTCCTTCTCCTTCGTGGATGGCGCGCCGGAGAAGCTGCCCGCGGTGCCGGAGAAGGGCGTGGACCTGTCCTTCCAGGTGAAGGCGGACGCGCCGGAGGGCACGCTGGCGCTGGTGGGTGGCCGGGTCATCACCATGAAGGGTGACGAGGTCATCGAGCAGGGCGTGGTGGTGGTGCGCGGCAACCGCATCATCGCGGTGGGGCCGGTGGGCAAGGTGCAGGTGCCCTCGGGCGCGAAGGTCGTGGACGTGAAGGGCAAGACGCTGATGCCGGGGCTGGTGGATGTGCACTGGCACGGGGCCATGGGCGTGGAAGGCCTGATGCCCGAGCAGAGCTGGGTGCAGGCGGCGTCGCTGGCCTTCGGGGTGACGACGCTGCATGACCCGTCGAACTCCTCGGAGGAGGTCTTCGCGGCCAGTGAGCTGGGCCGGGCCGGAGCGCTCATCTCTCCGCGCATCTTCTCCACGGGCACGATTCTGTATGGCGCGGCGGGGGTGGGGTACCGCACGCCGATTGAAACGCTGGACGACGCGCGCTCGCACCTGCGGCGGATGAAGGCGATGGGGGCCTTCAGCGTGAAGAGCTACAACCAGCCTCGGAGAGACCAGCGGCAGAAGGTGCTCCAGGCGGCGCGGGAGCTGAACATGCTGGTGGTGCCGGAGGGCGGCTCGCTGCTCCAGCACAACCTGACGATGGTGGTGGATGGGCACACGGGCGTGGAGCACGCGATTCCGGTGGCGCGCATCTACGCGGACGTGAAGCAGCTCTGGGGCAAGAGCGGCACGGGCTACACGCCGACGCTCGGCGTGGCGTACGGCGGCAACTGGGGCGAGAACTACTGGTACCAGAAGACGAACGTCTGGCAGGACGAGCGACTGTTGTCCTTCGTGCCGCGCCGGGTGGTGGACTCGCGCAGCCGTCGGCGGACGATGGTGCCGGATGACGAACTCAACCACGTGGACGCGGCGAGGACGGCGCGTGAGCTGAACGACGCGGGCGTCAACGTGCAGTTGGGCGCGCATGGTCAGCGCGAGGGCCTGGCGGCGCACTGGGAGCTGTCGATGTTCGGCCAGGGCGGGATGAAGCCCTTGCAGGCGCTGCGCGCGGGGAGCCTGGGCGGAGCGCGCTACCTGGGCATGGATGGGGAATTGGGCTCGCTGGAGGAGGGCAAGCTCGCGGACCTCATCGTGCTGGACAAGAACCCGCTGGAGGACCTGATGAACAGCCGCTCGGTGCGCTTCACCATGGTGAACGGCCGCCTGTTCGACGCGGCCACGCTCAACGAGGTGGGGACGCGGCAGCGGCAGCGCGCGAAGTTCTACTTCGAGAAGGACGGCAACGAGGGCTGGAGCCCCAAGGCCACCGCGCACACGCACACGCACGAGTGCGACTGAGCGTCGGGTGATGTGACTCGGGCTCCGGGGGCGAAGGTGTCCCTGGAGCCCGAGACCGCTCCGGCCGGAAAAGGCCACCCGCGAACGCTCCCGTGCTTTCCGTCTATTCGCGGTTTGTCGGCTTTGTCTTGAAGATAGATGTAGTCCTTCCTAGATTGCCCGAGCACCGTCGGTGGGCACCTGGGGAGGCCGTGGAAGATGTGGGTGAACGCGCAAGGGCCAGGGGTCGCGCTGGCCATCGCCGCCCTGGGGGTGTGCGGGTGCTCGTCGCCGCAAGTGGCTGACCCCGACATCGTGCGTCCCGCGCCGGGGGCGCCGTTCCTGGACAAGCTGCCCGGGCCGATGCTGGGGCCGTTCAGCTCGCCCTCCAGCGCCCTGCTCGCGGCCTGCCGGAAGATTCTCACGAAGCCCCACTCGAGCGCGGGGGCTCGGGACCACCAGGACTTCGATATCCGGTGGCGTGTCTCCAGTGAGTACTGCGCCTGGATGTATTACACGCCGGACCAGCAATACGTCGTGAGCAAGCTGACGGACCAGTCGCGAGTCGATCCGTTGCAGCGGAGCAAGAGCTGTCTGCTCCCCTCCTGGGTGGATGACCCCCGCTATCCGCCCGACGCCATCCGATACATCTACGCCCTGCACAACCATCCCTATGGCAGCAGCCTGACGGAGAACGACATCCGGTTCATTGTCTCGGAGGGGCTCGCGCATGGCTTCGAGAGCGAGACGAAGGATGGGCGCTTGCGGCTCTCCGTCGTCGCCTTCTTCTCCCGGAACGCAGCGGAGCCTTCGTGCGACGGCTTCCACCAGTACATCCCGCTGACCGGGCAGTTGTTGAAGTGGTCTCGCAGTGGGGCGAACTGGCAGTGCGAACAGACGGGCTCGGTGCGCTGGTCGGACGCTGATACACGAACGTTCTCGGTCCAGAAACGAAGCGCGCCGTGCGAAAGGAGCAATACACCATGAAACATCTGCTCCTTCCGCTGCTGGTGCTCCTGTCGAGCTGCGTCCGGCATGCGGGCGCGCGCACCGCGAATCCGCCGGAGGACCCGTCCATCCAGTTCCCGGAGGCGCTGGGACAGGACGCCATCTCCCTGGGTGCGGAGGGACAGGCCTATGTCCTGGATGGCGCGATGCTGGGCGCGCTCTCGATTGCCGCCGAGGACCTCCTGCCGTTGGAGTCGCGCGGGCGCTCGTGCTGGAACCGGCAGGAGTCGTACCTCTATCGCGTGCTCCGACAGGGGGACGTGTTCTTCGTGAGCATCTCCGCGAACCCCTCCGCGTGCGGAGCGGAGCCCCGGATGTTGGATGGCGGCGCCGCGTACGCCATTGGAATGGATGGGCGCATCCTCCGACGCCGCTTCGACGGAGCGCAGGAGCCGTTGTCGCCGGATGCGGGAACGGAGCCTGATTCGGGCGCGTCCCCGGACGCCGGTATCCCCGTGGGCGATACGACGTGGGGCAAGCCGCTTCAGCCGGTGCCTTCCTGGTGGACGGATGGCGGCACGGATGCGGGAGCGGCGCTCCGCTGAATCGGGCGTGACGGCCCCGGGGAGGCGTGTGGCCCCCGGAGCCGGTGTGCTGCCGCGAGTCAGGGGATGAGGGTCAGCGCCAGCGTCTGGAGGGCCGTGTACTGAGGAAGCCCCTCAGGGGAGGCGCAGGCATTCTCCAGGTCGGCGGTGACGAAGGTCAGGGTGCGCACGGCGGTGGCTCCCGCGTACTTGCCGGAGACGACCGTGCCAATCTGGGCTGTCTCCTTCACGGAGGAACCTCCGCTGATGACGACCTGGGTGAGCGAGAGCTGAGACGTCTCTCCGGTGTTCCAGACGATGTTCACCGTGCCGCCTCGGATGCCGAGCAGGTCATCGCAGGCGAGGCCCGGTCGGAGCGCGGCGGGGAAGTTCGTGGTGCCGGACGTCACGGGGCTGGTCAGCAGGGAGATGCAGTTGGTGAGGCTGCCGACGCCTGAGACAGACGTGTCCTGTGGGGTGTTGGTGAGGGGCGGTGAGAAGGAGATGGTCGTCGTCCCAAGCAGACATGTCACGGTGCCGAGGAGCGGCGCCTCGCTGGACTCCAGCGTGGATTCAAGCGGAGGCGTCGGTGGGGCGTCGGTGCCACAAGCAGAGAGGGTGCTGGAGACCAGGAAGAACGTCGTGAGCCACAGCCAGGATTGTCGTGCGCGCATGTCCGCCTTGGAGTTGGAGGTGGAGACACCGTAACGGTGCATCGCACGGCGGTCGCACGGGGCTTGGGGGCCCTATCGGTTGTGAGTCATCGCGCTTGTACATTCGTCCAACGCGCGGAGCCCGCAGCGTACCCCGCAGGGTGTTTCACGCGGTGGCGCGGGCCGCGAGCTTTCGGGACAGCAGCGCATCGAGCGAGAAGCGCCCGGGCCCGGCGGTGAGCAGCAGCACGGAGACGGCGATGTACAGCGTCGCCAGCTCCGAGGAGCCGGAGCCACCCGCGCTGCGTCCTCCCGCGCGGACGAGCCAGGTGGGCAGTCCGCCGAACGGCTCACCGGGGCCCGTGGTGAGTCCCATCACGCTGAGCCGGATGAACGGGTCGCCAAAGGGAATGTGCGCGATGACGATGCCCACGAGCATCGTCACGGCGACGCCGAGCGTGGCCAGCGGTGTCGCGACTCCCACCATCCACGCCAGGCCTCCGAAGAACTCGGCGGCGGCGCCGAGGAACTGGAGCACGCCGGGCACGGGCGCGCCTTCGCCCATCCACGTGAAGGGCGTCACCATCTTCCCCGCGCCATGCAGGGCCATGAGTCCACCGGTGAGGACCCGCAGCACGAGCAGGCCGGTGGAGAGAGAGCGGTCCGCGGTGCGCGGGTCGACGAGGATGCGAGACAGGGTGTGGGTCATCTGGACTTCTCCGGGGAATCGTTTTCCAGCAGCGACAGGGCGAAGCGCAGGGAGGAGCGGACGAGCGCGGAGTCGGGCTCCGTCTTGCCCACCACGCTCATCCCCTGCACGAGCACGACGAGGTGCGCGGCCAGCTCCCGCGCGTCATGCCGTCGACTGAGGAGTCCCTTCTCCTGGGCTTCCAGGATGGCGGGCACCAGCGCGGCGGCGAGCTTGGCGAAGGATTGTCCGACCACGGCACGAACCTCGGGGTCATGCGGCGCGACCTCCGCCGCGGTGTTGGCGAGCAGGCAGCCACGCGTCCGTCCTGGCCCCGTGCAGCCCTTGCCGCGCACGCGCAGGTAGTGCTCCAGGCCGGCGCGAGGGTCGGCGCCGTGGGACAGCAGCTCTCGAATCTGCACGGCGCTCTGGTCCGCGTAGCGGCGCAGCGAGGCGAGGAACAGCGCGCGCTTGTCACCGAAGGCCGCGTAGAGGCTGCCCTTCAGGACACCTGTTCCCGTCTCGAGGTCTCGGACCGACACGGCGTGGTAGCCGGTCGTCCAGAATTGCTCGATGGCGCGGTCCAGCACCGCGTCCTCGTCGAAAGTCTTGGGTCGCCCCATGCCTGCTCCTCGCGAGACCCGAGGGGCCCGCGCGTTCTTGGACGCTCGTTCAAATAATGATTGTTGGACGAGTGGTCAAGTTCAAGTGGAGTCGGATGGAAGGCAAACGGACTCACGGGGGGGAGGTGTCGAAACAGCCCACCCTGGATGTGGGCATGTCCGAGAGGGGTTTACACATGTGGGTGGGTGGGCCCGGAGGGGCACGGCACGAGCTGCCTGCTGCCGTGGAGGCTGGATGACCCGCGCTATCCGCCAGGGTCATCCAGGAGCACGACGGTCCTGTACAGCGGTGTCCATGGACGTGAGTTGTCGGAGGACGTGCTCTACTTCATGGTGTTGGAAGGGGAGCGCCACGGCATCGAGACCGAGCCAATCCGTGCGAGTGCGTGGCTCTCCATCACGCTCACCATCGCGAGGAATGCCAGGACGCTCTCGTGAAGTGGTGGAGTCAGCGCGGCTTCGTTGCCTGACGGTCACGGAGCGCTAGTAACTCACGTGCAACCATGCGGTCCTTGTCGCGACCCACGTGCTGCTTGATGGCGATGAGATCATCCAGACCGATGATTCGGCACGGATGCCCGTACAGCTCCATGGACACGGCTTTGGATGCCACGTCGTCATACGTGCCAACAGGCTGCGCCGTGGAGAGGATGTCGAGCCTCCCCAGGTCCGTCAGCAGGTAGAGGTTCTGGTAGGTCGCAAGCTCCGTGGGTGGCTCCGTCACAGGGCGCTTGGGAACGGCCAGGGCATAGCGAGGATGGTACGGAGCCAACGCATCGAACAGCTTCGTGAAGTTGTGCTCGGTGAATGGCGCGACGATGTCGAGGTCCAGGGTAAAGGTGGCCGACCCGTGGGCAACCGCCGCGACGCCTCCGATGATGACGAACTGAACCTGTGCATCGAGCAACAGCGTCAGAATCTCAGGAGTCCGCTGCATCGCTGCTCGCATCCTTGGGGCGGAGTGCTTCGTACAGCTCCGTCATGCGCTGTAACTGCTCGATGCGCTCCGTCGGAGTGAGCTCGAGGTTCTGTAGCAGAAGGGACACGTCCACGCCCGCATCGATGGCGGCGTCCCAGTGAGGGCCATAGCTGGGAAAAGACTGCCGGAGCAGGTCCCGCATATCCATGGCCCTACTCTAGGTCGGGAGCGTTTTGTCTGCAGCACTCCTCGACTCTCTGCTGGCCACCTCACAGGAGGACCTGGCGGGCCATTGATCAGAGGGCCCGCTTCTCTCCTCGCTGTCCGAGACGCTACTTCTTGGATGCGAGGCGCCGCCGCGCGGTGGAAGTGAAATACGAAGGACGGCCGCGCTTGTCGTGCTCAGGGCGCAGCGCCGCGGGTGTTGGTCCCGCAGTTCGCTTCGAAGAGCTGGAGCCTGTCGCGCAGCTGCTTGCGGTAGGAGTCCGGGGTGGACTCGTGCAGCATGTCCAGCGCGCGACGCTGGAGTCCGAGCGCCTCCTTGCAGCGGTCCAGTTGGAAGGACATCGCCGCCTGGAGCGTCAGCGCGTAGGGGTCTCCCGGTGCGAGCTCCACCGCGCGACGGGCCACGGGGAGGCCCTTCTCCGGCTGCTGGGTCTGCTGGTAGTGCGCCGCGAGGCTGGCGAGGATGCGTGAGTCGTTGGGCAGCAGCTCGGCGGCGCGCTGTCGGGCCTGCTCCAGCGCCTGGCGTTCGCTGTTCATGTCCAGGTGCTCCGCCAGCAAATCCCAGGCGCGACCATCGTCGGGGTGTGCCTGCACCAGGGTGCGGGCGCGAGCCAGGTGCTCCTGGGGGTTCTGCTGGAGCTGCGCGGCGAGCACGGCGACGCTCACGCTGACAGGGTCCTCCTTCAGGCCCTGCTCCACCTCGGCGCGTGCCTTCTGGATTCGCTCTTCCTGGGGCCGCGCGCCAATGCCATGCAGGTGCATGCGCCCGCGCAGGGCGTGGACGTCCGCGGAGTCCAGCTCGCGCACGGTGACGTCTCGGGGCACGGGGGGCAGGGGCAGGGTGAGGATGGCGGAGCGCCCGCTCCAGACAAACGTGCGCAGGTCCCCGCGCAGGTCCCCCGCGTCCTTGAAGGCGATGTCCCAGGCGCTGCGCGGGTCCTCGGCGCGGGCCAGCCGCGTCTGCAACTCGTCGAAGCGCTCGGTGTGCATGTTGATGAGGTAGTGCACCCAGACCCAGGCGGAGGCGTAGTGCTGCTGCGTCTCCGCCGCGCTCATCGACTCCTTCTGGTCCCAGGCCCAGAGGTCGTCGACGTCGAGCCAGCCGTGCTGCCGCACATAGGCGAGGCTGTTCTTGTTCGCGCGGCCGAGCACGGCCTCCTGGGTGCTGACCTTGACGTGGGTGGTCTGCAGGTACTGGGCGAGCCCCTCCGCCAGCCACCGGGACTGGCGCAGCAGCACGTGCCGGCTCAGCTCATGCGCCAGCTCGTGTGTCTGCAGCTCCTGCTCGGGCCCGTCGTCCAGCACGTAGCCCTCGCCCGACATGACGAGCAGCGTGCCCTGCTGCGTCGGCGCCACGAAGCCCACGTAGTCGCCCTGGATGAACTCCTTCAGCTCGTTGGTGTTGCGCAGGAGGATGACGTCCACGGAGCCGGGGGGATTGAAGTCCGTTCCCCACGCCAGCAGCAGGGCGCGGCGGAGCTTCTCCAGCTCGAGCGCCGTCGTGGTGGCCGACTGGGGCGTCAGGTTCGTCTGGATGCGGAAGTGCTCGCTCTGGACTTCGGACCAGGTCCGCCCGCCTTCACGAGGACACAGCGCGCGGGAGCCCGCGCAGCCGGTGGAGAGCGCCAGGACCAGACTCATCAAGACAACGTGGAATTTCATGCGCGGGGTTCTGGCATGAACGCCAAGAGAAGGAGAAGAGACGCGCCGAGAGGGGACGCGTGAGTCCTCCCCGTGAAGTTCGGCATCCCCGCGGGAAGTCCCGAGGTCTCCGCCGCTACTTCTTCTCGTCACCCGCCAGGATGCGAGGTGCCGCCGCGCGGTGGAAGCCCTCATACGGCTTGGACGCGGAGGTCTCCTCCAGCGGGAAAATCTTGGTGTTGCACGACGCGCCACCGTCAATCTTGATGACCTCGCCGGTGATGAACGCCGCCACGTCCGTGAGCAGGAACACGATGGCGCCGCTCACCTCCGCCTCCGTGGCCAGTCGCTGCAACGGCACTTCCTTCTTCAACAGCGGGATGAGCGCCTTGACGCCCTCGTCCTGGTAGCTGTCCATGCCACTGGACGCGACCCAGCCCGGCGCCACCGCGTTGACGCGCACGCCCGTCGCCGCCCACTCCACCGCCGCCGTCTGCGTCAGGTTGAGCATGCCCATGCGCGCCGCGCCCGAGTGCCCCATCCCCGGCATCCCGCCCCACGCGTCCGCGAGCATGTTGACGATGGACCCGCCGTGGTTGCTCATCGACTGGAGATACACCTCGCGCGCCATCAGAAAGCCGCCCGTGAGGTTGGTGGCGACCACCGCCTCGAAGCCCTTCTTGGAGATGGCCGCGAGCGGTGACGGGAACTGCCCGCCCGCGTTGTTCACCAGGCCGTGGATGCGCCCGCGCGCCGCGACGATGCGCGCCACCGTGGCCTTCACGCCCTCCTCGTCACGGATGTCCACCGTCTCCAGCGAGCACTCGCCGCCGTCCTCGCGCAGCTCCGCGGCGACCTTCTCCAGCTTGTCCAGCTTGCGGCCCACCAGGACGACGTGCGCGCCGAGCGCCGCCAGCTCGTGCGCGGTGCAGCGACCGATTCCGCTGCCGCCTCCCGTCACGACGATGTTCTGTCCCTTGAAACAACCCGGTGCGAATACAGAGCGGTAACCCATGTCGTCTCCCGAAGTGGCCCCGTGCGTGGCGAGAGGGCCCGTGGTGTCCGTGGTCGCCTCGCGGCGTCAGTCTCCCGCTTTCCGCCCGCGCCGGGAACGCAGCGCGTCCTCCAGCGTGAGCGCCCAGCGGTGGAGAATCTTCTTCCTGCGCGCGCTGTCGTCCCGCAGCAGGTTGGCGAGCCCCAGGCCCCGGATGAGGTCCAGCGTCGCCTGCACCAGCTCGCGCGTCTCCGGCTCGCGGTCATCCACGCCGAGCAGCGCCACCGTGAGCCGGTGTACCTCCCGCCCCACCTTCGCCTCCACCGGCAACAACTGCGCGCGCAGCTCCGCGTCCGCGCTCGCCGCCACCCAGAGCTGTGCCGCCGCGGCGAAGAGCGGCTGCGTGTAGAAGCCCGCCAGCATGTGCAGGATGCTCTCGGTCCGACGCACGTCCGCTGGCAGGCGGGCCGCTCTCCGGCTGAGCTCCTCCACCTGCTGGTGCCCGACGTACTCCACCGCCGCCGCGACCAGGTCGCCTCGCGTGGGGAAGTGGTGCTGGCACGCGCCGCGAGACACGCCTGCTCGCTCGGCGATGACCGTCATCGTGGAGCCCGCCCACCCCAGCTCCGACAGGGCGCCAATGGCGGCCTCCATCAAGCGCTGCCGTGTCACGCGGCTGCGCTCCTGTTCCTGTCTGCCCGGCGGCGGTGCGTCGCTCACGAAGTCAGCTTGAAAGGCACCCTCGAAAAAAGCAAGCGTGCTTGCTTTTTTAGGCATGGGCTCCCAGACTGCCCGCATTCAGGCTGGACGTGGAGAGCGCATGAGCGAGTCCCCCCTCCGTATCGGCAATGCCTCGGGCTTCTATGGAGACCGGTTCTCGGCCGTCCGGGAGATGCTCGAAGGCGGCCAGTTGGACGTCCTCACGGGCGACTACCTGGCGGAGCTGACGATGTTGATTCTTGGCCGGGACCGGATGAAGGACCCGTCCACCGGCTACGCCAAGACGTTCCTCCGGCAGATGGAGCAGTGCCTGGGGCTCGCGCTGGACAAGAAGGTAAAGGTCGTCGTGAACGCGGGCGGGTTGAACCCGTCGGGCCTCGCGACGGCGCTGCGCGAGCTGAACGACAAGCTGGGCCTCAAGGCGCGCATCGCGCACGTGGAGGGGGATGACCTCTCCGGCAGCGCGGACGAGCTGGGCCTCGGCTCTCCCATCACCGCGAACGCGTACCTGGGCGGCTGGGGCATCGCCGAGAGCCTGCGCGCGGGCGCGGACGTCGTCGTCACCGGTCGAGTGACGGATGCCTCGCTGGTGGTGGGCCCGGCCGCCGCGCACTTTGGTTGGAAGCGGGACGACTGGGACAAGCTCGCCGGGGCGATGGTGGCCGGCCACGTCCTGGAGTGCGGCACGCAGGCGACGGGTGGCAACTACTCCTTCTTCAAGGAACTGGATGTCCGCCGGCCCGGCTTCCCCCTGGCGGAGCTGTTCGCGGATGGCTCGTCCGTCATCTCCAAGCACGCGGGCACGGGCGGCGCGGTGACGGTGGACACGGTGCTCGCGCAGCTCCTCTATGAAATCACCGGGGCCCGGTACGCGGGGCCCGACGCGACAGCGCGGTTCGACTCCATCACCCTGGCGGCGGATGGGAAGGACCGCGTGCGCATCTCGGGCGTGAAGGGTGAGCCGCCTCCGCCCACCGTGAAGGTCTGTCTCAACCACCTGGGTGGCTACAAGAACGAGGCGACGTTCATCCTGGTGGGGCTCGACATCGAGGAGAAGGCGGCGCTCATCCGAGGACAGATGGAAGCGGCGCTCACGCGCAAGCCGAAGGAGACGCACTGGACGTTGGTGCGCACGGACCGCGAGGACGCCGCCACGGAGGAGCAGGCCGCGGCCTTCCTGCGCGTCGTGGTGAAGGACGCGGACCAGAAGCTCGTGGGGCGCTCCTTCAGTGGCGCCGCCGTGGAGCTGGCGCTGGGCACCTATCCTGGCTTCACCATGACGGCGCCGCCGTCGGATGGCGCGCCTTACGGTGTCTACACCCCGGCCTATGTCGACGCGACGCGCGTGGAGCACGTCGCCGTCCTGCCGGATGGCGCGCGCACGGTCATCGCGCCCACGGAGCAGTCGCTGAAGCTGGCTCCTGTCGAGAAGCCCGCGTTGCCGGAGGCGCTGCCTTCGGGTCCCACGCGGCGGGCACCGCTGGGGCGCATCGTCGCGGCGCGCAGTGGGGACAAGGGCGGCACGGCGAACATCGGCGTGTGGGCGCGGACGGACGCGGCCTGGCGGTGGCTTGCGCACTTCCTCACGGCGGAGAAGCTGCGCGAGCTGCTACCGGAGACGGCGGCCTTCGCGATTGAGCGGCACGACTTCCCCCAGCTCCGAGGGGTGAACTTCGTGGTCGACGGGATTCTGGGCGAAGGCGTGTCGTCGTCGACGCGCTTCGACCCGCAGGGCAAGGCGCTGGGGGAGTGGCTCCGCTCGCGTCACGTGGACATCCCCGAGTCGCTGCTTCGTGAAGGAGAGGGTTGAGGCCGATGCCAAGAATCACATCGCGGGTGAACACAGGCTCGGAGTCGTTCCAGGCACAGCGCGCGGACATGCTCGGGCGCCTCGCGGAGCTGCGGGGCGTGGAGGCGAAGGTCCGCGCCACCGAGAACAAGGCGACCGAGAAGTTCCACAAGCGCGGCCAACTGCTGCCTCGCGAGCGGCTGATGATGCTGCTGGACAGGGGCTCGCCCTTCCTGGAGCTGTCCACGCTGTGCGGGTACGGCTACCACGACGACAGTGACGGCTCGCTGGCGGGCGGCAACAGCATCGCGGGCATCGGCTACGTGTCCGGCGTGCGGTGCTTCGTCTTCGTCAACAACTCCGCCATCAAGGGGGGCACCGCGTCTCCCTGGGGTGTGCAGAAGGCGCTGCGCGGACAGGCCATCGCGCTGCAGAACAAGCTGCCCATGGTGTCGCTGGTGGAGAGCGGCGGCGCGAATCTCATGTACCAGCAGGAGATCTTCATCCCGGGCGGGGAGACCTTCTACAACCAGGCGCGGATGTCGGCGGCGGGCATTCCGCAAATCACCGTGGTCCACGGCTCCAGCACGGCGGGCGGCGCGTACCTGCCGGGCCTGTCCGACTACGTGGTGATGGTGAAGAAGAAGGCGAAGGTGTTCCTCGCGGGCCCGCCGCTGCTCAAGGCGGCGACGGGCGAGGTCGCCACCGACGAGGACCTGGGTGGCGCGGAGATGCACGCCACCGTCGCGGGCACCGCGGACTATCTGGCCGAGGACGACGCCGACGCCATCCGCATGGCGCGCGAAATCGTGTCCAAGCTCGGCTGGAACGAGCGACTGGCGGCGGCCGCGCCCACGCTCTACGAGGAGCCGCGCTACTCGCCGGACGAGCTGTGTGGTGCCATCCCGGCGGACTACCGCAAGCCCTACGACTGCCGCGAAATCATCGCGCGCTTCGTGGACGGCTCCGACTTCACGGGCTTCAAGGACGCCTATGACGCGCACACCGTCTGCGGGTGGGCGAACCTCTTCGGCGCGCCCATTGGCATCATTGGCAACAACGGCCCCATCAGCCCGAAGGGCGCGACGAAGGCGGCGCAGTTCATCCAGCTCTGCTGCCAGTCGGGCACGCCCATCGTCTACCTCCAGAACACCACGGGGTATCTGGTGGGGACGCAGCCGGAGCAGGGCGGCATCGTCAAGCACGGTTCGAAGATGATTCAGGCGGTGGCGAACGCCACGGTGCCGCAGGTGACGCTGCTGGTGGGCGGTTCGTTCGGCGCGGGCAACTATGGAATGTGCGGACGACCGTTCCATCCGCGCTTCATCTTCGCGTGGCCCAACGCGCGTACGGCCGTGATGGGTGGGGAGCAGGCGGCGAAGGTGATGTCGATTGTCTTCGGCGAGAAGCTCGCGCGCGGCGGTGAGGTGGTGGACGAGGAGGCCATCCGCGCCTTCACCCAGCCCATCGTCGACCAGTTCGACAAGGAGTCGCACCCCTTCAACGCCTCGGCGCGGCTGTTCGACGACGGCATCATCGACCCGCGCGATACGCGACGGGTGCTCGGGTTCGTCCTGTCCATCTGCCGCGAGGCGGGGCGACGCGAGGTCAATCCCAACAGCTTCGGAGTCGCACGCCTGTGAGAGGAGCGAACGGGATGGAGCGTTTCAGCAAGGTCCTCGTCGCGAACCGGGGCGAAATCGCCGTGCGGGTGATTCGCACGTGCAAGCGGCTGGGCTATCGGACGGTGGCGGTGTTCTCCGAGGCGGACCAGGGCGCGCCGCACGTGCTCGCGGCGGACGAGGCGGTGCCGATTGGAGCGTCGCCCGCGAGGGAGTCCTACCTCGTCATCGACAAGCTCATCGGCGCGGCGAAGGCGTCGGGGGCACAGGCGATTCATCCGGGCTACGGCTTCCTCTCCGAAAACGCGGCCTTCTCTCGCGCGTGCAAGGAGGCGGGGCTCGTCTTCATCGGCCCGGACGCCGAGGCCATCACCCTGATGGGCAACAAGCGTCAGGCGAAGCTGCGGATGATTGCCGCCGGCGTGCCGTGCATTCCCGGCTACGAGGCATCGGACGCGGACGACGAGGCGCTGGCGGTGGAGGGCGAGCGCATCGGCTTCCCGCTGATGGTGAAGGCGGCGGCCGGTGGTGGTGGGCGCGGCATGCGACTGGTGCACGAGGCGTCGCAGCTCCGCGCCGCGCTGCGCGGGGCACGCTCGGAGTCCACCAACGCCTTCGGCAGCGGTGAGCTCATCCTGGAGCGGGCCGTCATCAACGCGCGGCACGTGGAGATTCAGGTCTTCGCGGATGAGCACGGCAACGTGGTGCACCTGGGTGAGCGCGACTGCTCGGTGCAGCGCCGTCACCAGAAGATTGTCGAGGAGAGCCCGTCCCCCGCCGTCAGCGCGGAGCTGCGAGAGCGGATGGGACAGGTGGCCGTCACCGCGGCCCAGGCGATTGCCTACAAGGGCGCGGGCACCATCGAGTTCCTCCTCGCGCCGAGCGGCGAGTTCTACTTCATGGAGATGAACACCCGTCTCCAGGTGGAGCACCCCGTCACCGAGGAGATTACCGGCCTGGACCTGGTGGAGTGGCAGCTCCGCGTGGCCTCGGGCGAGGTGCTGCCGCGCGAGCAGAAGGACATCACGTGGAAGGGGCACGCCATCGAGGTGCGCCTGTGCGCCGAGGACCCGGCGAAACAATACGCACCGCAGGCGGGGAGGCTGTTGACGTGGCGGCTGCCCTCGCGCGAGGGCGTGCGAATCGACCATGGCGTGCGCGAGGGGCAGGACATTCCGCCCTTCTACGACTCCATGCAGGCGAAGGTGATTGCGTACGGCTCGGACCGGGAGCAGGCGCGGCGGCGACTGGTGGAGGCGCTGCACGAGCTCACCGTATTCGGTGTCACCACGAACAAGGCCCTGCTGCTCCACGTGCTGCAGGACGGGACATTCCGCTCCGGCGTCTACGACACGGGCTTCATCGGCAAGCACGCGGACGGCGCGACGCTGGCGCGACTGTACGAGACGACTCCCCGTGAGCGGGCGCTGGCGGCGACGGCCCTCTTCCACGATGAGGCGCAGGTCCTCGCGAAGAGGAGCGGGCTGGACGGCTCGCTGGTGAACTGGAACACCGCGTACACGCATCCGGTGGCGATGACGCTGGAGGACCGGAACGGTGAGTCGAAGGTCTCCGTGCGGCCGGTGTCTCCGTCGCAGTACGAGGTGAGCGCGGGCGGCGAGTCGTTCGAAGTCGGCGTGTTGGGGTTGGCGGACAGCGTGTTCGACTACTCCGTTGCCGGGGCGCGTGGCCGGGCGCGCTATCTCCGGAGCGGGGACTCGCTCTGGTTGGATTTGGGCGTCGGGGCACGCCGCCTCACGGACGTGACGTTTCGTCCGGCGAAGTCGTCGGAGGGGGCGGGCACGGGCCGACTGCTCGCGCCGATGGACGGACGCATCCTGCGCGTGGATGCGAAGCCGGGCGACGTGGTGAAGCCGGGTGACGTCCTCCTCGTGCTGGAGGCGATGAAGATGGAGTTCCAGCTCGCGGCGGACATTCCCGGTGTCGTCGAGGCGGTGAATGCCTCGGCGGGTGGACAGGTGTCCGCGAAGCAGTTGCTCGTGGTGCTCACGCCGGAGGCGAAGCCGAAGGAGCCGCCGGCCTGAAGTTGCGGGCAACATCGCGCCCCGCATGTCCCTTGTCCCGGAGTGCGAGGGGAATGTCCGTGACGGGACTCCCACCTGTTCTGGGGTCCATGACGTTCGTGGACTGATGAGCAGGTGCGGGCGCCCCGCGGGACGGTGCGACCTTCCGGTTTCGGAACGAGGTGCTTTCTCTTGGGGCCATCGTCGTCAGGAGACGGTGGACCCGGAGTCGTGACGTGGACCCCTCGGAAGCGCGTGAGAAACTGTCGCTGTACTGCCCCATCTCCCCGGAGCTGCATCCTCGCGCGGAGGAGGTGGAGGCGCGGAGCGTGGAGTGGATGACGCGTCACCGCATCTACCCCGATGAGCAGGAGTGGCTGCGGCTCTCCCGGATTCGTGTGGGGGAGTTCGTCGCGCGCATCATGCCTACGGGCACGGAGGCATCGCTCCAGGCCGCCGCCGACTTCGTCATGTGGCTCTTCGCGTTCGATGACGCCTTCTGCGACGAGGGCCGCTTCGGACAGCGGCCTCACGGGATGGCCGTTTATGCCGGTTGGTTGGGGCATCTGCTGGACTCGCCCCACGCGGAGGTGCTTCCCGAGGACCCGTATGCCCAGAGCCTGCGGGACTTGCGGCTGCGGATGGAGGTCCATGCGAGCCCGGTGCAACTGCGTCGCTGGTCCGACGCGGTCCGCTCCTATCTGTACTCGCAGGTCTGGGAGGCGGCCAACCGAGACGACCAGCGCGTCTGCGACGTCGACAGCTACACGGTGCTCAGGCTCTACAGCGGCGCGGCGATGGTGTGTCCCACGCTCATCGACATCGTCAACCAGCACGAGGTGTCCACCGAGGAGCTGGCGCGTCCCCTGGTGCGCGCGGCGGGCGAGATGGCGGGGACGATTGTCGTCTGGGACAACGACCTCATCTCCCACGAAAAGGAATCGCGCCGCGGCGAGGACCAGCACAACCTCCTCTCGGTGTTGATGCACGAGCGCGGCTGCTCGATGGAGGAGGCCACTCGCGAGGCGGTGCGGATGCGGGACGCGGTGATGGCGCTGTTCCTGCGATTGCTGGCGCAGGGACAGTCCAGTGCGAGTCTGGAACTGTCGCTGTACCTGAAGGGGCTGGGGAACTTCGTGCGCGCGAACATCGACTGGAGCAACCGGTCCGGTCGCTACTTCGAGCGAGAGGTGCGCTCCTCCGCGGAAGGCGTCGTGGCGCTCGAGATGCCTCTCGTGGACGTCACGACGCTGGAGCCGCTGCCCGTTCGCTCGATTCAGTGGTGGTGGGGCTGTGTGTCGTCGGAGGGCTGAGCGCTGTTCCGGCTCAGTCCGAGCACGGCGAGTCCCACGAGGCACAGGGCCGCGCCCGACGCGCATACGCCCGCCCAGCCCCAGTGGGTCCACGCGGTGGTGCCCAGCCAGGAGCCGCCCGCGCCGCCCGCGAAGTACGTCACCATGTAGAGGGTGTTGAGGCGGCTGCGAGCCTCCGGGCGCAGGGCGTAGACGCGCGTCTGGTTGGAGATGTGGTTGCCCTGGGCGCCCAGGTCGAGCAGCACGACACCCAGCGCGATGCCCCACAGCCATTGGCCCAGCGGCCACATCAGCACGAAGGACAGGAGCAACACGGCGATGGCCAGCATGTTGATGCGCCGTCCACCGTGCGAGTCCGCGTAGCGGCCCACGAGGGGGGCGATCAACGCGCCCACGACGCCGACGACTCCGAAGAGGCCGGCAACCTGGGGGCCGTAGTGCTGGGGGAGACTCTGGAGGTACAGGGCGAGCGTGGACCAGAAGACGCTGAAGGCGCCGAAGGTGAGCGCGCCGAGGACGGAGTGGATGCGCAGCACGGGCTCGGTGCGAGCCAGATGGACCAGCGAGCGCATCAGGTCCGGGTAGGGCATGGCGGCGACGGCCGGCTGCGAGGGCAGCGTGAAGCGCAGCAGCAGCGCGAGCAGGAGCATCATCCCGGCGGCGATCCAGAACATGGCGCGCCAGCCCAGGTGGGTGCCCACGAAGCCGGCGGCGGTGCGCGACAGGAGGATGCCGATGAGCAGGCCACTCATGACGGTTCCGACGACACGGCCGCGCTGTGCGGCGGGGGCCAGGTGCGCGGCGAAGGGCACGAGGAGCTGCGGGACGATGGTGGTGGCGCCCACGATGAAGCTGGCGAGCACGAGCCACGGAAGGGTGGGCGCGAGAGCGACGCCGACGAGGGCCAGGCTCACCAGCGCGGACATGGTGACGATGACGCGCCGTCGCTCCAGGCTGTCGCCGAGCGGGACGATGAGCAGCATGCCCGCCGCATAGCCGACCTGGGTCAGCGTGGGCACGAGGCCGAGCGAGCTGCCGGAGGCGTTCAGCTCCCGGCCGATATCTCCGAGCAGGGGCTGGTTGTAATAGAGGTTCGCGGCGGTGGCGCCGGAGGCGGCGGCCATGAGCCACACCAGCCCGGAGCTGAGGGTGGTGTGAGACGGTTCCGAGGGTGCTCGTGTCGACATGGGAGGCGCGGCGCACTCTCTTCCTGGAGTGCGCTCAGGTCCAGCGGCGTGTGAGGCGCGTCACGCCTGCTTGCTGGGTGCGGAGTGCGTGGGAGCACCGCGCGTGTGGAGGATGTGAGGTGTGCGCCCGGGTTCAACAGCGCGTGAGGCTCTCATCGCGCCTGTTAGTACTGGTGGTCGAGGGGCGCGTGGGAGCACCGCGCGCGTGGAAGCCGCGAGGTCGATGGGTGTGAGGGAGTAACGCCGGGCAAGGGAGTGCGCAGGGGTTCTCGTGGAGGACAGGTGTGAGGTCGGGCTCCACGAGTACGGGTCGGTGTAGGCTTCCGGGTATGGCTGGAGTCACCACCGCGCCGGAGCGTCTGCCCGTCATCGACATGTCCCCGCTGTTCGACGCGTCCCCTTCCGAGGCACGGAAGCGGGTGGCGCGCGAAATCGAGCAGGCGTGTCGTGACACCGGCTTCTTTTATGTCTCCGGCCACGGCGTCTCGGACGAGGTGCTCGCGCGGCTGGAGGAGGAGAGCCACCGTTTCTTCGCGCTGCCGCGTGAAGCGAAGGAGGCCATCGCCATGGCGCACGGCGGGCCTGCGTGGCGCGGCTGGTTCCCTCTGGGGGGCGAGCTGACGTCGGGGAAGCCGGACCGCAAGGAAGGGCTCTATCTGGGCACGGAGCTGGGGCCAGGGCATCCTCGGGTGAAGGCGGGCTGGCCGCTGCACGGTGCGAATCTGTGGCCGCCGGAGGTGCCGGGGCTGCGCGCGGTGGTGCTCGATTACATGGCCGGTGTCACTCGCGCGGCGCATGCGCTGATGGAGGGCGTGGCGGAGAGCCTGGGGTTGGAGCGGGACTACTTCCACCGGACGTACACGGCGGACCCCACGGTGTTGTTCCGTGTCTTCCACTACCCCGCGGAGCCCGAGCCCGCCGATGGTGAGGAGCGCTGGGGCGTGGGGGAGCACACGGACTACGGGCTGCTGACGTTGCTCGCGCAGGACTCGAATGGTGGGCTGCAGGTGAAGTCGCGGCGCGGGTGGGTGGAGGCACCGCCGCTTCCGGGGACCCTGGTGTGCAACATCGGCGACATGCTCGACCGGCTGACGGGCGGTTGGTATCGCTCCACGCCGCATCGGGTGAAGAACGTGAGTGGGCGAGACAGGCTCTCGTTCCCGCTCTTCTTCGACCCGGACTTCGCGGCGGAGGTCCAGCCGCTGCCGAATGTGGCTTCGGCGGATGTGGACGAGGACCGGGCTCGGCGTTGGGATGGAGCGAGCGTCCACGCGTTCGACGGCACCTACGGGGACTATCTGCTGGGGAAGGTGTCGAAGGTGTTCCCGCAGCTCGTGCGGCGGGTGCTGTAGCGCTTGCGAATCGGCGCACGATGGGCTGGATGCGGCCAGCCTTCACCAGCAGCTCGCGCACGCGTCGAGCGAGGGCGACGTGCTCGATGCGCACGGGGTCCAATTACCGACGCGGTGCTGGCAACCGTCTTCCGTCTCTTCGCCTGACTCTTCCTGAAGCCACACAATCCTACAACGGTGCTCATGAACGTGGATCGAGGGAAGCACAGAGCTTGACGCTTGGTGGGCCGGTTCCAGAGGGCTGGAGCAAGGCCGAGCGCGTCGGAGCCCGTAGATTGAGGCCATGGGCGCACCACTTCCGATGGACTCGAGGAAGCGGATTCTCGACGCGTACCTTGCGCGCGAGGAGTCCTGGGGCGATATCGCCAAGCTGTTTCGAGTAGGGGTCGCGACGGTTGATCGCCTCGTTGGCCGCTGGAAGCGAACTGGGACCATCACTCCAATGCGCCCCGGCCCTCGGCCGCACTATCGAATACCGGATTCGCAACTGGCCAAGGTGAAGCGGTTGCTGGACTCCAAGCCCGACGGCACGACCCAGGAAATCGCGGATGCCTACGCCAAGCAGACAGGTGTCAGGGTGAGCCGCCCCACTATGGGACGTGCCTTCATGCGATTGGGCTACTCGCCGCCACCCTCTCCATGACTCGTCGCTATGGGCGTGCTCGTCGTGGGAAGCGCGCTCGTGGCTTCGTGCCCATGGGCCGTCGCCAGGTGGTCACGATGATTGGGGACCTGACGCTGCAAGGAGTAGGGCCGGTGCTGACATTCGAGGGCGCCACCAACAGCGAACGCTTCGAAAACTACGTCCGCGAGGGACTTCTTCCCATCCTCAAACCTCACGACGTAGTCATCATGGACAACCTCAGCGCTCATCATCGGCCGACTGTCGAGGAGCTCATTCGTAGTCGTAGAGCGAGTCTTCTCTTCCTTCCTCCTTACAGCCCGGACCTCAATCCCATCGAATCGTGCTGGTTGAACGTGAAGACGTGCATGCGGGAAATCGGCGCCCGCACCCATATAGCCCTCCGAGAGGCCATGCGAGTGGCTCTCTCGACCGTGCGGCCTCAAGCGGGAGGGCGCATCGACGTCACGCGAGCAGTCGATTGGATACCCATCCTCGAGGCTTGCATCAGGGCTTCGCTTGTTTTGCGATGAACATCCTCGCGGACCCGGCGGTGTGGGCTGTAGGTGACACGCTTTAAGCTGCCGGGAGAGATGTGGGCCCTCATCAACGAAACGCCATACAAGGCAGAGGCTACAGCCGTCATCGACAAGATGGGGGAACGCCACTGGACTGTCGTGGCGAAGGGCACCTTCAACATCAACGATGATGGGAGCGTGCGCCTCGCGAAAGAGCAGGTCGCTCCCCTCTTGACCCCTGAGTACCGCGGAACACCTGGGCAATCGAGTTTGCTTTACGACGCGGACATGACTCCCTCGAAGCCGGGCACGGACATCATCCTGAATGCTTCGGCATACGTCAGTGGAGGTACGTCGGCGACGGAGGCCCCTGTCGCCGTTCGCGCCCTCACTCGGAATCGACTGCTCTTCGACAAACGGCTCCTGGTCCACGGCGAGCGGCGCTACAGGCGCGTGTTCGGGCAGGTGCGGCCCTCGTCTCCTGCCCCGTTCCGTTCTCTGCCCATCGTCTACGAACGAGCCTACGGAGGCTTCGACGACACGGACCCCGAGGGCCGCCGTCAAAAGCTATTCCCTTCGAACCCCATTGGTACGGGGATGGCCGCGCGTTCAGAGCACCTTGTCGACAAGCCAGTCCACAATGTGGAGTATCTCGGAGGCCACACGAAGACGACGGCGGGCCTGGGCGCGATTTGCAGCTACTGGAGTCCGCGACGCGAGTTGGCTGGGTCCTACGACGACACGTGGACACGCTCTCGCAAACCGCTCCTTCCCTGGGACCATGACGAACGCCATCATCTTTGTGCGCCCGCGGATCAACAATTGATGCCGCACCCGCCAATGGACCTGCGCTTCGAACTCGTGAACCTGACCCCCAAGGGCCTTCTCCGGCTCGCGCTGCCTCTGGTCTACCTCGCCTTTACCACCCGGTTCGCCAGATACCGGAACAAGGCACCCGTGGAGCACCGTGCCAGGTTGCACACAGTCATCATCGAGCCCGACAAGGCGAAGTTGATCCTTGTCTGGCACACGAGCCTGGCCTGTCATCACGATATCGACGACATCGACGCAACGGTCATCCGGGAAAAGGAGCGCGTCTGATGAAGAGCGCCACGATGGCCTGCATCGTTGGATGGGGTGCGCGGACTGTCGTGGGCCTGCGAGCCCCTCCCTCCGCTGCGGCGGTCCGCGCTGGAATCTCGCGCATCGTCGAGCATCCCTACATGGTGGACAAGGCCGGCGAGCCCTATCGGGTCGCGCTGGACCGTGAGCTGGACTCGCACGAGCGGCTTCCTCGAATCCGCGCCCTGCTCGAGTGCGTCATGGGCGAGGTGCTTGAGGCCGCCCCCCTTTCTCCCGCGAGCAAGGTGTTCATCTTCCTGGCCCTGCCCGAGCGGAGCCGCCACTTCTCGCAAGAGCACGAGGATGTGCTCGTGGCGCACGTCGCCATGGGGCTCGCGGGGCGTTGCCGGCCGGTCATCAAGTCGCTTGCTCTCGGGGACGCCGCGGGAGCGGTCGCGGTGCAACTCGCCGTCGAGGCCTGCGCGTCATCCGGTGCGCTCTGTGTCGTGGTGGGGGCCGATTCCGACATCGATGCCGATTTGCTCGAGGAGTTGGACTGCTCCGGACGGTTGATGAGCAGCGAGAACCGCTGGGGCTTCCCGCCTGGTGAAGGGGCAGGGGCCCTCCTGATCGCATCGCCGAGCACCGCGCGCTCGCTGAAGTTCTCCGTACTCGCGACGATTGATGGCGTGGGGTCCGCGCGGGAACCCCATCCCGATGGTTCCGACGGTATCTGCGTGGGGCAGGGGCTCACCGAGGCATTCCGGGGGGCGCTCTCGCGACTGGACGTGCGAACCGAGCCCATCGACATGGGGTACTGCGACTTCAACGGGGAGCGCTTCCGCGAGCGTGAGTACGCATATGCCCTGCTCCGTATGCAGCCTGGCATGTTGCGCGGTCCGTCTCGTTTTGTGGCGCCGTCGGATTGCTGGGGGCATGTCGGGTCCGCCACTGTGCCCCTGCTCACCGGGCTGGTCATCGCTTCGGGGATGCGCCAGTACGCACGGGGCCCTCGAGCCTTGGTATGGGCGAGCTCGCGGGGCCCCACCCGAGGAGCCGTCGTGGTGTCTCTTCCTCCGCGCTGAGGTCAATCGCATGCCTACCAACGTCTCCGTGAATCCCCCCAAGACGCCCGTGACCACGGACAGCAATGGCGTCTCTGCTGCCTCGGTCCCCAACGTGTGCAAGATGCCGGGGCCGCCCGCACCCTTCATGCCCACGCCGCTTCCCAACATCGCGAGATCGGGCGAATCACCCAAGGGCTTCACGAAGAACGTGACCATCAACGGGAAGCCCGTCGCGGTGAAGGGCGCGAGCTTCAGGAGCATGGGGGACATCGCGAGCAAGGGGACCGGTGGCGGAGTCGTCTCCGGGCAGACCCATGGGGAGGCCAGGTTCATTTCTCCTGGCTCGATGAACGTGAAGTTCGAGGGGAAGAACGTCCACCTGCTCGGCGACTTCACGACCAACAACGAGTAACGCGAAGAGGCACTCGGATTGCCCCATGCCCTCCAATTCCGCGAACCCAGCCCTCGGGACATTCCAGGCACCTGCGCCGCCACCCCTCCAGATGGAGCTCAACGTCGATTGTGGGGAGAAGTTGAAGGACTCACGTCCCGACAAGATGTGGGACTCATGTATGGTGGAGCAATTGTGCGCGATGGTGAAGGCGTACAACGAGTCTCCGCACCCGAAGAAGAAGGTCTCTCCAAGCTCCTCCCATCCGTCCTCGAAGTTCCCTGAGATGTCGGCCGACCAGGCGAGATTGCAGGACGCGGCTTTCAATGACTATTGCGATGGGTTGAAGGGGTTCACGGAGTCGTTCGCGAAACTGGTGGAGGAAAGAGGGAAGGACCACCCGGATGTGGCGGACAAGTTCCATGCAAAGTGCCAGCACGGGAAATGGGTCGGTGCGGGAGGGCCCGTGCCTGTGCCTCGGAGCAAGAGCAAGCTCGCCATGAACCCGGACCATGCCCATCCGGTGGGGCTTGGTGGCCCGACCTCCGGGCCCGCGCTTTCAAGCGGCCTCAAATGGGCAGACGCACGTGTGAACTGCACGGTGGGGCCGGCCATGGACAAGCATGACCCCGCTATTCATTCAGGAGGAATCAAGGCACACGTGTCCTGCAATTGTAGCCAGTGACTCCGTGTAGGAGCGCCCCCACATGACAGATGAAGAGCTGCGGAAGGTTATCGAAGCGACGCTCGATGCACAGGGCAAGAATGCGACGTTCCGCAGCACGCGCCGGCCGGACGCGGTCATGGCTCCACCCGCGCCTCTTGTGGAGGTAGCGGAGTTCAAGAAGGTCCTCGCGAAGGATGGGTTGACGCCGCCTCCCTCGCTGCTTCAGCTTCTCGGCGTCTGCAACGGTGTGCGTGACTACATGCAGAATCAGGACATCTCGCTTCGCTCCGTGAAAGAGATGCTCTCCCAACGTCCGGAGGACCTCTCCTGGTGGGACGATTTCGCGCCCGTCCACGAGCTTGTCTTCGCCTCTGGTGACACGAATGCCTTCGTCGGTTTTGATCGACTCCGCGCGGACTCGCGCGGTGAGATGCCCGTGGTGATGGTGACGCCCCGAGGGGAGCGGTTCGAGTACCGGGACCTGGAGGACTTCTTGAGGGCGCAGCTGCGGATACAGACGAACGCCCTGGCGGTCAATCAAGAGGACCGCGCGCACCTCGCGGACGACTGAGATGCCGTCGAATCCGCTCTCCATTTCGTCGCCTGATGCCGCGATGGAAGCACCGCTCGCGGAGCTCAAGCAACACCTGCTTCTCTTCGTCGAATCGCCACCGGGGCCGAAGACCGCCCGCGCCGTCTACGACCTCTACCGCGCGACGTGGGGCGAGCGCTTGACGAGATACGGCGCGACTGCCTTCGGAGAAGTCATGTGGGACTGGTCGCCAGCCGCGCAGCGGCGCTTCGAAGCGCAGGAGTTGCCTGAACTGCGTCGGCGCTCGCACTGGGGCTATGTGTTCTCCGATGGCCGCCCTCGTGACTCGTGGCTCTTCATGTTCCACGGCTATCGGCCGGTCATGGAGCCTGGCAAGGCCAGCTTCTTCCGCTTCGAGTTCGACTGGCAGCTCGAGCCCGGCCGCTTGCTCGAGTTCTCCGAGCAGGTGCTCTCCCTTGTGCGGTGTGTCTCTGGATACGCGGGCTACATGTTCCAGGGGCAGCCGCTCGGACCCTTCGGAACCAGCTCGTTTGACCAGATCTACGCATGGGCGCGCCGGTATTGGGGGGTCGACGTCGAGGACCTCGACGTGACGGTGGACCACATGCTGGAGGGCTACAAGTGCCCCAGTTGGCTCACCGTGATTGGCGAGCGTCTTGAGCGGCGGGAACCCGCCGCGGTGTCTGCGGCCGAGGGCTCCGCGTTCCGCGCGGTGCGCACTCCTGGGGGTGTCCTGCTCCAGGCGGGGCTCAGGCCCGTGTTGGGTGACCAGAACCGGCGAGAATCGCTCGAGGGCTATGCCGCCATTGCGCGCGCACTCGAGCCGCTCCAGGTCCAGCGGCATGGAACCTTTGGCGGCGCTCGCTGGGACGAGAGCCGGACGCGGGCGTGGCTCCGCCGCTTCACGGACCCGAGGGACTGGTCCTCCGTGTCGTGAGTGGTTGTGGTGGTCGAACCCCGCGGACAACGGGCGGAGGACGGCCTCCCCGCTGTCCAGGAAGGCTAGGTGCACGTCGTCGCCTCGACCTCACCGCGCGCCGCGACGAGCGGACCCTCGGGCCCGCCGCGCGTCCGCGTCGCTCAGCTCCCGCTCGTCGCCGGTGCTTCCGTGCGCGGCAACAGGCGCCCACCCAGCATGGTGATACGCCGAGCCGCCAGTCGCTCACGCGCCTCGGGCTGGATGTCCTGCGGCGTCCACTTCAGGTCGTGGTCGAACTCCACGTGCACCGACTCGACGCCCTCCTGACCCGTGAGGCGCTGCTCGATTTCCCGCATGAAGTACGCCGCCATCATGCACATGGGAGACGTGATGTGCAGCCGCACCGTCACCTTGCCATCGCGGTGCTCCACGCTCTGGATGAGCCCCATCTCTCCAATGCCCAGCGGCACCCCCGTCGCCAGGCTGCACGGGTCCGGAATCGACTGGATGCGCTCGCGCAGCGCCGCTTCCATCGTCACGGCCGCGCCTCCTGCTGGTAGCTGTAGGGCTTGATGTCGCCCCTGGCGCGCTTGCGCGAGAACTCATCGTTCTCGATGCGCTTCTTCACCGCCTCGATGTCCACCCCGGCGTAGCGCGCGTAGTTGTCGCAGAGAATCATCCGCTTCACCTCCGGCGTCACCTGCATGCCCGCCATCTGCACCAGCTCCTCGGGCAGTTGGAAGTCGTGCCAGAACTTGTGCAGCGCCGGCTGCGGGTGGCTGAACACCGTCCCGGAGCCCCACATGATTTTCGACGGGCCCGCCCACTTGAGCAGCGCGGCCAGCGACTCCGCGAACCAGCGCTCCCGCTTCACCAGCAACGCGCCCGTCACCTCCAGGTTGACGTACACGTTGGGGAACAGCGACAGCTGCATGCCCGTCTCGTCCAGGAACGCCATGCCGCCGTGGACGATTTCGAAGTTCAGGTCCGGGAACGCATCCGCCGCGCCGCCGATGTCGTCGACCTTGTACGGCTCCAGCGGCACCGCCCCCATCGGCAGGCCCTTGTGCACCGCGATGTTCTTGATGCCCAGCTTGCGCGCCCGCTCGAACAGGGGGAACGCGATGCTCGGGTCATCCATCCGCCAGCCGGTGTGCTTGAACGAGTCTCCCAGCCACGCCGCCGGATAGAGCTTCAGGCCCGTGGGCTTGAGCTCCTCCGCCTGCCGCTCCAGGTCCTCCAGCGCCGCCGTGCCCCGCAGCGGGTCCACGCCCGCGTAGACGAGGAAGCGGTCCGGGAAGCGCCGCTTGATGTCCACCGTCTTCTCGTACGAGCACAGCCCATCCGTGTAGAGCGTCTGGAGCGGCAGCACGTGGTGCACCGCCAGGTCGATGTCGCTCTCCACGAAGAGGATGTGCGCCAGCTCGTCCACGGACCAGTCCTTCATGAACTGGTCGGCCTGCGGGACGCGGTGCGAGTCGTTGGACAACCCGCTGTGCAGTCCGAAGATGAGCTGTGCCAGGGACTCGGCGTACTTCCCCGCGCGCCAGTTGGACGGGTGCAGGTTGTACGCATGCGTAACCGCATCGATGACGAAACCGCCGCCAATCACCAGGAACTCCCTTCGGATGCGCACCGGGAAATCCGGCGCGGTGAAGTCTCACTCATTCGTGGCAAGCCCGGCGACGTCAGGCGTCGACCGCCAGCACTTCTCCGACGATTTGTTGAATCATCTGCGCATCGAAGGGCTTCTCGATGCGCGGGTTCGGAATGCGCTCCAGGAACTGGCGCGCCCGGGTGGTGTACGAGCCACCGGTGATGAAGATGAAGCGCAGGCTCAGCCCGGGCTCCCGCTCCCGCACCCGCTCGTAGACATCCATGCCGGTGATGCCCGGCATCATCAGGTCACAGAAGATGGCGTCGAACGGGCCGCCAGAGGTCAGCTTCGTCAGCGCCTCCTCGCCACTTCCCACCACCGTCACCTGGTGCCGCTTTCCGATGATGCGCGCCAGTGAGCGGCCCACCGCGGGCTCGTCGTCAATCACCAGCAGCCGGCCGCTGCGCTCCGAGGACGGCGCGGCCACGGAAGGCACCTCGCGAGGCGTCGCGTCCGCGGGCGCGGGTGGCAGCTGCACCGTGAACGTGGTTCCCCGCCCCGGCTCGCTGCGCACGGTGATTTCACCGCCCAGCCCCTGGATGATGCCGTGGCAGATGGACAGCCCCAGCCCCGTGCCCGAGCCCACCGCCTTCGTCGTGAAGAACGGGTCGAAGATGCGCGCGAGCACGCTGGGTGGCATGCCGGAGCCGGTGTCGCTCACGTCCACCGCCACGCCGCCATTCACACCGGGGCGAACCCAGAGCGTCACCTGCTGGTTCGCCGGGTCTCCCTCGGGGATGGCCTGCGCCGCGTTCACGACGAGGTTGAGGAAGACCTGCCCCAGCCGGGACGCATCCGCGTGGACGAGCGGCACGTCCTCGTAGCGCTTGACGATTTGGGCTCGGGGCTTCAGCTCGCTGGACGCCAGCTTGAGGGAGAACTCCAGCGACTCCCTCACGTCCAGCAGCTCCCGCCGCTCCTCCTCCTGGCGGGAGATGTACTTCAAGTCCCGGACGATGTTGCGCACGCGCGTGGCGCCCTCGAGCGCCTCCTTGAGCAGCTCCCCGGTGTCCTTCAGGGACACGGACCAGCCCGGCGCGAGCGCCCCATCCGGCAGCATCCGCCCCAGCTCCCCACCCAGCCGCACCATGGACTCCATGGCCGACTCCAGATTGGCCATGACGTAGGTGAGCGGGTTGTTGATTTCGTGCCCCACGCCCGCCGCCAGCGTGCCGGCGAGCACCATGCGGTCCGACTGGAGGAGCTGGGCCTGCATGCGCTTGCGCTCGGTGATGTCGCGCGCCATGACGACCACCGCGCCCACGCCGTCGAAGTCGACGGGCAGGCCCGCGCTCTCCGCGTCGAACCAGGTGCCGTCGCGGCGCATGTACCGAATCTCGCGCAGCGGGGCCAGCTCGCCCCGGGCCACCACGGCGTGCACGCGCTGGCGCACCACGTCCAGGTCATCCGGGTGGACGATGGTCCAGATGGGCCGGCCCATCAGCTCGCTGGCGTGGTCGTACCTCAGCGCGCGCAGCAGCGTCGGGTTGACGTAGATGAAGCGCTGGTCCCGGTGGACGAAGATGGCCTCGGGCGCCGTCTCGATGAGCTTGCGGAAGCTCTGCTCGGAGCGGTGCAACGCCTCCTCCGTGCGCTTGCGCTCGGTGACGTCCTCGAAGGCGAACAACCGGTAGCGCGACTCGTCGCCGCTGGCGCCCATGGGCGTGGAGAGCCGACGCAGCATCCGCCCGTTGGCGAGCACCGCCTCGTCCCCGTGCAGCGGTGGCGGGGCGTCCGACTCCGCGGTGGTGGGGTTGAGGCGCAGGAAGGCCGCGGCCTCACCCGCGCGCAGGCAGTGGCCCAGCACGTCCTCGTGGGAGACCTGGCCCTTGCGCATCGCGCCTTCCAGCGACTCGATGCCCCACAGCTGGCAGAAGCGGTGGTTGGCGTAGAGGACGGTGCCGGAGCGGACCTCCACCACGTACAGACCCAACGGCAGGCTGTCGCTCATCGCCCACGGCGGCACCGGGCCATTCGCCTCCGCGACGGCGCCGCGCTCCTTGTCGAGCGCGGGAGGCGACTCCAGCCTTCTCACCGTGCAGTACAGCGGCCCACCCGCCGCGGAGCAGGCCGCGCTCCACACGAGCCACGCCCACGTTCCGTCCCGACACCGCCACCGACAGGAGAAGCGCATGGTGCCCGTGGTCCGCGCCAGCGACTCCAGCCGCGCCTCCACCGCCGAGAGGTCCTCCGGGTGGATGAAGCCCCGGGAGCCTTCGAGTCGCAGCTCCGTGGGAGACCAACCCACCGTCACGTTCCAGGCCGGATTGGCTTCCAGAATCCGACCCTGCGCGCCCAGCACCACGAACAACTCGGTGGAGAGCTCGAAGAAGCGGTGAGCCCACTGCTCCATCAACATTGCGTTCCTTCAACGCCCAGGGGCGCGAGACGCCACGGCCCTGGGGGGAGGGGGCCGTACGTCGCTTGGTGCATGACGGGGATAAACGAGTCTTCACGGACATAGACACCATTTCAGGAAAAAATGCATGTCCGTAATTCGTTGGGCCGAGCGCGCGGACGTGTGCCCGGGTGCTGGGCAACCACGGAGCCGAGCGGTGACGGCGCGTGCCAATTCCTGTCGCATTGTCGAAGCGCTGTTCAGGTTGCCAAGGGGGGTGCGAATCCACCGCAGGCTGGGTGCGCAGGGCTTCAGTGCGCACCACGTCTGTCTTCCAGGACGGCAACCCATATCCACCACGTCAGGGAAGGGTGGAGGTTTGGGCAGACGTCGTGGGGCGGAGGCGCGCGTCCGGATGGCAGGCTTTGATCTCCCCCGCCAGCCCAGAACACACTTCCATACCCGCTTTTTGTCAGCGGTGCTGTAAAAGTGAACCTTCACCCGGGAAATTATGTCCGCTTGTACGCTGAGTGAGGTACCGGGCTTGACGTCGTTGAGAATGATCTTCAACATGCCCGCCACGTTTCCTCCCAAAGAGTGAGACGCAGCGGCGGTAATCGCCTCCCCCAAAAGCGATATCGCCGTATGAAGTCCCAGTTGAGCCCCGCGCGCCGCGTTCCCCCTCTCGGCGCGCGGTGGCCCCTGGGATTCCCGGCAAGCTCCTCGAAATCACCAGGCAGGCACGCCTCGCTCGCACCCCGCGTGGAGCGCATCTCGCTTGCGAGCCCCCAGGGCCGGGCGGAGAGTGGGCGCCTCTTTCGGAGGTCCTCTTGCCCGTCTCCACGTTCATCCTGTCTTCATCCCTCGCGCTGCAACTCGTCTCGGGGGCCGCGCCGGTTGCCACGAAGTCCGCGCCCACGAAGCCCGCCCAGACGGCGAAGGCTTTCACGCCGCCCCTGGCCGTCGCGGAGAAGCTGGTGGGGCCCGCGCTGACGGAAGGTCATTCCTATGCGCGGCTCGCGGAGCTGACGGATGGGATTGGACCGCGCCTGTCGGGCTCCGAGGGCGCGGCGGCCGCGGTGCAGTGGGCGCTGCGGAGCTTCAAGGCGGACGGCGTGAAGGCGTGGACGGAGCCGGTGAAGGTGCCGCGCTGGGTGCGAGGGGAGGAGCGCGGCGAGGTGCTCGCGTCCGAGCGCACGCGTGGCCATCCGCTGTTCCTGCTCGCGCTGGGTGGCAGTCCTCCCACCGCGCCGGAGGGGCTCACGGCGGAGGTGGTGGAGGTGACGTCGCTGGAGGCGCTCGCCGCGCTGGGCGACGGGGTGAAGGGGAAGATTGTCTTCTTCAACCACTCGATGTCGGTGGCCGCGGACTACGGCCGCTTCGCCGGGCTGCGTGGCCGAGGCCCCGCGCTGGCGGCGAAGGCGGGCGCGGCCGGAGCGCTGGTGCGCTCGCTGGCGACGGCGTCCCTGCGCACGCCGCACACGGGGTCCACGCGCTTCGAGGACGAAGGCCCGCGCATCCCCGCGGCGTCCATCACGACGGAGGACGCGGATCTGCTGCACCGCCAGCTCGAGAAGGGAGCGGTGCGCGTGAAGCTGGTGCTGGGGTGCTCGGAGCTGCCGGACGCGGACTCGCACAACGTCGTCGCGGAGATTCGGGGCCGGGAGAAGCCGCAGGAAATCGTGCTCATCAGCGCGCACCTGGACTCGTGGGACGTGGGCACGGGGGCGCATGACGATGGCGCGGGGGTGGTGATGGTGATGGAGGCCGCGCGGCTCATCGCGAAGCTGCCGCAGGCGCCTCGGCGCACGGTGCGGGTGGTGCTCTACATGAACGAGGAGAACGGGCTGCGCGGTGGGCGCGCGTACGCGGAGGCGCACGCGGCGGAGCTGTCCCGGCACGTGGCGGCCATGGAGATGGACGCGGGCGGTGGGCGTCCGGTGGGCGTGAGCCTGCGCGCGGGCGCGGGTGGGCAGGAGCTGCTCAAGCCCTGGTTGTCGCCGCTGGTGGCGCTGGGCGCGGCCAACTTCTCCGCGCGTGAGGCGGGGGGCGCGGACATCAGCCCGCTCTTGCCGGCGAGGGTGCCGTTCTTCGGCGTGGAGGTGGATTCGAGCCGCTACTTCGACGTGCACCACACGCATGCGGACACGCTGGACAAGGTGGACCCACAGGACCTGGCGCGCAGCACCGCCGCCACCGCGTGGGTGACGTACGCCCTGGCCGAGTCCCCGGACACGCTCGTCCGCCCGGAGGCGCCCGCCGCGCCGCCCGGCTCTGCGCCCGTGGCCGCGCCCCAGAAGGCCAGCGCGGGGCACTGAGCAGGGGGGGCCCTGCAATTGAGTGCATAGCGAATCACTCAATTTTGTCGATAGTCTGCAGATTACACTCAGTCTGCTGGCGGCCTTACTGTAAATCGGCCAATATCGACAAAATTAAATGAAGCCTGAGCGACCTCATTTCAGGGAAGAATTCTGGGAAAATCCGCCATCACTCCCCCATGGCGTGGAACTCTTGCGCCAAGAAGCCCTGGTTGTTCCTCGAACGGGGCCTGGAGGGGAGTCCACCTACGACCTCGCGGAGGTCCGGCTCCCAGAGGCGAGGGTGCCCGTGTTGTTGAGCTACCGGGCGCCCTTGTTCCCGGTGGATGTGCTGGCGCAGCGAGAGAAGCTGGGGGACTTGCGTGAGCAACTCCGGCGTAGGGAGTCGGGGACGCACAGGCTGCCCGCCTTCCGCATGCCGATGTTGGTGACCGACTCCGCGTCTTCCCGTGTGATTACGGCCTGCGAGGAAGCCGAGGTCGCGCTGGTCGACTCGCGCGGAACGTTCTTCCTTCGTTCGGGCAGCACCTTCATTCGTGTGCAAGGGCGTGGCTCCTCGAGCCGTGCTCCTCGGGAGCCCGTGTTCCATGGGAAGGGAAGCCGCATCGTGCGCGTCTTGCTCCAGTCCCCTGCGAGCAACTGGACGGTCCGCGCGCTCTCCGAGCAGACGCAGACGAGCTACGCCTACGCGCATGGCGTCATCAAGAAGCTCATCCAGTACGGCTATGTCGAAGGGGGGCGAGGTGTTGGCATCCGGCTGCGCGAGCCGGTGGGGCTGTTGAAGGCATGGGTGGACAGCGGCCGGCCAACAGCGACCTCGAAGGAGGGTTTCAACGCGCCCTCGACGATGCCAGACGCGCTCCGCCAGGGATTCTCCGAATTGGCGTCCCGGGGGATTCGCGCCGTCTTCACCCTGGCCAGCGCCTTGTTACCCGAGGAGCGCTTCGTCTCGGGCGTGCCGCATGGGCTCTATCTCGCGGGTTCGTTGGACGCCGCCGTCACCGCCTTTGGCTTGCGCCGGATGACGCCGCACAACTTCTGGATTCATCGCGCGGACCCCGCCGCGGAGACGGAAGTGGGGGGCATTTACTTCGCCCAGCGGCAACTTCCATATGGCCTGGGCGTCTCGCTGCCCCAGTTGACCGTGGACTTCAAGCACAGCGGTGGAAGGGGCAGTGAGCAGGCGGAGGAGTTGATCATGCGCTACGCGCGAGCGCTGCCTGTCTCGGAGGGAATGTCGTGACGGATGAAGAGCGGTTCGACGAAATCCTGGGGGAGTTGGGTGAACTGCTGCTCGACCTGGGTGACCTCGCGTACCGCGTGATGCTCATTGGTGGGCAGGTGCTCGCGCTGGAGTCTCGTCTGCGGGGTGGTACAGGGGTCATCTTCGTCGAAACGGATACGGGGGTCGGGGTTGATCGAGGATTTTCGTTCGAGCCCGACCTGCTGTTCGACATGGATGGGTCAGAGTTCATGGCGGAGCGCCTCCCCGAGGTCCTCCATCAGAGGGGCTTCAAGAGGGTCCGGGATTTCCGTTGGTCGAAGGTCATGCCGAGTGGACAGGACATGGACCTGGACCTCTTCGCGCCTGACGACGTCGAGGTCTCGGAACTCCCTACGCGAATGACACCGCTGCCGGACTCACGGGTCGCGCTTCGTCGGAGTCAGCGTGTGTCGCTCAGAGTGGGTGGCAAGTCCTTGGCGATTCTGTTGCCGGATGCCGCTGGTTTTCTCTCGATGAAGGAGCGCGCCAAGCGTGAGCAGCGCCCCGAGAAGACCAAGGACTGCTTCGACATGTTCGTATACGTCAAGCTGGTGGGGACCGAGGCTGTCCGTGCTTCGCTCCAGGCTGCTGGAGAGGACGGGCGAGCACTTCGCGACAGGTTGCTGACGCTCTTCTGGAATGCTCACTCGAAGGGTGTCCAGGATGTCCTCACGTATGCCGCCAGCCATGAGGACGAGGAGCGCGCCTTGCTGGCCCAGGCCGTCGTCGACCTGTTCGCGGAGCTCTGACCCTGAGGCTCGTTCGCGCGGGTTCTCTCGAATGCTGTGCCACTTGCTTTTGTATCCAGGTGGCAATCATGACCTAGGATGCCGCCCCTGCTGACTCATCCCGGAAGGGGCTCATGTCCGAGGCGTTCTACGTTCGAGTGGGGAAGGTCGAGGAGCGGAAGGTCACGTTCCAGTGTCTGACGGGGTTCGCGGGAGGTCTGACGGACTACGCCAACACCCGGTCCTTCGCGCTGATGCTGCTCCTCGATGCGAAGGAGCGCGCGGGCGACACCCGCTATCTCGTGAGGAGCGCGCCGCCCGCCGTGGCTGACGCGCACCTCGCGTTGGCGGAGAAGGCCGCCAACGCGCCCTCGTCGCTCCACAAGGACGCGGGCAACGCCAACGTCTTCGAGGCGAAGTGGCACGCCCGGCATACGCCCCGCTTCGTGGAGCGCACCTCCGTCCTGGAGCGGTACAACGACGTCGGCGAGGAGAAGCTCCGGGAGACCTTCGAGGAAATCTCCCCCCTCCAGGACCAGGGGCGGTGGCTGTTCCTGGAGGCCGCCTGGGCGCGCATGCACCGCTTCGACCTGGCCGTCGAGGTGACGGACGCGAAGTACCTGGAGCACCTCGCGGAAGGTCATCTCTTCGCGACGACCGCCTTCGACGTGTGGCTCGAATCGAGGCCCCTTCCTCCCTGAGTCCGGGATCGGGCGAGGACGGGCACCTGGCTGCCCGCTCCCCTGGCACGTCGTTGACGCCCTGGTGACGTCATGGTTCCGTGACGCTTCTCCCGGCACGGCCCCGCCGGGGAAGTGGTGAGAGCTTCGTGACTGTGACTGCTGGAGACTCGCGGCCTCGCCGCGATACCCCTGCCGGGGAACTGATGGACTGGCTCACCTCGGAGGCGAGGCGGCTGGCCAGTCCCGCCCCGCTGCTGGAAGGCCTGTGTGAGCGCCTGTTCGCGCTCGGCGTGCCGCTGTCCCGGGTGTCCATCGTCCTCTTCACGCTGCACCCCCTCCTCCACGCGAAGAGCTTCCGCTGGCGCCCCGGTCAACACGGCACCACGGAGGTCCACCCCCACGGCCTCCAGCACCTGCCCGCCTTCTCGCGCAGCCCCTTCAAGGCCCTGCAAGAAGGTCTGCCCATCATCGACCGTCGGCTGGAGACGCCTCTGGGCGAGGACGACTTCCCCATGTTCGCCGAGCTGCGCGCGGAGGGCCTCACCGAGTACCTCGCGCTGCCCGTCTGCTTCAGCGACGGCTCTCGCCACGCGGTCTCCTGGTCCACGTCCGCGCCCGGAGGCTTCACCGACGCACACCGTGTCATGCTCCAGGCGCTGCATCCGCTGCTCGAACTGGTGCTGGAGGTCATCGCTCGCAGGGACATGACGGGCGTGCTGCTCGACACGTACCTGGGCCGCGACACCGGCCGACGCATCCTCCAGGGACAGATTCGACGTGGTGACGGAGAGACCACGTCCGCCGTCATCTGTCTGAGTGACTTGCGCAGCTTCACCGCGCTGTCGGACGCGCTGCCTCGCGATGCGCTGCTGGAGTTGCTCAACGCCTGGTTCGAGACGATGGTCAGCGCCTTCCACTCTCACGGCGCGGAGGTGCTCAAGTTCATGGGCGACGCGGTGCTGGCCATCTACCGCATCGACGAGAACTCGCCGGTGGAGGAGCGGTGCGAGGCCGCCGCGCGCACCATCCATCAGGCGGTGGCTGTCTGCGCGCGCGACAACGTCAACCGTCGCCGCGAGGGCCTGACGCCCTACGAGTTCGGCGCGTCGCTCCACGTGGGCGATGTGATGTACGGGAACATTGGCGCCTCGGACCGGCTCGACTTCACCGTCATTGGCCCCGCGGTGAACCTGGCCAGCCGCATCGCCGGCCTGTGCGCGGGGCACAACGTGCCCGTGCTGCTCTCCGAGTCCTTCGTCGCCCACTACCGCGGCGGCGTGAAGGACCTGGGCCACCACCCCGTCAAGGGCGTGCCCCACCCCGTGCACATCTACACGCTCGAATCGGAGTCCTCCGCGCGCACCTTCGCGTGAGCGCGCTTCACTTCGCCGGTGTCCGCACCCTCCCGCGTTGCAGCGGCTGCTCCGGCAGTCGCAGCGTCACCAGGAAGGCGAGCAACGCGACGAGGATGGCGCAGCGGTACACCGCCTTCACCGCGCGCGTGAAGGACTCCTTCAGCGCCCGGTCCGTCCGGTCCACGGCCTCCAGCGCGCGCTTTTCCTGGGCATCCACACCCGCCACCGCGCTGTCCGACGCCTTCACCCGCTGACGCTCGGCTTCCAGCTCCGCGCGCACCCGCTGCTTCACCTCCTCCGCGTGGAAGGCCGTTCGCGCCGCGCCCCCTTCGCCTCCCGCGCCAGGCACCTCGGACAGCAGCTCCTCGCGAAGGTGGGGTGGGAGTCCCTCGGTGGCGCTGGCCACGCGGATCCCCAGTTCATGGGACAGCGTCGTCGCGAACACCGCGCCCATCAGCGCCACGCCCAGCGTCATCCCGAGCTGCCGGAAGAACGTCGCCGCCGACGTGGCCACGCCAATCCGTTGCGGTGACACGGAGTTCTGGATGGCCAGGGTGTAGAGCGGAATGGACGGCCCCAGGCCCACGCCCACGAGGACCATCTTCACCGTGACTTCCGCCTGCGTGGAGTCCGGCGTCAGCGTGAAGCCCATCACCGTGAAGCCCACCATCAGCAACACGAGCGAGCCGAGCATCAGCCCCTTGTAACGGCCGAGGCGCGACACGAGCTGTCCACTCAGCACGTTGCCCGCCACCACGCCCAACGTCAGCGGCGTCAGCGTCAGCCCCGAGTGTGTCGCCGACAGCCCCACCACGTTCACCATGAACAGCGGAAGGAAAACGACGCCCGAGAGGAACACCGCGCCGATGATGAACACGGCCGCGTTCCCCAGGCCGAACGTCCTCTGCCGGAACAGCTTCAAGTCCAACAGGGGTTCCCGCGCGCGTCGCTCCTCGCGGATGAAGAGCGCCGTGCCCGCCGCCGCCAGCGCGAACATCCCCAGCACCTGCCAGGAGCCCCACGCCCAGCCGCCCCCATGGGCCACCTGGTCCGAGCCCCGTCCCAGGCTGAGCGCGAGCAGCAGCGGCACCACCGCCAGCGCGAGCAGCACCGCGCCTGTCACGTCGAGCTTCCCCCGGGACACGCCCTCCGGCCGCAGCTTCGGCATGCGCAGCAGCACGAGCGCGAGCGCCACCGTGCCCACCGGCAGGTTGATGAAGAACACCCAGTGCCAGCCCAGCCGGTCCGTGATGAAGCCACCGGCGAGCGGGCCCACCACGCTCGACAGGCCGAACATCGCGCCGAACAGGCCCTGGTACTTGCCGCGCTCGCGGGGCGGGAAGAGGTCGGCGACGACCGACAGTGCGCCGGTGAACAGCGCCGCGCTGCCCAGCCCCTGCACCGCGCGGAACAGGACGAGCGACACCGTGGAGCGCGACACGCCACACAGGAAGCTGCCAAGCAGGAAGACGACGATGCCCGCGGCCAGCACCGCGCGGCGGCCGAGCAGGTCCGACAGCTTCCCCCACACGGGCACCATCATCGTCGAGGCGACGAGGTACGACGTGGTGAGCCACGGGTAGAGCGCCGGAGAAATCCCCAGGTCCGCCTGGATGGCCGGGCCCGCGGTGGCGACAATCGTCTGGTCCAGCGCCGCGAGCAGCAGCCCGAGCAGCGCGCCCAGCATCGTGAAGACCTTCTGTGCGCGGGTGAACGCGGGGAACGCGGCGGGCGCTGCCTCCGGAGACGTGGGCGCGGCGGACGGAGCCATGTTCGCGAGAAGGCCCTTCGGTGCGAAGGGTTCGCGCGAACTTGGGCGCTGTCCGCGTGATGTGCCAGCGCTCCCACAGGTCGCGTTGGCGAGATGACAGACGCCTGGCGCGTGGAGAGATGCTGGTCATGGGACAAGCATCTGGCAGCAGTCGCGGAGCCGCGGGAATAGCCTTGGGCCTCTCTGCTCCCCGGCGCTCGAGAGGAACGACCGCGATGCGTCTGCCTTCAACCCTGTTCCTGGTCACAGAGGAGTCGCTCATGCGTGTGTCCTCGAGGTCGCTGGTCGTCGTGTGCCTGCTGTCGTCGCTGGTGGGTTGCAAGGACGAGGAGCCGGAGCCTCCTGTGCCGAAGCCCACGCTCTCCGAGACGCCGCTGTGGCAGGTGAAGGCGGACCCAAGCTTCCCCGACGAGTGCTTCGGCAGCTCCGTGGCCCTCGCGGACTTCGATGGAGATGGTCGCAAGGATCTGGCGGTGAGCTCGCAGGCTTGTCAGGAGCTGCTCGTCAGCTCACGCAACCCGGGGCGCCTGTCCATCTTCGTGGGGCAGGAGAAGTTCTTCTCCACGCAGGCCGTGTCCGCCGCGCTGAGCTGGCAGAACACGCACCCGAACGCCTCCGGACAACAGCTCCGCGTGGAGTCCGGCGAAGTGAATGGAGATGCCTACGCGGACCTGCTCGTGTATGGCCGCTACGGCGTCTCCGTCTTCCTGGGCCAGGCGGACCTGGCGGCGATGCTGTCCGCGCCGTCCTTTCGCGTGCCAGGCAATGGCACCTTCCAGAACAGCCTGTTCGTGGACCTGAATGGCGACGGGCTCGACGACCTCGTCGCCAATCACAGCGCCTCGCAGCGCTTCTACCTGTCCACGCCAGGGGCGGGAGGAGAGGGCGGTCTGTTCACTCTCGCTCGCACGCGCACGGGGTACTTGAGGGCCTCGTTCGTGGGAGACCTGAACAAAGACGGGGCCGAGGACGTGTCGCTGGGGTTTGGCGGTGGCAACCTGGGCTACTTCCTGGGCTGCAAGCCCGGGAGCGCCTTCGCGTGCGACGGCCCCATCTCCGCCGAACCCTGGCGAATCGAGACCCTGGTCGGACGCGGCAACCTCCACCCGGACCTGAATGGCGACGGACATCCGGAGACCTTCGCGTTCTCGGAGTCGGGCCCGTTCCAGTTCCACCTCTCCCAGCCGGACGGCACCTTCTCCCCCACGCCCGCATGGTCCACCCAGGGCGACCCCGCGTTCCCCTACGTCAGCAGCTTCGCCGGCCTGGCCTCCGTGGGAGACATGGATGGGGACGGCGTGCGCAACGACTTCGTGCTGCACTCCTCGGGACGGCTGTACCTCTTCTCACCGAAGGACGGCATCTCCCAGTCGATGCACCCCGTCTGGGCCTGGCCGCGCGCGGACGCGGTCCCCAGCGGCTATGGGACCTACCGGCGCTACTCCATCGCGGTGCCCGGGGACCTGAACGGCGATGGCTTCGATGACCTGGTGGTGGCCACCACCGAGTTCGGGGACATCCTCGACGTGCCCATGGGAGAGGTGTCCATCCATGCCGGAGGGCAGGTGCCCGCGACGCCCGCCACGCCGCCGCACCTGCCGTCGCCCCAGGCCTGTGGACTCCAGGTGGACGAGGTGAACGGCAAGCCGGACCTCACCGTGGACCAGGACGTGCTCGAGCGCACGGTGCATGTGGTGTGGAGGAACTTCGAGGAGGAGGATTGCGAGGTGAAGGAGCAGTGCGTGCTCGCGCCGGGTCGCCGCAAGCTCCTGCGCTTCAGCACCTCCATCCAGAACCTGGGCAACAAGGCCGCGGTCCTCCCGCCCATCAAGGAGAACCCGGACCTTTACGTCTTCGACGAGTGCCACGGGCATGACCACCTCACCAACTTCGCCGCGTACGAGCTGCGCGACTCGGCGGGCAACGCGGTGATGACGGGGCGCAAGCAGGGTTACTATCTGGTGGACGTCCAGAGCTACTGCTCGGACGCGGCGGCCTCGACCTTCCACGAGCCCATGGGCATCTCCGCGGGCTGGTCGGACATCTACACGCTCGACACCCCGTGCCAGTGGGTGGACATCACCGACGTGGCGGACGGCACGTACTCGTTCCAGGTCAGCGTGGACACCCGGGACATCGTCGAGGAGGGAACGGTCCACCCCAACACCGTGGCCTTCCCGGTGCGGTTGGAGGGAGACACCGTCACGGTGCTGCCGTAATCCTGCGGGGCCATGAGCCCCGAGCGCCCGCTGTACCTGGACCACAACGCCACCACCCCCGTGGACCCGGAGGTGGTGGACGCCATGCTGCCGTACCTCCGCGAGCACTTCGGCAACCCGTCCAGCGCGCACCCGTATGGACGCCGCGCCCATGAGGCACTGGAGCTGGCGCGCGCGCAGGTGGCCGCGCTCATCGGAGCGAAGCCCTCCGAAATCCTCTTCACCTCCGGCGGCACGGAGGCCAACAACCTGGCCATCCGGGGCACCGCCGAGGCCCGAGCTGAGCGGCGCCACCTGCTCACCTCCACCATCGAACACCCCGCCACGACGCTGCCCTGCGACGCGCTGGAGTGGCGCGGCTGGCGCATGACGTGGCTGCCGGTGGACGCCGAGGGCCGCGTGCGCGTGGAGGACGCCGAGCGCGCGCTCGACGCCGAGGGCGCGGAAACCGCACTCGTGTCACTGATGCATGCCAATAACGAAACGGGCGTGTTGCAGCCGGTGGCGGATGTCGCCGCGCGGGCCCACCGTCACGGCGCCACCGTGCACACGGACGCGGCGCAGTCGGTGGGGAAGGTGCCGGTGGATGTGAATGCGCTCGGCGTGGACCTGCTCACGCTGGTGGGCCACAAGCTGCGCGCCCCCAAGGGCGTGGGCGCGCTGTATGTGCGCGAGGGCACGCCGCTGCGCGCGGTGACGCTCGGCGGAGGCCAGGAGCGCGGGTTGCGGCCGGGGACCCAGAACGTGCCGTACGCGGTGGGGCTGGGCGTCGCGTGTGAGCTGGCGGGCAGGCGGCTGGCACGGGGTGGGAGCGCGGCGCTCGGGGTCCTGAGGGAGCGGTTGTGGGCGGGGCTTCGCGAGGCGGTGCCGGGCGTCACCTTGAGCGGGCAGGGGGCCGAGCGGCTGCCCAACACGCTCCATGTGCGCTTCCCTGGGGTGCGGGGTGGAGCGGTGCTGGCGGCGACGCCGGAGGTGGCCGCGTCGACGGGGTCGGCGTGTCACGATGGGGGGGAGTCCGCCTCGCCCGTCCTGCGGGCGATGGGAATCCCGGAAGCGGACGCCCTGGGCGCGGTGCGCCTTTCCCTGGGGCCCGACACTTCCCCGGAAGAAGTGGATCGGGCGGTGGTTGTACTGGCGCGCGGGTGGAGACAGGTGGCGGGCTGAAATCTCCGTGCAATCATCGCCCCGCTTCCGGCGTAGGGCGTGGTACCGGAGCGTGCCGCCGGTGCGGCGCCACCGCCGACGCGAGAGGGTGTTTCACGTGAGCATCAGGGTCGACGTGTGGGAGGGCGGGCGCATCGCGCTGTTTTCGCTGCGAGCCAACCGCCTGCGAACGGTGCTGACGACGGTGGGGATTGGCGTGGGTGTCTGCACGCTGCTGGCCATCGTCGGCATCATCCAGGGCATCAACCAGTCCTTCGCGGACCAGCTCGCGCAAATCGGCGCCAACACCATCCAGGTGTCCAAGTTCCCCTGGGCCATGGGCGGTGACTGGTGGGAGTACCGCAACCGGAAGAACCTGACCGTGGACATGATACCCGCCATCCTCCAGTCCTCGGAGCACGTGGTGGCGGCGGCGCCCATCTTCTACGACAGGGCGGAGGTGCGCTTCCTGGACCGGCGCATGACGGGCGTGCTGGCCGCGGGCACCACGGCGGACTACTCCATCATCTCCTCCTACACCGTGGACAAGGGGCGCTTCCTCACCGACGCGGATGTGAACACGCGCTCGCCGGTGGTCGTCATCGGCGCGGAGCTGACGCGCACGCTGTTCCCCGGGCTGGACCCCGTGGGCCACCGCATCCTCCTGGCGGGCAGGCCCTACCGCGTGGTGGGCACGCTGGAGCCCAAGGGCACCGTGCTCGGTGAGAATCAGGACATGACGGTGCTGATTCCGTACCGCACCTTCCAGGAGCACTTCGGCAAGCGCAACTCGCCCAACATCATGGTGTCGGTGGACTCGCCCGAAAACACGCTCGACGTGGTGGACCATATGACCGCGGCGCTGCGCCGCGCACGCGGGACGCCGCCCGGGGTGAAGGACGACTTCGCCATCAACCGGCCCGAGCAGCTCGCCAACATGTACGCCAAGCTCACCGGTGCGCTGTATGGCGCGGCGACGGGCGTGGGGCTCATCACGCTGCTGGTGGGTGGCATCGGCATCATGAACATCATGCTGGTGTCGGTGCGCGAGCGGACGCGGGAGATTGGCGTGCGCCGCGCGTTGGGGGCGAAGAAGCGCACCATCATCATCCAGTTCCTGCTGGAGGCCTCCAGCGTGTCCGCCGTGGGCGGCGCCCTGGGGACGCTGGTGGGGCTGGGGCTGGCGAAGACGGTGTCGTTCATCACGCCGCTGGCGGCGGCGGTGGAGCCGCTGACGGTGGTGGCGGGCGTGGGCTTCGCCGCCACGGTGGGCCTGCTGTTCGGCATCTGGCCCGCGGCGCGCGCGGCGAACCTGGACCCCGTGGAAGCGCTCCGCCATGACTGAGGAGACACCGCGATGATGGCGTTGCTGGACACGTTGCGGCTGGCGTTCGGGACGTTCGTCTCCAACCCGCTGCGCTCCTTCCTGACGCTCTTGGGCATCGTCATCGGCGCCACCACGGTGGTGGCGATGATGGGGCTCATCGAGGGCCTGCGGAACCAGGTGAACGAGAACCTGTCCGAGCTGGGCGCCAACTGCTTCCAGGTGCAGCGGCTGCCCTTCGGCGCGGGCAACCTGTCCCTGGCGGAGCTGTCGCGCCGGCCCCGTTTCACCTTCGAGGACCTGGACGCCATCCGCGAGCTGCCCTCGGTGCTGACGGCGGCGGGGGAGGACTCCAAGGGTGGACAGAAGCTGTCCACGCAGCAGCGCGAGACGCGCGCCAACATCGGCGTGTGGTCCGGGACGCCAGAGTACTTCCAGACGAACTCCGTGGTGGTGGCCACGGGCCGCGCCTTCACGGACACCGAGTACCTGGATGGCCGGCGCGTCGCGGTCATCGGGCCGGATTTGGCGGACACGCTGTGGCCGGGGATGGAGCCGTTGGGGCAGACGTTCCGCCTGCAGGGCCGCAACTTCACGGTGGTGGGGACGACGAAGCGCAAGGGCAGCTTCCTGGGCGGTGGCGGCCAGGACAACACGGTGATGATGCCGCTGACGGCGTTCCGTCCGCTGTACGGCCTGAACAACTTCCGGGTGAGTGTGCAGGCGCACTCGGCGGAGGTGCTGAAGCGGGCGCAGGACGAGGTGACGGTGCTGATGCGGCGGCGTCACGGGCTGAAGCCGCTGGAGGCGGACGACTTCTTCGTGTTCTCCAACGAGAGCTCCACGGAGATGTTCAACAACATCTCCCAGGTGATTTCCGTGGCCAGCTTCGGCGTGTGCCTGCTGTCGCTCCTGGTGGGCGGCATTGGCATCCTGAACATCATGTTGGTGGCGGTGACGGAGCGGACCCGGGAGATTGGAATCCGCAAGGCGCTGGGCGCGAAGAAGCGGCGCATCCTCGCGCAGTTCGCCACGGAGGCGGTGGTGCTGTCGCTGACCGGCGGAGTGCTGGGGGTGGCCCTGGGTGTGGGGCTGGCGCACCTGGCGCGCTGGGTGCTCGGCCTGCCCACCGAGGTGCCGGGCTGGGCGGTGGGCGTGGCCCTGGCGATGAGCAGCGGTGTGGGGCTGGGGTTCGGAATCTATCCGGCCGCTCGCGCCGCGAAGCTGGACCCCGTGGAGGCGATGCGCACGGAGTAATGCGCCACCTGCAGTCCCGCCGTGTCCCACGAAAAGGGGCCCCGCCCGCGTACAGCGGACAGGGCCCCTTTGAACGTCTAGACCCCGGGAATTACGGGCAGGGGCCGGTGCAGATGAGCTGGCCGGTGATGGGGTGCTTGTAACAGAACGGAGCGCACTCGGACTTGGGGGCCTCGGTCGTGAAACCGGTGGTCACACCAAAGACCGCGACGAGCGCGGTGAGGGCGGCAGCAACACGGAGGTTCTTGAGAGCCGACATGGGGGTGTGTCTCCAGACTGCGTGTCTGTACGGCCCGGCAAGCATGGTATTGAACGCAATTGATAACAACTAAGAAATCAAGAATAGCTCTGGGCGTGTGGCTTTGCCGGAAAGACTCGCACGCAGCGAGCCGGTGAGACATCGCTGCTCAAAGCGTTGGTGTGGCGCGCTTGTAACTATCGAGTGTGTTGGTTGGAGCGAGGCCCACCGCCGGCCCATTGGTAGCCGAGGGTCGCACCCGCGCCGATGAGGGCGAGGCCGATGAGGGCGCGTGCGCTCTTGAGGCGGGTGCTGGGCTCGGCCAGCTTGGACAGCAGGCCGTCGACAGCGGCGGCGAGCAGGGTGCCCGCGGCCGCGCCGCCGAGTGCTCCGAGGTAGGCGTCGGTCTGGTCCTGGCTGCGTCCGAAGGCGAGCTCGCCCATTCCCCAGGTGCCGAGCGCGGCGAGCGGTGGGGTGAACAGGAGTCCTCCGCCGAATGCGGCGACTTCCAGGTCCGCCCAGCGTCCTCCGCCCGGCGTGGTGGGTCGGAGGAAGAGCAGGCGTGAGGGCAGGTAGCCCGCGAGCATTCCAGCGGCGGTCTCCGCCGTGGTGGCGCCCAGGCGCGTGTCACCGCCGACGCGCGTCGCGCCCCACACGCCACCGAGTGGCAGCAGGGCCAGTCCTCCGTGGGCGACCCATGCGCCCGTGGACAGCGGGAGGTCTTCCGGGGCCGAGGGGACGGGGACACCGCTCATGCCGGGCAGGCGCGTTCCGTCGGGGCTTGCCGCGGAGGTGGTGTCGTCGCGGAGGGAGAGGGCGCTTCGTGGGTCGTGCGGCGCGCGTGGCCCCTCGGCGTTCGTATCGCGCGGATCCGTTCGCCGCAGCGGTGCGTCCGCGGCGAAGTGGCCTGGTGACGCGGACGCGGAGGGGGGGCCGAGCAGGAGCGCGAGGAGCCAGGTGCTCAGGAGGAAACGTGCTCTCGGAGGCGGTCTTGGCATGGGGCTCGCGGGCCGGGTGCGGACGAGGAGGGTGCTCACTCGCGGGACCTGGCTCCACCGGGCACCTGGCCCGAGTGCCCTGCGTCGCACACTGTGCTCGTCCCGAGGTGTTGGCGGCTGGACGGCCCGGGGTGTGTCCGTTGGCAGGTGCCGACCGGGCGGGGAGCCACTAGCTTCGGACGGTGAAGCTGGCCTGCTCCGTGCTCTTCGCGTTGCTCGTCGCCGGGTGCCCTGCTCCGAACCATCGGCATGACCTCCGGCTGCGCTCTCTGCCCACTGGAGCGGGAGAGACGCGCTCGCTCGCGTTCTTCCAATCGCTCGGTGTGCCGCTGGCCCCCGGGCATGGCGTGGAGCTGGTGGAGAACGGGCACGTGTTCGACGTGCTCGAAGCGGAGATTCGCGCCGCGCGCTCCAGCATCCACATCGCCAGCTACATCTGGCGCCCGGGAGAGCCGTCGGAGCAGTTGGTGCGCGCGATTCGCGAGCGGCATCCCGGCGTGGCGTGTCGCGTGCTGGTGGACCCGCTGGGCAGCGTCAACTTCGAGCCCGTGGGGATGGAGCTGTCGAACGCGGGCTGCGAGGTGCGCGTCTTCCGGCCGATGCAGGGGGCACTGCCGTCACTCGATGCGGCGCGCATCAAGACGCGCATGCACCGCAAGCTGGTGGTGCGTGATGGCGAGGTGGGTATCACCGGGGGCTTTGGCATCTGGAAGAGCTGGCTCGGTGATGCGGAGGGGGAGGAGTTCTGGCGGGACATGAGCGTGCGTGTCGAAGGGCCTGTCGTGCGGGACATGCAGGTGGCCTTCGCCCAGAACTGGCAGGAGGCGGGTGGGGACTTCCTTCCGGTGGAGGCGTTTCCGGAGCTCGCCGTGCGCGGTGGGGCTCGCGCGGGCTTCGTCGCGAGCACGCAGAACCGGTTCCTCTCCGACGCGCGGCGGATGACGTTGCTCACCATCGCGGCGGCGCGGCGGCGGCTGTGGATCGCCAACTCGTACTTCATTCCGTCCGAGGCCATCAGCGACATGCTGCTGGAGAAGGTGAAGCAGGGCGTGGACGTGCGCGTGGTGGTTCCCGGGCGTCATCACGACATCGCGCCCGTGCACGCGGCGCAGCGCGCGACGTATGCGCGGCTCCTGGAGGGCGGCGTTCGCATCTGGGAGTACGAGCTGTCGATGATGCACTCGAAGACGATGCTCGTGGACGAGGACCTGTCCGTGGTGGGCTCGACGAACCTGGACCCGCTGGCGCTGAGTACGTCGGACGAGTGCTCGCTGGTGGTGGAGGACGAGGCGCTGGCGGCACGGCTCGCCGCCGCGTTCGAGAAGGACCTGCGCCACTCGCGGGAGATTCACTGGGATGGGTGGCGCCGCCGCGGCCTGCTGCAGCGCCTGGGCGAACAGCTCCCCGGGTTCATCGGCGACTATCTCTGAGCGTACCCTGTGACGCGGGGAGGGCTCATGAGGAGGGCTCCGGGTCCAGCGCCCAGGTCCCTTCCTCCCAGCGTTTCAACGCCTGCTGCGCACCGAAGGGAATCAGTCCCTCCCCTCGCGCGGCCTCTTCGAGAACCGCTTTGGCCTCGGCTGTTCGATAGCGGAGCAGATGGGCGGCGGCCATGACTCGCACATCCATCCGCTCATGCGCGAGCAGGACCGAGAGGGCATCCCGACCGGCATTCCCGTGAGCCAGGAGCTTGTCGACGGCTGCACCGTACTTCCTGGCGTGCTTGTTTCCGGTCCTGGCATCGCCGCGCATGATGGCCTCGGTCTGCGCGGCCACGCTTTCGGCGAACTGCTCGACGAGTTCCTCCACGTTCATCACCAGCGCCCTTTCCCGATGTTCTCGATGGCCGTCAAGCCGAAGTCTCGCTGGAACTCGAGTGACCGCGTCTTCAACCACTGCCGCACGGTCAATGGCGAGCCCGTGATGTCGCGGCGAATCGACGAGAAGAACGCGCTGACGCGAGTATGCAGCCCCTTGTCCAAGGGCACGACGTTCTCGGTGTTGTGAAGTGCATGGGGTCCAAACCGCCGCACGTTGTCCGGCGTCTGCTCGACGATGTGATGCCACTCCTGGTTGTTCCCCGCTGGGCCCATCGCCTTCTTGAAGCCACTGAACGACCCCCAGGATTTGTAGCCACTGGGGCGAGCCCTCGCCGTGGCGCTACCGCTCGGGTGGCTGGCCGCCATGGCCACGGCGCCGGGCGCGAGCGCGATGGTGACTGTCTGCGCACTCACTGCCACGGCTTCCACGCCACCGACCGCCATCAACTGGATGCCCAACTGGGACTCTGCCCGGACCGCCGCCTGCATGACGCCGGGAAGTCTCGGTACCCGGGTCGCAAGTCCCGCCGCGGTGTTTCCGATGGCGGCCGTAGCCAGCAAGGCGAACGCGCGTGCCGCGTTTCGGCCCAGGACCTTGCCATAGCGTTCTCCCGCCTCGCGAAGTCCATCAAACGTGGTGGCCTGGTCAGCCGCCTCCACCATCGCCTTGAAGCCCTCGATGAGACTCCAGAAGGTGTCGATGCCCACATAGGCGATGAGCGTGGCGGTCATCACGGCGGCGAGCCCCTTCGACAGGGGCTCGGGCACCGCGAGCAGAATCATGTAGGTCGTCCACGTCCAGAGAGCTGCTGTCATCAGGGCCTGGGGGTCGGCCATTCCCTGGAACGCATCCATCATCTCGTCGAGCACCACGCCTTGGGCCAGGGCCATCGACAGGGCGTAGCGGCTGTCCCCCGTCAGGGTCGCGCGCTCTCCGAGAAGCCTCAGGCAGTCACCTGCTCCGTGGGTGCGCTCGCACCAGCGAAGGTAGGCGCGGGTCAGCTCCTGCTCCGCCGTTGATGGTTCGTCATCCAGGTGTTCGCCCGGCCCGAGGGGAGTGACGCGATGGCCGCGTGGTTCGAACAGGTATGAGCCACTGCGCGCACTGACGTCGAAAAGTCGCTGGGCGGCTTCCTGCGGACGAGCGGAGGGACGCGCGGCCCTGGCAAGTTCTTCGAGGGCTTCCTCGAAGTCGTCGCCATCGATTTCCAGCGGCTGACTGTGGCTGTTGGGTGGGATGAGGACGACGGACTCGTGCCGCTCGAGTTGCAGTCGAACCGAGCGCGTGGTGCCGCCGCATCCCACCGACAACATCAGCAACAGGGGAACCCAGGACCTGGGTGTCACGTGGTGCCCTCCCGGTTCAAACTTCGAAAAGGGAGAGCACAGGGGCCTGCGTGCTCAGGAGTCAATGGAAGTCGCGACGCGGTGCGCGCGAGTGCTCCCCGGTCAGAAGCGGAAGGTGGCCGCCATCTGGACGAGGGGCTCCACTGCCTCCTGCTCCTCGACTTTCTCCAGCACGTCCGTGGTCTCGCAGATCATCAGGAAGCAGCGGGTGACCTCGCGCGTGGTCTCCGTCCGGGTATGCGTGGTCTGGGCTCCCGCGCTGACCGACAAGTGCCACCGGTCCCCGAATGGATGGGCGTAGCCCACGAGGCCACTCAGCGAGGTGCGGGTCCCCTCCGTGTTTTCGTCCAGGTCGAAGAGGGTGTGGCTCGCCTGCGCCGACACGAAGACACCCAGGAAGGACTGCTGGCTGAAGTAGATGCGGCTGCCGAGCTGAAGGCCCACGGCGTTGATGTCCAGCCCCAGGTGCGTGCCGCCGAACACCGTCAAGGCCGGCTGCAACTGCTGCTCCATGTTCACCATGAACACGGGCGTCCGCGTGGGGCCTTCGTCCATTTCGAAGGAGTGGCCGTGAAGACCGAAGTGGAGCGCCGTGCCCCACGACGCGGTGTCCTGTCTCGTGTCTTCGATGAGCAGGGGCTGACCGGAGGTGTCGTCCTCCTGGGCGAAGGCCTGGCCCGGGATGACGAAGAGCGCGGTGAGGATGACGAGTCGACGGATGTGGAAAATCATGGCGCCGCCCCAAGGCAAGCGGTGTGCCGGATGCAACCGCGCGAGATGACAACACCGGGGGTGCGCGGATTGCGCAGCGCTCTGCACAAGCGCGAAGGCCACCTCGCTCCGACCGGGGCGGCCCGGTGGCAGGCACAGCCACGCCCGAGTCTTCGCTCAGCGTGAAGCCGCGTCGTCGGTGTCGCATGACTCGCTCACGTGCGCCCCAACCTCCGCTTAAGGGGCGGCCTGGGGCGGGACGCGGGGCGGAGGCACGTCACACGTGCGCGTGGTAATGGCTGCTCGCATGAGCATCCGGGACTTGGTGGGTAGGGCCGTCATCCGCGAGGCACGGCCCGAGGATGACGTGGCGGTGGGTGACTTGTTGATTGAAGCCTTCACCTCGCAGTACGCGAAGAAGCTCCCCGACGTCGTCTACACCGACGAGCGAAAGCGGGAGCTGCGGGACGTGGCCGCCCGTCGGAAGATCGCCACGTTGCTGGTGGCCGAAGTGGAGGGCGAAATCGTGGGCACCGTGGCCCTCTTCCCCCCGGATGCTCCTGGCTCCGAAGCCTGGCTGCCTCGCGCCGTGGACCTGCGAGGACTGGCCACCGCCGTGAAGTTCCATGGCTCCGGGCTGGCTCAGCTCCTGCTCGACTCCGCCGAGGCGATGGCTCGACGCTGGGATGTCGACGCCGTGTGCCTGCATGTCCGTCGCGGCGCGACCGGGGTTGTTCGCATGTACATGGCCCGTGGTTATCTGCGTGAGCCCTCGGGCGACCTCGACCTGCCCAGCGTGTACCTGGAGGCGTATGTGATGCGCTTCAAGGAGACCACGCACTAGCGAGCGCACCTTCGGGCTCGGAGCCGCGCGCTCGCTACTTCGCGCCCAAGGGAGCCTGCTCCTCGCTGTATCGATTCGGGTCTCGTGCCGCGCTCACTGCTGGAGCGCATTCCCCCGAGCCCCGTTGAGTCGCCGCCCTGATGACCACGGTCATCAGCCCCCCGACGTCTGTCATCAGGCCCGCCCCTGTTTCGGGCTTGGCGTCTTGTGCTTCCTCCGTGTTTCCAGGGGCTTGGCCCACGAGGCCCTGCGTGGAGACCCTGGCACACCATGTGCTCAAGGGTCCTGCATCGGCTGACCTCATCCGGTCCCTTCGCCACCCATCCCCCGAGGAACATCGTCATGGCGCTCTCCCCCATCTCCCGCCCCGTTGGTTCCCTCTCCGCTCCTTCGCTCCCTGCCCGCACGGAGCTGTCGTCGCAGGCGATTCCCCCGCGCACGAAGGAGTCCTCGGTCCAGTCGCTCTTCCAGAAGGATGGCTTCGAGTCTTCGGGTGGCCTCAAGAGCGCCGAGGGTCTCCAGCAGCTCGTGAAGATGCTCGCCGCGCAGGTGCAGTCCCTGGGCGAGCTGGCGCAGGCGCTCGGTGGCGACAAGGGCGGCCCGGGCAAGCTCGGCGACTCCGCTCCCCTGGGCCGGGTGGGCGGAGTGCGCAACCCTGGCTCGATGGGTGAGGGCGCGCCGCGCATGGGCGGGCTGGCGGATCAGGCTGTCGCGGGCGCTCAGCCGGCCGGGCTCGATTCCTTCGGCGGCATCCCGGACCTCGGTGGTGAGGGCGCGCAGTTCGGCGGCGTGCCGGACCTCGGTGGTGAGGGCGCGCAGTTCGGCGGCGTGCCGGACCTCGGTGGTGAGGGCTCGCAGTTCGGCGGTGTGCCTGACCTCGGTGGTGAGGGCTCGCAGTTCGGCGGCGTGCCCGGCCTGGGCGCGGAGACGGGCATTCCGGACAGCATGCTGCCCCCGATGCCGGGCGCGCCCGTCCCCCAGCAGAAGGCCCTCGCCAGCACGCCCACCGAGCAGCCCGCAGCGGGCGCCACGCCGGTCGACGCGAGCCAGAAGGCCGCGCAGCCCAACGGCGTGAAGAAGGACGGCAACACGCTCACGCTCAACAACGACGGCGACAAGCCGATGACCGTGAACTTCACCCCCAACGCGGGCGAGAAGGCCGTCGACTCCGTCACCCTCCAGCCCGGCGAGAGCCGCACCGTGAAGTTCCCCGAGGGCTGGTCCGGCAACTTCCGCAGCGACGCCGGTGACGGCAAGAACGCCACGCTCGGTGAGGTGAAGTTCAACGGCGGAATGGGTCAGACCTACTACGACGTCAGCTACATCGAGGGCCACAACACCGCCATGACGATGCAGCCGGAGAGCGGTGGCCGGAAGTCGGGAACCCTCGACAACCTGCTCTCCTCCGCCCCCGACGCCGTGAAGGCCAAGGGCCCGGACGGCTCCGCGTACGGCATCAAGAAGACCACCACCTCGGATGTGCAGGACTCGTCGGTGGTAGACTTCTTCCGCAAGCACGTCGGCGCGGACCAGGGCTACGTCATCCCCAAGGACGACGCGAGCACGCTGGGAAGTGGTGACAGCAACCTCGTCGTCCACCTGAAGAACCTGACCTGAGCCACCTCGACGCCCCCGCGTCGGCCCCCTCGCCCTCATGAGTGTCCGCTGGCCCCAGAATGTCCCCCGACCCGGGGTCCCCGCCCGGCAGGCCAGGGAAGAGGCCGCTCGCGAGCAGTCCAAGCCCGCTGAAGCCAGGTCCTCGAACAAGCCCGCCGCGAAGGGACCCACTGGGAAGCCAGCGACCGGAGGACGCGCCGGCGCCCGCCCCACCGAGGGCGACAAGGACAGCGCGCAGGGTGGCGTCCACCGCGATGGGATGGAGTCCGGCACCCAGCGCGGCTCCGCGGAGGGATTGGCCGGGGGCTCTCCTCGAGGGACTCCGGAAGGGCTGGCACCCGGCACCGCCCGAGGCACCACCCCCTCCGCGCCCAACCTTCCGAATCCCTCACAGGCGCCGCGACTCCCGGAAGAGAAGCTCGCGCGTCAGGCCCCTTCCGTCCCAACCGAGTCCCCGCGAGAGCGCGACGTCGCGGAAGAGGGAACCCGAGAGGACGCACGCGGCGCGCTCGAAGGCCGCGCCATGCTCCGCGGCGCCGTGCTGGAACGGCTGGTCCGAGGACTCACCGAGGTCGAACAGAAGCTGGCCACGTTCCTGGAGAACCCCGGCCGCCAGGGCGTCGTCACCCTCCCGGTGGTCCTCAGCGAGAGCTCCGTCACGTACGAGTTCTGGAGGCTCGTCAGCGTCCAGTCCGATGACCGGAACTTCCTGGCCCAGTCGCTCGGCTTGCCCGTCACCGCCGACGACGCGCTGCTGCTCCAGACGCTCCGCCAGGAAATCCACGCGGCCTTCGACGAGTTCCAGCGCTCACCTTCCGGCAAGCAGGCCCGCGCGCGCTACGAAGAGGTGCTGACCCGCTACGAGGCCGCGCGAATCCAGCCCGTCATCTCCGGCCACGACACCGGACCGCTCGCGGCCGAGTGCGCCCGCCTCCAGCTCCCCTGCGAGCCGGATTTCACCCGCTCGCTCCTGCTGTCGCCGCTGCAGCTCGCCGTCGCGCTGTCTCCCGAGGAGGGCACCGCGACGCAGGTCATGGTCGCCGGCCTGACGCTGACGCAGCTCGGCGCGCTGGTGGGCCACCTGCGCCGCCTCAACCCGATGCTCGGCAACGCGCAGGTCCGGCAGTTCCTTTTGCGCGCCGCCACGGACCTCAAGAACGCGCTGCGCAAGCCGCTGGGTGACGCGGAAGTGGAGCGCGTGCAGGAGCTGGCGAAACAGCTCCTGCGCCTCCAGGCCGTGGCGATGCTCCACGTCTGAAGTCGACTCCCGCGCTCAGGCGCGGAACGACGAGGCACGCAGCGCCTGGTCCGCCACCGGGTCGAACCGCACGGAGGTGGGCCGCGCCTCGGCCTCCGCTCGCGACTTCTCCCTCAGTCTGAAGTCGACTCCCGCGCTCAGGCGCGGAACAGCGAGGGGCGCAGCGCCAGGTCCGCCACCGGATCGAACCGCACGGAGGTGAACAGCGTCTCGGCCTCCGCTCGCGACCTCTCCGTCAGGAGGATTCGCGGGCGAAGTTCGACTTGGACCGGGAGCCACCGCCCTCGGTGTTGCCGAGCGCCGCGACCTTGTGGCCACCCTGCTCCGCGCGCTGCGCTTCGGTGGTGCCCTCGGCCTTGTCGATGACGAGCATTCCGCCGCCCTGGTGCTCGCGCCAGCTGGTGCCCACCGCGTCTTCCAGCTCGCCCGCATCCAGGGAGACAGTCTTGCCGGTACCAGGGTCCTTCACCTTGTACTTGCCCTGGTCGTCCTTGCCATCCACGGTGACCCAGTGCGCGCGGCCCTTGCCGGCGTCCTTCAGCGACGGGTCCACCTTGTTGGAGTCCACCAGCACGGCGGCCTTGCCGTCGCGCTTCAGGGCCTCGTCCATCAGCCCCCGGTCGAACGTGGAGGCGCTCTGCGTCACCTGCGCGCCCTCGTGGGCAATCATGTTCGACAGCTCGTGCGCCGTCGTCCCGTTGCCGTCGGTGAAGCGCGACTCCAGGGCGTCCATGGTCTGCTGGTCCGACGCGGCGGCCGTCGTCCCGGTGCCCGTCGCCTTGCCCAACATCACCGCCACCGCGGAGCCGCAGTTGGCGTCCTTGGTCTGCTCCAGGACCGACGGGTCCTTGTCCTCATCCCAGCCACCCAGCGCCGGCGCGGCCTCGGCCATGTCCTTCACGCAGCTGACAATCCGGGCCGTGGCGGGGGAGACCTCGCCCGCGGCGGTGGGAGCGGTGAAGCGCTGGGACCAGGCCTGCCGGGAGGCTTCCTGCGCGCCGTACGCGTCAGCGGGCTGCTCTTCCAGCTTCGCGACGGGGGCGGCGGGCTGCGTCTCTGTCTCCGCCGAGGGGCCGGCGACGGGCACGCGCACGACTCCGGTGCGCGACTGCTCGACGGGGGTCCTCGCCAGGTTCGGGGGCAGGGTGACACTCACGGGGGGCTCCTGGGCACAGGGAGAGCGTGGAAGGCCAACCTACCCGGAAACCGGCCGGGCGTTAAGTCTCCCGCCCCGCATCCAGCTCGTGTTTGCGCAGCAGTTTCTTCAAGTAGACACGGTCGATGTCCGCCTCGCGGGAAGCGCGGGAGATATTGCCCTCGCAGCGCTCCAGGAGGTTCTTCAGGTAGTCGCGCTCGAACCCCTCGATGAGCCGCTCCTTGGCCTCCTTGAAGGGCAGGTCCAGCTCGACCTTGGTGCTCCCCTCGCCGGAGGACTCCAAATCTGGCAGGGCCTCCTCGCCCAGGTTCATCACCTGCTCCACCACGTTGCGCAGCTCGCGCACGTTGCCGGGCCAGGGGTACTGGGCGAGCAACGCGCGCGTCTGGTCCGACAGCGCGCTGGGCGGACGGCCCGTCGTCTGGAGCATGTGGTCGATGAGCACCGGGATGTCCTCCGGGCGCTCGCGCAGGGGCGGCAGGCTCACGCGCAACACGGCGAGCCGGTGGAACAAGTCCCGGCGGAACTTCCCCTGCGTCACCGCCTGCTCCAGATTCACGTGCGTGGCGGCCACCACGCGCATGTTCACCGTCTGGTAGTCGTTGGCGCCCACGCGCTTGACCTGCCGGCGCTCCAACACTCGCAACAGGCGAGGCTGAAGCTCCAGCGGCAGCTCGCCGACTTCGTCGAGGAAGACGGTGCCATTCTGCGCGCGCTCGAAGGCGCCCGCGCGGTCTCCCTGCGCGCTGGTGAAGGCGCCCTTCACGTGGCCGAACAGCTCGCTCTCGATGAGCGTGGGCGGCACACCCGCCAGGTCCACGATGACGAAGGGGCCCTTCTTGCGCGGGCTCTGCTGGTGGATGGCCTCCGCGCACAAGTCCTTGCCGGTGCCCGTCTCGCCCTGGATGAGCACGTCCGCGCCACCGGGGGCCAGCCGCTCCAGCAGCGTGAAGGCCTCGCGCATCTTCCGGCTGTTGCCCACCAGCGCGCCGAAGCGGTCCTTCGAGGACAGCAGCACCGAGCGCTCGCGGGTGTCCTCCGGAATCAGCTTCAGCTCGGTGGTGCCCAGGGTGATGACGATGCCGGGGCGCAGCTCCAGGGACGTGAAGCGCAGCCGCTCGCAGAAGGAGCCGTTGTGCGAGTCCAGGTCCGTGGCCACCACGTGCTCGTCATGCACCTCCAGGCGGAGGTGCTGGCGTGACACGGCCTTGTCATCCAGGACGATGTCGCACGTGGGGGCCTTGCCCACGGTGTACACGCCCTGCTTGAGCGGATGCACCTTGCCGGAGTCAGGGCCCGAGAGGACCTTGAGCACCATCTTCACCTGGCCGGCCCGGCCCCGCGTCAACGTGGCCGTGGCATCCAGGTTCATCTCGTCGTCATCCGGCGGCACTGACACCCCATGGACGGTAGCACGGCCCGGAAAGGCCGCCACCCGTCAGTCGCGTGCCTCATTTCCCGCGAGGGCGAGCAGGCTTCACACGGGCGGGCTTCACACGGGCGGGCTTCACGGGTGCGGGCACGGGCAGGGCCGCGAGGAAGGTGTCCACGTCCCCCACGCGTGTGTCCAGGCCCGCTTCCGTGAACCAGCCCCGGGCGCGCGTGGCCTCGCCCCGTGCCTCCGGGGACTGACCCGATTGGACCAGGGCCTTCGCCAGCGCGAAGCCGGACTCCGCCAGCGCATCCGGCGGCGCGGAGGCGAACGTCACCGCCAGCCGCAGGGGCTCCACCGACTCACCCACGCGGCCCAGGCCCAGCAGGGCCTGCCCCACGCCGTCGTAGGACGGCTGGAGCTTCTCGTCGTCCACGGGCAGTGTCTTGCGCTTGAGCGCGAGCGAACGCTCATAGGTCTTCAGCGCGTCCTCGAAGCGACCCATGCCGAGCTGGCACATGCCCACCTCGTCGAGCGCCTCCGCGAACTTCGGGCTGTCCGCGCCGTAGATGGCCTGGAAGATGTCCGCCACGGCCTGGGCATGTGGCAGCGCCTGGGCGTCCTGCTTCAGCTCGCGCAGCGTCATGGACAAGAGGCCATGGCGCCGGGCCACGTCCGGGTGCTGGGGGCCCATGGCGGCGGTGGTCTTCTGGAGCGCGTCCTCCATCAGCGCCAGCGCGCGCGTGGAGTCTCCGAGCGAGTGCACCACGTGCGCGAGGAGGAACGTCGTCCGCGCGCGCTTGGGGTGCTCGGCGGGCAGGGACTTCTCGTAGAGGGCCTGGGCCTCCTCCACGCGGGTCTTCGCCTCCTCGTACAAATCCTGGGAGATGGCGAGGTTGGCCTGGTTGACGCGCACGTCGCCCAGCAGCACCGGGTCTCCGCCCATCCGCTCCAGCGTGGCCTCCGCGAGGGAGCCCCAGCGGGCCGCGGGCTCGTAGTGCTTCAGCCCGTCCTCCACGAAGAGCAGCTTGTTGAGGGCGGTGACTTTCAGCCGGTCCGCGTGCCCTGCCTCCGCGTCGAACACGGCGCTCGACAGGAGCTTCGCGGCCTCGGGCGACTCGCCCACCTGCTCCAGCAGCCAGCCATTCAAGAAGCGCGTCTCCGCGCGCAGCGGCAGATAGCCCGTGGCCTCCACCGGCGCGACGAGCGCCTTCACCGCCTCCAGCGCCTGAGGGTGCTTGCCGGCATCCATCCGCGCTCGGACGTGGGAGAGCTTCTCCTCCAGCAGTTCGATATCCGCGCGGCGCAGCGGGTCGGTGGGCATGCGCTGCCGCTCGGCCAGGGCCTCCGTGTCCTCGCATTCCCACAACGAGGGCAGGGCGAGCGCGGCGTCCAGGGACTTCTCCACCAGGGCCGCGTCCGCGCTCGACAGCAGCTCCACCGTGGCGCTGAAGTCCTTGCGGCGGCGCTCCAGACACACGAGCTGCCGGTCCAACTGCTCCTCGGGTTTGACGCCCTGCACGCGCGTGGCCTCGCAAGCCTGCACGCGCTGGCGCTTCCACATGTCCGCGTAGTCGCCGAGCGCCCGTGACACGCTCTGGGCCATGCCTTCCGCGAAGGGCCTGCCCGTGGCCTGGAACGCGGTGGAGAGCTTCGCTTGTGTCGTGGGCGACCACACGTCGTCCATCCGCGCCCCGGCATCCACGCACACGCGCGACTGCTGCCACGCCGCGCCGCCCGTCAGCGCGAGCGTCGCGCCCAGCGCGCTGGCGGCCGTTACCCACCGACGCCGCAGCGTCCGGCGATGCTCCTGCGACAGCGCCTCCAGCAACACGGCCATGGAGGCGAAGCGCGCGTCCGGCTCCAGCGACAGTCCGCGCAGCACGGCGTCGCGCACCCAGCCGGGCACCTTGGAGTCGCGCGGTGGCTCGCGCACGGCGGGGACCGGAATCGTCGCGGGCGAGGAGGGCGCCACCGAGGGCCGCTGCGCGCCCAGCGACTCCGTGCGCTCCGACTCGGCGCTGACGCTGGTGCTGGAGAAGGCATACGCCCGCAGGCTGCCGGGCTCGAAGGGGCGCGCGCCGAAGAGGGCGCCATAGAGCGCGGCGCAGAAGCTGAACTGGTCCGTGCGCCCGTCCAGCGTCGTTCCCCGGAACTGCTCCGGGGACATGTAGTTGGGCGTGCCCACCAGCAGGCCGTCCTCGGTGAGCGTCGTCTCCAACATGCGACGACCGGCCGAGGACGCCAGCGCCTCCCGCGTCTCCTCGGTCAGGGGCTCCTCGTCCTGGGGGAGGTCTCCCATCGTCCGCGCGAGGCCGAAGTCCGTCACGTAGACGCGGCCCGCGCGGCTCACCAGCACGTTGGCCGGCTTGAAGTCGCGGTGCACCAGCCCCGCGGCGTGCGCGGCCTCCAGGCCCCGGCCCGCCTCCACATAACGCGTCACGATTTCGCGCCAGGAACGCGGCGACGCCTTCAGCCACGAGGCCAGCGTGCCGCCATCCACCAGCTCCATGGCCACGAAGACCTGGTCGCCCCACATGCCCACGTCGAAGACGGGGATGACGTTGGGGTGGGAGACGCGCGCCATGGCCTGCGCCTCGCGCAGGAGCCGGGAGCGCGCCTCCTCCGAGTGGTCATGGCGACCGTCCGGATGCAGCAGCTTGAGCGCCACCTTGCGGTCCAGGTCCGGGTCATAGGCGGCGTACACCACGCCCATGCCGCCCTGGCCCAGCCGCCGCAGCAGCAGATACCGCCCAATCTGGGAGAAGGGCGGCGCGGCGCGACGTGCCTCGTCGGGCCCCGTCCCGGAGAGGTCCTGCTTGGGGCCGGTGCCCAGGTCTTGCGTACCGGTGCCCTCCGGACCCGTGCCCGCGTCCCGTCCGCCTGTGTCTTTCCTCGTCATGTCTGGCGCACCTCGGGGCGGAGTGTAGCGAAGCTCTCGCTACAACCCGAGTTCTCCTCCGCCATGCGTCAGCGCTGCCTGGCTGCCTGAACGCTCAGGCGCGCAGCGGCAGGGTGAAGGCGAGCTGGAAGCGGGTGCCGGCGTGCTCGGGCCGGACGGTGGCGGTGACGTGGACGCCGTGGCCGTTGCCGGTGGAGACGACCTCGCCCTTGAGCTGGCCGTCCTCGGTGGCGCCCCGGAAGAGGAAGACCTCCGCGGCCTGCGAGAAGATGGAGGAGACCTCCGCGCTGCCGGAGCCGGGCGGGAGCTGGTCCCTTACCCATGTCGCGAAGCGGACGATTCGGCCGGTGAGCACCTGCGCGGGCAGGGGCACCGCGTAGCCGCCGCCGAACACCGTGGGGGCCGCGGCCAGCAGCACCGCGTCCGCGTTGCGCCCGCTGCCCAGGCCCAGCACGCCGTGCTCCTCCAGCTTCGCCTGCGCGCGGATGGGCAGGAAGACCTCGGTGGGGATGGACAGGCCCTTCTCGCGACCGGAGGGAATCTCCCACGTCGTCGGGGCGCGCACGCCTCCGGCCTGACCGAAGATGCGCGCGAAGGCGCTGGTATCGCGGAAGCTGGACGCGAGCATCGCCGCCACCGCGAGCGCGGGGCTGGTGAAGGCCGCGCGCTTCGCCCGGGCCTCGCTGGCCACGACGACGCGGTTGACGACGGCGCACAGCCACCGCGAGGACTCGTCCTGACGCAGCTCCGTCCACGACTCGGAGACCTGCTCCCGGCCCTCCTCCAGGCCCAGGGACAGCTCGTCCGGAGACAGGCCCAACAGCGACGGCGCCACGGCGACGACGATGGGCAACTGCGCGCGCTCGCCCATCGCGGCCAGCCGGGCCAGCACCGCCACGTCATCGTTCGTGTCCACCACGAAGACGGCGTCGGGCCGGTCGAAGGGCTCGCTGGAGAGCGCGTCTTCGAGCGTGCCGAGCAGGTCGCCGCGGCTCACGTCCAGCACCTCCACCGCCATGCCCGCGGCCGTGGGGCACTGGTCCACCAGCCACTTGAGGCCGCGCCACGCGGACTCCAGTCGGGCCACGGGCTCCGCGATGAGCACGTCCGTCGCGCAGCGCAGCACCGTCTCGTCCAGCAAATCCCTCACGGACTTGCGCGCGGCGGTGGCGGGGGCGGACGACGACGCGGAGGCCGGCGCGCGCGGGTTGAGGGCCTTCAAGAACGCATCGACGGCGCGGGACGCGGTGGCCGGCGAGCCAGGCTCGGACGCGGTGAGCAGCGTCTCCATCAGGGCCACGTCATCGGGCGTGGGCACGGGGGCGGGAGGGGGCGGAGGCGCGGCGTCACGCAGGGCCGCGGCGACGGCTTCGGGCAGGCGGCCCGGGCCGGTGATGGCCTCCACGCGCTTCGCCGCCTCCTCGGGCGACAGGGCGGGGGTGAGCTTGTCGCGCAGCGCGTGCAAGTCACGAAGCGCGGGGATGCGGGTGAGCACGTCGGCGACGCCGAAGTCGCGCAGCCGTTCGAACGACAGCTCCAGGGCGCAGGTGTCCTCGGCGCCGAGCCGGTCCGGGACGATGAAGCGCACGTGGCTGGCGGCCTTGGCGAGCTCGCTGGCGAAGGTGTCCGAGGTCACGTGGAAGCGACGACCCGAGGGCGTGGAGGAGAAGGCCCCGGCCACCAGCCACCGCACGCGCGCACCCTCTGCACTGCTTCCGCTCTGACTCATGCACCGCCCCATCCGTGAGTAAGGCGCCGCACGTTAGCGCGAGGCAGGTGTTCTTCGCGAAGGCCCGGCGGGGCACGGGCTTATGCGAGGTCTTCGGACCCGGGGGCTGGTTGCGGGGCTTCCCTGTCATGGAGGCCAGCGTCACGAGGCCGTGCCGCATCGGTCCTCGGGGCATGTGGGCTTCGCCACGACCTCCCGGGTGGGGCGCTCCCGTCGGCGACGGGCCCCACCGAGTGGGCGCGCCCATACCGCTTGCGTCGCCTCCACCCAGGCCTCAGCCTTCACCTCCCATGTCCATCCGCAAGGACTACATCGAGCGCCTCGTCGAGCAGTTCGCCGCCGCCCTGGCCCGGCTCCTCAAGGCCCGTCAGGAGAAGCGTTTCGCGGACGCGGCCCAACTCCTGCGCTCCACCGCGCTCGACACGCTGGGCATGGAGTACGACGCGCTGCTGATGGTGGACGCCGCCTCCACCTCGCGGATGCTCGGAGACCCCTTGCGAGTGAAGGTGCTGGCCCGGCTCGTGGCCGAGGACGGCGAGCTGCACCAGGACCAGGGCGACACGCGGACCGCCACCGCGCGCTTCCACTATGCGCTCGCGCTGTATGCCGAATCACGCGCCCTGGGACGTCCCCACGACGACGAGGACACCGCCGTCCTCACCCGGTTGCGCGCCTGGCTCGGGCCCTCGGCTCGCGCTTGAAAGTCAGCCCTCCCACCTGAGTCCACGCTCACCCTCGTTCAATTCATGACGCGTCGCGGCCTTCATGACGCCATGCATTGAAGTCCGGTGAAGCCTCGCGGGAGCCGGTCCTGTTTCCGACAGGAGAAGTGCTCGGGTGCCGGACACTCGGCCGCAGCGCTGACAGGCTTTCTGGGGGGTGGGTTGCCGATCTGTCTGCATTCCCGGATACGATGAGGTGCACGTCCTCACCTGAATTTTTTGGGGGTGCGCTTGTCGTTCGTAGAGCTTCCCGAGAGCGTCGTTCCGTGTCGAAACCTGGTGGGAGGCGAGTGGCAGCTGCCTCAAGGCTCGCCGCTGCTGGACGTACGCAGTCCGTACACCGGCACCGTCATTGGCCGAGTTCCACTCACCTCCGCCGCGGGTGTATCCCAGGTGGTGGAGGCCGCGCGGTCCGCCGCCGATTCGTGGGCCGCCACGCCGCTGCGCGAGCGCACCCAGCTGCTCTTCCGCTTCCGGCACCTGCTGGAGCAGAACCTCGCGCGGCTGGCGAACCTGGCCGCGAGCGAGGCGGGCAAGACGGTGGCGGAGGCGCGCGCCGGGCTGCTCAAGGGCATCGAGGTGTGCGAGTTCGCGCTGTCGCTGCAGAACCTGGACAGCGGCGCGCACATGGAGGTCAGCCGGGGCGTCACGTGTGAGCTGCGCCGCGAGCCGTTGGGCGTCGTCGCGGGAATCACGCCCTTCAACTTCCCGGCGATGGTGCCCATGTGGATGTTCCCCATCGCGGTGACGCTGGGCAACGTCTTCATCCACAAGCCGTCGGAGAAGGTCCCCCTCACCGCGTGCGCGCTCGGCGAATTGATGCGCGAGGCGGGTTATCCCGCCGGGGTCTTCTCCATCGTGCACGGTGGCAAGGAGGCGGTGGACGCGCTGGTGGCGCACCCGGACGTGAAGGCGCTGGCCTTCGTCGGCTCGTCCGCGGTGGCGCGGCACCTCTATGCGGAGGGCAGCAAGCGCGGCAAGCGCGTGCTCGCGCTGGGTGGCGCGAAGAACCACCTCATCGTCGCGCCGGACGCGGACCCGGAGCTCACCGCGCAGGCCGTGGTGGACTCGTTCACCGGCTGCGCGGGGCAGCGCTGCATGGCCGGCAGCGTGGTGCTCGCGGTGGGCAACGTGGAGTCGCTGCTGGCGGATATCGTCCGCCGCGCGGGCAGCATCGAGATGGGCCCGGGCATGGGCGCCATCATCGACAGGGGCGCGGTGGAGCGGCTGGAGACGGCCATCGACCAGGCCTCGTCGGAGGGCGCGAAGCTGGTGCTCGACGGGCGCGGTCGTCGTCCCAAGGGCGACGCGTGGGCCCAGGGCAACTGGCTGGGGCCGTCCATCCTGGACCACGTGGGGCCGGAGATGGAGGCCGCGCGGCGCGAGCTGTTCGGCCCCGTGCTGTCCATCATCCGCGTGCCCACGCTGTCCGCGGCGCTCGCGGTGGAGAACGCGTCGTCCTACGGCAACGCGGCGTCCATCTTCACCACCAGCGGCGTGGTGGCGCAGACGGTGGTGGAGGGCGTGCGCGCGGGCATGGTGGGCGTCAACGTGGGCGTCCCCGTCCCGCGTGAGCCGTTCTCCTTCGGCGGCACCGGCGAGTCGCGCTTCGGCCACGGGGATATCACCGGGCCGTCCGGCCTCGACTTCTGGACGCAGCTCAAGAAGGTCACCCGCAAGTGGTCGGCGCGCACCGACGGCTCCTGGATGAGCTGAGTCGCGCGCCCCTCTCGTCCGCTTCGCTCGAGCTCCAAAACGCGCCCGCAAGGAGGGCGCTCCCATGGCAGACAAGAAGCCCGTCAATCACATCCGCCTCACCTCGCATCCAGATGGGGACGCCGTCTCCATCCGCTGGGGTGACCCGGACCCGACGCGCCGCGGCCCCGTGGTGGCCACGCTCACCGAGCCCGCGCATCGCAACGTCATCGGCACGCACGCCGGCTCCTACGCCGTCTATCGCGCGCTCGCCGTGGCCGCCGGCATGTTGCCGCAGGACCACCGCGCGGACCTGAAGGACACCTCGCCTGCCGCGCGGATCGGCCCGCACCCGTCCTGGAGCAACCCGGACCGGATTGTGTCGTTGGACCCGTGGGGCGCCGTCGCGCCGCAGGCGTTCAGCGCGCAGTCCGAGCAGGGCATCGACTTCCGTCCCACCATCGCCGTCACGCGCGCGCACATCAACCTGCCGGAGCTGCGCGACGCGGTGGTGGCCGGCCGCCTCAAGCCGGACGGGGACTTGCTCACCGCCAACGGCGACATCAAGGTGGTGAAGGCCGCGGTGGACCCGGTGTGGCACCTGCCGGGCATCGCCAAGCGCTTCGGCATGACGGAGAACGCGCTGCGCCGGGGCCTCTTCGAGCAGACGGGCGGCATGTTCCCGGAGCTGATTACGCGCCCGGACCTGCACGTCTTCCTGCCGCCCATCGGCGGGCTCACGCTGTATGCCTTCGGGGACATCAACTCGGTGTCCAACAAGGACATCCCCCTGGCCGTGCGCGTGCACGACGAGTGCAACGGCTCCGACGTGTTCGGCAGCGACATCTGCACCTGTCGTCCGTACCTGGCCCACGGCATCGAGGAGTGTGTGCGCACGGCCCAGGCGGGCGGCGCGGGCGTCATCGTCTACCTGCGCAAGGAGGGCCGCGCGCTGGGCGAGGTGACGAAGTTCCTCGTCTACAACGCGCGCAAGCGGCAGGAGGGCGGCGACTCCGCGGCCACCTACTTCCAGCGCACCGAGTGCGTGGCGGGCGTGCAGGACATGCGCTTCCAGGAGCTGATGCCGGACGTGCTGCACTGGCTGGGCATCACCCGCATCCACCGCTTCGTGTCGATGAGCGACATGAAGCACGACGCGATTGTCCGCTCGGGCATCGAAATCCTGGAGCGCGTGCCCATCCCCGAGGAGCTGGTCCCCGCCGACGCGAAGGTGGAGATGGAGGCGAAGAAGGCGGCGGGCTACTTCACGAAGGGGCCCGTGGCGGACGCCGCGGCGCTGACCCAGGTGAAGGGACGGGGCCTCGATGTCTGAGCGGCCGTTGGCGAGGGCGGACGTGTCCCCGGCGGTGGCGTGGTTGCGCACGCCGGCCGCCATCCGCGAGCGCTGCCATCAACTGCTGGACCTGGGACTGGCCGGCAAGCTGTCGCACTTCCGGGTGGAGCCCTCGCGGCTGCCGACGGTGGTGGACACGGTGCTGGAGGTGACGCGCGAGGCGTACCCCACGCTGGACATCCCGCTGCACAGCCGCTGGCGCCACTTCGACGCGGGCGGCGTCCAGCGCGTGGCGGAGCTGGAGGCTCGGCTCAAGGACGTCACGCCGCAGGAGCGCGCGCGGGCGAAGCTGGACCTCGCCGTGGTGAGCGTGCTGCTGGACGCGGGCAGCGGCCCCAAGTGGAGCTACCGCGAGCAGGGTGGCACGACGTGGGCGCGCTCGGAGGGGCTGGCCGTGGCCAGCTTCCGCATGTTCATGGACGGCGTGTTCTCCTCGGACCCGGACCGGCCGCTGCGCGCGGACGCGGAGGCGCTGGGCCGGCTGTCGCGCGAGTCGCTGGCGCGCGGGCTCCAGGTCTCCGACACGAATCCGCTGGACGGGCTGGAGGGGCGGCTGCACCTGATGCACGGCCTGTCGCGCGTGCTGCCCCGGCCGGGCGCGATACACGACATCGTCGCCGCGCAGGGCAGGAGCGTGCGCGGCTCGGAGCTGTTGGGCGTGGTGCTGGAGTCGCTCGGCCCCATCTGGCCGGGCCGCGTCATGGTGGACGCGGTGAACCTGGGCGACGTGTGGCCGCACTCCGCGCTGGGCCCGGTGGAGAGCGTGGACGCGCTGGTGCCCTTCCACAAGCTGTCGCAGTGGCTGACGTACTCGCTGGTGGAGCCGCTGGCGGAGGCGGGACTCCGGGTGGTGGAGCTGGATGGCCTCACCGGCCTGCCCGAGTACCGCAACGGCGGCCTCTTCGTGGACCTGGGCGTGCTGGTGCCCAGGGACGCGCGGCTCACCCAGGAGGCGCTGCACCCGAGCGAGGAGCCCATCGTCGAGTGGCGCGCGCTGACGGTGGCGCTGCTGGACCGCGTGGCGGCGCTGGTGCGTGGCCGGCTGGGGATGAGCGCGGAGGAGCTGCCGCTGGCGAAGGTGCTGCAGGGCGGGACGTGGACGGCGGGGCGCAAGGTCGCCGCCGAGCGACGCCCCGGAGGCGTGCCGCCGATTCGCGTGGAGAGCGACGGAACGGTGTTCTGACAACCGCTGACCAAGAGGGAGGACGCAATGGAGTTCCCCAACTGCACCGTGGTGGACCATCCGCTGGTGAAGCACAAGCTGACGTTGATGCGCCGCGCGGAGACGAGCACCGCCTCCTTCCGGGCCCTGCTCCAGGAAATCTCCCTGCTGCTGGCCTACGAGGCGCTGCGGGACTTGAAGGTCCGTGACGAGGAAATCCAGACGCCCATGGCGCCCATGACGGCGCCGGTGCTGGAGGGCAAGAAGCTGGTGCTGGTGGCCATCATGCGCGCGGGCCAGGGCATCCTGGACGGGATGCTCCAACTGGTGCCCTCCGCGCGCGTGGGCCACATCGGCCTGTATCGGGACCCGGAGACGCTGACGCCCGTGGAGTACTACTACCGGGTGCCGGGGCAGCTCGCGGACCGCGACGTGGTGGTGTGTGACCCGATGCTCGCCACGGGCAACTCCGCGGTGGCGGCGCTCCAGCGGGTGAAGAAGAGCAAGCCCGGCTCGCTGCGCTTCGTCTGTCTATTGGCGTGTCCGGAGGGTCTGGCCAACCTGAGGGAGCACCACCCGGACGTGCATGTCTATACCGGCGCGGTGGACGAGCGCCTCAACGAGCACGGCTACATCCTGCCTGGACTGGGTGACGCGGGGGACCGCCTCTTCGGCACCAAGTAGCCGCCCCGGGTAGTTGCCTCCGGCAACGATGACTTGGCGTTGATTCCCATCGAGCGGCAGGATGCGCGCCTCTGGGGGGCCAGGACTTCGAGACGGAGGTAGACAGGATGCGAGCGAGGACTTTCAGGCCCCGCGTTGGGGCCGCGTGGTTTGGATGGATGCTGCTGGCGGGTGTGGGTGGCTCGCTGGCGGCACACGCCAGGAGCGAGCAGTGTGAGTGCATCACCGAGCGCCAGAGCGTGGTGTCGGAGATGCCGTGCCTCGTCATCTCCTCGCGTGCGACCTGTGGCGCGAGCACCGTCCGCAATGCCTGTGACGAGCCCGTGACGCTGAAGGGCTGGCCGCTCGTCCAGTGCGAAGGCGGGCGGTGTGACGAGGAGCTCCTGCCGGAGGAGGAGGCCTCCTTCTACTTCTCCGACGGGCGCGGGTTGTCCCTGCCCATGAAGGCGCAGCCGGAGGAGCGCTTCGAGGAGGAGACCTTCATCGTCTCCGTCGATGGCGAGGAGCGCGAGCTCGTCGTCTCCGCGAGCGTGTCGTGTGTGACGGGCAAGGAGCCCCCGAGCGGCTGTGCCTCCTCTCCGGGAGGGATTGCGCTCGCGGGCGTGCTGGCGCTCCTGGGAGGCTGGCGCCGCGCCAGACACCGCTGACTGTTGGCGGGCCAACACTGGCTTCGACGTGCAGGCTTGAATAGACAAGAGCCGGAAATCCAGGAATAGTCTGCCGCCCACTTCGCCGGGGGAGTGAGGGCTCATGCCGAGCTCTCTCCCGCCTCGGGGATGGGGGCTTCAATGAAACGCATGGGAAGCGGCTCCGCGTGGGTGGTGCTTTCGTGTCTGCTGTTGGGCGCGTGTGGCGTCGAGCAGGTCACGGAGGAAGACGTCACGGGAACGGTGACGTCTTCGCTGGAGGACCCGAACTACGCGAACGCGGTGGGTGAGGGCACGACGGCGCTGGTGCTCAATCCGCAGGCGGCGGTGGGCGCGCCGGACGGCGTCTTCGCGACGCTCCCGAGCGAGGCCGGCGAAGGGTTGATGCTGGACCTGGGTGAAGGGCAGGAGTCCAGCGGCATCCTGGAGGTCTACACCCAGGGCCCCGTGGGCTCGTCCGCCCAGGCGACGGTGCAATTCCTGACGGCGGACGGGGGCTACTTCTCGAGCGGCGTGCTGTACCTGCGGAGCCGGTGGGAGGGGGTGGACATGCAGTATGTCTGGTATTCGCAGACCATTCCCTATCGCTACGTCGTCATCCGGAGCGTGGCCGGAAAGCCCTTCAACGTGGACGCCGTGGTGGCACGCCGCCGGGCCATCTGCGGTGACGGCGTGATTTACGGCACCGGGGAGCTGTGTGACGACGGCAACCAGCTCTCCGGGGATGGCTGCAACAGCATCTGCCGGGTGGAGACGGGCTACACCTGCTCGGGAGAACCGAGTGTTTGTGTGGACCGCGACGAGTGCGCGCTGGGGACTCACGCGTGCCCCGCGAACACGGTGTGTGTGAATACGCCGGGCAGCTACGTCTGCCAATAGGCCCAGGACTGGCGCGGGGCCGGATTGACGGCCCCGCGTCGTGAGCAGCAGTAGGTCGTCAGCCGTGGTGCGATTCATTCCATGAGGGGGATGGCCCATTCCGGGTTTCATCCCATCCCTCTGGGGAGACATTTAATGAGAAGCCGTACAGGTTCGCTGTTGTCGTGGGGCTTGGGTGCGACGTTGGCGTTGTTGCTGGGCTCTTGCGGTGTGGAGTCCCTCGACGATGGGGGAAGTGACGGTGCGTTGACGTACACGAGCGAGGAGTCCTCGCTGACGTGGGACCCGTACGCGGACGCGGTGGCGTCCGGCACCACGGGGACGGTGCTCAACGCGAGCGCGGCGGTGGGGGCGCCGGATGGGCAGGCGGCGACGCTGCTGAGCCTGCTCAACACGGCGCTGGTGCTGGATTTGGGGGCGGGTGAGGAGGGCACCGGCGACCTGCGCGTCTACTACCAGGGCCTGTCGCTGGCGCTGGTGGCGCAGGTGGACTTCCTGAAGGCGGATGGGACGCTCATCGGCTCCAGCCCGCTGCACCTGGTGGAGCTGGGCCTGGGGACGCATGTGGCGGTGGCGACGTACCCGGGCCACGAGCCCTACCGATACGTCCGTCTGCGCGGCGCGGTGCTCGCGCTCTACCTGGTGGACGCAGTGGAGACGTCCATCCGGCCCATCTGTGGTGACGGCGTGCCAGGCGGCGTGGAGGTCTGTGACGACGGCAATCAGCTCTCCGGGGATGGCTGCAACAGCGTCTGCCAGGTGGAGACGGGCTACACGTGTGCGGGAGCGCCGAGCGTCTGCACGGATATCGACGAGTGCGCCCTGGGCACGGGCACGTGCGCTCCGGGAGAGGTGTGCGTCAATACGCCCGGAGGCTTCGAGTGCGAGGAGGAGGAGCCCACGTGCAATCCGCCGCGCCTCGTCTGCGGTGAGTCCTGCGTCGACCCGAACACCGACAACAACCACTGTGGCGGCTGCGGCAATGTCTGCGCCCAGGGGAAGTCCTGTGTCTCGGGAGTGTGCGTGGGTACGGGTAACCTCCAGTTCACCGCGACCTGGAGCCGGGGTGGAGACGCGGACCTCTACGTGAGGACGCCCTCTGGCAAGGTCATCTCCTTCGAGAACACGGGGCCCGACGAGGGGACGGACTTCGGTGCGCTGGACGTGGATGACCTGGAAGGGGATGGACCCGAGAACATCTTCTGGGCACCGGACCAGACGCCGCCGAGTGGCACCTATGACTTCTGCCTGTCAGTCATCGAATTCAATCACCCACCATCGCCAGGGAATCCCCTGAACTACGACATCAAGGTGCGTGTCCCCGGTCAGCCGGACCGTGTTTTCCCTGGCGCGTACACTTCGGTCGAGTCGTCGTCGAACTGCGCTCCTGGCGAGCCCACCTACGTCGGCTCCGTGACCTACCCTTGATGCACGAGAAATGACAGACACCGGCCCGCACCGGACTTCTCCGTGCGGGCCGGTGGTTGATCGACGGGGTAGCGCTCGTCTCGTAGGGCTATCGAGCTGCTGGGGGTTGAATCCCGCATGGGCGTGGCTCCGAAAGACTCGTATGGAGCGAGCCTGGCGCTGTCCGCCGCGAGGCACCCCCTGACCGCTCACGCGGGCGTGGGGAGGGCCGCCGCGCACCTGCTCCGGGGCGGGCGCTGGCGAGAAGTGGTGCTTGCGGACTTGCTGGCGCTGCTCGGAGGCTTGAGCCATGCCCGCACCGCTGGCGCATGCATCATGAAACACACGGGACTGGGTAGCTGTCCATTGTCCCTTCGCACATGTCTGCTGCTGGCCGGAGGACGTTGCCAGCCAGTGTGTCATGTGTGTGAGCTGTGGAGTGCGAGCGGTCATGCGATTCATTCCGTGAGGCAGCGTGGCTCATTCCGGGTCTCGCCCTATGCCTCGGGGGATGTATCCCATGAGTATGCGTACAAGTGCGCTGTTGTCGTGGGGACTGAGTGCGACGTTGGCGTTGTTGCTGGGTTCTTGCGGAGTGGAATCTCTCGATGAAACGGAGCGTCCCGGAGGTGATGGGGAGTTGACGCAAACGAGCCAGGAGTTGGCGTGGGACCCGTATGCGGACGCGGTGGCGTCTGGCACCACGGGGACGGTGCTCAACGCGAGCGCGGCGCTGGGAGCGCCGGACGGGCAGGCGGCGACGCTGCTGAGCCTGCTCAACACGGCGCTGGTGCTGGATTTGGGAGCGGGTGAGGAGGGAACGGGTGACTTGCGAGTGTATTACCAGGGCCTGTCGCTGGCGCTGGTGGCGCAGG